>CAZETQ010000115.1:0-2520 GCA_964515165.1 uncultured Solibacteraceae bacterium | reverse complement strand
CAAACGTCATATTCTCGAAGAGTCCCGGTTGACAAGTATGAAGAGACAATTGCTCTGTTTGTCTGGCGCTGTTGCGGCGCTTTCGCTATCGGCTTTTGGATGGGAGCCCGTCGGCGGTCACATGATGACCCGGTGGGCGAAAGAGGTTCAGCCGTCGAAGGTCCTGCCGGAATATCCGCGGCCTCAGCTTGTCCGAAAGGACTGGCAGAATCTGAACGGTCTGTGGTCGTATGCGATCGCGCCGAAGGAAGCTGCCCAGCCCGCACAGTTTGCGGGTGAGATCCTGGTCCCGTTTCCGCTGGAGTCGGCGCTTTCGGGAGTGAAGAAACCGCTGAGCCCCAGCCAGCAGCTTTGGTACAAGCGAAGCTTTTCCGTCCCCCAGAACTGGCGCGACCGGCGCGTCGTGCTGCACTTCGGCGCCGTCGACTGGCACTCCAAGGTATTCGTGAACGGAAAGCAAGTCGGCGAGCACAAGGGCGGATACACTCCGTTCTCCTTCGACATCACCGACGCTCTGGGTAAGCCGGAAAAGCAGGAACTGATCGTCGCCGTCACCGATCCCAGCGACTCCTGGACACAGCCGCGCGGAAAGCAGGTGAGCCAACCGGAGGGAATCTGGTACACCAGCGTCTCCGGAATCTGGCAGACCGTCTGGCTGGAACCGGTTGCCCCGGCCGCGATCACGGCAGTGACGCCCATTCCGGATATCGATCGCGGAGTGGTGCGCATCAAGACTACAGGCTCCGCCGGAGCGCGGGTGGAAGCGGTAGCCGTGGACGGAGATCGGGAAATCGGGCGCGCGCAAGGCGCTGTAGGATCCGACCTGGAGATTCGCGTCCCTTCGCCAAAACTGTGGTCGCCGGAATCACCCCATCTGTACAAGCTGAGATTGCGCGTCTCGCAGGGGGGCCGGAACGTCGATGAAGCCGAGAGCTACTTTGCGATGCGCAAGGTCTCGCTGGGGAACGACCGGCATGGGCGGCTGCGGATCCAGTTGAACAACAAGCCGTACTTCATGATAGGCCCGCTGGATCAAGGATGGTGGCCCGATGGGCTCTACACCGCGCCGACGGATTCCGCGCTGCTATTCGATGTCGAGATGACGAAGAAGCTGGGTTACAACATGGCGCGCAAGCATGTGAAAGTCGAGCCGGCCCGATGGTACTGGCATTGCGACAACCTGGGATTGCTCGTGTGGCAGGACATGCCGAGCGCGTTTCTGGGCGGCAATGGTCCGAACCGCCTGTTCGTGCAACCGCTGGATGCGAAGGATGCTCCACGGCCTGCCGACTCCGCCAAGCAATTCGAAGCGGAATTGAAGGAGATGATGGACTCGCTGGCGTTCTTTCCGTCGATTGTCTTCTGGGTGCCGTTCAACGAAGGGTGGGGGCAGTATGACACGGCTCGGGTGACCGATTGGGTGAAGAAGTACGATCCTTCGCGGCTGGTCGATTCTCCCAGCGGCTGGACCGATCGCGGCGTCGGCGATGTCTACGACACTCACATGTATCCCGGCCCCGGAGCGGAAGCGGCGGGCAATGCGAGGGCCATCGTCCTGGGCGAGTACGGCGGGTTGGGATGGCCGGTGGAGGATCACTTGTGGTGGAATAAGCGGAACTGGGGCTACCGCACGCTGACCTCGCGAGAAGCCGTGAATGGCAAGTATCAGGAGGTGACCGGCAATCTGTTCGGGTTGCTGGGACATGGGTTGTCGGCGGCGATCTATACGCAGACCACCGACGTGGAAGGCGAAGTGAACGGGCTGGCGACTTATGACCGGCAGTTGGTGAAGTTCGATGTTCCCGCGCTGGCGGCGCTGCATGACCGGATTTACAAGGCTGATGTCGTCGCAAAGGTTCTCTGCCCCAGCTCCGAGCACTCGGCGCAGCAGTGGCGCTTCTCTAAGTCCCAGCCCTCGGAAGACTGGACTTCCGACAGCTTCCACGATTCTGCCTGGCAATCCGCGCCCGCACCCTTCCACGCCGCGCGAGACCGGAAGCTGGCGGGAACTCCGTGGGAAGGGGAAAAGCTATGGCTCCGCCGGACTTTCGATGTAGCGGAGATTCCAAAGAATTTGTGGATGGTAATGTTCACTCGGGTAGGCAGCGGAGCGGTGTATTTGAATGGAACGGAGATCCTGAAACTCAGCCCGGACAGCACGACGTCGCGGCATTACGGGCATTTGGATCTGAGCCGTCACGCCGGCTTGATTCGGAAAGGCAGGAACACGCTGGCGGTGGTGGTGGAGCAGAAGGAGCGCGCTCGGGCGATTGATGTGGGGTTGTATGCGTTGGAGTAGATCTTTGCACGCTTGCCACGTCGGGAGCCGATGGTGTCCTCTCGTGGCGTTGTTTGCCGCGTCAGGGCCTGATGTTCGGGCACGCGAGTTTGGCGGGATTGAAGTAAGACCGAGGGGCCGTTATACGCCCTGGTAGTCCCCACCAAGAAACAAATCGGGTGACGCTCTAGTGTCCTGAGTCAGAAGTTCGCAAACAAAAGCGAGCGATCTTTTTGAGAATG
>CAZETQ010000114.1:0-2880 GCA_964515165.1 uncultured Solibacteraceae bacterium | reverse complement strand
CCGCGCGTTCTGGCAACGTTCGCTCCGGACCTTTCCTCGAAGGCGGAAAGGCGGCTGGGACAACTGGGCGTCGAGGTGATGACCAACGCTCGAGTGGAGGATGTCAACGAAACCGGCGTGATTGTCGGAGGCAGGAAAATCGAAAGCCGCACCGTGATCTGGACCGCCGGTGTGGAACCTTCCCCCGCCGCGGCATGGCTGGGCGCTACTCCCGATCGCGCAGGGCGAGTCAAAGTCCAGCCGGACTGCAGTATTCCAGGGCACCCGGAGATCTTCGTTGTCGGCGATACGGCGAATTTCGAGGAGGATGGAAAGCCGCTGCCCGGTGTGGCCCAGGTGGCCATGCAGCAAGGCCGGTATGTGGCAAAGGTCATCCGTGCCCGGTTGGAAGGCCGCACTCCCGCCGGCCCGTTTCGTTATTTCGACATTGGAAACATGGCGGTCATCGGGCGCGGCTTCGCCGTGCTGGAGATCGGAAAAATCCGATGGTCGGGATATGTCGCTTGGATCATCTGGGCGACCATCCACCTGGCATATCTGGCTCAGTTTGGAAACCGTCTGCGCGTCATGACGCAGTG
Source organism: uncultured Solibacteraceae bacterium (assembly GCA_964515165.1). Lineage (GTDB taxonomy): Bacteria > Acidobacteriota > Terriglobia > Bryobacterales > Bryobacteraceae > JAPKYZ01. The sequence goes on along the minus strand of CAZETQ010000114.1, from coordinate 2,302 downwards.
GGCCTGGACGTACTTCACTCGCCAGAGCGGCTCGCGGCTGATTGTCGAGCCGCTAGCGGAAACACCTCGCGCGAAACCGTCGAGAGCGTGAACCACTCCGCTACTTCCTGGTCTGCTTCTGGGCCATGTAGGAAGCGACGCGCTCCAAAGCCGTTTCCAGACGCTGCGGCTTTGTCAGCACGCCGCTGAATAAGTCGCCGGTACGGCGGAAGCGATCCAGGGAATTGCGGATGTGGAATTGTTGGGGACGAATTCCCGTCTTGACCTCGCTCCAGTCCAGAGGAGTTGCTACGGGAGCACCGGGATAAGCGCGAAGAACGTAAGGGGCCGAAATGGTCTTCGCCCGTCCGTTTTGCAGGTAGTCGAAATACACTTTGTCCTTGTCGCGCTTGGAAACTGCCCGGGGCGTTGTGAACAGCTCGGGCCGTTCCGAAGCGCAGATACGGGCGATGATTTCGCAAAATGACTTCGATTGCTCGTAAGTGTAGACCGGCTCCAGCGGGACGTAGACATGCATCCCGTCGCCGCCTGTTGTTTTGGGATAGCCGGTCAATCCGACGGTCTCCAATGTTCGGCGAACCACGTGCGCGGCTTCGATAATCTTGTCAAAGCTGCATTCCTGCGGATCGAGATCGATCAAGAGAAAGTCCGGAGTATCCAGTGAATCGACCCGGCTCATCCAGTGATTCTGATCGATGCAGCCCAGCTGGGCCAGGTAGACCAGCTCCGCACGATCGTTCCCGACGACGCGGACCTTTACTTCATTTCCTTCTTCGAGCGTGGTTGTCCGGATCCAATCCGGCAGTCCTTCTGCATTCTTCTGGAAAAACGCTTCGCCGTGGATTCCGTCGGGATAGCGGCGAAGCGAGAGCGGGCGATCCCGCCAATAGGGAATCAGAAATTCCGCCATGGCGTCGTAGTAGTTGATGACATCGCGTTTCGAAAACGGCTTGTCGTTGAACTCGCTGGGCGGATAGAAGACCTTATTCAGGTTCTTGATCCGCATTCTGTGGCCATCCACTTCAATTGCCGCTTCGTCCTTATCGGCCGGAAGCAAGGCTTGGCGGGTTTCCGCCGGAGGCGCGGGCGATCTGACGCATTCGGACGGATCGATGTCATTTCGCAGTCCCACAAACACCGGAGCGCGCAGCCGGCCGTCGGCCGTCCATTCGAGATATTTGATCGTGGCCACCAGCTCCGGACGAACCCAAGTGATGGGTTGGGGCAGCTTCACCACCTCCTGAAATGGGGAACGATCGATGGTCCTCGCCTTCAGCAGAGCGTGAATCTGTTTCATCAGCGCATTGTCGAAGCCGGTACCGACGTTGCCCGCATAACGCAGAACGCCTCCGTCCCAGACGCCCAGCAGCAGGGATCCGAAGTAGTCGCGCTCGCCCTTGGTGAACCCGCAAATCACCAGCTCCTGGTCGCGGACCGCCTTCACCTTGTGCCAGTCGCGGCTGCGTGCGGACTCGTAGAAACTATCCGCGCGCTTGGCGACAACACCTTCCAGGCCTTGCTGCCGGGCCGCATTCAGTAGCTCGGCTCCATGACCATCGAAGTGTTCCGAAAGCCGGACGATGCTCGACTGAGTCAGGATGGTCGCCAGCTTTTGCTTTCTCTCCCGCAGCGGACTTCCCCGAAGGTCGCGACCATCGAGATACAGCAGATCGAAGGCAAAGAAAATCACCGGCCGCGAGCTCACGTGCTGCCGGATCGCGCCTGCATCGACGGCCATGATGCGGGGCTGGATACGCTCGAAACTGGGGCGGCCCTTGTCGTCCAGCACGGCGATTTCACCGTCCAGAATGACGGAGCGTCCTCCCACACATTCTGCAAGGGCAGCCAACTCCGGATAGGAGCGGCTGATGTCATTGCCTTTGCGGCCGGTCAGCCGGACTTTGCCTTCTTCGATGAAAGCCATAGACCGTACGCCGTCCCATTTGATCTCGTAGAGCCAGCCGGGGCCGCTGGGCAGGTCCGAACTGAGCTGAGCCAGCATCGGCGCGATCGTTGAAGGCATTTTCACAATGGGCTTGGCAGCGAGCTCCAGCGCGATCTCTTCCTGCGTGCGGCCCGACTTGACGCTCCAACTGTGTTCTTCAATGTCGTAGGGAGTGCGGGTGAACGCGTCCTTTTTCTTGATCAGTAGCCACTCGTTGCCTTCGCCGCCGGTCTTGCGGTCTTTCATCCGGACAAGTGCATAATCTCCGCGGAGCTTCTCCCCATTCAGGTGGAACTTAAAATCCCCGCGGGCCAGCTGATCTTCCGCCGAGCCTTCTCCCAAAAGCCGGTACGTCCC
>CAZETQ010000113.1:0-4428 GCA_964515165.1 uncultured Solibacteraceae bacterium | reverse complement strand
CCGGACCAATAATGTTGATACACCTCTCTCGGGTCAATCGATACATCCTGGACAAAGTCGAAATACTCATTCGACTGAATCCGGATCTTCGGCGAACTCTTGCCAACATTTCGAACCCGCAGGAATCCTTGCCCGCGCGATGAATCATAAGCCAGCCGGACCTCCAGTTGTGGGCTGGATCCGCTCAACTCGCCGCGAAACTCGCGCAGGAATCCGTTCGGACCGTGAATCTGCAAGTCATACTTACCGTCCAACAAACTCCAGGAATCGTTCAGCGACTTATTCGCCTCCACCGTGTACCGCCGGGGAATCCTGTCGAGATGAAGCTTGTCGTAGACATGAAACACCACTCCCTGGGAGCCGTCATTCCGGAAATTGAGGACAAACCGCTCATCCAGCAGAGCGTTCCCCTCCACTTCCAGTTGATACGGAAGCGCCCGCGACTGCCGCACTCCCGATTCCTGCAGCGGAGCCAGTGGATTCTCCGGAGGATCCGGCTTGGGACGCTTGCTGTGCACGGCTACGGCTTGAACGGAGCCGCTCGCATCCGGCAGCTGTGGAAATGGCGAGCCGTTCGGATTCACGAAATCAAACGCTGTGGTCAGGTCGCCGCTCACGACGCGATGCCACGGACTGATCGCGGGCATCGTAATGCGAAAACGCCGCTCCAGGAACTGGGCCACGGAAGTATGGTCGAACACCTGGGAATTCACCCAGCCGCCCTTGCTCCAGGGAGAGACGATGTACATCGGGACTCGCGGACCCAACCCCCAGGGCCGCACGCGCCCGGAAATCGTATCGGCCGCATGGATGTACTTTCCCTCCGGATCCGAAAAATACTCTCCCGTCAGGTCCATCGTGGACTTCCCGGCCAGGCTTCCGTCGAGATGATAGGAAGGGACAGCGGGCGGCGGCACATGATCGAACTGCCCGTCGTTTTCATCGAACGTGAGCAAGAAGACCGTCTTGCTCCAGACCTCCGGATTGGCCGTTAGAGCATTCAGCACCTTCGCCGTAAACTCCGCTCCCTCCAGCGGACTCGACGCCCCGGGATGTTCTGACCAGACCGAAGGCGGCAACACCCAACAAACCTGCGGCAACTCGCCCTTGGCGACATCTTCCGCGAATCGTTCCAGCGACCAATGCGCCATGCCCTTCTTGTAGATCGGCGTGTCCATTCCGGCAGCCCGGAAACTCTCAAACGCCAGGCAGCCGTGCATCGCCCCTGTCCAGTTGTTGTTCGGATCCTGGTAGAACCGCCACGAAATTCCCGCCTTCTCCAAGACGTCGGGAATCGTCGGCCACCGAAACGCCGAGCCCTGGTACGTATATCCCGGCTCCGGCAGAGCTCCCTTGATCCAGCAGCGCAGATTGTTCGGTTCCGAGTCGGCGTCGGTACAGTTTTCCCCGCGCGCCAAAACGTCCGGATTGAAATTCGATCCGGACCAGAAAATGATGCGGTTCGGATCGGTCCCCGTCGTGATGGAGCAGTGGTAGGCGTCGCAAATCGTGAACGCCTCGGCCAGCGCGAACTGAAAAGGAATGTCCTCCCGCTCGTAATAGCCCATCGCATACTTCGTCTTGAACCGGGGCCATTCGCCGAACTTGCCCTGATTCCACGCCGCCTGGGAATCCGAAAACCCGTGAGGCGTTCCCGGCACCTTGATCGCGCTAGTCGTCTTGCTGTCCAGGTGGTACGGAGGAATCTCTTTCACCCCGTCGGATTGATACCAGACGGGCTTGCCGCTGGCGAGAGGAACCGGGTGCCGGTCGCCAAACCCTCGCACTCCCCGCATCGTGCCGAAGTAGTGGTCGAACGACCGGTTCTCCTGCATCAGGATCACAACGTGCTGGACATCCTCGATACTGCCGTGTTGCTGCGCGGCCGGAATGGCTAAAGCCCGGCGGATGGCGGGCGGAAAAGCGGCAAGGGCTGCGGCGCTGGCCGCGGATCGCAGAAAATCTCGACGGTTGTTCTTCGGCATGGGACGGCTCTGGTAATGCTTTCCAAGTATTGTTTGTCCCCTATTGTGGCTCATATACTCACCCCGATTCGGGGTCTATGAACAGAATTATTGTTGTGCTTGCTGTGTCCGCCGGCCTTTGGGCGCAGGACACCAATGCTTCCCTGTCAGGCCAAATCACCGATCCGAGCGGTGCGGCCATCGCCGGAGCCTCGGTCCACGCCGTAAACACCCGCACCGGCTATCAGCAAACCCAAACAGCTTCGAGTTCCGGCATGTACCGGCTGCTGCTGCCGGCAGGAGACTACACGCTCCAGGTGACGGCCGCAAACTTCGCGAAGTATTCCCAGGAAGGCATCGAGCTGAACGTCAGCCAAAGCGCGCGCATCGACATAGAGCTCCCGCTGGCCCGTGAGAAGGACACAGTCAATGTGACAGCCGATGTATCTCTCGTCGACTCCAGCTCCAACGTCATCGGCAATGTCGTCACCGGCCGCCAGTTGGTCGACCTTCCCTTAAACGGCCGAAACTTCACCCAGCTCGGGCTGCTCCAGCCGGGAGCCGCGCCGCTCACGCAGGGACTCCAGACGGCCGGAGGACCGCTGCGCGCCGGACAGGCTTACGCCGTCAACGGCCAGCGTCCGGAGTCCAACAATTACCTGCTCGACGGCGTGACCAACGTCAACCGCGTCGATGGCGGCTACACCCTGAAAACTCCCGTCGACGCCATCCAGGAGTTCCGCATCCTCACCCAGACCGCCCCGCCCGAGTTCGGCGGCACCAGCGGCTCGACCACTACCGTCGTGACGCGTTCTGGTGGCAATGCCTTCCACGGCACCGTCTACGAGTTCCTTCGCAACGACAAACTGGACGCCCGCAACTTCTTCGCCTCCCAAGTGGAGCCTCTCAAGCAAAACCAGTTCGGCGGCACGATCGGCGGACCCATTCGTAAGAACAAAGACTTCTTCTTCGCTCACTACGAAGGATTCCGCAACCGCCAGGGAGTCACCCAAAGCGCCACCGTCCCCAGCGATGCGCAGAAGCGCGGCGATTTTTCGGGTCTGCGCGATCCGCAAACCGGCCAGCCCATTCCGCTGATCAACTACTTGACCGGCCAACCGTTCCCCGATAACCAGATTCCCGCGCAGATGATCAATCCCGTGGCGCAGCAGCTGATGCAGTACTACCCGTCGCCGAATGCCGGTCCGAATCTGTTCATCACCACCCAGGTGAAAAACAACAACGCGGACCAGGGGGGCTTTCGCTACGACCACATCTTCAGCGAGCGTGACCAATTCACCGTTCGCTACGCCCGCTCGGTCACGGACAATATCGATCCGCTTTCGATCTCCGGCGCGAACGTCCCCGGCTTCCCCGTCGGCGAGGACATCGGCACGCACAGCGCGACCATCTCGGAAACTCACACCTTTGGAAGCGCTACCGTCAACATCGCGCGAGTCGGCTTCTACCGGAACGTCTTCGACACCAACAACCCGATCAACCGCACTACGCCGCAGCAGCTTGGTTTCAACTACGGCAGCACGCTCGCCGCCGCCGAGGGTCCGCCGTTCTTCATCGTCAGCGGATATGCCAGCATCGGCAACCCCATCACCGGCCCCCGCGTGACCACCCAAAACACATACGAGGTTCAGGACTCGATCTCGCACGTCACCGGCGGGCATAGCCTGAAGTTCGGTGTCGATTTCCGGCGCAACCAGATCAACATGGCGCAGGGGATCGCAGCGAACGGCTTCTTTGTCTTCGCGCCATTTCCCATCAGCGACTCCCTGGGCAGCTTCCTGGTCGGATTTCCCGTCGTGTTCTTCCAGGGAGGCGGCGACTTCAATCGCGGTCTGCGGAACGTCGATTTCGCCGCGTACGCCCAGGATGAATGGAGAGTCAGTCCCCGCCTGACCATCAATTACGGCATGCGCTACGAGGTCAGCACGCCGTGGACCGATATCCGCGATCGTCTCAACTCCTGGTGGCCCGGCCGCCAGTCGGTCGTCTACCCGAATGCTCCCCGCGGATTGCTGTTCCCCGGCGACTCCGGAATCCCCAGCGGCATCGCTTCCATCTACGGCAAAGCGTTCATGCCCCGCCTCGGCTTCGCCTGGGATCCTACTGGCTCCGGACGAACCTCCATCCGAGCCGCTTACGGAATCTTCTACGACAGCTTCACCAACGGAGTCGGCGGCCCGCTGCAAGCCCCGCTCAGCGCGCTGCCCTGGACGCAGGCCCGGCAGCTTCCGCCGCCGGTCAACTTCACCGATCCGTGGAACGGCCAAAATCCGTTCACCTTCGATTCGTTCCCGCAGCCGACAACGGTGCTGACGGTCGAAAACGGCATGCGCCCGCCTTATGCGCAGAACTGGAATTTCTCCATTCAGCGGGCGTTCGGCGGCAGCTACCTATTGGATGCGCGGTATATCGGCAACAAAGGCACGCGCCTGCCGATGATCAT
>CAZETQ010000112.1:0-4921 GCA_964515165.1 uncultured Solibacteraceae bacterium | reverse complement strand
TGATCATCATTACCGGTCGCGGAAAGTCCGCGATCGAGGATCATTTCGACGTCAGTTTCGAGCTTGAGCACCTGCTGAAAAGCAAGAACAAACAGGATCTTCTGACGCTGGTTCAGGAGATCTCGGACATGATCACCGTCGCTTATACGCGCCAGAAGGAAGCCTTGGGGCTGGGCCATGCTGTTCTCTGCGCAAAGGACCTGGCTGAGAATGAGCCTATTGCTGTTGTCCTGGCCGACGATGTGATCGATTCCGAGCGTCCCTGCGTGCGACAGCTCCTGGATATCTATGAAGAATTCGATGCTCCTGTTATCGCGCTGATGGAAGTGCCGAAGGACCGGATTTCGGCTTACGGCGTCGTCGTAGCGGAGCCGGTGGAGGGCCATGACGGCCGGCTGTTCCGGATCACCGACATGGTGGAAAAGCCAAAGGCCGAGGAAGCTCCTTCGAACCTGGCCATTATCGGCCGATATGTTCTGACCGCCGATATCTATAAGGCCATCGAGACGACGGGACCCGGAGCGATCGGTGAGATTCAGCTCACGGACGGCATCCGGCATCTTTCAAAGTTCCGTCCGGTCTATGGTTACAAGTTTGAGGGCAAACGCCACGACGCCGGGGATAAGCTGGGCTTCCTGAAAGCAACGGTCGAATTTGCTTTGAAACGCGAAGATTTGGGCGGGCCGTTCCGGGAATATCTGAAAACCATGGCCGCGAACGGTTTCGAATAACATAGCAGTCATGCGCCGCAGGGAATTCGCGACGTTTGCCGCCGCGGCTCCCGCGGCCTATGCAGCTATGGCTTCCAGCGACACACCGCTCGGCATCGACCTGTTCAGTATCCGTTCGTCCGGATACTCCGCGTTTGAGAATCTCGACTATTGCGCCAAGCTGGGCGCGAAGGTGGTGCACTTCTCCGAGACCCGATTTCTCGGGAATTTGGAAGATGAACACCTGAAAAAGGTTCGGCAGCACGCCGACAGCCTCGGGATTCGCATCGAGGCCGGTATGCGGTCCCTTTGTCCCACATCGAAACTCTTCGATCCGAAGCAGGGGACGGCCGAAGAACAGCTCACCCGCATGCTCCACGCGGCGAAACTGTTGGGGTCGCCCATTGTCCGGTGCTTCCTGGGGTCTTCGAACGATCGTCCGGTGGAGCAGCACATTGAGGCCATGTCCAAGGTGCTGCGCGGGATGCGGTCGAAAGTACTGGATTCGGGAATCAAGGTCGCGATCGAAAATCACTCCGGCGACATGCAGGGGCCTGAGCTGAAGACATTGATCGAAGAGTCCGGGAAAGATTTCGTTGGGGCAGTGATCGATTCCGGAAATCCTCTATGGGTGCTGGAGGATCCGCATGTGACGCTGGAAACCCTGGCTCCGTACGCGCTGACAAGTCATGTGCGGGACTCCGCCGTGTGGCGGACTCCGGAGGGCGCGGCCGTGGCTTGGACCCGGATGGGCGAGGGTAACGTCGGCATTGACGATTGGGTCCGCAAGTACAAGACACTGTGTTCGGGTAAGGCGATTTCGCTGGAAATCATCGTCACGGGAGCGCGGAACTTTCCCATTTTCGACCCCAAATTTTGGGACGCCTACCGAACGGTCCCGGCCTGGGAATTGGCACGTTTTCTGGCGCTGGCCGATAAAGGCAAACCGCTCACCGTGCCGCCGGTTCCAAAAGAGCAAGCAGCAGCGAAGGAGCGCGCAGACTTGGAAGCGAGTGCGGCTTACGTCAAGAGGCTGCTGGCGTGATCCTGGAGGATCGCGTGGCGATCGTCACCGGAGGCAGCCGCGGAATCGGGAAGGCCATAGCTGCGACATTTGCGCGAGAGGGCGCGCGGGTTGTCATTTGCGGCCGAAAGCGCGAGACGCTGGAGCCGGTGGCGCAGGAACTAGGCGAGCGGGTGAGCCCGATGCAATGCCACGTCGGACGGAGCGACGATATCGAATCGATGGTTACTGCCGTCGAAGCGAAGTTCGGGCGTGTCGATATTCTGGTCAACAACGCGGCCACCAACATTGCGCAGGGTTCCTGCCTGACCTTCGATGATGCGGTATTCGACAAGATGGTCGAGGTCAACTTGAAAAGCGTCTACCGGCTGGTACGGCGAATCGCCGCCGGCATGTGCGAGCGCGGTGACGGCTCCATCATCAATATCGCGTCGATTGCGGGAATCCGGCCGCAGTTCGAGAGCCTTCTGTACTCGATGACCAAGGCGGCGCTGATCATGATGACCAGATCGTATGCGCTGGAGTTCGGCCCGCAAGGCGTTCGGGTGAACGCGATCGCTCCGGGTTTGATCCAGACGCAGCTCAGCGAGTTCTTCTGGAAAGACGAAACGAAGCTCGACAAGTACGTCGGGCGCCAGCCGATCAAGCATCTGGGGCAACCGGAAGAGATTGCGGAAATCGCGGTGCTGTTGGCAAGTGGACGCTCGTCGTATCTGACGGGGCAGACGATCGTCGTGGACGGCGGCTTAACGATTACTTAGTTTGGAGGTTCTTCATGCGATTGCTCACTCTTGTTGCGCTGGCTTGCTCGGCATGGGCTCAACTGGTTCCCGAGATCCGGGGACTGGCGAATCAGGGGAACTTCCCGGCTGCGGAGAAGTTGCTGGACGATGCCGCGAAATCCGGCGGAAATCCGGAGTGGCTGGAGGCCTATTCGTGGTTGGCTCGTGGAGCTTTGAACAATAAGCAATATGACAAAGCGGAGCAGTATGCGGCGAAGACTCGCGAGATGTGCCTGGCGGAGTTGAGCAAGCGCAAGCTGGACGCGGAGCCGCGTTTGCCGATTGCGCTGGGAGCTTCGCAGGAAGTGCACGCGCAGTCTCTGGCCGCGCAAGGACGCCGTAGCGAGGGCGTTGCCTTTCTCCAGGCCGAGCTGAGGACTTACCGCGATACGTCCATTCGCACGCGGATCCAGAAGAATCTGAACCTCCTGGCGCTGGAAGGGGCACCGGCACCACCGCTGGCGTCGAAGGAATGGTTGAATGCCCAGCCGAAACCGCTGTCCGCCTATCGCGGCAAGACCGTGTTGTTGTTCTTTTGGGCGCATTGGTGCGGGGACTGCAAAGCACAGGCCCCGATTCTGGCCAAACTACACAGTGAGCTGGAGTCGAAGGGTCTGGTGATCATTGCGCCGACCCGCTACTACGGCTATGCCGCTCGAGGTGAAGATGCGGCTCCGGCGCTGGAGAAGAAGCACGCGGAGAAGATCCTGGCGGAGCACTATTCTTCGCTGGCGGGCATGCCGGTGCCCATCGACAACGAGACGTTTATGAACTACGGTTCTTCCACGACTCCGACGCTGGTGCTGGTGGACCGCAAGGGCATCGTCCGGATGTACCGCCCGGGGAAGATGACATATGAGGAGTTATCGGCGAAACTCCGCGACGTGATGACGGCGAGTTAACGGTTCGCTGGTGCGACATTCCTTCTGCCGACTGCGCCGTGAGGGTTAATCTTGCCACTCGCTCCATGCACTTGTCATGGTCGGCGAAAGCATTCGGCCACATGTAAGGTAATCCGACGTCCCAAGGAGCCACCGAGCTTTCGCGACGAGTAACGACGCCCGCAACGTATACTGGGCCTCGCTGCATGACTTACGTCGTGTTCCTTGGCAACGGCATCACGACCACAAGTGCGATGATCTGCATGTCGTATTTGTATCGCCGGTTTGGGCGAGGCCAAGTCAATCTATTTCCACCAGTGAGCGTCGCAATCATCGGTCTGACCGTTGCGACGACCGCACTGCAGTTTGTCTTTCCGGCAATCGTTTCCGGCCTTCAGCGCGATCTACCAGCCCTTCGCGCCGGGGAGTGGTGGCGCATCGTGAGTCCGCTGCTGATCCAGCCGCATGGATGGTTTCAATGCGTTTTCAATGGCGCCTTTCTTGTGTTGTTCCTCCCGCTTGGGGAGAAGCTCTTTGGGAAGCGCGTGCTGGAGTTGTATCTCGCGTCCGGCATTGTCGGCCAGATCGTCAATTACGCCTGGAGACCGTACGGCGGTGGAGCATCGACAGGTATTTTCGGCATCATGGGCGCAATACTACTGTTCGTATGCCGGCATCGAGGTGAGGTGCCGAAGCAGTATTTTGCATTCGCCCTATCCGGCCTGTGCGGCGCCGTCATTCTAAGCTTCGTGCAGGATGGGCACGGACCTTCCCTGCTTGCTGGCGCGGGACTGGCGGCGCTGCTCCGACCGAGCATTGACACGCTGCCTTCTGAGACGCAATCCGGCCACCCGGTCCAGCGCTCCACAGCTACCTAGGTCGTTTTTACAACCGAAGTACCCGGCGTTGGTATCCTCGCCATGATGGCTCGTGAATATACGCTGACGCCGCGCGCTGTGCCGCGCGTCGAAACAAAGTTACGAAGGATCGCCACGGCGTTCCCCGTTCCTGAATCTCTGCCGATTTTGGAGGCGCTGCACAATGCCGAGCCTGTGGCCATGCGCGGTCAGCCGCCCGTGGTTTGGGACCATGCCGAAGGTTTTCAGGTTTACGACAAATGGGGGAATCGCTGGATCGACTGGTCCAGCGGTGTCCTCGTCACCAATGCCGGACACGGGCGGAAAGAGATCGTTGATGCGATCGTTGCCCAGGCGCAGTCCAAGCTGCTGACGAATTATTGCTTTCCGAGCGAAATCCGGGCTCGTCTGGCGACTCGATTGAGTGAATTGATGCCTGACCCGATGAAGAAGATTTTCCTCTTGACGACCGGGTCGGAAACCATCGAGTGCGCGATTAAGCTGTGCCGGGCGCACGGCGTCAAGGTCGGTGGCCGGACAAAGAACGTCGTTGTTTCCTTCGAGAAGGCGTTTCACGGCCGGACGCTGGGATCGCAGCAAGCCGGCGGCATTCCTGCCCTGAAGGAATGGATCGTCAATTATGATCCCGGATTCGTCCAGGTGCCGT
>CAZETQ010000111.1:0-5792 GCA_964515165.1 uncultured Solibacteraceae bacterium | reverse complement strand
CGTATTTTCGATAACATACGCCCCAACAGGAGTTGTGTACATGCGTCACCTCGCAGTGATCGCGGCCATCGCCGGAGCTGTAGCTTGGGCCCAGCAGAAACCTGTGGACATCGCCGATCAGGCGCATGCTCCCCTGTTTCAGCCGGCGCCGTCGAAAGATTTGGCCGGCCTCACTGACCGGCTGACCAAAAGCCTGCCCGCCGGGGCGCTGGCCAAAAGCGACGTCCCCATCCGCAATTTCGTCGATTCGCAGATCTTCGGCCGCATGATCCGCGAGAGTGTACCGCACGCTCCCCTTTCCACCGACTACGAGTTCGTTCGCCGCGTCAGCCTGGATCTCACCGGCCGCATTCCGGCTTCTGAGGAAGTCCGGCAATTCGTCGTCAGTAGCGACCCAGCCAAGCGGGACAAGCTGATCGATGAATTACTCGACAGTGAAGCCTTCGTCGACAAGTGGGCCTACTTCTTCATGGACCTGTTCCGGGCTAACGGCAAAATGGGCCGCGGGCAGGAGCTGTTCCATTACTGGATGAAGGAAAACCTGCGGGTAGACCGGCCCTATGACGACGCCGTCCGATCCATCATCGCCGCTTCGGCCAAGAGCAACGCCGTCGTCGCCGCGTCGAACGTCATCGCTCGTGAGCATGTCCAGGGCAAGCCCCAGCCCGACGACGGGGAAGACTTCGGAATGGTCCAGCAAATCGACACCCACGACGAGCTGAACGTGCTGTACGCGAAAACTTTTCTCGGAATCAATCTCTCCTGCATTTCCTGCCACGACGGCCAGGGGCATCTCGAAAAGGTAAATACCTGGCTGTCCCAGAAGCGCCGTAGCGACTTCTACCGCAACGCTTCCTTCGTCAGCCACAGCCGCTACCTGATGTATTGGGAGGACGGCAAACCGCAATCCGGCGAATTCCTGATCGACGACGGCAATCCTGCATACGACAGCAAAGGCGCCAGCATGATCCGCGTTCCGCGATTCGGCGGAGCGGCGGACCCGGCCTTCATCCTCACCGGCGAGAAGCCGCGCCCCGGCGAAGAGCCGCGCGAAGCTCTCGGCCGCATGCTGACCGCGCATCCGCAATTCGCCCGGGCCACCGTAAACATGTTCTGGGCCAAACTGATGGGTTTCGGCATCGTGGAGCCCTATGACGAATTCGATCTCGCGCGGTCCGATCAGGCATCGCATCCCGAGCTTCTCGACGCGTTGGCCAAGGATTTCCGGGAGAACGGCTACAGGCTGAAGCGCGTCTTCCGCACCATCTGCGGTTCCAGCGCTTATCAGCTTTCGGCGCGCTGGCCCGTCGAAGGCCGCGGCGAATGGAAGGAAAGCTATACGAAACTGTATGCCCGCAAGTTTGTCCGCCAGTTGAACGCCGAAGAAATTCACGACTCGATCGCCCTGGCGACATCGCGGCCCGGCGACTTCAAAGCTCGCGGCGAGCGCCGAAGCTGGGCCATGCAGATGAGCGGACCGGTGGGCGGAGGCGACCTTCGCCACTTCATGGGAACGTTCGGCCAGTCCAACCGCTCCAATCCTCCCAAAGCTCCCGCCGGGTCTCCGTTGCAAGCCATGCTGCTGATGCAATCTCCCGTCGTGACCGATCGTGTGACGGCGGAGAAGGATTCCCGTGTGCAGCGGCTTTTGGACAGCTACCCCGATAACGAGCGAGTCATTGACGAGCTGTTTCTGTCGACCTTGTCCCGGCCCGCCAGCGCGAACGAAAAGAAGGTTGCCCTCGATGCGCTCAGCAAAGACCGGCAGCAGGGCGCGCAGAATCTGCAGTGGGCGCTGCTCAACCAGGTCGAGTTTCTTTTCAACTACTAGGAGCGCGCATGAGAACTGTCGGCGATCTATTTCCAGCCCGTCGCGATCTTCTGAAGATCGGCGGCCTGGGTCTGCTCGGCGCCTCCGTCGATGCCGTCTGGCCCTTAAAATTGGCAGCGTCGGAAGCGAAAGTCACTCCGCGCGGATCGGCCCGCAACGTCATCTACTACGAGCTCTCCGGCGCGCTCAGCCACGTCGAAGGATTCGATTTCAAGGAGAACGCCGGCACTCCGAAAGACCTGGATATCCGCAAGATCTCCAGCGATGTCTATCTATCGAATCTGCTGTTTCCTCGAATTTCGAAGCAGATCGATAAGTTCGCGATCGTGCGCTCGCTGCTCAGTCATGAAGAAGTTCACTTTCGCGGGCAGTATTACGTGCAGACGGGACGTCAGCTCAATCTCGCGTTCGCCAAGGAAATTCCGTCAGTCGGGTCCGTCGTGGCAATGGAGCTCGAAAAGCGCCGTCGGGAAACCGATACTTTTCCCACATACCTGTCGTTTTACCTGGAAAAAGGAGCCGCCGGAGCACTCTCTACCGGATTTCTGCCGCCGCGATTTTCTGTCGTGGATATCAATCCGGAATCGGCGGTGAAGGGAAATTCCCTGGACCAGAAAGCCGTGGAGTTGCTCGAAGAACGATGGCGATTGCTGAGCGCTCTTCGCGATGCGGACAAAGCCAGAGGCAGCGCCTACGCTCGCGAGATGTCGGGTTATCTGGATTTCTACGACACCGCGCATCGCTTGCTCACCGATGATCGCTGGCCCGCGGCATTCCGCATCTCCGAGGAAGAAAAGAAACGCTACGGAAGTACGCCCGTCGGCGTGTCCTGTCTGCTCGCCCGCAACGTATTGGCCGCCGATGCCGGCACGCACTACATCCACATCTGCCATCCCGGCTGGGATCATCACGTCCAAATCTGGGACCACAAGGCTCCCAGCAATCACTACAAGCTCTGCGAGGAATTCGATCCTGCGCTGGCCAGCCTGATGGAAGATCTCGCAACGACAAAATCGAAAGTCGATCCGGACCAGACGCTGCTGGATGAAACGCTGGTTGTCGTGATGGGCGAGTTCGGCCGCACTCCGGGAGCGCTCAACAACATGGCGGGCCGCGATCACCACAACAAAGTATTTCCCGCGCTGTTTGCCGGGGCCGGCGTCAAGGCCGGGCGAATCGTCGGAAGCTCCGACAAGGACGGTGAAAAGGTGGTGCAGACCGGCTGGAACCGCAAGGAGCAGCCGAGAATCGAAAACGTCGTCGCGACGATGTATTCCGCCCTGGGAATCGATTGGTCGAAGGAAATCCGTAACACTCCTTCGGGACGGACCTACGCGTACGTAGATCCCCTAGGCCCCAACGGCTACATACCGACGGATGAGATTTCCGCCATTTATTCTTAGCCTGGTCCTGAGCCTCTTCGCCGCCGAACCCGGTATGGTTTTCATTCCCGGCGGCGAGTTTCCGCGGGGCCGCAACTACCCTCTTCCCGACGACGGCTTGAAATGGGTGCCGTACCTGATGAAGGACGATCGCCCGGTACGTCCGATCACCCTAACGCCCTACTATCTCGACGAGCACGAAGTGACCAACGCCGAGTACGCCAAGTTCGTCCGGGCCACGAAACATCGCACGCCGTACAACTGGCCCAAAGGCGAAGTCCCCGCGGGCAAGGAGAATTTTCCTGTTGTCGACATCAGTTGGGAGGATGCCGCCGCGTTCGCGAAGTGGGCCGGAAAGCGGCTGCCCACCGAAGCGGAGTGGGAGCGAGCCTGCCGTGGGCTATCTGCGTCCGCGATGTATCCGTGGGGCGATGGCAAAGCGGAGAAGAAACTTGCCCGATTCGATGCCATCGACGGGCCTGCGGCGGTCTGCCAGTTCCCGAAGAATTCGCTCGGACTTTGCGACATGGCCGGGAACGTTTGGGAATGGGTCGCCGACTGGTACGAGCGCGAGTATTACGCCAACTCCCCGGCGAAAGATCCATCCGGACCCGCCTCCGGCATGTATCGCGTGCTGCGCGGCGGATCCTGGGCCGATGAAGAAAAGTATCTGCGCTGCGCCTACCGAAGCTGGGCTCGCCCGGCGGAGCGCAGCCCCAATATCGGATTCCGCTGCGCCAGGAGCTTCCGTTAGCGATTCAGGCCGGCAACCGAATTCGGGATCTGGAACAGCGTCTTGCCCGCCGTGATGTAGAGCGTTTTCATGTCCGGTCCGCCGAACGCCGTATTGGTGATCGTGTCTTCCGGAATGGGGATGAATTTCAGCAGTTTTCCCTGCGGCGAGATCACGTGCACTCCGCACTTGGTGTCGAGCGTTTCATGCGTTCCCCGGCGGCGGTGCAGACCCGCCGCCGCATAGATGTTGCCTTCCGTATCGATCGCCATTCCGTCGGCGCTGCGGCCCGGGTAAAAGTTGTAGTGAACACGGCGATGGGAAACCGTGCCTTCGGGAGACAGATCATACGCGCGGATCGCGCGGGTGCCGCCTTCTACTTTGTTCGCCTCGATCAGGTAGAGAGTCTTATCGTCCGGCGAGATGACGATTCCGTTGGGCCATTCCGTATCGGGAGCGGTGAGAATTCGCGAAATCTTTCCGTCCGGATCGATACGGTACACGCCCGGACTTCCCGTCGCGTTGCGAGGCTTCGCCGGCGCCTGGGATGTCGAATCGGGCGCGGGATCGGTGAAGTACAGGCGGCCCTTCGCATCGATGGTGACATCGTTCGGAGCGTTGAAATTCTTGCCCTCGAATTGAGTCGCGATGGCTTCGACGGCTCCGGTTTTGAGATCGGTGCGGGTGACGCGCGGATTGTCGTGCTCCATATCGGAGCCCTCGCAGGCGATCAGGCGGCCCTGGAGGTCGAACAGCAAGCCGTTGGCGCGATTTGCGTCGGCGCGAAAGACCTCGTGCTTTCGATTGTCCGGGTGAAAGCGGAGAATCCGGTTGTTGTTGACGTCGGTGAAATAGACCAGACCATCGGGACCTTGGGCAGGTCCTTCCGTGAATGCGACGATCGTCGATACGGCCAGGCCGTCATCCGGCGATTCGGCAGGAGGCTTGCTGGTACAGCCAGCCAGGAGGAGCAGGGAAATCCACATGTAGCGCATCGCAGGAAAGCATACTGAAATCCGCGGCGCTTTGGCGAAAGGCCGCGCTAGCTCCAGGCGCGGCCAAACATTCCGGTAGCGATGAAGTGGTCGGCATCGCGCTTATCGACGGCCTGCGTTCCTCCGGCTTCGAAGCGGTAGCGCTGGCCCGTCGCGGGCCCCTGCACTTCGACCAGAACTGGCCGTTTGTTGTGGATGGCGACGGTCCGGCCGGGGACGGTTTTGACCGTGGCCGGAACGGGATTGGGTGAGGCAGGGCGCTCCGGCCGGGGCGAAGGATATGCCGGGCTGGATGTAGCCGCCCGTCTATTTTGTCCGCAACAAGGCATACTGGCTTACTCCTTTGGTGGATGAAACATTACCGGCACGGTGGTGGCTTTCTCTAAGAGGCAGGCTGCCCCCGAAATCGCAAGCCAGGAAAGCGCTGCCTCCGCCGGCGTGCGGCCCACGAAAAGCGCGAACGGCGCCGCGACCCACAGCGACAGGCAATAGAAGCAGTCCATCAGGCGCCCCCAGAACGTGTCTCCCAGCTTTGTCCGCAACTTGACGACAACATCTCCCGGACCATCTTCCAACGCCAGCAGGTGAGTGAGCCGCCAGACGGCCAGCGCCGCCAGAACGAATCGGGTGACGAACTCAGCGGTGGAGAGATGCACCATGCCCTTTCGATTGTGAATTGTCTCAGGTTCGCGTTTCATCGGGAGAAAACAACTCCATCTGTGCCGTTGCGGCGGCGGTTGCCGGCAGATCGGCACCGCCGATGATGACATTTCCTTCGGAATCGACGTTCATGGGGTGGCGGAAGTCGAATTCCTCCTCGGTCATCAGGTGATTTTTGCTGTTGCAGTGCT
>CAZETQ010000110.1:0-5997 GCA_964515165.1 uncultured Solibacteraceae bacterium | reverse complement strand
TACCAGGGCCCCGTCGTCAATCCCACGCCCGTCTGATACAGCGTGTAGAGATCGTTCTTCTCGTGCAGCACCGAATAGAACTCATACCGTAATCCGTAGTTCAGCGACAGGTTCGGCCGGATCTTCCACTCATCCTGCGCATAGTAAACCTGGTAGCTCTGCGCCAGCGAGCGGTTCTGCGCGATTCCGTTGTGCAGCGGATTCGGGGCGCTCACGTCGCCCAGCACCTGAATCTGGGAAGGCGTGTTGGCCACCAGCGCGTTGATGTTCGGGAACGTGTAGGTCGTACCGCCCAGCCGATCCGTGTACATCTGGATGGGCCGGAATTCCACGCCGAACTTCATCGAATGCTTGCCCTTAATCAGCGATAGATTGTCGATGAAGGACATCGTGTAGTTGGTGTAAGGCTGCGCGCGACCGTTCTGCGAGCTGTTGGAGCGAACCAACCCGCCGGGCACAGACGCTCCGGCGGAGGCTCCCTGTCCGCCGACGCCGGGGATGGCAACGGTTCCGGTGAAGCTCACCGAAATCGCCGACATATCGATTCCGTTCACCATCGGAGCAATGCCGTTGATTCGCGTCTTCGCGCCGTTGAATCCGAACTTCGTTTCATTCAGAAGTCCGGGACCGAAGATCTGTTGCAGGCTGAGCATGCCATTTTGCGGATTGGCATACACGCGCTGAGTGCTTCCGCTGACGTCCATCGGGCTGACGAACTCGCCTTGATCGCGGAAGTACCGAGCCGTCAGCATATACTTCGGGCTGAAGTTGTAATCGAATCGCACGCCGCCGTAATACTCGTCAATTGCCACGGAACTGTTCAGTCTGGCTACGTCGAGATCCGGATTGGACGTCGGCTCCCCGATTGGATACGCGTCCAGCAGCGGACGAATTGACGGTACCGCGCGGTTTCGCGCCGCGACGCTGGGAACGGTGGAAATCAAGTTCACCCCGGCTCGTTGCTTCAGAGCCTCGACGCTCGCGAAGAAGAATGCCTTGTCCTTCTTGATCGGCCCGCCGATTGAGCCTCCGAATTGATTCAACCGCAGCGGCGATTTCTCGGCGTCAAAAAAATTTCGCGCGTCCAGTTTGTTATTGCGCAGATACTCGAACAGTGCTCCGTGAAAGTTGTTAGAGCCGGACTTGGTCACCACCGAAATCTGGCCCGCCGTTCCCGTGCCGTACTCCGCCGGATAGTTGCTGGAATCCACGCGGAATTCCTGAACGTTCTCCAGGCTCGATTGAAGCCGCAGACCGGTCGAGGTTTCGCCGTTCAGATTTCCCGGTGATGCGTCGACGATGGCAGAGCCTTCGACGCCGTCATAGCGAATCGCGTTCT
Organism: uncultured Solibacteraceae bacterium; assembly: GCA_964515165.1. Taxonomy (GTDB): domain Bacteria; phylum Acidobacteriota; class Terriglobia; order Bryobacterales; family Bryobacteraceae; genus JAPKYZ01. The sequence goes on along the minus strand of CAZETQ010000110.1, from coordinate 4,658 downwards.
GCTGATTTGCCCGGCCGCTGAACCGGATGTTGTCATAGCTGCCGCCGCCCGCGGTCTGCGCGCCCGGCGCCAGAAGATAAAGCTGCGAAAGCTGGCGCCCGTTCAGCGGCATGTTGGCGACTTCGCGCTCGTTGATATTCGCGCCCATGCGCGCGGAGCTGACATCGATCGTCGTCAGCTCTCCGCCGGAAACCGTCACTTCGGTCGCGACATTTGCCGGCTGCATCACGATGTTCAAAACCCGGTGCGCGCCGGCCGTTAGAGTCACGTCTCGATAGGTCTGCTTGGCCAGTCCGTCCGCGATGGCTGTAATTTCGTATTGAGCCGCCGGCAGTCCGGGGACAGAATAAGCGCCGGCGTCGTCGGATTGGATGTCGCGAGTCGCGCCCGTCTTCATGTTGTGAATGGAAATCTTTGCTTTGGGGATGATGGCGCCTGTTGTGTCGGCGACCGTTCCCATCAGGGTGGAATCGCTCTGTGCGTACAACGAAGACGCCAGTCCCAGGAAACCAATCCCCCATAGGAGGGTTCCCAGAAGCTTTGAGTGTTTCATCACCCAAGAGCATGTCAATCCCGCGTTTCAACTCCGTCAAGGTGGCGTTTCAATTTCGTGAATGACGGAGAATTGACGAATTTGTAACTGATTCGAAATATCCACCGCTCGCTACCGCCTGCGGCGGTAATCGATACGATAATGCGCGTCATCCTGGGTAAACTTGTCCGTTCCCGGGATCACTTGCGGATCGGCGGGAACCGGCCCGTACAGCGGTTGGATCGTGATCGTTCCCAAATTGTCCAGAGCATTTCCGCTGGTTACGTGCCGCTGGTTGCAAGTATTACTTATAAAAGGGTTACAGGGGTTACTGGCCCAGCGCCGCCTCTTGAAATGCTTGCCGCACCCGAGAAGCGTCGCCGTTACCGAAGTTCGATCGCTGCACCATCAGGATCAGCGCCACGCCTTGCTCTGCATCAATCCATGCCTGGGTACCGTACGCTCCGCCGTGGCCGTGCGTTCCCGGCTTTAGCATCGCGGTGACGCCCTGCGGCTCCCGCACGACGCACCACGTCAACCCCCAACCATTGCCGGGCGTGAAGCCGGTCTTCAGATCCCCGGTCTGGATGGTGGTCATCTGTTTCACCGATTCGGGTTTCAGATACACCTTTCCGTCCAGCTTTCCGCCGTTCAGAATCATCCGCGCAAATCGGGCATAGTCCGGTCCGGTGGAAAATAGGCCGCCGTTCGCTGCCGGGTAGCGGTCTCGCGACGTTGGCGATTTCCCCTGAAGCAGGCTGATCGCCGCCTCGCTCAACCGGCCGTCGTCTTCCCGTTTCACCGGCGTGACCAGGCGCGGCAGTTGCTTGTCGCTCAGATAGAACGTGGTGTCCTTCATCCCCAGCGGCCGGAAGAGCCGTTCTTCCAGGAACGCTTCATAGGGTTTTCCGGAGACAACTTCAATAATCCGGCCCAACGTATTGATGCCCGACTGGCAGTATTTCCACTGGCTGCCCGGCTCAAACTGCATCGGCTTGTTCAGATAAAACGGGATCAGGTCCGCTAGCTTCGCAGCCGTCTTCGCTTCGTCGGGAGTGGCCTCCGGCATACCGGAGGTGTGAGTCATCAGGTGCTTCAGAGTGAGGTTCGCGGGCTGGCCCGACGGAGTCTTCAGTTTCCCCAGCTCCGGGATGAACTTTGCCACCGGATCGTCCACCGAGAGTTTGCCCGCTTCCTGCAGCATCAGAATTGCGGTGCCCGTGATCGGCTTCGTCATTGAGGCGATCCAAAAGATCGAATTCGCCTGCATCGGCTTCGACCCTTCCAGGCCGGTCTGTCCGATCGCCTGCGTATGAGCGCCCTCGCGAGTTGCGACGACCGTCACTGCTCCCGGAATTTCGCGTGCGGCAATCATCTCCTTCATCCGCGACTCAATTTGTGTGGACGAGTTGTGCACCTCCGCCAATCCCGAAAACGGCAGCAGCAAGGCGGCAAAACCAGCGACAGAGCCAAAACGCATGGCGATAGTCTATCGCTTGTTAGCATTGAACTGAGGCCGTATGAATCTTGCAACTTCCACCAAAACTTATGTGACGGGCAACCGATTTCCGGAAATCCAGGTCGGGATGTCGCAGATCCACCTTGCGCCGGAGTCCGGCGAGGGGCCTCTTCGCGTATACGACACCTCCGGACCCCATACCGACCCCGACGCCAACGTCGATGTTCACAACGGTATCGGCAAAATCCGGCAGGCTTGGATTGAGGCGCGAAAAGATGTGGAACGATCGGCTTCCGGAGCACTCCAGGCGAAACCTGGCAAAGCTGTTACCCAATTGGCTTATGCCCGCGCCGGAATCATCACGCCCGAGATGGAATATATCGCGATCCGGGAAAACCTGGGTCTCTCCAATCTTCGAAACCAGGCTCGCGATGGCGAATCCTTCGGAGCCGCCATTCCCGACGAAATCACGCCGGAATTTGTTCGTGACGAAGTGGCTCGGGGCCGGGCGATCATTCCCGCCAATATCAACCACCCCGAATCGGAGCCGATGATCATCGGCCGCAATTTCCTGGTCAAGATCAACGCCAATATCGGAAACTCGATCGTCCGGTCCGACATTCATGAGGAAGTCGAAAAGATGGTCTGGGCCATCCGCTGGGGAGCGGACACCATCATGGATCTCTCCACCGGCCGCCAGATCCACGAAACCCGCGAATGGATCCTCCGCAATTGCCCCACTCCCGTCGGCACCGTGCCGATCTATCAGGCGCTCGAGAAAGTCGGCGGCATTCCCGAAGAACTCACCTGGGAGCTCTATCGCGACACCTTGATTGAGCAGTGCGAGCAGGGCGTCGACTACTTCACCATCCATGCCGGAGTTCGCAAAGGATATATTCCGCTCACGGCAAAGCGCGTCACGGGCATCGTTTCCCGCGGCGGATCGATCCTCGCCAAGTGGTGCCTGACGCATAACCAGGAAAATTTTCTCTATACCCGGTTCCGCGAGATCTGCGAAATCCTCCGCGCCTACGACGTCAGCTTCTCTCTCGGCGACGGCCTCCGGCCCGGCTCTATCGCGGATGCGAACGATGCCGCGCAGTTCGCCGAACTGGAGACTCTGGGCGAGCTGACGAAGATCGCCTGGGAGTACGACTGCCAAGTGATGATCGAAGGCCCGGGTCACGTACCGATGCACAAGATCAAGGTGAACGTCGAAAAGCAGCTTGAGATCTGTCAGGATGCTCCTTTCTATACTCTTGGCCCGCTGGTCACAGATGTGGCTCCAGCCTATGACCACATCACCAGCGCCATCGGAGCCGCAATGATCGGCTGGTTCGGTACAGCGATGCTCTGCTACGTCACACCGAAGGAGCACCTCGGTCTCCCGAATCGCGAAGACGTCAAGCAGGGAGTGATCGCTTACAAGATCGCTGCGCACGCGGCCGATCTGGCAAAGGGCCATCCGGCCGCGCGGCTCCGCGACGACGCCCTCAGCAGGGCGCGATTTGCCTTCCGCTGGGAAGATCAGTTCAACCTGTCGCTCGATCCCGACACTGCGCGGAAGTATCACGACGAGACGCTGCCCGCGGAGGGGGCGAAATCCGCGCACTTCTGCTCGATGTGCGGTCCGAAGTTCTGTTCCATGCGCATCTCGCAGGAACTGCACGAAGCTGCGGCAGCGACGCCGGAATTGGCGGTGCTTCCGTCATAGCGCCATGCCGATTCTTCCACCGGACGACGTCAACCGCGCCGTAGTCAAAGCGAACGGCGACCAAGCATCCGAACATCTCGGTGTAGCAGGCAACACTTACACCATCCTGCTGTCGGGCAAAGATACCGGTGGGCGGTTTTCTCTGATCGACATGCACGTTCCACCTGGCGGCGGACCGCTCCCGCACCGGCACGACTTCGAAGAGACGTTCTCGATTCTGTTGGGGGAAATCGAGGCTACGGTCCGCGGCGAAACCATAACCGTTCGCGCTGGCGAAACCGTGAACATCCCCGCGAATGCGCCGCACCAGTTCCGGAATGTGACATCTCACGCCGCGCGAATGTTATGCCTGTGTTCGCCACCCGGCCAGGAAGAGTTCTTCCGCGAGATCGGAGTTCGTGTACCTACGCGAACGGCCGCGCCGCCGGAACTGAGCGATGAGGAGAAGGTGGCTCTACGAGAGAAAATCCTTCAACTCGCGCCAAAGTATCGAACGGAGCTGCTGGGGACGGCTTAAGTCAATTGGGCTTAGCGTAGTAAGCTTTCCAACTCGACTTTTGCGTCGGTCTTCGCATCGCGATATTTCACGATGATCGGGGTGTAGACCGAAATCCCCCACTCCTTGCCGATGCCGCGAGTGACGGCTCGTGCCCCGGCCACGACAACGGCTTCTTCCGGAATAATCAACGGAAGTTCGTCGGTGGCGGAGATGACGCGCTCCTTCACCAGATCGTAGACCGGCGTGGAGCGGTTGAGAATCACGCCTGTACCCAGTACGGCGCGTTTCTTGACGACCGTTCCTTCGTAGACTCCGGTGTTGCCGCCAACGAGAACCTCATCCTCGATGATGACGGGCAGGGCTCCGACGGGTTCCAAAACGCCGCCGATTTGCGCGGCCGCGGACAGGTGGCAGCGAGCGCCGATCTGCGCGCAGCTCCCTACCAGCGCGTGCG
>CAZETQ010000109.1:1964-6478 GCA_964515165.1 uncultured Solibacteraceae bacterium | reverse complement strand
AAGTTGGTCAGGATGTTGTTTGGTGACGGCGGCCAGACCGAGTACTCGGAATTGATTCCCTGGACAGCAATTCCAACTAGCGCGAAAGACGCCGGCCAACCCGTTCCGGCAAATTCGACTTACGCGATTGCCGCCGAATACAAAGATGGCTCGATCACAGTTAGCGTGGACGGCCGTCCGGTGGGAAGGGTTAGCGACAGCAGCCTTGCGAGTGGTGTCGCGGGGTTGGCGGTCTTCGGTCGTGGTGCCGCGGTGTTTGACGATCTAGTTGTGGAAAGCCTGCCTTAGCCCTGACAGTGCCGTCAACACATGCGGTGCTACGCTCAGGCGCCGGTATCTTCTGGCGGACGGTGTCCTCCAGCCGGCTCCCCTGCGGCTTCCCGATTACGCGGTGATTTGCGGAATTAATTCGCCTTCCACATCGGTCAGGCGCATATCGCGGCCCTGGAAGCGATAGGTCAGCCGCTTGTGATCCAGCCCCAGCAGATGCAGAGTGGTCGCATGCAGGTCATGAATGCTGACGATCTGCTCGGTCGCTTTGTATCCAAACTCATCGCTCGCCCCAATCGTCTGACCGCCGCGAATCTTTGCGCCGGCCATCCACATCGACATCGTCCCGGGATTGTGGTCGCGACCCATTCCGCGCTGCGAGATCGGCATCCGCCCGAACTCGCCGTGCCAGATTACCAGCGTGGAATCCAGCAGGCCGTGAGCTTTCAGATCGCTGAGCAGGCCGGAAATCGGAATGTCCACTTCCGCGGCGTGCTTTGTGTGATTGCTCCGGACATCCTCATGGGCATCCCAGGTGTCCGTGTTCTGATTCCCCAATCCACCGTGGTAAAGCTGGATAAATCGCACTCCGCGCTCCACCAGCCGCCGAGCCATCAGGCACTGCCGCCCGAACGGTTCGGTCACCGGGTCGCTGAGTCCGTAGAGTTTCTTCGTCGCCTCGCTCTCGCGGTCCACATCGACGGCATCCGGAGCGGTGCCCTGCATCCGGTATGCCAGCTCATATGCCGAAATTCGCGCGGACAGCTCCGAATTGCCGGGATTCTTCCGCAGATCCATTTCGTTCAGCTTGGCGAGCAGATTCAAGCGAGCTTGCTGCTCTTCCTTGCCCATCGAAGCAGGCGGATTCAGATCCATGATCGGATCTCCCGCCGACCGCAGCACCGTGCCTTGATACGCCGCCGGCATGAACCCCGCGGACCAGTTGGCGGGCCCTCCGAAAGGACCGCCGCGAGCGTCATAGATCACAACGAAGGCGGGCAGGTTTTGATTCTCCGTGCCCAGCCCGTAGGTCACCCAGGAGCCGACGCTCGGATAGCCCATGCGAATCACGCCGCTGGCCAGCTCGTAATGCGCCTGAACGTGATCGTTCGACTTTCCCTGTACGCTCCGGATGACGGCCAACTCGTCGGCGTGCGAGGCGACGGACGGGAATAGCTCGGAAACGTCCATCCCGCTCTCGCCGTATTTCTTGAACTGAAAAGGCGAAGGCATCAACGGCCCGGGATGGCCCTGGCGAACCACAATGTCGCCCTTGCCTTCCAGCGGCTTTCCCGCATATTTTGCCAGCAGCGGCTTGGGATCGAACGTGTCGACCTGGCTTACCCCGCCGGACATGAACAACGAAATAACGGCCTTCGCCCGCGCCGGATGATGCGGCGCCTTGACGGCATAGGGATTGTCGGCGTGCAGCATTTGGGCCAGCGCGACTCCGCTGAGGCCGCCGCCCGCTTGAAACAGAAAATCCCGCCGCGAAACAAATGACATCCGCTTACCTCAGATACAGAAACTCGCTGGTGTTAAATAGCACATGCGTCAAACCGTCTAGCGGTCCGCTCTTCAAGTAATCCGCCGCTGCCGCACGCTCGCCTGCATCGGGAAGGCGCCCCAACGCGTATTGGTAGGCAAGCTCAATCTGCCGGTTCGGATCGACGGACATCTCTTTCACCCGCGCCGCGAATCGAACAGACTCCTTCAGCAGAAACTCGTTATTCATCAGCGTCAGCGCCTGCGTGGGGACGGTGGTGGTGTTGCGGCGACCGCAGCTGACGTTCTGATCCGGAAGATCAAAGACTTCGAAGAACGGGAAGGGTAGTCCCCGCTTGCGATAAACATACACGCTGCGGCGCCATGTCTCCGGGCCGTCCGGTTGGATCTTCCAGATGCCATGCTTGCTGTTGGCCAGGATTTCTTCGGGAAGGGGAGGGAAGATCGCTTCGCCGCCCATCTGCCGGTTCAGATTTCCCGCGACCGCCAGAATCTGGTCCCGAACAATCTCCGCTTCCAACCGCTGCATCCGGAACCGCCACAGGTAGACGTTGTCGGCATCTTTCAGCCGGTTAGCCTCCGAATCGAAGCTGGACGATCGCTGATACGCCGCGCTGGTGAGGATCAGCCGATGGAGCTTCTTCACGCTCCAGCCGCTCTCCATAAACTGAACAGCAAGATAGTCCAGCAGCTCCGGATGGCTGGGAGGATCGCCTTGTTTCCCAAAATTGTCGAGGCTGGGAACAATGCCCCGGCCGAAGTGATGATGCCAGACCCGGTTGACGAAAACGCGAGCCGTCAGGGGATTGTCGCGAGCAACCAGAAATTCCGCCAGCGCCCGGCGGCGTCCGGACGAGTGTTTGTCCGCCGGCGGAAGCGTGGTCGGGAATCCGTGAGACGCCAGGATCAAAGGGAATCCGGGCGGCGCGGCCCCGGGCGGCACCTTGTACGGCTCCGGCCCATGCCACAGGAAGCTTCCCTGGATTGCCGCCCGCTGAATGCCTTTCCCCGGGGCCGGCTCGTCCCCAGGACCATCCGGCGTGAAGCGGAAGTCGCCGTCGGTGATTCCCATCGCGACGGGAATCGGAGCCGGACGCAGCTTCTCACACGCCGCGACCTTCTGGAGAATCGCTTCGCGCTTCGCCTTATCCTCCGGCGGCATGATCGCCGCCGCTTCCGCCGAAGACACCGAAGTGGTGCGCAATACCTGATTGGCCAGCAGCGTCTCGCCGGGGGAGCGCTTCTCTTCGGGCACGGCGATCGCGGCCAGCACATTCGGCGGAAACTTCTTGAGCTTTGCGGGAAGCAGCTTGTCCTTGTACGGCTTCTCGATCACCGCCAGTTCCTGCCGCAGCGCGTTGACCTGCGCGTCGACCTCGGCGTTTCCTTTCCGCCATTCGGCGGCCCGATCCGCCTCCACCAACGGATGGTCCACCTCGACATAACCCCACAACACTCCCTGCATCCGCAGATAGTCTGTTTGCGTGATCGGATCGAATTTATGGTTATGGCACCGGGCGCACTGGACCGTCAAACCCATCACTCCCCGTCCCAGCGTCGCGATCATGTCGTCGATGTACTCAACCCGGAATTGCGGATTGTCCTTCTCGCGGAACCCGACTTTCGCGTAGTTCCGGAGGAACCCCGTCGCGACCAGAGTTTCGTAAGCCGGCTTGTCGAGTTCATCGCCGGCGATCTGCTCCCGCAGAAACTGATCGTACGGTTTGTCCTGATTGAAAGCGCCGATGACGTAGTCGCGATACCGCCAGGCATTGGGCCGGCTGAAGTCATGCTCGTATCCGTTGGAGTCGGCATACCGGGCGACGTCCAGCCAATGCCGGCCCCAGCGTTCGCCGTAGTGCGGAGAAGCCAGGTACTTCTCCATCGCCTGCTCATAAGAAAGCGAAAAATCGGACGGCTCCGGCGGCAGGCCCGTCAGATCCAACGCCAGCCGTCGAATCAGCGTCCGGTCATCGGCGCGAGGAGCCGCGGTTAGCCCTCGCTTCGCTAAAGTAGCGTTGAGAAACGCATCGATCGGGTTACCGGCGGCTGGCGGCGCGACTGCCTGGGGAATCCGAAACGCCCAAGGCCTCTGGCGCTCCACGGGAGTTCCCCACGTTGCGCCTTCCTCGATCCACTTCTTTAAAAGCGCCACAGTCTCCGGAGCCAGCGGCTTCGCGCCATACGGCATTGCGGGAGTCGCCTGACCGGTGATTCGCTTGTAGAACGATGTTTCTTCGGCGTGCGTGGACTGCAGCGCTTTCGCAGCACCTTCGCGGGTCAGCAGGTTCAACCCCGCCATCGGGGCAGCGCCGTGACAGCTCCAGCAGTTCGCCTCCAGCACGGGGCGAATGTCCCGGTCAAACGAGACACTTTGCGCTCCGGCGACACAGCCGGCCGCCAGCCCGAGAATTGCGAGCCGTGGAGACACCGCTCGGATTATATTTCAACCGTTAGTGGTGGTCTACCCTGGGGGCGATCTCGCGAGCCCGGAACTCCTGGATCAGCGCGACCATCCGGTCCACGACCGCCTCCACGAAACGGCGGCCTTTTTCGGCTTTCGCCTTCGTCGGGTCGCCCACCGTGCCGGTATGCGAGTATCGGCTGAACCATTCCTGAAACAGGATCGGCGATGGATTCTGCAAATCCCAGTAGAAGAATTCGGTGTGTTGAAAGTGGATATCCTTCTCCGCTTTATCCATCTGCACCAGGTCCGGATTCAGGTGGAGCAGGACGGA
>CAZETQ010000109.1:0-1864 GCA_964515165.1 uncultured Solibacteraceae bacterium | reverse complement strand
ATCGTGCCGGGGAAATCCATGTGGTGCTCGTTGAACGAGTACCAGACCGGCGGCAGAAGAACTGCTTCGTCAGGCACCCGCTCCACGGCGAGCCTCGACATTCCGGCGGCGGTCAACACATCGGTCGCCAGCGGCAGATGGGGACCGTGCTGTTCCGTCGTTCCGACGGGAAGAACCGCCACGCGGTTGGCAGCGACCGCTTCACGAATCTCCGGCCACGTGAACTCTTCGTATCTGTATTTAGGCATGTGGAAACGTTCAATCGACTTGGGGCACTATCTTAACAATAATGAAGCTGGCCGAATTCATCGAAACCAAGAAATCGATCCGGACCGAAGAGCTGTTTCGCGACAAGGAATTGAGCCGCGACGTGCAGGCGGAGCTGATCCGGTTGGGCCTGCTGGACCCTCCCGCCGACGGCGGATTCGGCCCGCTGTCGAAGCTGGCCGGCGCTCAATTTGTTTCCCGCGCCCTGAATGCCGCATCGAACGGCTCCGCGGCTCCGCCGGTATCCATCGATTTCACAGCGGCGCAAAAACTGAAAGCCGCCCGGCCGGAGTCGCTCTTCCCGGTGAAGCCCGGAAACGATCTAGCCGGCCGTGTGTGGCGCGCCATGGAAGCGAAAGGGCACTACCTGACGCGCGTGCCTGGATGGATCAACATCGTTTACCTGGAAGGAGCAAACGCCGACGGCTCGCCGAATGACAATGCTCCGAATAAATTCAACGACCGGCGGCTGGTGTTGACGGTCCAGGAAGGCAAACCGGTGCTGTTGGGCAACTGGGATGCCACGACAGAACCGGGACGCCTGTTCACTATCGAAAAGCCCAACATTAAAGGCGCGGCACGAATCGCGCTGGGGCAGTTCAAGGCCTGGAGCGTCGGCACGCACTACGGCTCCGGCAAAGATCCGCATGAGGCGCTGGTCCTGACCGGCGAAATTCGCATCCATCGGGATCTCAATAAGGACTTCCGCCGCGACGGAGACGCCATCTACTCCGGGTCGAGCTTCGGCATCAACCAGCACTGGGGATTCGATATGCCCGTCGACAATATCGGCGGAGCCAGCGCGGGTTGCCTCGTGGGGCGGCTCCGTAAAGATCATCGCCAGTTTATGAGTCTCCTCAAGAACGATCCGCGTTTTCGAGCCAGTGCCGGTTACCAGTTCATGACTGCCATCCTCCCGGCAGTCGAGCTTCCGGCGTAGCTCGCCCGGGGAGGATTCTCGCGACTATTCCAGGCGCGACGCCAACCAATTGGCGACGATGTCCGAAGCCTGAGAGGGAAACCGATGCTTTCCCGGCAGCATGTGGAAATCGACGGTGCTGGTGCTGCGGGATCGGAGGCGCGATTCGAACTGGCGGGCTTTTTCTTCCGGGTAATATTCGTCTTCGCTGCGGGCGATATGGAGAATCGGAACCTGCACGGGGGGCAGCTTCAGGTCTTCCCAATCCTTGGCGACTCCGCCGCAGAGTCCGATGACTCCGGCGACGGCGTTTGGATGCTCGCGAACGAAGCGGTAGTTGAGGCTGACCGGTTGCGAAAAAGCGACGAGGATGGGTTTCGGCGCTGCCAGCGCTTGGAGGTCCGCGAGCACGGCGGCGAGGATGTCGTGGTGGAGGCGCTTGGATCGTTCCCAGTTATCGGGCGGGGCTCCCCAGTTGTAGCCGACGGCGGTTTCCGTAGTGAACGGCTTCAGCCGGAAGGGATGAGGGCCGCGGAGCGCGGCGATGGCGTGGTCCGGCCCGAGCATCCGGCGGGTGAGCGGCAGGAACTCTTCCGGAGTCTGTCCGTAGCCGTGGAGCGTGACGGCGGTGACGGATGTGGCGGACGGGGTGAGCGGAGGCTCCAGCAGGTAGTCGCA
>CAZETQ010000108.1:0-8223 GCA_964515165.1 uncultured Solibacteraceae bacterium | reverse complement strand
CTTTGAAGGATCACATCGACGCGATCTACGCGCTGGCGTACACGCCCGATGGGAAGCAGCTCATCTCGGGCGCCGCCGATCGAACCGTGAAAGTCTGGAACCCCGAAACTGGGGAACGGCTGTACACGTTCAGCGAGCCGCTGGACGGCATCAACACCATCGCTGTCTCGCCGGATGGAAAGTATGTCGCGGCCGGCGGCTTGGATAAGAGCGTTCGGATCTGGCGGCTGGGGGAGAAGTCCGGCGAACTGGCGGCGTCGCAAATCGCCCACGAGGATGCAGTGCTGAAACTCGCCTATTCCCCGGATGGCAAGCGATTGGTTTCCACGTCCGCCGACCGGGCCATGAAGGTCCTGGATGCTCGCGATCTTTCAGAAGTGAAGATTCTCCCGCCGCAGTCGGATTGGGTAACGGGCCTGGCATTTTCGCCGGATGGCCGCCAACTGGCGGTCGCCCGAATTGACGGTAGTTTTCAAACAATCTCAATGGAGGAACAGACGAAATGAAACGTTTGGTTCTCTTTGCTGGAGTCGTCGCTCTGGCGCAGCAGCAGGAACACCCCACCGGTTCGCGCATGACGCCGCCGACAATTCGCGCCGTCGCACCCCTGGGAGTCGCCCGCGGCATGACCGCGGAGATGACGGTCGAAGGCTTCAACCTCGCCGGCGCGACCAAGATCTTCTTCTCGGAACCCGGAGTGAAGGCAAAAATCCTTCGCATCAAGGAACTGCCGGACCTTCCCGATCTTCGTCTGGGCGCAAACGGCACGCAATCGACGGTCGATTTGGGGCCTTTGCCGTCCCGCAACCAGGTGACGGTCGAAGTGGAAATCTCCCCCGATTCCGAAGTCGGCCCCGTCAGCTTTCGCTTGCAGACACCGCTGGGCACTTCGCCGGTCGGCACGTTTCTGATTGAGCCCTACTACGGTGAGACTCTGGACAAAGAACCGAACGACACGCTGGACAGGGCGTTTGAAACTTTCCTGCCCGTCGTGCTGGCCGGGACCATTTCCCGGCCCGGAGACATCGACCTCTACAAGATCAACGTGAAGGCCGGACAGGAGTTGACTTTCGACAATTCCGCCGCGCAGGTCGGCTCGCAACTGCAGCCGGTAGTCGCCATCATCACTCCGGATTCGGCTGTCCTGAAGGAATTCGGCACAGACGGCGGAACGTCCACCGTAATGTTCTCCTACAAGTTCGAAAAGGCGGGAGACTACTACATCCGGATCACCGATTACCAGCAGAAGGGATCGGCGGCGCACTTCTACCGGATCAAGGCCGGCGAATTTCCTCTCGTGACCAGCGTGTATCCCCTGGGGCTGAAGGCCGGCACGACGACACAGCTTCAGGCTCGCGGAATGAATCTCGGCGACGGCCGGATGAAGCTGCAGGGCCGCCCTTCGGCGGAAGATCCGGCGGCTGTCATCGCGCGCGCCGATGCTCCGCTGGGGCACTCGTTCAACGAAGTAAAGCTCGATCTGGGAGCCGAGCCTGAAGTGGAGTCGACCGGAAAGAATGCGACCGCCGCCCTCGCGCAGGCGGTGACCGCTCCGGTGACGATCAACGGGCGGATCACCAAGGGAGACCAGTTTTTCCGCTTCAAGGCGGCAAAGGGTCAGGATGTTGTGCTGGAAGTGAAAGCTCGCCGCTTCGGCAGCCACCTCGACTCCGTCGTTGAAGTCCTCGATGCCAAGGGTAATCCGATTGAGCAGGCGGTAGTCCGGCCGGTGTGGGCCACATACATCACCCTGCGCGACCACGATTCTGCTGCGCGCGGACTCCGGGTTCAGGCTTGGGACTCGCTGAAAGTCGGCGATTACGTCCTGGTGGGCACTGAAGTCTGCCGGATCGAATCGATGCCCCGAGGTCCGGACGACGACATGATCGTCGAATCCTTCGGCGGACAGCGGTTGGGCTACTTGGGCACCACTCCGGAGGCTCATGCGAATGAGTCCGCGCTCTACAAGGCGCTGATTTTTCCTCCCGGCCGCCAGTTCTCCCCCAATGGTCTGCCGCTGCTGCGGCTTACCTATCGCAACGATGATGGCGGTCCGGGCTACGGTAAGGATTCGCTGGTTCGCTTCAAAGCTCCGGCGGACGGAGAATACATCGCCAGGATCGGCGACGTCCAAGGGCTGGGCGGCGATGATTACGCCTACCGCCTGACGATCCGCCCGCCGAAGCCGGACTTCAAGCTCGCATTGACTCCGCGCAATCCGAATATTCCTGTTGGCGGAACCGTGCCTCTGACGATCACAGCGCTCCGGCTGGAAGGGTTCGACGACCCGATCGATATCGAGCTCCCGAATCTTCCTCCCGGCTTCACTGCGACCAAAGGCCGCATCGGCGCCGGACAGATTTTCGGCACGGTCTTATTAACCGCAGCCGCGGATGCGACACTGCCTGAGGCGGCTCCTCTGATGGTCCACGGCAAAGCCCAAATTGCCGGTTCCACCGTGGTACACGAAGCCAACCCGGAAGACGCGCTGAAACGAATCGCGCTGATTCCGAAGCCCGATGTCGTGATGACCGCCGAGACTCGGGAAGTGGAGCTGGAACCCGGAAAAACCGCGGAAGTCACCGTAACGATCCAGCGCCAGAACGGCTTCGGCGGCCGAGTGCCGGTGGAGGTCCGCAACCTGCCTCCGCGCGTTCGCGTGCTGGATGTGGGGCTGAATGGCGTCCTGCTGAACGAGAACGAGACCCGCCGCAGCTTCACGCTGGAAGCTCTTCCGTCTGCCGACGAAGTCGACCAGATGATCTATGTTTCGGGAGCGGTCGAGACACGCTCTGCGCAGCAGAACAGCTACGCCGCTCCCCAAGCCATTCGATTGAAGGTGAAAAAGGCGGCTGCGACCACTTCTTCCGGCCAATAGTCCCCCGGAAATGCGGAGCGGGCGGCAATAGCCGCCCGCGGCGCGTCGATCAGATATCACTCTAGATCTGTGACTTCTTGGTAGCTCCAGGATAGCCTAGAAGGCCACGCCAATCCCGAACGAAAACACCTGGTTCCGAAGCGGCCCATGCTTCACGTACGGAGCAACCTTGTAGGAGTAGTCCTCCGTCGCGTCCGGTCCAAAATTGATGTCCATGTTCTGATAAGACTTTGACCAGAAATCCGGCTGGGAAGACAGGCTTTCGCGAAAATCGGCCCGAACCAGAAACCGCGGCGTGACATGGACCTTCACTCCCGCGCCGTACGTCAGCACCGGCTGAATGATGGCCCCGCCCTCCAGCGGAGGCGCTTTAAACAAGCGGTAGTTCGCGATAATCAGTCCCACGTCCCGAAACGCAAAGCGCATCTTGCTGCGCGTATCGACGGTATCCTCGGTCAACCGGATGACCTGCAATCCTGGTCCCACCGCGATATAGGGACGAATTCTCGATCCATTCGGCCGCAAGTGAATCAGTGCATTGTACGCATATTGCCGGATTTGCGCTTCAGCATCGATTGGAGTGGAATCCACCACGTCATCGATCCGGAAGTACATGCGGAACGGCGTGTCGTTGTGCGTAAAGCTGAACTCGTGGGAGAAGTAACGGTTCGAGTTGACCGTCACTCGAGGGGAAATGCTGAATCCCGGCCGCAGCTCCTGGTCCATGAACAAGCGAAGCGTGCCAATGTTTTCGTCGGGAATGTACAAATCCAGTTCCTGCGTTGAAAATTCGTCGTTCCCAAATCGTGAGTATCCGCCGCTGAAACTGAATTCCAACCGGCTGGCGAAGGATCGCTTTCCCAGCGGGTCGAAGGTGGGCGCTCTTTGCCGGTCCCGGGGAATACCCGGTGTTTTCTCCGCTTCCGCTCCGCGCACGATCTTGAACTCCTGCCCGGCATACTTCACCGTCCTTTCGGCCTCCCTGGATTTGGCAACCTTGTGCGCATCCACCGCCATGCGTATCCCGGAATACCCCTGGTAAAACAGGTTCCCGCGGAACAGATCGTTCTTCAGAGTCAGGGTGATGTTTCGAGCGGTCCGTTGAGCCGCGTTCCCCTTCTCCCGGGCCTCGATCGCCGGTACATTCGTATCGGAGCGTTTCGGGTTGGCGCAATCGTTCATTCGCAGCACGGCAATGGCTCCGTCGGTGCGAAGATCGTCGCCCGTCGCATTCTTGGCGTCGCGAGGCACCTGCGGCCGGTCTACCCAGGAAACTCCATCCACGCAGCCGGTTATCACAAGGTCGTAAACCACTTTCTGCCGCTCCTCGTCGATATTCGAGTCGATGACGTGAATGAAGGTCTTGCCCGCCGTGGCGAATCCGATGCCGGAATCGTGCGTGGAAGAAGATGTCCACACCGCTTGGTTCTCGAACTGCGCGCTTTGCGGAAAGATGCGCAAATGGTGGCGCTTGAAGAACGTGTCGAGCGTCTTGGAGAAAGTAAATTCCGGAGCCACGCCATTCAGCAGCAATGTCGACATCGGCGCCTGCTGGTAACCCTGGTTCTCCACGATGGAGCGCATCGTCGCATAGGTGCTTGCGGCGTTCCGCTCGTCGGCGGTCACCCAGCCCGCGGCATCGAACGCTTTCTGTACCGCTTCGCGCGAGCCGATGAACAAGAGATTCGTCAGGTCCGATGGCAGGTTGGTCCCCTGGGTGGCGGTTCGAAAATGCAGCTTGGCCACCAGGTCCTCCAGAGCCGTCTCCGCCACCGGATCGGCCGCCACCGCAGGAGCAATCGGAGGAAATTCCTTCGTCAGCGAGATCCCATCCAGCAGCTTGATCCGAAACTCGGCGCCGGCCGGCAGCACAATCTCCGACTCCGGAATGCGAAATGCGCTCAACGAGGAAGAAAACGTGAAGGCCAGGAACATCGGATCGAAGGCGCCCGCCGAAACCGCGAGTCCGGAAAGCACGCTCGCAAAACTCGCCGTCGCCCGAATGCCGCGAATCCGGCCTTTGTCGTCGACCGTCTCCCGAGCGTCGTCCACTTCCGAAACCTGACTTCGGATCGGAACCGTGTCTCCGCCGGCAAACCGCAGCGCCGTGAACTCAAAGTGAAGGTAAGCGGTTTCTCGCGAAAGCCCCAACCCCACTCGCTTAACGTCGATCAGCGTGCCTTCTACTGCCGTGCCCAAAGGAATGATGATTTTGCCGTTCGATTCAATTGGGGCAATGATCTCCGCGGTGACCGGCGTATCCCGCTCGCTTCCATAAGAAGTGATCGGCTGCTGCAGGCGCAGCATCAGCTGGGTGCCCCCCGGGACTTCCGCCCCGGAGGCTGCACAGACCAGTGCCCCAATCAAAATAAAACGCATAAGTCCGATTATCCCGATGGACAAGTATATCCATACTGGATATACTCACCATGTGACTAGTCACGAGCCGCAACCCGAAGACCTGCTGCCCCTGCCCGAGGCCACGTTCCACATCCTGATGGCAGTCGCCGAAGACGATCGTCACGGCTACGCCATTATTCAAGACGTATCGGCAAGGACCGGCGGAGCGTTGAAGCTCAGCCCGGGAACCTTATACCGCTCGATCCAACGAATGCTGGAACAGGGGCTGCTCGAAGAAACGGCGGAGCGTCCGGCCGCAGAGCTGGATGACGAGCGGCGCCGGTATTACCGGATCACGGCATTCGGCAGGCAGGTCGCGAAAGCCGAAGCACGGCGATTGGCGCAACTGGTTCGTCTGGCGCGCGAGAGCGGTTTCACGCCCGGGAGGGCATGATGTTTCAACTGCTGCTCCACCTCTATCCGAGCTCCTTCCGGACCGAGTACGGCGACGAAATGCGCCGGGACTTCCAGCACCGGCTCCGGAACGCATCGAGCCCGCTCGCCGCCGCCCTCCTCTGGATCGGTGCGATTTTCGATGCCATTCACAACGGCGCCGCCGCGCATGGGGATCTTCTGCGGCAGGACCTGCGCTACGCCGGCCGTACCATCCAGCACGCTCCCGGTTTTGCGCTGACCGTTGTGCTGGTGGCCGCGCTGGGCATCGGAGCCACCACTGCCGTCTTTACCGTGGCCGATTATCTCCTGGTTCGGCCTCTGCCCTTCGTCCATTCCGATCGCCTGGTAAGAATGTGGCAGGCGCCTCCCGGCTACACCCAAATGGAGCTGTCGCCGCCGAACTATGTCGACTGGAAGGCCATGGCCAAATCCTTCGAGATGATGGCCGCGTACTCGCCCTGGTCCACATCGATGGCCGGACAAGGGGAGCCGATGCAAGTGGAGGGTGGAAACCTGACAGCGGATATGCTCCCGATGCTCGGGATTTCCCCCAGCCTGGGCCGCGGGTTCACTCCGGAGGACGATCGTCATGGCGCGCCGGGAGTGGTGATCCTCAGTCACGGCCTTTGGCAATCGCATTTCGGAGGCCGCCCGGGAGCGATCGGAGAAACCCTTCTTCTGGACGGAGCCCCCAACACCATCGTTGGAGTGATGCCGCCCGAATTCTCCTTCCCGTTCCGGAATTCGCAGATGTGGCGGCCCATGAGACTGAGCCCCGAAGACCTCCGCGACCGCAATAACAACTACCTGGATGTCCTGGCGAGGCGCAAACCGGACGTCACGCTGGAACAGGCGCGGCAAGAGATGCGCTTGATCGCATCACAACTGGAGAAACAGTATCCCCAGGAAAACGCCAAGACCGGCGCCACCGTGAACAACCTGCGGGATCAGGTTTCGCCGCAATCGCGGATGCTGGTGATGGTGCTGCTGGCGGCGTCGGCTTGCGTTCTGTTGATCGCGTGCACCAACCTGGCAAACCTGCTGCTGGCGCGCGCCATCTCCCGGCAAAAGGAATTGGCGGTGCGGACCTCTCTCGGGGCCGGCCGGGATCGAATCATCCGGCAGCTTCTCACCGAAAGCATGGTGCTGGCCCTGCTGGGAGGTGTCCTGGGAATCGCGGGAGCGTATGCGGCCCTGCCGCTGCTGCTCCGGTTGGTGCCTTCCACGCTGCCCATGGCCGATCCCACCATCGACTCGCGCGTGTTGCTGTTCGCTGTCGGAGTCACCTTTGCAACCGGGCTGGGATTCGGCATCCTCCCCGCCCTTCGAGCCTGCCGCGATGGCGCTTCCGGACTCCGGGAAGGTTCAAGATCGGGAGTCGGAGGACGGAAGGAAAAGATGCGCTCCGCGCTCGTCATCGTCGAGGTTTCGATGTCGGTCGCCTTGCTGATCGCCTCCGGCCTGTTGATCCGGGCCTTGTGGAAGCTCCAGGCGATCGATCCGGGATTTCAGCAGTCGGGAGTCCTCACCATGCGAACCTCGTTGCCCATGCCGAAGTATGAAAAGACGTCGACGCGGGAAACGTTCTACTCCCAGGTCCTCTCGGAGGTTCGAGCGCTGCCTGGAGTGCAAAGCGCGGGCTTCACCAGCTTTCTTCCCATCGTGGTTCGGGGCGCCATTTGGCCGGTCGGAGTCGCCGGCCAAAATCAGCAGCGCGCGGAGAATCACACCGCCAGTGTTCGATTCATCACTCCCGGGTACTTTGCGGCCATGGGTATTCCCCTGCAATTGGGCCGGGAGATTGCCGAGAACGATGGCCCTGCGTCCTTGAATGTCGCCGTCGTCAGCGAGTCTTTCGCTAAGCGCTATTGGCCGGACCAGGATCCCATCGGGCGAACATTCCAGATCGCGTTCGACACTCGCACCATCGTGGGTGTCGTGAGGAATGTCCGCGTGCGAGGGCTGGAAGCCGTCAGCGAGCCGCAGGTCTATCTCTCGTACAAACAAATGCGCGATGGCTCGCTGGTTTGGTATTCCCCCAAAGATCTTGCCGTGCGCACCAGTGTCGATCCCACGACGCTGACCGCTCCCATTCGCGCCATCATCCGCCAGGCCGATCCCCAGCAGCCGGTCTCCGACGTCCAGACCCTGGTAGATATCGTGGACTCGAATACCGCCTCGCGCCGCGTGCAAGTGCGAATCCTCGGAGCGTTTGCCGCCATCGCGTTCCTGCTGGCCGCCGTCGGAATTCACGGCTTGTTGTCCTTTGCCGTGTCCCAACGGAAGCAGGAAATCGGAGTGCGCATGGCTCTCGGCGCGAAATCCAGCCAGATTCTTTCCCTGATCCTCGGAGAGAGCAGCCGGCTGGCAATCGCCGGAGTCATCGCCGGCGCGGCACTCGGCTATCTCGCCGGACGGACCATGCAGTCGCTGTTAGTCGGCCTGAATCCGGCCGATGGAGCGACATTCGCCGCGGCGATTACACTGGCCATCGTCATGACCATCGCAGGAAGCGCCCTTCCCGCCGCCCGAGCTGTCAGCGTAGACCC
>CAZETQ010000107.1:0-8863 GCA_964515165.1 uncultured Solibacteraceae bacterium | reverse complement strand
TACATTTCACTGGAAGAATGTTTGGGGTTTTTTCACAGAACCGACAGCAAGCGGGCTTGTCCGCGCGAGGGCCACTCTTCTGTAGCCCCAGCCGTGTGAGGCTGGGGATTTTCGGCCCTCGTCCGCAGATATCGGCCGCACTCATACCCGGGCACCCAGCCGCAACGGATGAAAATCCCAGCCTACGCAGCCGCGCACGGAGCGCTACGTGCGAAGTAAGCGGGCTTTTCTTTAACGAGATGGCGCTATTTCCCGGGAGCAGCTTTTCCCAGCACAAGTCCCACGCTGACGTTACGGCTTCCCACGAATCTTCGGCGTGGGCGGGTGATCGCCTTTCGTCACCTGCCCGTTCGAGATTCCCAGTCGCGTCCCAGCCGGCCCGCCATCCGCACAGGCATAGCCGCAAAGTCATCGCCCCCAGCGCCTCGACTATTTCCTACCTCGAATCCATCACCACACCACTTTCACGGGCCGTGACATGAACAAGGTACGCCATGCCGCGCTTCGAATTCGTCGAAAAACTCCCTGGCCGGGCGCGTCCTGCCCTTTCGCACGTCCTCCAGGCCCTGACGAATGCCTTCGTTTTCGTCCGCCTGCGCGGCAACATCCAGCAGCCCCTGGTAGACTGCCGCCTCCTGCACAATCGCCGCGAGCTTTCCTCTCATTGGTGTTCCCAGAATACTCGGCATTTGAGACTGAGCCGCATTCTCCACGGCTGCTAACTTGTAAGATTGTCCGCCGACTACTCCCGCCCCTCGGACGCATACCTGGAGCAGCGCCTCCTCCGCCGCCATGCGCGAGTGGCGCACCTCTGGGCCATGGGCGTCGGAGCCGTGATCTCCGGAGACTTCTTCGGCTGGAATTTCGGTCTCGCCATCGGCGGTTTCGGCGGAATGCTCGCCGCCCTGTGCATCGCGACAATCCTTTATGCGGGCTTGTGCTATTCCATCGCCGAAATGGCGTCCGCCCTGCCGCACACCGGCGGAGCTTACTCCTTCGCCCGAACGGCAATGGGGCGCTGGGGCGGATTCGTCACCGGAATGGCCGAGAATATGGAGTACATCCTCACGCCCACGGTCATCGTTGTCGGGATCGGCGGATACTTGGGCGCAATCTTCGGTACCCCGCCGGAACTCGCGCCGCTCTGGTGGGCGGCCTGTTATGCCGTCTTCGTCGGGCTGAACTGCTGGGGAGTCGAAATGTCCTTCCGGTTCTCCCTGGTGATTACGCTGGCTGCTTTGGCGGTCCTGGCCGTGTTCTTCGCCTTTGCCCTCCCGCGCGTCGATCTGGAACGTTGGGCTGGATCGTCGTGGTTCCCCAACGGGACCTCCGGAGTGCTGCAAGCTCTGCCATTCGCCATCTGGTTTTATCTCGCGATTGAGCAGTTGCCGCTCGCTGCCGAAGAGTCGCACGATCCGGAAAAATCGCTGCCGCAGGGTTTGCTGCTGGGTTTTGCGACTCTGGTCGTTTGTGCCTTCGCGATGCTGTTTGCCAGCGCGGGTAACGATCCGGGAGCGGAAGTGATCGGCCAATCCACCGAGCCTCTCTTTCTCGGCTTTCAGGGATTATTCGGCAAAGGAATCTCCACGAAACTGATGGGCGCAATCGCCTGCGTCGGCTTGATCGCCAGTTTTCACACGATCATTTTTGCCTACGGCCGGCAGATCTACTCTCTTTCGCGAGCCGGCTATCTTTCGCCCTGGCTGTCGGTGACCCATCCGCGCCGGCGAACCCCGGTGCGCGCAATGGTCGCTGGAGCACTGCTGGGGTACGCCGCCGCGCTGGCGATCCACTTTTCTCCGCACGATTCGCCGGTTGGTGCCATTCTGCTGAATATGGCGGTGTTCGGAGCGGTGATCGCTTACGTCCTGCAGATGGCTTCGTTCCTGCTGCTCCGCTGGCGATTTCCGAAGCTGGCCCGCCCCTACCGAAGCCCGCTGGGACAGCCGGGAGCCTGGGTCAGCGCGGGAATCAGCTTGTTGGTCCTGGTGATGTTATTGCGGGCCGCGGAATCGAATCGCGGCTTGATCGGCGCCGTGGTTTGGATCGCGGGGGGACTGCTCTATTTCGCCGTCTACGCCCGCAAACGCCTGATCCTCGCACCCGAGGAAGAATTCGCTGAAAAGCACAAATGACGCTGAAGACCTTGCTGGCCAAGTCGAGTCCCTTGCGCTCCGGCGATGTGCTGGCCGGGATCGCGGCGGAGTCCGAACAGGAACGCGTCCGGGCCAAGATGGCGCTAGCCGACGTCCTGCTCCGCCGCTTTTGGGAAGAGCCCATCATTCCCTACGAAGACGACGAAGTCACGCGGCTGATCATCGATTCGCACGACGCCGGGGCGTTCGCGCCCATCCGGCATCTGACGGTCGGAGAATTCCGCGACTGGCTGCTCTCCGATTCCGCGACCACGGAGGCGTTGATAGCGCTCGCTCCCGGATTGACTCCGGAGATGACGGCCGCCGTCTCGAAGCTGATGCGGGTGCAGGACCTGATCCTGGTGGCCTCGAAATGCCGCGTGGTGACGCGGTTTCGCGACACCATCGGACTGGCGGGACGCTTCGCCACTCGCATCCAGCCGAACCATCCCACCGATCACCCTCGCGGCATTCTATCCAGCACCATCGACGGTCTGCTGCTGGGCGCGGGCGATGCCGTCATCGGAGTCAACCCCGTCGCCGAAGACGTCACGTCGGTGTCTTCTATTCTGCGGCTGCTGGATCGGTTTCGCGAAACGTACCAGATTCCCACGCAGATTTGCGTGCTGGCGCACGTGACCACGCAGATGGAGGCGATGAAGCAAGGCGCTCCCGTGGATCTGATGTTTCAGTCGATTGCTGGTACGGAAGCCGCCAATCGATCATTCGGTATTAATCTCGCCATGCTGGACGAGGCTCACCAGGCGACTCTCGCGCTGAGGCGCGGCACAGTTGGCGACAACGTCATGTACTTCGAGACGGGGCAAGGCAGCGCCCTGTCGGCGAACGCGCATCATGGCGTCGATCAGCAGACGCTGGAAGCCCGGGCGTATGCCGTGGCGCGGCGCTTTCGGCCTCTGCTGGTGAATACCGTGGTGGGCTTTATCGGACCCGAGTACCTGTACAACGGCAAGCAGATCACGCGCGCGGGACTGGAAGATCATTTCTGCGGCAAGCTGCTGGGAGTGCCCATGGGCTGCGATGTTTGCTTCACCAATCACGCCGATGCGGATTTCGATGACCTGGATACGCTGCTGACCTTGCTGGCGGCGGCCGGGTGCAACTACATCATGGGAATTCCGGGCGGCGACGACACCATGCTGAGCTATCAATCCACGTCCTTTCATGACGCGCTGTATGTGCGGCGGCTGCTGGGCCTGCGGTCGGCTCCGGAGTTTGAGGAATGGCTGGCTCGCGAACCGGAGCGGGAATGGCGACTGATCTCGTAAAGAGCCTGCGGCAGTTTACCGACGCCCGGATCGGGCTGGAGCGCAGCGGCGGATCCTTGAGCACTCGCGAGTGGCTGGATCTGCATGCGGCGCATGCTGCCGCGCGCGATGCCGTAGAGACTTCTGTTTCCTGGCCGGATTTCGATCCGCCGGTGCATCGCGCGCGCAGCCGGTGCCGCGATCGCCGGGAGTATCTGCTGCGTCCCGATCTTGGGCGATTGCTAGCGGAAGGAATCAGCCTGCCGCGAGCCTCCGGACTGGTGTTGGTTGTGGCCGATGGGCTTTCGCCTCTTGCCGTGATGCACCATGCCGCTCCCGTCGTGTCGCAACTTCGTTCGGAATTCGAAGCAACTCCCGTCGTCCTGGTCGAATTTGGAAGGGTCGCCATCGGCGATGCGATTGGCGAAGCTATGCAGGCGTCGATTGCCGCCGTGCTGATCGGCGAACGCCCGGGGCTCAGCTCAGCGGATAGCCTGGGAATCTATATCACCTACAACCCTCGTACAGGACGGACAGATGCCGAGCGAAACTGCATTTCGAATATTCGCGAGGGCGGATTGACGGCGGAAGAAGGTGCGCGCCGCGCGTCATGGCTGATTCGGGAGGCCCTGTCCCGCCGATTGTCCGGTGTTGCCTTGAAGGAGATCTCCACCAAGGCGCTGCCATGGTGAAGGCGGTCGTCTTTGTTCTTTGCTTGGTTCCCACAGTCGTCCTCAGCTGGCGATTCCAGCATCAGCAGTTGGGATTCAATCCGCTGGAAACCGTCGCTCGATATACGGGCGACTGGACCCTGCGATTCCTAATCGCGGCGTTGCTGATCACGCCGCTGCGCCGGATTCCCGGACTGAACTTTCTGATCAAGTTCCGCCGGATGCTGGGGTTGTTTGCGTTCTTCTACGGAACTCAGCATTTTCTCCACTACCTGGCCGTCGACAAGATTTGGGACTGGGAGGAGATCTACGGCGATTTCACGATGCGGCGCTTTTACATCTTCGGCCTGATCGGTTGGCTTGCCATGCTGCCGCTTGCCATAACGTCCTTCAATGCCGCCATCCGGTGGATGGGCGGCAAGCGATGGCAGATGCTCCACCGTCTGGTCTACGTGGCCGGGCTGGCGGGCGTCATCCACTACTTCATGCAAGGCAAGGCAGCCAACCCGGAGCCGCTGATTTACTGCGCGATTATGGTGCTGCTGTTGCTATACCGCGTGGGCTTTCTGATTTATAAAGCCCGGACTACGCGCTGAGCTTCGACTTCAGCAGCTCGTTCACGGCCGCGGGATTGGCCTGGCCGCGAGACGCCTTCATCACCTGTCCGACGAAGAATGCCATCACGGCGGTCTTGCCGCTGCGGTACTGCTCCAGCTGCTTCGGATTGGCGGCGATCACTTCGTCGATGATCTTTTCAATCGCGCCGGTGTCGGAGATCTGCTTCAGGCCGTCGCGCTCCATGATGACGCCGGGAGCCAGGCCCTCGGCAAACATCTTTGGGAAAATCTCCTTTGCCAGCTTGCCGGAGATTTCGCCTTTCTTGATCAGCGTCGCCAGTTCGCCGATATGCTCCGGGGGAATCGGAGATTCGGTGATCTCTTTGCGCTCTGCCTTCAGAGCGCCTAGCAGCTCGCCCATGACAAGATTGGCCGTCGCTTTCGGATCGTCCGAAGACCGCGCGGCTTTCTCGTAGTAGTCGCTGAGGCTGCGCGTCAAAGTGAGCACCTGTGCGTCATACTCGCGAAGACCGTAGTCCGTCACGAAGCGGACGCGCCGATCGTAGGGAAGCTCGGGCATCTGCTCTTTCAGCCGAGCTTGCCACTCTTCGCTGACGCGCACCGGGACCAGATCCGGTTCCGGAAAATATCGGTAGTCGTGCGCCTGCTCCTTGCTGCGCATTCCGAACGTCTCGCCGGTATCGGGCTCATAGAGGCGAGTCTCCTGCACGACCTTTCCGCCGGATTCGACGATCGCCACCTGCCGCGCGATCTCATATTCCGCAGCCTGTTTCAGGAAGCGGAACGAGTTGAGGTTCTTCACTTCGGCGCGAGTGCCGAATTCCGGAGCACCTTTCAGGCGTACCGAGACATTGGCATCGGCGCGCAGGTGGCCTTTTTCCATATCGCAGGTGGAGACGGCGATGTACTCCAGCACCTGCTTGACCTCGGTGAGGTAGGCGACGGCTTCATCGGACGAGCGAATGTCCGGCTCGCTGACGATTTCAATCAGCGGCGTGCCGCTGCGGTTGAGATCGACATAGGTGTAGCGGTCTGAATCCTTAAAGCCGTCGTGCTGGCTCTTGCCCGCGTCGTCTTCCATATGGACGCGAGTGATGCCGATTCTCTTCTTGTAAGCGGGCTGGCCCTCCGGCTGCACGGTGATGTCGAGGTACCCATGCTCGGCGAGGGGCTGATCGTATTGCGAGATCTGATAGCCCTTCGGAAGATCCGGGTAGAAGTAATTCTTCCGCGCCATGCGCGAAAACGGGTTGACCTTGCAGTGCAGCGCAATCGCGGCTTGTACGGCAAACTCCACGGCCTTTTGATTCAGAACCGGAAGAGCGCCCGGCAATCCTAAACACACGGGGCAGACGTTGGTGTTGGGCGGCGCTCCGAAGCTGGTGGGACAGCTGCAGAAGATCTTGGTATTTGTCCCGAGCTGGCAGTGAACTTCCAGGCCCATCACGGACTCGTATTTCGCAATTGTTTCGGGAGACGCCAATTCAGCCATCGATGTTGCCATGAATCTCTATTGTATTTTCTCCGAGTCCTTTCCAGGTCTTTTGGGTTTTCCTTTTCATAACGGGAGTGAAGACTCGCTTTGGATCGACTCGCTAGAACTGTGTCTGTTTTTCTGCTTTCCTGCGCCCTGTTCGCGGAGGCCGGCGACAACCGCCGCTTTTACTTCGGAGGCCGCTGGGGCGTGATGGCACTGACGCCGATTCCCGACGGCAGCGTCGATCGCAGCACCACTTCGCCGGAATATCACTGGACCTCTAACACCGAAGGTAATTCTTCGCGATTCGGCTATGGCCCCGGCGTGGGCGTTCGATTTTCACCGCGCTTCTCCGTCGGGGCGGATTGGCTCTTCCGCAAATTCAAATATACGGAGACGACCGAATTTTACTCGGGCAGCGACGCGGCCGATGCCACCACCGTGATCGAGGATACGCGCGCGCGGATCTGGGATGTGCCGGTGCTGTTCCGTGCTCGCGATTTGAAGTTCCTGCCCTTTCGGAAGTATACGGAGCTGACCCTGGGCGGGACGTTTCGGAACGTGCACTCCGTGAACAGCGGCACAACGACCTTTCTGCCCGACGTCGACGATCCCACCACCAGCGATATTCCCGCGCGGCCCAGCCATAAGAATGTCGCCGGGATTACGGCGGGGTTCGGGTTCCGCTACGTGGACGACTACAGCTTTAAGCTGACGCCGGAAATCCGCTATACCTATTGGACCGCGCAAACTTTCGACCGCGACTCGATCCGGTCCCGCCGCCACCAACTGGAAGTTTTAATCGGGATCACATTTTAGAGAAATTCGCTTGCCTTCCTGAGGGTTAAAGTTGTATTTTAAATACAACTTTAAGAATTATGGAAGCAACAACGCTTTATGAACAGCTTGGCGGCGCACCCGCTGTGGATGCCGCTGTCGATGTTTTCTACCGAAAAGTCCTTTCCGACGATCGCGTGAGCCATTTCTTTGACGACGTGGACATGGATCGCCAGATTGCCAAGCAGAAGAGCTTTCTTACGATGGTTTTCGGCGGTCCGGTCGCTTATACCGGCAAGGACATGCGCGCCGCGCATTCGCACCTGGTCGCCCGCGGGCTGAATGATTCCCACGTAAACGCCGTGATTGAGCTTCTCGGCGAAAGTCTGCGCGAAGTCGGCGCGCCGGAATCTTTGATCGCGAAGGTGGCATCTGTCGCGGAGTCCGCACGGGCGGATGTCTTGAATCGCTAGAACCCGAAAAACATCTATGCCTTCCCTGGATTACCAAGGAGAGCTCGTTGCTCTTCAAGACGGCGAGACTGTTCTCGACGCGCTGCTTCGCAACGGAGTAAAAGCGGCGCACTCGTGCAAAGCCGGCAGTTGCGGGTCCTGCCTGATGCGGGCGACAAGCGGCAGCGTCCCTGCCCGGGCGCAGTTGGGTCTGAAGGAATCCTGGAAGGCACAGGGTTACTTTCTGGCCTGCGTTTGCCGGCCGGAGGAGGACCTCGCCCTTTCGGTCGTGGGCAGCGACGTCCGGTTGGGCGCCACCATTCGCGCGCTGGATTTGCTCAGCCACGATGTGGTCCGGGTGAGACTCCATTGCGATGAGCCGCTGTCCTTCCGGCCCGGACAGTATGTGACGGTCTTGCGCGAGGGAGGACTGGCCCGCAGCTATTCCATCGCCAGTTTGCCGGATGAGTCCGCGCTGGAGCTGCATGTGCGCAGAATCTCGGGCGGAAAGATGAGCGGATGGTTCCATGATTCCGCCCAGGTGGGCGAAAGAGTCTCGGTCCTCGGCCCTTCCGGCGAATGCTTCTATGTGCCCGGAAAGGAAGATCAGCCCATCCTGCTCGCGGGAACGGGAACCGGGCTTGCTCCCTTGTACGGCATCATCCGGGACGCCCTGCGCCACGGACATCGTGGACCGATCCATCTTTTTCATGGAGCCCTGCATCGCGGCGGTCTCTATCTTGTCGAGGAGCTGCGCCGTCTGGCCCACCTTTATCCACACCTCACATACACTCCCGCGGTGCTGAACGGAAGCGAATCGGAGGACGTCACAGTGGGGCCAATCGATCAGGTGATCTTGAAGCAATTCCCCAAATTGAGCGGCTGGCGCGGATTCCTGTGCGGAGACCCGGCTTTAGTCAATACTCTGAAGAAGAGGTTGTTCCTTTCGGGAATGGCCTCCCGCGATATCTATGCCGACGCCTTTATTCCCGCTGCGCAGACGTCTTGAAATCTGACGCGTGCAGTTGAGCCTACATTCCGATTTCGCGTTGCGGGTTCTGATTTATCTGGGCACCCGCCGGGACCGGCTTGTCACCACGCAGGAAATCAGTACCGCCTACAACATCTCCAAGAACCATTTGGTGCGAGTCGTTCAAACGCTGGCGGCGCAACGATATGTCGAAATTCACGCCGGCCGGTCGGGAGGGCTTCGGCTGGCGCGCGAACCCCATGAAATCCGCTTGGGTGATGTGGTTCGCCATGCCGAGCCCAACCTGCGCCTTGTCGAATGTTTTGACAGCGATAGCAATACATGCCCGATCGCGCGCATCTGCGCGCTAAAAGGAATGCTCAAAGAAGCGCTGATTGCTTTCCTCGATTCCCTCAATCGATATACGCTGGCCGACATTCTTCAAGGAACCGGAGAGAAGAAGCTGGCCAGCGTCTTTGCGGCTTTTGTGCAGCTGACTCCTTCCGAAACCTCGAAAACTTAGCGGCATACATTT
>CAZETQ010000106.1:0-9439 GCA_964515165.1 uncultured Solibacteraceae bacterium | reverse complement strand
CCTGAAGCACGGAACCTACTGGCGAAGCGGGGAGAGCCGGATGTCGAACATGTACCTGAGCATCCTCCGATCCATGGGGATCGAGCAGGAGTCTTTCGCCGACAGCACGGGTACGCTGACCAGCCCCGTTTTTGGCCAGGCCTAACCATCCAGCCCCCTAGAGCCGCGTTTCCTGTACCGGGAGCGCGGCTTTTCGTTTGTGAACAAAATAATGCATTTGTGTTATCTCGACACTTGATCACCTAATCATCTGATGGTATGATCCCTCACGAGCCGCCCATTTTAGAGCGGTACCCGGAGGTCAGCCTCATGTCCAGGTTGAATCGTTTCGACTTGTCCGAATTGTTCTGGCGCCTCGTCGCTTCCCTGAGTCTTCTCCCGGCAGCAGCCCTGCTCGTTTTCGGGCAGGCCGGCTCGACGGCTCGGCTGACCGGTCAGGTGACCGACACGACCGGCGCGATTATGCCGAGAGTGGCCATCACCCTCGATGATGCTTCGACAGGCGCCGCGCGAGCCACAGTGACGAATGAGCAAGGTTACTACAGCCTTGATTACCTTCCTCCCGGCTCGTACCGTCTGACGGCAAAGTCGCCGGGATTCTCCGAAGTGGTGATCGATCCGGTTGAGCTGAGAGTTGCGCAGGTGGCAAATATCAATGTCACGCTAAAGGCCGGCAATGTCACAGAACAGGTGACTGTTTCCGCTTCCGCAGTCGCGTTGGAGACTCAGAATTCGTCGCTGGGAGGAGTGGTTTCGGAGCGGGTCGTTCGACAACTTCCCCTGCTGCTGCGAGATCCCACGCAACTCGTCACTCTGGTTCCCGGAGTGACGGCCGACCATCGGTTTGAAGGCGGCGGCACGGAACTGGGCGGCGTGTCCTATCAGGGGCGGCTGGCATTTTCCATCAATGGCGGCTTCCGGTCGCAGGCCATCTCCATGGTGGACGGCGTCGACATCACCGTATCCGCGGGAAGCTTCCTTTCCAATCCAATCGCTCCGACGGCGGACTTCACGCAGGAATTCAAAGTTCAGACAAACAACATGTCCGCCGAGTACGGCCGCGGGGCGGGAGTTCTGAATGTCGTGACCAGGAGCGGCACGAACAGTTTTCACGGTTCCGCATTCGAGTTTCTCCAGAACGACAACTTGAATGCCAACAATTTTTTCAGCAACCGCGCAGGCCAACCGCTGCCGGAGCTGAAGCGCAACCAGTTTGGCGGCACCTTCGGCGGACCGATCTGGAAGGACAAGACGTTCTTCTTCGCCAATGCCGAGTTTCTGCGACAAAGACGCTTTCTGCCGATTGCCGTTCGCGTGCCAACCGACAATGAGCGAGGCGGCGATTTCTCTTCTATTTACACGCTGAACGGTGCGCCGATCACCATCTTCAATCCCTTCGATACGTTCACGGATACGGATGGTCGGGTCAAACGGCGTCCCTTTGCAGGAAATCGAGTGCCCTCGAACATGATCAATCCGTTCGCCAGGAACATTCTGCAGTACTATCCCACTCCCAACAATCCCGGACTGCTCGCTCCGGGCAACCTGTTTACGGGTACCGGCAACTATACCGTCGGGTCCGGAGCGCCTTCGGATTACGACCGGTTTGACGTCAAGATCGATCACAATTTTGGTTCGAAACATCGCTTGATGGGCCGGTATTCCCAGAGTGAGTATACGGTCGCGGCGGCGGATGTGTTCAACAACGTGGCGTCGTCCCAGTCGCTCAGCAGCCGGAACAACTTTCAGCCGGGTCACAATGTGGTGCTTTCGTGGACTTGGACGCCCACCCCGACGCTCGTCATCACACAGGCAGGCAATTGGGCGCGTATCGTCGACGATTCCACCGCACAATCGCAAGGCTTCGATCCCACTTCCTTGGGTGGACCCTATGCGGACGGCCGCATCGTTCAATACGCCAACCAGTACACGGGAGGTCCCCTGTTTCCGAACATCACTCCCAGCGGCTACGCGCCTACCGGTGACGGCTTTGGAAACACTTTCACGCAGCCTTATTCGAACTACCAATATTCATTGGGAATCGCCAAGAGCCTCGGAAAGCACACGGTCAAGGCTGGAATGCAGTACGTCGTGCTGCAGGCCGGAGAAAACCTCCGGAAGGGTTTTGCGGGCAGCTTCAACTTTGGCGGCGGATTCTCGTGCGGTCCGGATCCTCTGATCTGTACACCGTTCACGGGAAATGGGATGGCCGATATGCTCCTTGGCTTACCGAGCGGCGGGAGCATGTCGGCGGGTTTTACCTCGCTCTACTCGTCTAAGTACATCGGGTTTTATGTACAGGACGATTTTCGAGTCACCCGGCGGCTGACCCTGAATCTCGGTTTACGTTATGACGTGAACACGCCATTCACGGAGCGCTTCGATCACATGTTCCGCTTTGATCCGGATCGGGCCAACCCGATCGGCAACGCCATTGGCGCAAACACCGGCGGAAAGAGCCTGGATCAGTATTACAACGACCTGGTCGGCAGGCCGTTGTACGGTTCTGTCGTCTTCCCTTCCACACCGGGAGTCGATGGACGGGGAATCATCAAGACGGACAAGACGAATTTCGCGCCACGCATTGGAGCGGCTTATCAGGTGACTGACAAATTCGTGTTGCGAGGCGGCTTTTCGAAGCTATTCATGTTGTCGCCCGTGGCTCCCGGACCTTCGACGCCGAACAATGGCCCGTATGGAGCGCTCACTTCGATCATTGCCACCACCGACGGTATCCGGCCTAACGTGACGATCGACAATCCGTTTCCGAACGGATTCAATGTTCCGATCTATGACACCAAGGGGATGAGTTCCCTGCTGGGCGAGCAATTACTGGGTGGCGCGACGAAGGGCAAGACTCCATATCAGTGGCAATGGAACTTCGGCTTCCAGTACGAGCTGCCGGGCAACATGATCTTCAGCGCCGCCTATGCGGGCACTCGCGGGCACCGGCTGACTTGCGCTTTCTTCTACTGCGGCGACAACATTCCGCGAGAAATGATGGCGAAGTATGGAAGCAAGCTCCTTGACACCGTACCGAATCCGTTCTACGGCATCATCACGAACCCGCTGGCGCCATTGAGCCAGCCGAACGTGCAATTCGGGCAACTGCTGCGGCGTTGGCCGCAGTACAACGGGGTGGTCCCGATCCTGCCGGCATACCAGGGGCTGGCTGCCGATACCAATACGTTCAATGCCGCATATGACGCACTCCAGGTGGAAGTGAACAAGCGTTTCTCACAGGGACTTACGTTCACGCTTGCTTATACCTGGTCGAAAAACCTGACGAACACCGATTCGTTTGAGTCCGGCTATCTGGGGCCGGCGGTCGGCTATCAGGACAATTGGAACTATCAGCTGGAGAAGTCGTACTCGGCCGCCGATGTTCCGCAGCGGGTGTCGATCGGCTACGTCTACGATCTGCCCTTCGGGAAAGGGAAAGCTCTCGCCCAGAACGTTTCCAAACCTGTAGACATGATCATCGGCGGTTGGCAGCTGGCCGGAATTACCACCTTCGCCAGCGGTTACCCGATTGGCGTCTCACAGACGGGACAAACCACGGGCGCGTTCGGCGGCGGCAATCGTCCGGATTGGGTGGGGAACGCATGTGGTGATATGGACCGATCCCGTGGGGACAAGATCGTCCAGTACTTGGATCCCGCTGGATTTCAGCGAAATGCCAACTTCACCTTCGGCAACGCGCCCCGGACGATTGGTTCCTGCCGCTCCGACGGTATTAAGAACTTCGATATTTCGGTGATCAAGTTCATTCCTATCTGGGAACGGATTAACGCCGAACTGCGCGGCGAGTTTTTCAATGCCTTCAACCGCGTCAGGCTTGGCAACCCAAACACAACATTTGGTTCCGGCTCCTTCGGCGCGATCACTGGCCAGAGAAACGCGCCGAGAGTGATTCAGATCGGTTTGAAGATAAACTTCTAGGGTCGCTTCCGCTGGAGTGGCCGGCAGAATGCGTACCAGTGATGAATTCGGCAGCCTTTCGAGCGTCGTTCGTATCCACGCTACTGGTCTGCGCAGTGGCGGCGCCAGATCGTGCCACGGAGCATTACCAGAAGGCGCTTCAGTTACACGAGAAAGGCGAACTGGATCCGGCCATCGCCGAATTGGAGCGTGCCGTCACCCTCCGTCCGGATTTTGCCGAGGCTCACAATGCGCTCGGTTTGCTGTTGGGCAAAAAGGGCACGGACACTCAGGCGGTCATCTTTCAGTTTCGGCGCGCGATTGAGCTTCAACCGAACTTCGCCTCCGCACATCACAACCTGGGACTCGTTCTGGCGCAGTTGGGCCGCATCGACGAATGCATTGCGGAATTTCGTCTCGCGATCGCTGCGGACAGTTCCGATCCCAATCCCTACAACAGTCTGGCGCTAACGGTAGTGGAACGAAATGTCGACGAGGCGATCCAGTTATTTCAGAAGGCGGTCGAGCTTCGCCCTGACTATGTCGAAGCGCAATTCAATCTCGCGCTGGCTTACCGGCGCAAGTACGGAGTGGAGCGCGAAGTCGAACAACTGAAGAAAGCGCTCGCCCTTGCGCCGGAGCATTTGGTTGTTCGAAACACATTGACGCGCCGGTACGAAGAGATGGGGAACTATGCGGAGGTAGGACGGCTGGCTGCGGAAACACTGAAGAAATATCCGGACTCCGCGGAAGCGCAGTATTTCGCCGGAAAGTCGCTGCTCAAGCAGGGGAGCACCGCGGAAGGCATGGCGCACCTGAAAGAAGCTGCACGACTGGCGCCCGATTTTTCAGAACCGCACTATCATCT
This sequence comes from uncultured Solibacteraceae bacterium, assembly GCA_964515165.1. Classification (GTDB taxonomy): domain Bacteria; phylum Acidobacteriota; class Terriglobia; order Bryobacterales; family Bryobacteraceae; genus JAPKYZ01. The sequence goes on along the minus strand of CAZETQ010000106.1, from coordinate 4,650 downwards.
GGCCATCGAACTTCGCAAACAGGGAAAGCGCGCGGAAGCCGATTCCGAATTTGCCATGGCAGAGCAACTGCGGGAGAAGCAGCATCGGGATATTGCTGCCAGCATTCAGATGGGAAATGCCGCACTCAAGTTCGAGCGTGGCGAGTTCGCCGGGGCCATCGAAACTTTGCGGGAGACGGTAAAATCTCAACCCACGTGGCCGGACGCCCACTGGCGCCTGGGGATGGCGCTGCTTCGCCAAGGCGAAGCAAAGGAGGCTGCGGACTGTTTTCGAAAAGCCATTGCGCTGGACGACAACTACTTTGAGGCGCACTATTATCTGGGCGTTGTTTCACTCAACAGCAAAGATTGGGCTACTGCCGAAGCCGAATTGAAGAGAGCAATCGCACTGCGAAAGAATTCGGTCGAGGCGCAGCGAGCGTTGGCGGAGGTTACGGCTCAGCAGGCTCCTGCAGCGTTGAAGCTGGGCAAGGAAAAGCTCGATTCCGGAAATCTTGCCGAAGCAATCGAAGAGTTTCGAAGGGCGACAACGCTGAATCCGGGACTGCCGGAAGCCTGGCAGTTCTATGGGACGGCACTTCTGACGAAAGGTGATCTTTCCACCGCGTCCGAAGCTCTGCAGAAGGCCGTCAGCCTGCGTCCCGGCTATTTCGAAGCCTTATACAATTTGGGACTGGCGCACGCTCGCCAAGGCGATATGGACAGAGCAATTCAGAACTTTCGGTTGGCTCTAGAGCAGCAGGAAACTAGTGCCGAATGCCATGACAGTTTGGCCATTGCGTTCGCGACGAAAAAAGATTACTCATCGGCTACTCGCGAGTTCCGGCGCGCGATCGAATTGAAGCCCAACTGGGGGCTTGCACATTTTCACCTCGGGTCTGCCTTGCGCCTCGCCGGGGATTCGGAGGGTGCGAACCTCGCGTTCACCCAGGCGCAGCGGCTCGATCCTAGTTTGGGATCGCGCTGAGATGACACTCGGGTTCTCGCGCAGAAAGGTACTTCGTTCCCTCAGCCGGGCATCAGTGGTTTTTGGCGTCGATCGCCTCGTTGGCAGTGCCAGTGCCGACTGGTTTACGTCGCCGATTAAGGACTCTACTCCGTTTACTCCGCAACTGATCGATATCGGTGCGGCGGCAGGACTGAAGGATCGCTGCGAATCCGGCGGCGATCGGATCAAGAAATGGATCATCGAAACCACAGGAAGTGGGGTTGCTTTCTTCGATTACGACCACGATGGCTGGTTGGATATCTTCCTCGTCAATGCGACAAGCCTGGATGCGTTTCCCGCAGGGCAGGAACCAACTAACCATCTCTACAAGAACAATCGAGACGGCACTTTTACCGATGTCACGGCGAAGGCCGGTCTGGTTCGGACCGGCTGGGGCCAAGGCGTCTGTGTCGGAGACTTCAACAACGACGGATTCGATGACCTCTTTGTGACCTACTGGGGTGAGAACGTTCTTTATCGCAACAACGGCGATGGAACATTCACAGACGTAACGGAGAAAGCCGGCTTGTTGCAGCGGAGTGCGCGGCCTCGCTGGAACACGGGCTGTTGCTTCGTGGACTACGACAAGGATGGAAATCTCGACCTCTTCGTCGCAAACTACGTCGACTTCGATCTCAAGAACACGCCAGCCGCCGGTTCGGGAAATTTCTGTAACTGGAAAGGCGTCCCCGTCATGTGCGGGCCGCGAGGACTGCCGTATGGCACCAACCTCCTTTACCGGAACAACGGCGACGGGACATTCACCGACGTATCCGAGAAAAGCGGGATCAGTAAGCCGCGACGGCAGTACGCATTTACGGCGTTAACCGGCGACTTCGACAACGATGGATGGCCGGATATCTATGTAGCGTGCGACTCCACACCCAGCCTGCTCTATAGAAACAATCACGACGGCACATTTACCGAAATGGCGGTCAAGGCGGGCTGTGCTTATAACGAAGATGGAAAAGAACAAGCCGGAATGGGAGTGGCGGCGGGCGACTACAACTGCGACGGTCATCTGGATCTGTTCAAAACCAACTTTTCCGACGACACGTCGAGCCTGTACCTGAACTCCGGAGAGGGATTGTTTACCGACGCGACAGTCTCCGCCGGGCTGGGAAAGAACACGCAGTTTCTCGGATGGGGCTGCGGCTTTGCCGATCTAGATAATGACGGATGGCTGGACATCTTCGCGGCGAACGGTCACGTCTATCCGGAATTAGAGAAGACGGGGCTGGACACCAGGTTCAAGGAACGCAAGATTGTCTATCGCAATCTGAGAAACGGGCGGTTTGACGATATGAGTTCCCGTTCCGGATCCGGAGTGCTGCTGGAACGCTCTTCGCGCGGAGTCGCCTTCGGGGATTTTGACAACGACGGAGATGTCGATATCGTCGTCAGTAACATGCACGATCCGCCAACGCTGTTGCGCAACGACGTCAACAATCAGAACCGCTGGCTAAAGGTCAGAACCATCGGAACAAAGTCGAATCGCAGCGGTATTGGTGCTCGCGTGAAGGTTGTCATCGGAACGCATTCGCAGATCGACGAAGTGCGTAGCGGCGGAAGTTATTTATCTCAAAACGATCTGCGGCTTCACTTCGGAGCCGGTCCTGCCGAGACCGTTGATCTTCTGGAGATTCGATGGCCCAGCGGAACGGTCGATCAGGTGCAGAAAGTCCCCACCAATCAGTTGGTCTGGATCAAGGAAAGCCAGGGTATCGTCCGGTCCATAAAATTCCGCAATTAGTTTCCACCTTTACTTGGAGCCTCCAGACGTTCCCGATTCTGCTGCAGGCGCTGGCGATAGAGCTCGTTGTATTGCGCAGCTTTCGCGGGCTGATTGGCAAGGCGATAGGCGCGGCCCAGTTGGTAGAGCAGCGCATCGTCTCCCCCTTTGAGAAGCACTTTCGCGCGTTCCAAATGCTGGATCGCCGACTGCGCATTGGACAACTGCAGGTAGGCAATTCCGATTTCCTTCTGAGAGAGTCCGGAGTTGCCGTTGATCTCGATGCTCCGCTTGAGCGATTGCACGGCGCGATCGGCGTCTCTCAGGTTCCGATAAGCGATTCCCATTTGCGTCAAAGCGCCGGCCGAGTAGGGATCAATCTTCACTTCCTTTTCAAATTCCGCAATCGCCTGATCGAATTCTTTACGGCGGACATGGAGTTCCCCCAGCGCCAGATGGACATGGATCGCGTCAGGCTTGACGGCGAGCACTTTGCGATACGCCACTTCCGCAGCGCTGTCGTTTCCCCCGGCCGCTTCGTATTCGGCGCGGAGCTGGTGAAGCCGGTACGAGTTCGGCTCCAGACGAGCAAAATTCTCGACTCCCTGAAAGCTGAGTTCGCGACTAGCCCTCGCTGTCAAATAGAGAAGCTCAGGAGTTGCGGGAACTTTCGTCTGCAATCTCACCACTTCTTCATACGCTTGGGCATGCCGGCCCGCGGACAGAAGCTGGTGGACAGATTGAAATTGTGAATTCCGGAAAGTCGTAACACCCGGCTCCCTCGCTTCCGCCTCCCGAAGCTGACGTTGCGATTCCTCGGTACGATTCTGCAGGCGGTATTGATCCGCTTGGACCAGGTGATCCCAAGCGGAGTCAGGCCATGTTTCGCGAATCGTTCGGACACAGTCCGTCGCCATGCGGCTGTAGGCGCGCGCCAAGTGAAATCGAATTTCCGGCTCGTCCGGAATCTGCCGGGCCGCCTGCTCCAGAGCTGCAATCGCCCGGACCATGTCTCCGTGAAAGGCATAGCTGAGACCCAGCCATTTCCTGGCAACTGCGTTGCCCGGTTCCAACTGAAGAGTGCGCTGCAATTCCGCAATCGCTTCGTCGGGCCGCGAGATCAAATAGGAACAAATTCCGAGGAAAAGGTGGGGTGCCACCAGCCGTGGCGAAAGCTGGATCGCTCGGCGAAATGGGGCAACCGCTTCCTTCGGCTGGTGCGCAAAGTAGTACATCATCCCCAGGTTGCTATGCGCTTCGGCCATCGACGGCATCAGGGTAGTGATTGATCTCCATTCCCGGATCGCCGTCTCGTAGTCCTGTTTTGCCTCAGCTGCTTTGGCGGCTTTGTAGCGCTTCTCCGCCTCAACTCCCGCATTGCCTGGGATCTGCGCACAAATCACAGGAAAAAATGAGGCGCCGTAAATGAGGGCACAAAGCGACAGGAGCCGCATCACACTGCAGTGAGTATATTCCCGGTTATGGGGCACGGTCTGTGGACCATATACCCGGCTCGGAACCGTGTAGGTCATCAAAATCAAACTTGCAGGGTACGAGCTTTCGCTGCCGGTGTTATACGTGGGACACAAATCAGCAGCAATGGGTGTGATAGAGGATGGCGCCACTCCTGGCGAACAATGAACGCGGGAATGTTCTGTTGCGAGTCAGGCGGCTTCTACCCAGGAGTAGCGGTGATGAAGACAGCCGATTCGAGGCCGAGACTGAATCCGGCTCGTTTCGGTAGGACGTAGCTCGATCGGTCGCTTGGCGGGCGTGGCCTTGTTCAATCCGATGTGCGTGCGGTCTTCGTGATAGTAGGCTACCCAAGTATGCAGCCATAACCTAACTTATGAAACGAACTTCTGACTCAGGACACTAGTGTCCTGAGTCAGAAGTCCGCATAATTAATGGAACGGGCTTGTTAAGCTGG
>CAZETQ010000105.1:0-9636 GCA_964515165.1 uncultured Solibacteraceae bacterium | reverse complement strand
GGCGCCTGAACGAAAGCGGGGTGAAGGTGAATCTGACGGCGATTCTCACCTTGGACCAGGTCCGCACGGCGGTGTCGGCGCTCGGCTCCGGCACGCCGGCCTATGTTTCGGTTTTCGCCGGGCGCATCGCCGATGCCGGCATTGATCCGCTTCCGATTATGAAAGCGACCGTCGAGCTGATTCAGAACCAACCGCAGATTGAGCTCATCTGGGCCAGCCCGCGCGAGGTTCTGAATGTCGTTCAGGCCGACGAGATCGGATGCCACATCATCACCGTGACCAACGACATCATGAAGAAGCTGCCGACGATCGGAAAAGATCTGGCGGAATTCTCGCTCGATACGGTCAAGATGTTCCGTAAGGATGCGGTAGAGGCCGGCTTCACGCTGGCCACGGCCGGTGTCGCCGTTCGCCGCTAAACGTTTCCATTTTTGGTTAGTGCGATTTAGGGCTGGCCCTCACGGGGTCAGCCCTTTTTTTCTTTACTCGTAAACTCAAAGGAGATGCCCGCGTTCCTCTTTGACCTTGACGGTGTAATCATCCATTCCATGCCGCTTCACACGCAGGCTTGGGAAATTTATTTGCGGAAGCACGGAATCGATCCCGGAGACCTGCAGGCAGCCATGCACGGCCGCCGCAACGACGCGATCGTCTCGGCATATTGGGGCGACCAGATTTCCGCGGCGGATAATTTCCGCTACGGCGCCGAAAAAGAAGCACTCTTCCGCGAGATGATGACCCCGGTTTTTGAGGAGTATGTCATCCCCGGAGCTCGCGAATTCGTTCGCAGTCTTGCGGGTCCCAAGGGACTCGGCTCCAACGCCGAGCGCGCCAATATCGAGTTCACCTTGGAACGTGCCGGTTTGTCCGATGCCTTCGACGCCATCATAGACGGCAACCAGGTGGAGCATCCGAAGCCGTATCCGGATATTTACCTGGCCCTGGCGGAAAAGCTCCAACAGACGCCGAAAGATTGCGTCGTCTTCGAAGACTCGGCAACCGGAGTCGCTGCCGCTCGAGCCGCGGGGATGCGTGTCGTGGGCGTCGATTCCAGCCGCACAGGCCTGGAAGATGTCGATTTCCTGGTTCACGATTTTCAAGACGAGCGCCTCGGCCCGTGGCTGCAGGGTCAGGAATGACCAACCGCTTTGACGCGATCATCGTCGGCGGGGGCCACAACGGGCTGGTGACCGCCGCGTACCTTGCCAGGTCCGGCCGCAGTGTCATCGTGCTGGAGCGCCGGGAATTGATCGGCGGCTGCTCCGTCACGGAGGAACTTTGGCCCGGCTATCGCGTCTCCAGCGCCGCGTATCTGACGTCGCTGCTGCAGGAACGCATCATTCACGATCTGGATCTACCCCGTTACGGATACCAGGTGGATGCGAAGGACCCTGCTTTCTTTTCTCCGTTTCCCGACGGCCGCTACTTATTCATGTGGCAGGACCCGCAGCGGACGCTTGCCGAGATCGCCAAGTTCTCGAAAAAGGATGCGGAGATCTTTCCGAAGTTTGAAGCTCACTTGGAGCGGCTGGCGGAGGTGGTCGAGTCGCTGCTTCTCACAACGCCGCCGGAATTTCCGCCGTCCGGGATTCGCGACTTCGCGGATTACCTGAAATTGCTGGGCCGTCTCCGGGGGCTTTCCCGGGAGGAAATCGTCGGCCTGGTCAAGATTTTCACCCAGAGCGCCGCCGACTTTCTGGACGACTGGTTCGAATCGCCGGAAGTGAAGGTCACGCTGGCAACCGACGGCGTGATCGGAGCCAATGGCGGTCCCAAGTCGCAAGGCACGGCGTACATCCTTCTCCACCACTGCATGGGAGGGGTGGGGGGAAAACGGGGACTGTGGGGTTTTGTGCGCGGCGGCATGGGAGCGGTTTCAGAAGCCATCGCGTCGGCCGCCCGGCAGACGGGCGTTCAGATTCGAACCAACGCTCCGGTGGAAGGAGTGCTGGTGGACGGCGATCGGGCGGTCGGTGTCGTCCTGGCCGGCGGGGAAGAGATCCATGCGCCGATCGTAGCCAGCAACCTGGATCCGAAAGCTACTTTTCTGCGACTGGTCGATCCCCGGCATCTGCCGGTCGAATTCACCGACGCCGTGAGACGGTATCGCAGCGAAGGCACTTCCGCCAAGATCAATGTCGCCGTCGATGGTCTTCCGGATTTCCGGTGTCTGCCCGGCGCTCCCGGACCGCAGCACAAGGCGACCATGCACATCTGCCCGTCGATCGAATATGTCGAGCGTGCGTGGGACGACGCCAAGTACGGAAAGCCCTCCCGGTCGCCCCTGCTGGAGCTGACGTGCCCGACGATGTACGATCCGTCGCTGGCTCCGCCGGGTAAGCACATCCTGGGAATCTTCCTGCAGTATGCGCCCTATACTCTTTCGGACGGGCTGAACTGGGACGAACTGCGGGAGCCTTTTGCCGACCGCGTCTTCGACCTGATCGAGGACTATGCTCCGGGATTCAAGAATCGCGTGCTTCATCGCACCGTATTGTCGCCATGGGACTTAGAGCAACGTTTCGGCATCAGCGGGGGAAATATCTTCCACGGAGAGATGAGCCTGGATCAAATGTTCGTCATGCGTCCCATTGCCGGTTGGGCGAGGTACCGAACGCCGCTGCGCGGCTTGTATCTGTGTGGATCCGGGGCACATCCGGGCGGGGGAGTCATGGGAGCTCCCGGCTACAATTGCGCCCGGGAGATCATTCGCGATCGCCGTTGAAACGGGAATTCTTTCTCTTGCGTCAAGCCATTTAGGAGTATTCTGGAAACGGAGGTAAAGATGCGATTGACTGCGGCTCTTTTCCTATTGTCGGCGGGCGGATCCTTGTATGCCCAAAACGTGATCTCCGCCAAATCGGGCATCATTCACCTCGCCGAAGGCGATGTGCTGGTAAATGGGAAAACTCCAGAGACAAAAGTCGGCGTTTTTTCTTCCTTGAAGCCCAGTGAATTGCTGACCACTGCGGAAGGCCGCGCGGAGGTTCTGCTGGCACCTGGAATGGTGATTCGAGTCGGTGAGCACACGACCATCAAGATGGTGAATAATGAGCTCTCCGATACGCGCGTGGAACTGGTGGAAGGTGCGATCAACGTCGAGGCTTCCGACAATGTCAAGGAGAACAAGACCACCATCCTGGTGAAGGACGCCAAGATCTCTTTGACGAAAAATGGAATCTATTCTTTTGACACCAAGCCTCTCGAAGCCCGCGTTTGGGACGGGGAAGCGCTGGTGGAGCAGGCGGGCAAGTCCACTGAACTGAAAGAAGGCCGGGTGATGGCGCTGGACGGTGACGCCAAGGTCGCAAAGTTCGACAAAGACAACACTGATTCGCTCTATCGCTGGGCCAAACGCCGGTCCGGCTATCTGGCAGCGGCGAATATGTCCGGTGCCGGGCTATCCAATACGTCGTCGGTTTCTTCTTACTGGATGGGCGCAGGCGCCGGGATGGGTGGCTGGTTCTACAACAATTATTTCGGGATGTACACCTATTTGCCCACCCGCGGAGTGTGGAACAGCCCGTTTGGGTATCGATTCTTCTCGCCGTCGGCTTGGATGAATGCTTTCTATTACAGCCCGCCTGTGTACTACGGAAACAGTGGCGGAGGAGTCAATATGCCGCGCCCGGTCTATAACAGCGACTTGGGTTACAGCACCATGCCGGCCCGTTCGATGGGTGGCTACAGCGGCGGTGGAATGTCCGGTGGCGGAGTGTCCGCCGCACCTTCTGCCCCGGCCGCGGGCGGCGGGGGTGGTGGCGCGGTATCCCGAGGCGGCGCCTCGGGATCCGTGGGTCACGCCGGTGGTCGTGGTCGTTAAGAGCGGTTCGCCAGCTCCTTTCGTCTGTGCCGTTAGATCTCACCGCGAAGGGCGGAATCGATTTCCGCCCTAACGCGGGCAGCAAAGTCCTTATCCTGCATCAGCCGCGCGGCCGTAATTTCCTCCATTGCCACCCGAGGACGTTGGGCAATATTCATTGCCTTTAGTTCTTCGGCCACAAACTGACGCTGTGTCCCGTCCATCGCTTCCAGTAGTTCGCGAATCTTCTGTCGTGTTTCCATGGTGTTCTCCTGTATTTGTAAAACTAGGCCCCAAGTTGAGCCAGCAGCTTCTCATGCCGTTCTGCCCGCTCGGCGGCCCACCGGCGATAGTTGTCGGCCTGTGCTTCCAATGCCTCCGCCCGTGCGGCGAGGGCTCCGGATATCGTATTGGCGGGGTTGAAGGTGATGTTGCCCTCGAACTCCGCCGCTTGCGAGATCAGTTGAGCGGTCTTCTCCAATCGGATCCGTGCTTCCTCCCGCAGTGCCCCTGCCTGAGCAAGCAGAAACGCGGCGGCTTTGTTCATCTCCGCAATCTCCGCGTTGGGAATTCGCTCCTCCGCCAGGCGCCGGTTGGCTCGTGTGACCAGCCGGTGCTCTGCTTCCAAACGCATCAGCTCCGCTAGCCCCGACTTAATCGGTTGACCGTCGGTGAGCTGAAGTTCCAGCTTCTCGGAAATCCGCCGGATCTCTTCCGAGGCGCGACCCGCCCGAGCCATCAGCTCCGTCTGCGACTGCTTCAACCGCTGCGTCAGTTCCTTAGCTTCACTGGCAGTCTCCCGGGCCGCCGCGACCGGCGCCTGGCAGCGCAGCCTCTCCAGGATTTCTTCCACCTGGTTCTGTGCCGCCTGCTCGCGTTCCGCGGCAGAGGCAAACCGTTCCACTTCGACCGTGTTGTGCCACATTACGGCTTGAGAGTAATGACCGAATTTCGGCAGTTCGCTGCCGCCGGCTCCCAAGTTATTGTGAACAAACGAAAAAAATACGGAATTTTCTCGAAATGCCTTCGGGCCGATCCACCCTAAAGCTTTTTCCAAAAACTGCCGAACAACAGGTATGCCGGAATTGCTGGGACAGGTTTGGCACTACTTCACCCTCGGATTGGGGCTATTCCAGGGGGCGGTGCTGTTCTTTGGAGCGATATACTGCGTCGCACAGGGGATCCGGCGACCGTCGCATCCGCAGGAGTGGCATCGGGTGGCCTGGAAAGACGGAGCTGCCGCAGCGCGCGGCTTCTCGAATTAGGGCGGTTTCCCTCAACTTCCTCGTCGCCGTCAACTAGAATAAATCGACGTGGAAAACGCCAGACGTTCTTCATTTGCGCTCCTGCCGCTGCTGCTTGCGAGCATCCTTGCCGTCACCGCGGGTCTTCTTCCCGCCAGTGCTCAGGATGCGGGGAAAGGACTGGTGATGGTCCTGATCGGTCCTCCCGGCAGCGGCAAAACTACGCAGGCGGAGTTGCTGCAGAAGAAATACAAAGTGGCAATCATTTCGGCCGACGAGCTTCGGAAAAACGCCGGCAACTCCCCATCCAAAACCAACGAGTTTCTGCGCGAACAGGCGAAGGGCCAGGATGCGGCCAAAGGATTTGTTCTCGACGGGTATCCGTCCACGCGCGCCGAAGTCGAGTTTCTGGACAGCCTGGTGAAAGAACTGCGCTTGCCCGCGCCGATTATCATCCACCTGGACGTTCCGGACGACGTCGTGCGGGAACGTTTGGCAAAGCGCGGCGCGAAGCCGGGAAATGCGCGAGACGTCGAAGCGCAACTCGCCCAATACCACAAGGAAATGGATTTGATCCGCTCCCATTACCCTGAGGGAGATATCTGGACCATTATCGGAACACGCCCTCCGCGCGATGTATTCAATACCGTCGTCTCTCTGGTCGAAAACCGGCAGTGATTCCCGCCGTTGCCGCAGCCGCTTGACGAACGCGGGTCGAACCCGTTACGCCCGATACTCGTTCTGGCGCACCGTGCTGGCGCTATTTTGTGCGCGGCCTGGCGGTAGTGGGCGCGGTGGCCGGAATGAACATTTCGTCCAGGATCCGGCCGACGGAACCGGAGGGAATTTCCAGATCCAGTAGGGCGGCGGCGGTGGGAGCCAGGTCATTGAGCGCCGCGTGTTTGTAATAGCGGCCGGGTTTCACCCCTTTGCCCATAAAGACCAGGGGAATGTGTGTGTCGTAGTTGTACGGTGTGCCGTGGGTGGCAACCGTGTTGCCGCGGATCCAGTAGGGCTCCAGCACGATTTCGAGATCGCCGGAGCGGCGGGAGTTGAAACCTCGCTTCACCCGCTCGTCGAACCGGTCGGCGGACTGGCGGCCTCCGGCGAGATCGTCCCAGGTGTAGACCCGGCTGACGTGGTCGGAGGAAAGAATTGCCTGGGCCGCAAAGCGGCGGACTTCCGCGCGGTCGAGCTTCTTTTCGGCGATCAGGTCGTAGTTGAAGTATGGCGAGCTGCCGGCGGTGGAGAGCAGCCACTTTCCCGCTCCGTACTTCTTTTCCAGAGCTTCCTGGATCGGCTGGAAGAAGCCCCCTTTCATGCGGCCGCCGGGCATGTGCTGTTCGATCAGCACTTCCGGCCGGGGGGATACCGAATGGTCCGCGGTGAGCATGATGAGGGTGTTATCGAGGCCGACAGCTTTATCGATGGCGGCGAAGAGGCGGCCCATCGCCTGGTCGACGTTCAGCGAGATCGTGTGGGCTTCTTCGGAGTCCGGGCCGAAGGCATGGCCGATGGAGTCGTTGGAGGAGAAGCTGACGGTGAGCAGATCGGTGACGCTGCGCTGGCCGAGCTTTTCTTCTTTGAGCGCGCGTTCGGCAAAAAGCGCCAGCAGATCGTTGCCGTAGGGGCTGGCGTAGACACCGGAATAGAGCATCGGTCCAGGCTTTTCGACGAGGCGCCGCTGCGGGCCGTTGGCGGAGGAGAGCCATGTCTTGCCGGCGAATCGATCGGGGTGCCTTTCGGCATTGAAGGCCGAAGCCCAGGCAGGCAACTGTTTGAAGTAATAAGTGCTGCTGACGAATTCACCGGTGTCGTCGCTGTACCAGAATGCTCCGTTGGCCATGTGTCCTGCGGGGAGGATGGCGGAGCGGTCTTTCAGCGAAAGTCCGAACACTTTCACGCCGGGGATGCCGGAACGCTTTAGCTCATCGCCGACGGTGCTGACGAGCAGGCGGTGGGGCGAGGATCCTCTACCTCCGGCGATGCCACCGAGCAGCTGCGCGGAATCGTCGGAGACGCTGGTTACCTGTTTGCCGGTCTTACGGTCGAACCAGTCGTTGCCCATGATGCCGCTGACGGAGGGGGTCGCTCCGGAGAGCATGGTGGAGTGCCCGATGGCGGTGACAGTGGGGTAATGTTCGAGATTGGCATCGACGAATACGGCTCCGCGTTCGAGCAGGGTTTTCAGGCCGCCGGTGTATTCGGAGCGGAAGCGGGTGAGGTAGTCATAGCGGAACTGATCGATTGCCACGAGCAATACCAGCTTGGGCCGCGGAGGCGGTGCGAATTGCGCGGGGGCGGCGGCGCCGAAAAGCGCAAAGGCGAGAAGCGTACGATTTACCGCTGCGAACAAGGAGCGGAAAAACAGACCGGTCTTCATGAATCAAAACTCCACAATGGCAAAGATTGCAGGCAAACGACGCGCAGGCAAATGACTCAGTATCCGCGGCGCTCGGCGATGTCCTTATTATCGCAATTGTCAGAGATACCGCAGCCACCAATCGGCGCGGCGCGCCTTGAGCCGGGAGAACCACAAGCACAGCGGGTACATCAGCACGACCACTCCGGCCCAAACGAGATAGACGACGCCGAGGTCCCATCCGTAACCGGGCGGGAATAATTCTCGTGGGCCGCCCATGGCAGGCGGAGGCGATCGCAGGAAGGGGCCGGCTCCGTGGCGGAGGAACGCGAAAGCAACCATCAGAACGTGAATCAGGGCGAAGTGGCCGAGGAAATAGAACATTGGGGTGCGGCCGAAGACGGTGAGGGGGTTGGCGAGGCTCCAATTGCGGCTATCCATCCAGGCAAGCAGGAGGATGGCGGGGCCGAGCGTCATCAGGAGAAAGTCCAGGGACGGCGGATACTTGGCGCAGTTCAAAAAGGAAAGCACAGCGGTGCCGGGTACGGCGGTGGACCACGGTACGGGGTCTCCGTAGCGGTTGATGGCCCGGAGCACGAAGAAAAGCGCGGTGAGGGCGAGGCCGATACGGACCATCGCCCGGCGGCGGGTGTCCGATTCCATTTTGTAGATTTCGCCAAAGCAGAAGCCGGCGGACATGACGGCAATCCAGGGGACGAGCGGGTAGGCGACAAAGAACAGAAAGCCGCCAAAGCCGAAGATTCCCTGCTGATGAAGGATGTTCCAGAGCCAGGCGGCCGGGCCGAACTGGGCCGAGGGCAGGCGATCAGCCAGGTTGTGAAGCGCGATGACAGCAAGGCTGAGGATGGTGAGCGCTCGGATGGGGAGGTAGATTAAGCCCGCGAGAGCGATCATGGAGCAGCCGAGCGCCCACAGGACCAGGAGAATGACGGGTCCGGCGGTGAGGCTGAAATTCAGGATAAAGCGGAAGAGAGTGATTTCCAGAATGATGAGCCAGAGGCCGCGGGTCCAGAGGAAGCGGGAGATTTCCTGTTTGGATTTGCCGCGGAGCAGCGGGAGATAGGCTCCCAGTCCCGCGGTGAACATGAAGACCGGCGCGCAGAAGTGAGTGATCCAGCGGGTGAAGAACAGGATGGCGCTGGTGCGGGTCATGTCTTCCGGAGGAAAGAGGGCCGCGGCGTCGTGGAAGAAATCGCGGGTGTGGTCCAGCGCCATGATGATCATCACCAGTCCGCGGAGGGCGTCGACGGAACCGATTCGCGAGCCGACCGCGGTGGGAGCAGCGATAGTGCCGGAAGCCATGGAGTATTTTCCATGCTAATCCCCGCTGTGACAGATTTGTGGAGATTTGGGGCGGTTTACCGGGCTTCGCCGAGGTAGCGGATGCGAGTGTCGGTCAACACGATCTCGACGCGGCGGTTTTTGGCGCGCGCCTGCTCCGACTCGCCTTGAGCGATGGGGCTACCTTTGCCGAAACCTTTGGCGGAGATGGTGCCGCTGGGAATGCCGGCGCCGGCGAGGTATTGGCGGACAGACTGTGCTCGCTTTTCCGAGAGCATCTGGTTGTAGGCCGCTCCGCCGACGTCATCGGTGTGGCCGTGAATGGAGAGTCCGAAGCCCCCGGAGGCGAGAAGGATTCCGGCGACCCGGCTGAGCAACTCGCGGCTCTCGTGACTGAGAGAGGCGCTGTCGAATTCGAAGTGCAGGGCCTTATCGGAAAGATTCATCACCATGCCGCTGGAGGTGCGCCGGGTCTCGACAATCTGGCTGAGCATTTCCTGCATGTGGTCCAGCTCTTCCTGGCGTTCTTTGCGGACTTTCGCCACGTCGGCGCGAGCAGTTTCCGCCTGCTGGTTGGCATCAGAGGCCAGAGCTTCTGCTTTCACCCTCGCCTGCTCCGCCTGCGCTCGCTCGGCTAGCGCGCTTTGCCGGGCATCCTCAGAGGCTCGGCTTTGGTTCATAGATTCGACGGCAGTAGTGGAGGCCGCTGTGGCCTTTTCGGCGGCGAGCTTGGCGTCTTTGGCGGCCTCCTGGGCGCTCTCGGTGGCGGCGGTGACCTTTTGTTCTAAAGCATCTAAGCGCAGCATGACGTCGCGGCCGGCGATGTAGCCGACGGCCAAGAGCGCCAGGATGGTCGCGCCTGCGGTCCAAGAAACGATCACTGCCCGCATAGGTTGTTAGACTGCCGTATGGCTGGTCCTGTTACC
>CAZETQ010000104.1:0-9924 GCA_964515165.1 uncultured Solibacteraceae bacterium | reverse complement strand
TTCCCATCGGGCGTGTACGCCAGCGCGTAGATCGCGTCGATGTGATCCTTCAAAGTCCGGATTTCCTTGCCTGTGGCGGCATCCCAAAGCTTGATCAATTTGTCGTAACTCGCGGTGGCGATCGTTTTTCCGTCCGGCGAGATCGCTAGAGCATAGACGCAGTCGGAGTGGCCGGTAAACTCGGGACCGCCCTGGATCTTGATTTCGCCCTTGCGCCCGGGATTGCCGCCCGCGGCCACGATGAGCTTGCCGTCCTGGGAGACAGCTACCGCTCGCACGGCATCGGAAAATCCGGTCCACGCCGGTTTTCCGTCGTTGAAGGTCACCTGGCGGAATCCCCCCAGCATTACGCCCTTGCCTTCGGGGAGCCACGCCAGCGAGTAGACCTGATTCTTCACCGGCCCCGCCGCTCCGGCGGCGATCCAACTGGCGACCATCGCGATCTGCTGGGGCGCCAGGACTTTCCCGTCCATCGGCATCGCCGGCTTGGCTTCGCCGGTCAGCATCGTGTACAGGCGGCTTTCCTTCGGTTTCCCGGGAACGACAATCGTTCCGTGATTTCCGCCTTTCCGGATGCCGTCGTACGTCTCCAGGTCCAGGCTGCCCATCGTCACGGTCTTGGCATGACAGCCATTGCAATGCTTTGCAAATAAGGGAAGGATGTCTCCCTCAAAACTGGGAGCGTTGGGGACGTCAATCGCCAGAGCCAACAGCAGCAGGATCATCAGTGGTTGAACAGAAATTCTTTCGACGTCAACAGCGCCCAAGTCATATCCTCGATCGCTTGACGGCGGGTTTCGCGAACCGCTTCCGGAGTGCCTTTGACCGCTCGAGCCTGGGACAGTTGCGACAACAGCGCGCCGCGTTCCGCTTCGGACGGATAACGGCTGAACGCCGACAAATAGAGCTGGTCTGCCATCCGGCTGTCGGAAAGACCCAGCTTCAGGAACAGGTTGACCACGCCGTCGCCGGCCATCAGTTTCTTATTCAGTGTGTCGCCATTGATGACGTGCAAGGCTTGCGCAATCGAAGGATCGCTGGAGCGTTCGCCCGCGTCGCAAATCAGCCGCGCCGGGCGGCCAAACACATCCAGAAATTGCGATTGGATCCGCACGTCCGGAAGCTGCATCGCGCGAGTGCCCGCGGGCATTCCCGGAAATGCTGTCGGCGAACCGCTTACCTGGCTCATCGCGTCCAGCATCACTTCCGCCGGCAGCCGCTTGATGATGTAGCGCGAATAATACTTGTTGTCGTTCTGGTTGGTCGCGTTCGATTCCGAAGAAATCTGATAGACCGACGAATTCATGATGGTGCGAATCAGCCGCTTGGGGTCCAACCCGTGATCGATGAAATCTTTCGTCAGCGTGGAAAGCAGTTCCTCGTTCGTCGCCGGGTTGCTGGCCCGCACGTCGTCAATCGGGTTGACGATACCCCGGCCCATGAAATTGCCCCAAACGCGATTGACGTAACTGCGGGCGAAGAACGGATTCTTCGGGGATGTCAGCCATGCAGCGAACTGCACGCGGCGGTCCGACAGATCTTCGAGCGACATCTCCGGCCCGTCCAAAGGAGCAGGCCGCATTGGTTTCAGCAGCCGTGGGTGGTTGATATCGCCGGAGACCTTGGCGAACACCACATTCTCGGCGGCGGTTCCGCCGTTCTTGATACCCACGCGCGAGAACAAATTCGCCATCTGGTAATACTGCTTCTGCGTCCACTTTTCCAGCGGATGGTTGTGGCAGCGGGCGCACGTCAGCCGCTGGCCAAGAAATGCCTGCGTGACGTTCTCGGTCAGGTCGATTGTGTCCTTGTGCAGGACGAAGTAATTGAGCGCTCCCTTTTCGCGGCTGGAGCCGCTGCTGGTGAAAATCTCGCGGGCGAACTGATCCCAGGGCTTGTTCTCTTTGACACTGTCGCGGATCCAGTTGTAGAAGGCCCACATCGCGGTCGCATTCAGCTTCCGGCTGGACACCAGCATCAGGTCCGACAGCTTGTAGGACCAATAGTCGACGTACTCTTCGCGCTCCAGGAGAGAATCGATCAGCTTGCCGCGCTTGTCGGGCGATTTGTCGGCCAGGAACAGCTCGACTTCTTCCGCTGTGGGTAGGATTCCCGCGGCGTCCAGGTAAGCCCGGCGGATGAAGGCCTCGTCGGTGCCGGGCTTTGACGGCGCAATGTTCAACGACTTCCATTTCTTCAACGCCAACTCATCGACGAACCCTTTGGGTTGAAAACTGGAGTACTCCGCCGCCGAAACCTGGTTCGGATACGGAACCGTCAGGCGGGAGTAGATGACTTTGCTGGCATACCAGACGGTGATGGCCGCCTCGCCCGCTCCGGTCATCTTGGCTTTCCCGGTGCCGTCGTCCACCAGCGCTACGCCCTCATCGGTGGAGGAGAATTTTGCCCACCGCGTGACATCGATCTCTTTGCCGTCGCTATAGACGGCCTTGACGGTGAGCTGCTGCTCCGCATTGGGAGCCAGAATCGATTCCGCCGGTTCGACCTTGATTGTCTTTACTTCGGCGTCCGTAGATGCGGGAGGCGCGGCTCCATCGGCGATCCATTCATGGATCACCTTGTATTCCAGCGAATCCTTGGCAAAGCGTTTGCCCCCGCCGTGCGGGATGGCAAAGGTCGCCTTCTGGAGAATCAGGCTCGCGCCGGGATCGGCAAGAGATACGCGGCGGCCCAGCGATTGCCTGGTCAGAGTGTCGTAGTCGACTTCCGGATCGTAGCCGCGGAGGGTGAGCTTGAAGCCGCCCTTGCCGGCCAGCGCGCCATGGCACGCTCCCTGATTGCAGCCCATCTTGGTCAGGACGGGAATAACGTGATTGCGAAAGTTCCAGCCGGCAGCCGGCTTATCGATCGCAAGGAGGGTAAGCAGAACCAGGTCGATCATTCGGACACCCGCGAGCCCGTGGGACGTTCGGCTTTAGCGAGCAGATCGCTAGGCAGTAAATCGGTTGCTTCCAGAACCTCGATGCCCAGAATTCGACCGCTTGAATCTAAATCGACGTGAACACCCAGAAGCTCGCCGGCAAGGTGCACGGAGTGCGCGATGCGCCCCCTGGGCTTCGCATCGGTGCAGTAAATATAGGCCGCGTCGACCTCTGGATCGTAAGTTACTCGCATCGGCGTGCCCTCAATTCCAAGATATAGCGTTCGCCCACTTCGATCATGACCGTGGTGATGATGCCATTTCCGACTGCTACCATAATTCCCGCCTGCTGATCCCAATACCTAACTGCCATTGCCGCCGATGCCAATACTGGAACGGTTCGATGGAACGAACGATTGCCAGAACTTGCTCTCGCGTGATCTGCCGTTCATCCATCTGTTCCAATGCGTGGAATGAAAAGCGCAATCCTCGCACGTTCAGGCAAATAGTTCCCCAATCGGTTCCACGCCGCGATCCACCAACGGAATCGGACGTCCTTGCGCGCCCGGCAATTCGACCTGAAGATCGATACCCAGACCTTTGTAAATCGTCGCCGCCACCTCACCAGGAGTCGTCGGCCGGTCCTTCGGATAGGCCCCGAGTTCATCCGAGGCACCGACAATCGTCCCGCCCTTCAGCGGGCCGCCACCCATGAGGACGGTCCAGCACTGCGGCCAGTGGTCGCGGCCGCCGGCTGGGTTCACCTTCGGCGTACGCCCGAACTCGCCCAGCCCGACCACCATCGTGTTCTTGTACAGTCCGCGCTGGCTGAGGTCCTCCAGCAGCGAAGAATATGCCATGTCGAACATCGGCCCCACCAGGTCGCGATAGCAGGAAATCGGCGAGAAGGGCCGCGATCCGTGGATGTCCCACGTGATCTCGTCGAAGACCGTCTCGAACATGTTGATGGTGACGAACCGGACACCCGCTTCCACCATGCGGCGAGCCAACAGACAGCTTTGCCCGAAGCGATTTAGCCCGTACTTTTCGCGAACTTCCTGCGGCTCCTTGTGAAGCTCGAAGGCCTCGCGTGCTTTTTGGGACGACATCAGCGTATAGGCCTGATGAAACGTGTTGTCCAGAAGCCGGGCGTCCTGCGAAGTCTCGAACATCGAGACGTTCTTGTCCACGGCTTCCCGCCAGTTCTTCCGGCGATCGACGCGCATAGCCGAGAGATAGTCGGGAGGCAGCATGTCCGGCACGCGGAAATTCGGGTCGCTGGGGTCGGCGTTCAGAACGAACGGATCGAAAGTCTTGCCCAGGTAACCGGCGCTCTGGCCGTGCGGCATATTGCCGCCAGTGTTTCCGATAGGCCGCGGCAGCAGGACGTGCGCCGGAACGTCGCCATTAGGACCTTTCAGCTTGCTGAGAACACAGCCAAAATGCGGATGTTCGACTCCGCCCTGGAACAGGCGGCCGGTCTGCATCATCTGGTGGCCGGTATCATGGACAGCCGCCGCGGTGTGATACATCGACCGTACAAACGAATACTTATCCGCATGCTTTGCCATTCGCGGAAAGTTTTCCGATATTTCAATACCCGGTACGTTGGTTTTGATCGGTTTGTAGGGACCGCGGATTTCGATGGGGGCATTCGGCTTCATGTCCCACGTGTCGAGCTGGCTGGGGCCGCCGACCAGCATCAGGAGAATGCAGTTGACGTCGTTTTTGGATTCGTCGACAGCTCCCAGAGCCTTGAGCCCGAACATATGTGACAGGCTGAGGCCGAGGGAAGAAAGTGCGCCGGCATGGAGGAAGTCTCGCCGCCGGAACCCATCACAGAACTCAACCGTACGGTCGGCATCCAGGCGAAACATGGGCACACCTCCGGAGGGACTTATCCGCGCTCATTGTATAACGTTAATGATCCCAATGCGCTTATTCTTCCGTATTTAGTGCGTACCAGTTAGGACGAAAGTTCTATTTGTACTCGGGCGGTGGTATTCGCACCGTTCTGCCACGAATAGATTTCTATTTCCTTATATTTCTAGCGCTTCGCTCTCCCGGCCTTCAAATGGCGGAGTTCGGATCGTAGACTCGCGGTGCGTGGGGTTTCTCGGCGTTTTCTGAAAATTATCCCGCCAAAACGCCTGTGGGAAAAACACTGTTTTGTGTGACATCGTTCATGAAAACAAAGGAAGTTACGCGAAATTCGAAAAAACAAACTCAGCGTTACTTCGGGGGCGGCGGGCTTAGGCGGAAATGAACTGCGTCAGCCGGTCCAGGGCCGGCTCCAGCGCCGAGCGGTCGGCGGCATAGCAGAGACGGATGCTGCCTTCTCCACCCGCTCCGAACGCCATGCCCGGCGCCAGACCGACGCCGGTTTCCTGCAGCGCCCGGCGGCAGAACCCGAAGGAATCCGTCAGGTTCGCGATCTTGGGGAACAGGTAGAAAGCTCCGTCGGGGCGGGGCAGCGTGACGCCGGGGATCGCCGCCAGCTTCGCCAGGCAAAAATCCCGGTTGGCTTTGAGAGAGGTGAGAAAGTCCACGATGGACCGATCTCCCCAATCGAGCGCGGCCTGCCCGGCGGACTGTGTGAAGTGGGCGGGGCAGGAGACCATAAACTCGTTCAGTTGGGTGACCTTCGCCGCCAGGTCCGGGCGAGCGACGATCCAGCCCAGCCGCCAGCCGGTCATGCAGTAGCTCTTGGAAAAAGACTGCACCACGATGAGAGCGTCCTCGCGCGTGGCTTTGCGAAGGATCGAGGGAACGGGTGTTCCCAGCGGCTTGCCTTCCGGGTAGTAAAGCCGTTCGTAAACCTCATCGGCCATCAACCAGAGGTTGTGTTTCCGCGCCAGCTCCAGCAGCCGGTCCTGATCGGATTCGGTTGCCACCCAACCCAGCGGATTGGATGGCGACGTATAGAGCAGTAGCCGTGTCCGCGCGGTGATCATCGATTCCAGCGCGTCGAAATCGATGCCGTAGCGGTCGCCGATCAACGGTTGCGCGTACTGCCGGACGACGGCATTCGACATCTCGACGATCGCCGAGCCGTTCGGCCACGCCGGAGTCAGCACGATGGCCTCGTCGCCCGGATCGAGCGTACAGCGGATGGCGACGCTTAAGGCTTGCACTCCGGAGGACGTGACAACGATTTCCGAGGAAGGATCCAGCGTGACGCTGTGATGCTTGTCGTAGTAGCGGGCCAGCGATTCCCGGAGGGCGAGCACTCCGGCGTTGGAGGTGTAGTAGGTCTTGCCGTCGCGAAGAGCTTTTTCCGCGGCGCGTTTGATGAACTCCGGCGTCGGCAGGTTCGACTCGCCGAAGTAAAGCTTGTAGATGGTCTTGCCGGCCTGCTGCATGCGCATGGCCTGTTCGGCGAGTTCGCGAATGCGCGAGTGGGGAACGGCAGCCGCCGAAGGCGCAACCTGCGCGGGCATTTTACTTTGTGCGGCCCCGAACCTTCATTAGGTCGTCGATATTGACGATGTTCGTCGGATAGTCGCCGGTGTAGCAGGCGTAGCAGAATTCGTGGTGATCGTCCTGGACGGCTTCGCGAAGGGCGTGGAGCGGAAGGAAGCCCAGCGAGTCCGCTTCGACGAACTTTCGGATTTCTTCGACGGTATTATTGGCGGCGATCAGCTCATTGCGGGTCGGCGTATCGACACCGTAGAAGCAGGGCGAGATCGTGGGCGGACAGGAGATTCGAAGATGGACCTCGCGAGCCCCGGCGGCCCGCACCATGCGGACGATCTTGCGCGATGTGGTCCCGCGCACGATGGAATCGTCGACCAGAACGACACGCTTGCCTTCCAGCAGGCTTCGAACGGGATTGAGCTTCAGCTTCACGCCGAAATCGCGAATCGCCTGCGACGGCTCAATAAATGTGCGGCCCACGTAATGGTTGCGGATCAGAGCCTGCCGGTAAGGGATTCCGCATTGCGCGGAGTAACCGATGGCGGCCGAGACTCCGGAATCGGGTACGGGCACGACGAGATCGGCATCGGCGGGGCATTCGCGGGCGAGGAGGCGGCCCATCTGTTCCCGCGATCCCTGCACCGGCCGCCCGAAGACAATCGAATCGGGCCGCGAAAAATAGACGTGCTCGAACACGCAGTGGGCGCGATCGCGCGGAGGAGCATACCATTCCCGCGTCATTCCCTCGGGGCCGATAATCACCATCTCTCCCGGCTCGACATCGTTCAGGTAAGTGGCGCCGATTAGGTCGAAGGCGCAGGTTTCGGAGGCGAAAACATGAGCGATGCGGCCGTTCGACAGCTCCATTTGACCCATCGCCAAGGGACGGAATCCATGAGGATCCCGCGCGACGATGATTCGGTCTTCCGCCAGAAAGACCAGCGAAAACGCGCCTTCCAGCTGCAGCAGCGCATCGCGCAGCGCGCCCTGCATCGTGCGTTCCCGCGAGCGGGCCACCAGGTGGAGAATCACTTCCGTGTCGGAGGTGGCTTGGAAGATCGACCCCTCCCGCTCCAGGTCGAGCCGGAGATCGCGGGCGTTGGTGATGTTGCCGTTGTGCGCTACCGCGATAGAGCCCTTGTTGCAGGCCACCGAAAACGGCTGGGCATTCAGGAGAACCGTGTCGCCCGCGGTGGAATACCGGGTATGGCCGATCGCCATATGGCCGGTGAGGCCCCCCAGCACTTCCGGCTGAAAGATGTCCGCGACGTGCCCCATGGACTTGTGGCAGTTGACGTGTTTGCCGTCACCGGCAGCGATCCCGGCAGATTCCTGCCCGCGATGCTGCAGCGCATAGAGACCCAGATACGCCAGGTTGGACGCTTCAGGGTGGCCGTAAACCGCTACAACGCCACACTCTTCATGGAGTTTGTCGAACATTTACGCCAATGCCTCCGCTAGAGCCGCTTCCCAGGGCTGTTTCAAACTATCGATGGAACAATCCAGCAGCCCTTTGACGATGATTCTATCGGCAATCGTTTCGCCGATCACGAGCGCCGGAACTTCATGACGGGCCGCCACTTCCAGGACTTTTTGAGGATCCGCGGTGGAAACCAAAACTCGAGTAGGACCCTCATGAAATAAGATGAATTCGGCAGGCATCCCGGATTCAAGACGCACTTTGACGCCCACTCCCCCGAATGCCGATTCGGCCAGTGCTACCGCCAGGCCGCCGTCGCTAAGATCGTGAGCCGATTCGACAAAACCGGCTTGGACGATTTCCCGAACGGCTGTCTGCAGGGTCCGTTCTTTCTGCATGTCGAGCCTTGGCGGGAGCCCCCAAAGTTGATCCAAAATGACCTTGGCGTACTGGGTTCCGCCGAAATGCACGTTGTCACACTCGCCGAGCCCGCCCAACAGGATCACCGACCGGCCCGGGTTCTGGAAACGCATAGGAACCGGTGCAGCTGTCTTCAGCAGGCCGACGATACCCATCACGGGACTGGGAAAAATCGCCTCGCCGAGGGTTTCGTTGTACAGGCTGACATTCCCGCCGGTGATGGGAGTGTTAAAGAACTCGCACGCATCGGCCATCCCTTCGATGGCTTCTACGAGCTGAGCCATGATCTCCGGCCGCTCCGGGTTGCCGAAGTTCAGGTTGTTGGTGGCGGCAATCGGCTCCGCTCCGCTGACGGAGAGATTGCGGCAACACTCGGCGACGATCAGTTTTGCCCCCTCGCGCGGATCGAGATAACAGTAGCGGCCATTGCCATCCAGTGACATCGCGACGCTGGAGCCGGTCTCTTTGATTCGGACGATCGCGGCGTCGGAGCCGGGGCCTTGCGTGGTGTTCGTGCGCACCATCCAGTCGTATTGGTCCCAAATCCACGCCTTGGAGCAAAGGTCCGCCGAGGAGAGAAGCTTTCGAAGATCTGATTCCAAGTTGGAACTCTTCACGGCGGGACCTTCGAGCGGCACCTTCCGGTACGGCTTGGCATCGTGCGGGCGGTCGTAAATCGGAGCTTCGTCGGCCAGCGCCCGGTTGGAAATCTCGGCCACGATCCTGCCGTGGTCGCGAACCCGCAACATGCCATCGCCGGTGACCGTTCCGACTACGGCGGCATCCAGGCCCCACTTCTTGAACACGTCGAAGACTTCCTGCTCGCGGCCCTTTTCGGCCACGATCAGCATTCGTTCCTGCGATTCCGACAGCATGATCTCGTAAGGAGTCATGCCGGTTTCCCGCTGCGGCACGTGCATCAGGTCGATTTCAATTCCGGTGCCCGCCCGGCTGCCCATTTCGCACGTGGAACATGTCAGTCCGGCCGCGCCCATATCCTGGATGCCGACAATCGCCCCGGTCTTCATAGCTTCCAGACAGGCTTCGAGCAGCAGCTTCTCCATGAACGGGTCGCCCACCTGGACGTTCGGACGTTTGTCTTTCGAGGTTTCGGAGAATTCTTCGCTGGCCATCGAGGCTCCGTGGATGCCGTCGCGCCCGGTCTTCGCGCCGACGTAGATCACGGGATTTCCGATGCCGGTGGCGCGGCCGAAGAAGATCTCATCGTGCCGGAAGATGCCCAGCGCGAAGACGTTGACCAGCGGATTGCCGTCATAGCAGCTTTCGAAAACGGTTTCGCCGCCGACGGTGGGCACTCCGAAACAGTTGCCGTAATGCGAGATGCCGGACACGACGCCCTTCAGGATTCGCTTGTTGCGGGCGCCGGTTTCCGGATCGTCCAGACGTCCGAACCGCAGAGCGTCCATGACGGCGATGGGCCGGGCTCCCATGGTGAAGATATCGCGGAGGATTCCGCCGACGCCGGTGGCCGCTCCCTGAAACGGCTCAATGAAGCTGGGGTGGTTGTGAGACTCGATCTTGAAGGCGATGGCCCAGCCTTCGCCGATGTCGATGATTCCAGCGTTTTCGCCGGGGCCGACCAGCACCAGTTTCGAACGGGTGGGGAGCTTCTTGAGGTGAATTTTCGAGGATTTGTAGGAGCAGTGCTCGCTCCACATCACGCCGAAGATGCCCAGCTCGGTAAAGGTGGGCTCGCGGCCGAGCAATAGAACAATCTTCTCGTACTCGCTCCACGTGAGACGGTGCGTGGAGACCTGTGCCGGGG
>CAZETQ010000103.1:0-10278 GCA_964515165.1 uncultured Solibacteraceae bacterium | reverse complement strand
TATGGAGGAGGCGAGGGTTCTGCCGTCACTCCGCAAGGCGCCATCTATGCCGAGATCCGGTCAGTGACCCGGGGATTCCAGAAAGTCTTCGGAGTTTCGCCGCTGGAAGGCCGGTGGTTCACCGCCGAAGAAGAATCGGGCACTGGCGCTCCGGTGGTCGTTATCAGCCACACCTTCGCGCAGCGGGCGTTCGCAGGCCGTGCCGTCGGCGCGACGCTGCGAATCTCCGACAAATCCACGACGGTGGCCGGCGTGATGCCTCCCGGATTCCGGTTCCCCGACAAGACCGACATCTGGACTTCTGCCAGCGGAGCGGAGACGGAGAACCGCACGGCGCACAACTGGCGGGTTGTGGCGCGAGTGTCCGAGGAAGCAACCCTCCAGCAGGCTCGCGCGCAGGTCGAAGCCACCGGCGAGGCACTCGCCCGTCAATATCCCGATGAGAACGGACGCAAACGCCTGATCCTGACTCCGCTCAAGGACCGGCTGGTTGGCGACGTCAAGTTGATGCTCTGGATGATGTTCGGCGCGGTCGCGCTGGTGCTGCTGATTGCCTGCGCCAATGTCGCGAATCTCCTGCTGGCCCGCGCGAGCAGCCGCAGCCGGGAGTTTGCCGTGCGGGCCGCCCTGGGCGCCGGGCGCGGCAGAATCATCCGGCAAATGCTGGCCGAAAGTTTGCTGCTCGGTCTCGCCGGGGGCGCGGCAGGGATTGCGGTGGCATTCGCGAGCCTCCGCGCCCTGTCGGCTCTGGCGCCGGCGAACCTGCCCCGCCTGGAAGAAGTCCGGCTGGATTCGGCCGCTCTCTTCTTCACCTGCGCGGTTTCCATCCTGGCGACGGTGTTGATTGGCTTGGTTCCGGCGTGGAAAGCGTCGCGCCGCGATGTCAACGAAGTGTTGAAGCAAGCCGGAGGCCGCACCAGCACTTCGGCGCGCCTGCCGCAGATTCTTGTGGTCGGAGAGGTGGCGCTGGCAACGATGCTCGCCATTGGAGCGGGCCTGCTGGTGCGAAGTTTCGCCGGTCTGCTGAACTCCCAGTTGGGATATCGAACCGACAAGATCCTGCTGACCGACGCCCGCGCGATGTTTGGACAGGACATTCCGGGTGCCCTGCGGAACGTCCGGCTTTACAGCGATCTGTTGAACGAAATTCGCGGCATCCCCGGAGTGGAGGCGGCCGGCGGCATTTTCGGATATCCGGGTTCGACGATGCACTCCAATGGGACCTATTGGATCGGGGGCGGCGAAGTCGACTTTCGGAAGGCAGATCCGAAGCTGAACGCGCTCTTTACCGTCGTGACTCCCGGTTATTTCGCGACGATGGGCATTCCTCTACTGGAGGGCCGCGACCTTACCGATGCGGACCACTTCGACAGTAAGTTCGTCGCGATTGTGAATCGAGCCCTGGTCAAACAGGCGGGGTTCCCCGAAGGAAGCGCCCTGGGCCGGGAGATCCTCTGCGGTCTGGATGCGGCCAAAGGAATTCAATGGATGACCGTCGTCGGCGTCGTCGAAGATACGCGCCCCATGGGACCCGCTTCCAAGCAGCAGGCAGAAATCTACATGCCGGCCACGCAGCATCCAAAGCCGGCGCAATGGATGACACTTGCCGCGCGTTCCGCCGTCGAACCGGCCGGCCTGCAAACGCAAATCCGGCAGATCGTGGCCCGGCGGGCACCCGAGATTCCCGTGAAATTCACGACCATGGAAGCGCAGATTTCCGACAACGTCGCGCCGCCCCGGTTCCGTACGTTCCTGCTGACCGCGATGGCGTTTCTGGCGGTTGTCCTCTCGATGGCCGGCGTCTACGGCGTAATGGCCTACGCCGTCAGCCGCCGTACCGCGGAATTCGGACTGCGAATGGCGATGGGAGCCTCTCGCGCCGACATCATTCGCATGGTTCTCTCCCAGGGAGTTGCGCTGGCAGCACTCGGCCTGGCAATGGGAATCGCCGGCGCGCTGGCAGGAGCGCGGCTGCTGGAAACGATGGTGTTCGGAGTGACCACGCAAGATGCCACAACTTATGCGGTTGTCGCGGCGCTGGTGGCGCTGACGGCGGTCGCGGCGAACTCCGCCCCCGCCTGGAGAGCGGGACGGGTTGACCCGATGGTCGCCCTACGAGAGGAATAAAGCTTAACTGGCGGCGGGCGGCGAAGGTGGTAGCGTCGGCGGCTTCGGCTTGTCCTTGGGAGGGCTTCCGCCGGTCTGAGTCTTCACAGGGCTGATCAGCACGTGGGCGTTACGCCCCTCAAGCTTTGGCATGCCTTCCGGTACTCCAACTTCCTTCAGGTCGTTGGAGAAGCGGATGAGAAGCTTGCGGCCGAGATCGGTATGCGCGATCTCGCGACCGCGGAACTGCACGACAGCTTTCACGCGATTGCCTTCCTTCAGGAAGCGTAAAGCGTGATTTTTCTTGAATTCGTAATCGTGATCGTCAGTATTGGGGCGGAATTTCAGCTCCTTCACCTGGATCACGTGCTGCTTTTTCTTGGCTTCGTTCTGTTTCTTCTTGTTCTCGTACTGCCACTGGCCGTAATCCATGGCTTTCGCCACCGGTGGAACAGCGGTGGGCGAAACGAGAATCAAGTCCAGCTGCAACTCCTTGGCGCGGCGAATCGCATCCTGGGTCGGTAACACAACCACGGTGCCGTCCGGAAATACAGCTCGGACTTCGGGGACGCGGATCGCCTCGTTTACGTTCTCTCGAATTCTGGGACCACGACGGGGATTAAAGCTTCGGGGAGGAAACATGCTAAGAAGCGGCGCAAGCGTCAACGACGCCAGCCCGCGGGACAAAGGTGGAATTCACCATTGTCCTGATCCTAACAGATTTTGGGCCAAGATCAAATTTCTTCAATGTGAATTGGCCCCAATTCCAACCGGCGAATTTCCGGTAACACTTCGTCATTTTCGGCCGCTAAGATTGCTGTAGATCATGAATCCGGCGCGGATCCACGACTACGTCTGGTCCCTTCCCGAACGGCTGGTGCGATCCTTCACCGGTTTAGCCGCCGGGACGGCAAAAGAAGTGGGCGAAGTGGTGCTGCCGCATCGAGTGAGACGCTCGCGGCTTTACAACTCGATCGTCGATACCACGCTACGCTTCCTGATCGAGCAGGTCGGACAAATGGAGAAAGCCCATTCCGCCGATTCTCCCCCGCTGCCGGAAGACTTTTTCATTCGCCGGGCCAGCGGCAATGTTTTCGAACTGGCCGGAATCGTGGCATTCCACGCGTCACCGGTTTGGGTACTGGCCGCCATTGCCGACCTCGCCGGCGGCGGGCGGGATTTGATCGGGGAAATCGCGCACACCTTGGAAAAAGAAGGCCTGCTGGAGCGAGGTAGAAATTACCAGAACGTCGATCAGTTGCTGGATGGCCTGGAACGAACCGCGGGCAGGCTGGCGGAAACCGTCAACACTCCTCCGTTGAATGTCGCCGCGCTTCGGGAGGAATGGACGAAGCTCCGCTCCGAAGCTTCGAGGATTCCGCGGGCCTCGTTGCCGGATGTGCGCCTGCTCGCCGGCCAGTGGAGAGAACTCCAGCAGGAAGCCGACCGGCAAGGACGCTCCGTGCTGGAGTTGTCGTCTGTGATGGCGGTGACCGCCATTCGCTCGCTCCCGCAGAATGCTCTCTGGCTGTCGCGGGTTGTCGCCACCAGCGGCCGGCGGGCCGGAGAAGTCCTGGCCAGCGGACTTTTCGGCCACTACCGAAAGACGCTGGCCGAGATTCGGACCGTCGGCTACCTCTCTTACTGGCTGCGGGAGTTTCGCCCCTATTTGACCGGCGCCGTGCGGCAGTTCTCGCTGCAGCGCCAGTCTTCCACGGAACGATTTTTGATCGGACGGCGAGCCAAATCCGAGGGGAAATGATCCTTCCCGCGGCCATTATTCTCAGTGGTCCGCCGGCGCCGCCGTTCCGGATCGAAGGCCGCGTCGGCTGATGCGCCATCCTCCCGGTGGAGATCGTCTGTGACAGGTGTCGAAGCCAAACCCGCTCCGGGGAAGACCATTCTTGCATTCGCGATCATCTACCTGGTGTGGGGCTCCACCTTCCTGGCGATTCGGATCGGCGTTCGCGAGGTTCCGCCTTTCCTGCTGGCGGCGATGCGATTTTTGTTTGCCGGAATGCTTCTATTTGGATGGTCGCTTGCGCGCGGAGATCGCTCGCCCAATCGCCGCGAGTGGGGATCGGTCCTGATCTTAGCCGTGCTGATTTTCGTGATGGACTACGGGCTGTTGTTCTGGGCGGAGCAGCGAGTTCCTTCGGGGGTCGCGGCGGTAATGATGGCTACGATTCCGTTATTCACTGTGTTGTCGGAACTGGTCATTCTCAGAACTCAAAGGCTGTCCGGGCAGATGGTGCTGGCGCTGGTTATCGGACTGTTGGGAGTGTCCGCACTGGTCAGCCATTCGGCCCCGCTGGGAGGCGAGGCCATCGATCCGGCCGGAGCCATCGCCCTGTTGATCGCGGCGATCAGCGTGGCGATCTCCGCCGCATTGATGAGAAAACTTCCGCTGCCGTCTTCGAAAATCATGAGTTCAGGCGCTCAGATGCTGGCTGGAGGAGTGTTGCTGGCCATCACGGCGGCCGCGCTGGGCGAGTTTCCGCGCTTTCATCCGTCGGAAGTTTCCCCGGCCGCCTGGATCTCGCTCGCGTATCTGACGATTGCCGGATCGATCGTGGCCTTTACGGCGTACGTCTGGTTGCTTCACCACGAATCGCCGACACGCGTGTCCACCTACGCCTACGTCAATCCTGTGGTGGCGGTGGTATTGGGTTATTTTCTGGGCGGGGAGACGCTGGGAATCCGCACCATCGCCGGCACAACGTTCGTGCTGATGAGCGTGATTCTGATTACGACGATGAAGCGCGAGCCTCGCGGTTAACGGCGCCAGTGGAGCAGGCCATCGTTGTCTGTGGCCTGCTTGACGGCGAATTACTTGCGCAGGGTCGAAAGGCGATCGTCCGCGCCACGGATTTCAGCTTATTCTTCTCGCGGAGCCGATGCCGCCGCGATCTGCACCAGGTCTTCTTTCGCCGGAACCGACGGTTGCTGCCGGGGCGGAGTCATCCACCTTCGGCCGATCCGCTCCACCAGGGGGAGCAACCGGCGCACTGTGCGGCCATGGAAGATCATGCTGCCGGCGACCATCACTGGATGAGGGATGGTCATCCGGCAGCGGGAGCACATTTCGATCTCTCCGGCTCGTCCGCTGGTGTGGAGCTCCCGATAGCGCCGCATCGCGGGAGAGTTGAAAATTTCCTGGAGCGGCTGATCGCCGATCCGGCCGACCGGCTCGCCATCCAACATGTAGCTCTGGCAGCACGGGTAGACATCGCCGTTGTGCTTCACATACATCGGCCCGCGCCACAGGTAGTGGCAGGGATGGCGCCAGTCCGACGGAGCATGTCCGGCATCGGGACGCATCAGGTCCGTCTCGTCTTCCTTCACCCGAACCTGATCGACCCCGGGAATGGATTGCCAGTAGCGAACGAAATCCGCCTCCTCGTGCGCGTTGCGCTCCATGCGGACCATCTGCACGACGATTTCCGTCTTCGCTCCCAGTTCTTTCTTCAACCGGCAGAATCGCTCGAAGTTCTGGCGAACGCGCTCGAATCGAGCACCTTTGCGGTAGAACTCGTACGTGTCCTTGTCCATCGAATCCATGGAAAGCGTGACATGCTCGATAGAAGACGCCAGGAGTTTGCGGCTGGCGGCTTCATCCAACAGCGTGCCGTTGGTCGAAAGGAGAGTGGAGATATTGTGGCGAGCGCAGTACTCGGCGCGGTCGAAGATCTTCGAATCCAAAAGCGGCTCGCCCAGCCCGATCAGCATCATGTGCTCCGCCGAGCGGCCCGCCTCCCGCACCAGAGACTCGAAAACCGCGTCGGTCATGTCTTCTTTGGGCTGTTTCTTGGTTTCGCGCGGACACATCGGGCAGTAAATGTTGCACTTCGCCGTCGTCTCGACGATGTATTCGACGGGAAGAGCGGAGGGCGAAGTGTGGCCGCGGAGGTAGCTCCAGAGGAGACGCCAGCGGTTTCCGGCGCGCATCAGACTTTATTGTACCGGCGCGATGTTATGGGAGATCGGGAATAGCGTTGAGGACTCCATGAATTTCTTACTAACCGGCGGAACCGGCTTTCTGGGCGAGCGGCTGATTCACGCGCTGCTGAAGCGCGGGCATTTTGTGAGTCTGCTGACTCGCCGGGTTCGGGAGCGGCCGGAGCGGAATGTCGGCCAGTTTTTCTGGAATCACGCCTCTCCCGCGCCGCCGGAGCCGTTGCAGGATGTCGACGTCGTGGTGAATCTGGCGGGCGAACCGCTGGCGCAGCGGTGGAACCCGGAAGTGAAGCAGAAAATTCGGGATAGCCGGACTCTGGTCACCCGGCACCTGGTGGAAGGGATCGCGCGAATGGAGCGCAAGCCAAAGGCCCTGATTTCCGGGTCCGCCATCGGCTTCTATGGCGATCGCGGAGAGGAAGTATTGCGGGAAGGTTCGTCCTTGGGGATCGGATTTCTTCCCGAAATCTGTGCGGCCTGGGAGAACGAGGCCGACCGCGCGATGAGCCTGGGAGTTCGCGTGGTGAAGATTCGGACCGGACTCGCGCTGGGGAAAGAAGGGGGAGCGCTGAAAACGATGCTGCCGCCGTTCCGCCTGGGGCTGGGGGGGGCGCTCGGATCCGGCAGGCAATGGATGAGCTGGATTCACGCCGCCGATCTGATCAACCTGATGATCTTCTCAGCCGAAAACGATGCCGTATCGGGGCCAGTCAATGGAGTAGCTCCCAATCCGGTGCGAAATGCCGCGTTCACACACTTGATGGGGAAAGCGTTGCATCGTCCCACAGTATTGGCGGTGCCGGAAATGGCGCTGAAACTATTGTTCGGGGAAATGTCGGAGGTAATCTTGGGCAGCCAGCAAGTGATGCCGGAAGCGGCCCAGAATGCTGGCTTCGAGTGGGGGTACCCAACCTTGGATGGAGCGCTTACAGATCTTCTCGTCTAGGCCGGACCCACTTACTACGCTCGCGGTTGCTCGCTACGTGCGCGGCTGCCGATGGCTGAGTTCCGCAGGTTCTGCGCCCTCGTCTGTTACGAACGGAATGACTCCGGGCGAATCGTTATTTCACCCAGACGCTGTTGCCCATCTGGCTCACCTGGCCGCCTTGGCTGATGGAAACTAGCGCGGGTCCCGCCGGCACACCAGCCGGAATCCGGACATTCAGCTGGAATACGCCGGCCGTTAGCGCCGGAGCCGGACCCTGATACAGAATCTCCGCATTCTGTCCGCCGATCTGGACAGTCATCGGCTCCAGAAACGATGCATTGGCGGGACCCAGCTGGCCATTGGCACTGGCCGGGCTGGTCTGTCCCGCTCCGGTTCCAAAGAGCGTCACGATTGTCCCGGCGGGAGCGCCATTCGCCGCCGTGTTAAGAGTCGAGTCCTGGTTCAGCGCCGCCACCGGCCCGGCTCCGTCCGATCGCGCCGTCAACAGCGAAGGGTTCTGCTGCAGCACCGGTACCGTGACTTTCGTCGAACGGGATACGCCGTAGGAAATCTCGATCTCCGTCGAGCTCTTTCCGGCCAGCTCAAACGGCGCGAAGACGCTGACCTGCCCGGAATAAAGATAAATCTGCTGCACTTCGACGCCATCGAAATAGACGTGAGTTTCGTTGCCCGGAGCGCCGAAGTTCTTTCCGAAGATTACGGTCGCCTGCCCGGGCGCCACAAAGCCCGGCCGGTAGGAACCCGCATGCGTCACTCCCGCGCGCTCAAAAGAAGGAATCGCGTCGGGAACAAAAATGTTGACCGGCAGCGTCTGCACTTCTCCGATGCCACCGCGGAGAGTGATGTATCGCTGGTAGTATCCCGGGCGCAGATTGCTGGGATCGACGTGGTAGCGCATGGTGGCCGGACTCATATCGGTCCAGATTTCCGCGCGCAGCCAGTCGCCGATTGCCGTGGCCCCGGTACCTTGATCGTCGGTCCGGAAGTACACGCTTGCGCCTGAAGCATCCAGAGTCGTAAACAGCGAAACGCCGCCCTGGCCGATAAACGCCGCCGAAAAACCGGCCTTCCACATCGGGGCCGCCGCCGGATCCAGGTTGTAGACCGTGGCCTCCGTCGAAAGAAGCTTCAGATTCGATCCTTCCGGAACACAACCCACCGATTCGGTGTAAGGCTGCGGAGCCCCATAAATACCAGGTGAGTTGGAGCCGTACGGCGCCAGCGAGCAGTTGGCTCCGTTGGCGTACTTGTCTTCCGACGGTCCCAGCACGGCGATGCCGGTGTCGAAACCGAGAACATTGCTGGTGAAAGGCGCCACGACGTCCGACGGGTTCAGCCCAAGGAGTCCGGCAGCCGTCGTGTAGTCGTCGAATCGCGAAATCGCCGGGTGCACTTGCGCGGAAAGCCCAGTGGTTCCAGGAGCGAAAAATCCGCGCGCGCAGTATTGGGATACCGGCGGACTGGTGGCGGCGGTTCCGTCCGAGGTCGTGACGAGGATGACATCGAACGCCAGGACTTCCAGAATGTTCGGATTGGAGGCGGTGACTTCCCACACGGCAATCGCTTTCCCGTCGATCACCTCCGGCTCGACGGTCAGACCATCACCGGAAACCGTTCCGTTGCCGACATATTTGGCCTGGATCGAACTGGTGGAGGCGCTGGTTTGGCTGGTCGTCACCGACAATGTACCTCTGGCCATGGTGTCCAGCACCAGCTCCACACGAGTTCCGCTGGTCGCCGGAGGAATTCCCAACCTCGCGTTGTAGAATCCTGTTTCCTGCGCCGCGCTCTTGAAAGAGGTGGCGAACTGTTCCGCAAACCGGGCCTGTACTTTTCGAGTGCCGGCGGTACACTGTGAGAACGCCGTGACGCCGCTGAGGGTCATCTGCATTCCCTGATCGACGGTTGCGACGGTCAGCGCCGGCGCCGAGTATAGCGGTTGGGCTGCATCGGGAGTGGAGATCGAGACGAAAGCCTGTACGGTGGATCCGATGCCGGCCATCGATCCGCTGACGCGAACGTTGGTGAGCCGGAAAATCCGATGCCCGTCGACGGGAAGGTTCCGCCATTTCAGCGAATTGGAGCCTTGCTGCCCACCCTGCAGGACATTCTGACCGAGTACCTGGCTGGCGGTTGGCGGCACATCCAGCAACAGCAGGGCGTTGGTGTAATTGCCGACAAGCAACGGATTGGTGACGATGGTTCCGCCGACGAAAATGGATAGGTCCGCGAACGTGCCGGCGGGAAGCTGGCTGTTGCAGTCCAACACGATGTCGGCGACGCGCTCCGAAATTCCTTCGGTGCGAAGAATCGGGGGAGCGGGAGCACTGGCGGTGCAGGTCAGGTTCTGGCCGAACGCGGCCGTAGCGGCAAGCGGGAGTAGTAGCAGATTCCGGGTCAACTACTATTAACGCTCAAAACAGCCCCCCGGTTGCAACCGGCTTAGTCTAAAGCTTTCTCGCGATGGGTGACTTGTACGGCCTGCTCGATCATCTCGTGCGCATGCTCCCGGCCTAAAAAGCGATCGATGGCGTTGTGAGCGACATAGATCAGGGGGGTGGTGGCCAACGCGATCAGGAACTTATAGGAGTAGTTGGTCAGCGCAAGGCCAAGGAAATCCTTCGTGGAAATCTTTCCCGGCAGCCAAAACGCAATCCCCAGAACGATCCAGGTATCGATCAGTTGGGAAACCGCTGTCGAACCCGTAGCCCGCAACCATAAGTGCTTTCCGCCTGTTCGATCCCGAAACAGCCAGAACACCACAACATCGGTCAACTGGCTGACAACAAAGGCGATGACGCTGCCGACGATGATCCACAGGGACTGTCCGAACACCACCTCAAATTCGCGGTCGGGCACCGGCGAGATCGGGGCTGCGGGAATCCCCATCGCGATGAAGATGATGACGAACGCGTAGAGAATCAGCCCGACCGTCATGAAGGTCAGGCGGCGGACTCCGGGTTTGCCGAAATATTCGTTGATGAGATCGGTGGAGATAAAGACGATGGGCCACGGAATGACACCCATGCTCATGACATAGGGGCCTACCTGAAATAGCTTGCCGCCCAGGACTTCGCCCAGGATGGCATTGCAAACAAACAGTCCGCCCAGGATCAGGTAGACCAGGTCTCGCCGGGAATTGAAGTGCAAGACCTCAGTGTAAATCGGCGGCCTGGTCTCGATTAGCGCAATGTTCCGAGGTAGGTCAGATTCACGACGAAGATGTCGCTCCGTGTGCGCGGCCCCTTGACGGAAGTGACCCTGGA
>CAZETQ010000102.1:0-10565 GCA_964515165.1 uncultured Solibacteraceae bacterium | reverse complement strand
AACTCTTCCACCCGCGCCTTGAATCCACCGCTGGTCTGGCGAAGGGCCGAAGGCGCGATGCTCGAAGATGCCGACGGAGAGCGGTATCTGGATTACCACGCGGCGTTTGGACCCATCCTGCTGGGCCACAACGATCCCGATGTGAATTCTGCCGTCATTCAGGCGCTCTCAGGGCCAGATCTGGTCGGGGTGGGCACAACGGAACTGGAAATAGAGTTGGCGGGCAAGCTGACCCGGCACATTCCATCGGCCGAGAAGGCGCTTTTATGCAATAGCGGTTCGGAAGCGACATTCAACGCATTGCGCTTGTCTCGTGCGGTGACCGGCCGGAAGAAGGTCATCAAATTTCAGGGTTGTTATCACGGCTGGCACGACTACGTGTGCATGAACGTGATCAGCCCGGCGGAGAAGATCGGCCAGTATGATTTCCATTCCGCCGGCCTTCTGGAGGAGGCCGCTCGCCAGACGCTGGTCCTGCCGTTCAATCGAATCGACGCGGTAGAAGAGGCGTTTCGCCAGCATCGCGGCGAAATCGCGGCGATCATCCTGGAGCCGATTCCTCACAACATCGGCTGTGTCACGCCGCTGCCCGAGTTCCTGCACGGCTTGCGCGATCTCGCGTCGACGCACGGCGCGATCCTGATCTTCGACGAAGTGATCACCGGCTTCCGGCACGGTCTGGGCGGCTACCAAGCCTTTTCCGGAGTGACTCCGGATCTCACAACAGTCGCGAAGAGCATGGCCAACGGTTATCCTGCTGCCGCCCTGTGCGGGAAGGCGCAGTACATGGACCGGTTTCAGACGAACCGCGGCGATGTCTTCTTCGCGGGAACCTACAATGGCCATCCTGTCGGCGTAGCCGCGGCTATCGCAACAATTGAGAAGATGGAAGACGGAAGGGTTCACGACCATATCTTCCAGCTAGGAGGTTACTTTGCCCGCCAGTTGCAAGGTATTTTGGAGCGCGCCGGCATCCGCGGCCGCGTGGCCCACTTCGGATCCGTGGTTGTTCCCTATTTCCTGGATGGGCCGGTTGAAACTTACACCGACCTGTTGGACAACGATGCGGAATTGGATGTCCGGTTCCGGCGAGGCATGATCGACAGAGGGTTCTTCCTGTTGCCGATGGCCTTGAAGCGCAACCATATTTCCGCGGCCCACACGCAGGAAGATGTGGACCGTACTCTGGATGCGGCAGAAGCTGTTTTGAAGCGGCTGGCCGCCTGACGATTGGAGAGTTCTTGATGCGAAGGCCAATATGGATCGCGTGGTTGGCAGCAACAGGAACCCTCTCGTCCACCGCCGGGATTTTCGAGGAGAAGGTTCAACCGATCCTTTCGGCGAACTGCCTGCCGTGCCACGACGCGAGTTCCCACACGAGCGGATTTTCTATCGCGTCGGAACAGTCTGTGATCGCCGGCGGAGCTCGCCACGGTGCGGCGGTGATCGCGGGCAAGCCGGCTGAGAGCCCGCTGATCAAGATCCTCAACGGCGAAATCAAACCCCAGATGCCGATGGGCAAGGTGCTGTCCGCTGAGAACATCGCCGCCATCTCCAGCTGGATTCTCGCTCTCCAGCCCGAACAAACCGTCGCCAAGCAGCAGCATTACTGGGCCTTCGTGAAGCCCGTGAAGCATGAAGTTCCGAAGATCGCCGGCGGGCGTTCTGAAATCGACGCGTTTGTGATGAAGAAGCTGGCAGAAAAGCAACTCGCGATCAGTCCGGAAGCCGACCGGCGGACTCTGATTCGCCGCTTGTACTTCGATCTCATCGGATTGCCGCCGACATGGGACGAAACCACAGCTTTCGTGAAAGACCCGTCGCCTCGAGCGTACGAAGAGCTGGTCGATCGACTGCTGAAGGATCCTCGCTACGGCGAGCGCTGGGGACGGCATTGGCTGGACTTGGCCCGTTATGCCGACACCAACGGTTACGAAGGGGATCCGGAGTGGCCGCATGCGTGGCGGTACCGGAATTACGTAATCGACGCGTTCAATCAGGACAAGCCGTATGACTTGTTCATCAAAGAACAAATTGCCGGCGACGAGTTTTTCGAAATCGTCTCGGCGGTTCCCGCGCCTCCGCCGGAACCGGAGAAAATGGTTGCCCTGAGCTTTCTGCGGCTGGCGCCGTTCAACCGTACACCGGTCAGCGAAGAGAATCGCGATTCGTGGTTGAGTGAAATGACCTCCACCGTCGGGTCCGTTTTCCTGGGCATGACGATCGGCTGCGCGAAATGCCACGACCACAAGTACGACTCGCTTCCGCAGCGGGATTTCTATCGCATGAAGGCATTCTTCGCCACGGTCAGCGTTCCGAGCACCGGCCGGGCCGGCGGAGCCGAGAAGGCGGACTTCTACCGGCCGGGTGAGAAGGAATGGGCGGATAAACTTCGAGAAGAAAACAAGAACAAACTGAAGGCCGCCGAAGCGGAGTTCGCGGAATTTCAGAAACCGCTGATCGCCAAGGTCCTGGCCGCCAAGAAAGCGGAAGACCCGAAGTTCGACAAGGAAGTCACTGCGAAGGACGTCGAGAAGGAAGTCAACGCGGACAATAACAATGCCGCTGGATTCGACAAGAAACCGGATACCCTGACGGCCGCAGATAAGAACGGATGGACCGAGCGCAGCGCCACGATTGCCCGGCTGAAGAAAGCGATTGAGCGGCTGGAGCCCATGGCGATGGGTCTTCAGAATGCCGATGGTCCTCCCTTTGGTCCGAGCATTCCCACCACCCATGTCCTGATTCGTGGCGAGTACGATCATCTGGGAGAACCGGTCGAGCCGGGATTCTTAAGCGCCGTAGAAGGTCATTTCAATCCCGCTGTTTTGAAGCTGGACCGCTACAAGATGTTCCCCACTCGCGGCCGGAGGATGACCCTGGCGGATTGGATTGCCAGTCCGGAGAATCCTCTCACCGCCCGCGTGATGGTCAACCGGATCTGGCAGTATCATTTCGGACGCGGCATTGTGGAAACGTCGAGCGATTTCGGTCGAAACGGTTCTCCGCCCACTCATCCAGAGCTGTTGGACTGGCTCGCCCTTCGCTTCGTGGAAGAAAAGTGGAGCGTCAAGCAAATGCACCGCTTGATCCTGAATTCGGCCGCTTACAAGCAGGACTCCCGACGCGAGGATGCGGCCGCCTTGCGCGCCGATCCGGACAACAAGCTTCTGTGGCGATTTCCGCGCCAGCGTTTGAGCGGCGAAACGATTCGAGATGCCGTTCTGGCGGTCAGCGGGCAGTTGAACTCCGACGCCGGCGGCTTGCCGATCTATCCGCCCTTGCCGGAGGGTTTGGACGAAGGCCAGAAGGTGCAGGGCGTGAACACTTGGGAAACGTCGGAAGGTCCGGACAGCCGCCGGCGCAGCGTCTACATTTTCCAGCGCCGCGCGATGCAGGTTCCGTTCCTGGAAACTTTCGACGCTCCGGTGCTGATGGCCTCTTGCGATCGCCGGCGGAATTCGATTACCGCCCTTCAGGCATTGACGATGTACGATAGCGACTTCGTCAATCAGGAAGCGACGGCCATGGCGGACCGGCTTCGGAAGGAGATCGGGACCGATCCGCGAGAGCAGGCCATTCGCGCATTTGAGCTGGCGCTGGACCGTCCACCCCGTCCCAACGAACTGGACGGAGCGCTGAAGCTTATGACTTCCACGGAGCCTCGTGGGGAGGGACTGAGGGCACTGTGCCGGGTTCTTCTCAATACAAGCGAGTTCATCTATATCGATTAGGGAAAGCCGATGAATCCATCACGACGCAATTTCCTGTGGAACTCCTGGAACGGAATCGGGGCGCTGGCGCTGTCCCAATTGCTGAGTGAGGATCTTTTCGCGGCGAAGGCCGTCGATCCGATGACTCCCAAGCCTCAGCATCTGCCGCGAAAAGCCAAGCGTTGTATTTTTCTCTTCATGGCTGGCGGGGCGAGCCAAATCGATACCTTCGATTACAAGCCCCGGCTGAACGATTTTGCCGGCAAACGGCTGCCGAAATTGCCGGGTGTGTCGGGTGAGATCGAGGGATTTCTCGATGCTCCGCACCGGGTGATCCCCAGCCCGTTCGAGTTTAAGCAATACGGCCAGTCGGGCCGCTATATGTCGACGCTTTTCCCGAATCTGGGAGAGATGGCCGACGACTTGGCATTTGTCCACGGAATCCGGGTGGACAACAACAATCATGGCCCGGCGACGATGCATGTCACGACGGGATCGCAACTCCAAGGCTCGGCTTCGGTGGGTTCCTGGGTGACCTACGGATTGGGAAGCGAGAACCGGAATTTGCCCGGTTATGTCGTTGTGCAGGATCCGCGGGGAGCTCCCGTGAATGGAGCCGCCGTATGGGGGAATGGCTATCTTCCCGCTTCTTATCAGGGGACGCTGTTCCGCTCGTCAGGCTCGCCGATTCTGGACCTTAATCTACCCGCGGGGTTGAACCGCGATCAGCAACGCCGGGAGTTTGACTATCTGGCGGAATTGAACCGCCAGCACGGCGCCGAGCGAGGCGATTCCGGCGAGTTGGACGCGCGCATCAATGCATATGAGCTGGCGTTCCGGATGCAGATGGAAGCTCCCAAAGTTGTCGACTTGGGCAGCGAACCTGAGACCGTTCGCAAGCTTTACGGCTTGGATAATCCGGTGACGGAAGGTTTCGGCCGCCAGTGCCTGCTCGCTCGACGCCTCGTCGAAGCCGGAGTGCGTCACGTCCTGCTGATTCACGGCGTCGAAATCGGCAAGTTCAGTTGGGACGATCACGGCAATGTGAAAGAGCGCATGCCGCAGCACGCGGTCGAAGTGGATCGGCCCGTTGCCGCGCTGCTGAAGGATTTGAAAGGCCGCGGCCTGTTGGAAGAAACTCTCGTGGTCTGGACGTCGGAGATGGGCCGAACGCCTTTCATCAATGATCTAAAGGGCGATAAGCCGGGCCGCGATCACAATCAACATGGTCTGGTGGTCTGGATGGCTGGTGGCGACGTGAAGGCCGGAACCACCACGGGCGCCACCGATGAATTCGGAATTCGAGCTTTAGAGAAACCCATCCCCATGCGGGACGTTCACGCAACCGTACTTAATTTAATGGGTTTGCGTGACGATCGACTGACTTACTTACATGCAGGACGCTACCGCCGGCTGACCGATATAGGCGGAGACGTCCTGAAAGATATCGTTTCCTAACTAATAAATCCTTCGAGGAGTCTGTTTGCGAAGAACCGTACTGGCGGTATCGCTGATGGCTGGGCTCTATGCACGCGAGGTTGAGCGGTGTATGCAGCCGGAAGCTGTCTGGAGTATTCATGCTCTCTCCGACGCGCAGATGGATCCCGCCGGCCGGCGGGTGGCCGTTGTCGAGGAACGGACGGACATTCAGAAGGACTCGATCTTCACTCGCATCGTGACCGTGAATGCGGACGGATCCAACCGGAAGGCGCTGAACAGCGGCGACTGGCATGAGTCCAGTCCGCGATGGTCGCCGGACGGGAAGCGGTTGGCTTATCTGTCCAATCGCTCCGGCTCGCCGCAGATTGTCATTCGGAGCATCGACAACGGGCAGGATCTGAATCTCACAACCGGAGCGGCAGCCTCTCTCCCTACCTGGTCGCCGGACGGCAAATGGATCGCGTTTCTGCGTTTCGTTGAGGAGCCATCGCCCTGGAATCCGCCGTTACCGGCGCGTCCCGACGGCGCGAAATGGGGCCCCCAGGAATCGATCATCACCAAACTCCGGTGGACGTTCGATGGACGGGGGGTGCTGAAGGACGGTGCCCATCGCATCTTTGTGGTGTCCGCAGCCGGCGGAACTCCGGTGGCCGTTACTCCGCCGGGATACTTTCACACTTCGTATTTGTACGAGCCGGAGATTACCTGGGCCGGCGACAGCCGCTCGATCCTTGCTTCGGCGGTGAAGAGCCGCGAAGGCTGGGATAACGTCTCCGGCGGCGAGATTTTCGCGTTCCCGCGAGAGGGCGGCGAACCGAGAGCGCTCACCAACTGGACCGGCCACAAGGCATTTGTCCGAGCTTCTCCGGACGGCCGGCACATCGCCTTTGTCGGGTACCCCTGGAAAGGTCAGACCTATCATGTCGCTCATCTTTACGTGATGGATGCCGACGGATCGAATCAGCAGGAGTTGACCAGGGATTGGGATCGCGATGTGGGCCCGCCGGCGTGGTCGGCGGATTCAAAGAATCTCTTCTTTCAGAGTGACGATCAGGGTACCGGGCAGGTTCATCGGGTGGACCTGACGGGCAGCCGGCAGCAGTTGACCCATCTGAAGAACCGCCGTGGCGGACTTTCGGTTGCCAACTCCGGCGTGACCGCGTCGATTGTGAACTCCCCAGTCCAGCCGGGCGTTCTGACGATCTTCCCGACGCCCGGTAGTGAGACGGGCAAAGCAATCTGGGATCCGAACCTGGAAATTCTGCAGGGATGCCATTTCGCTGCGGCGGAGGAAGTTTGGTACTCCGCGCCGGATGGAAAGAAAATCCAGGGCTGGGTGCTGAAGCCGCCGGGATTTACCGCGTCGCGCAAGTATCCGCTGATCGTCTCCATGCACGGCGGTCCTCACGGAATGTATGGCCTGACCTTCATGCACGATCTCCAGATGTTGGCGGCTCGCGGATACGTCGTGCTCTACACAAACCCGCGTGGTTCGACGGGCTATGGCGAAGCTTTCGGCAATATCATCCAGCACAAGTGGCCCGGCGACGACATCCAGGACGTCATTTCCGGCGCAGATCATTTGATCGCTCTTGGCTACGTCGATCCCAACCGAATGGGTGTTACCGGAGGGAGCGGCGGCGGTTTGATGACCTGCGCGATGGTGACCCGTACGGATCAATTTAAGGCCGCGGTGGCGCTGTATCCGGTCACAAATTGGATTACCCACGTTGGCTCGGGTGACAACGGCTTCTATATCGCCTCAATATACCGACAGGGGATGCCTTGGAAGTTCGTTCAGGACTATATCGAGAGATCGCCCCTCTTCGCTGCGGACAAGGTGCGAACCCCCACGATGATCATTACCGGAGACGAAGACTGGCGCACGCCGATCTCTCAGAGCAACGAGTTTTATAGGGCGTTGAAAGTACAGGGGATTGACACTGTCTTCATTCGAATGCCCGGCGAGGCTCATGGCATCCGGCACCTGCCCAGCCATCGAGCCAAATTGATTGCTCACAGTTTAGGGTGGTTTGCCCGTTATTTGCCTGTTGAGTAATCAACTTATTGATGCTATATCAATATAACGAGATTTTCACACAAAGCCTTCAGGAGAGGTAAAACATGAAACGCGCACTTGCATTGCTCTCGCTTTGCGTCATGACTGCGGTGATGCCGGTACAAGCACAAACAACCGTTGGTGAACTGCGCGGTACCGTTGCTGACTCCTCAGGCGCGGTCATCGGGGGAGCCACGGTTACCTTGACCAACACCGCCACCAACGATGTTCGAAGAACGAACTCGGGTGCGGACGGGCTGTACATCTTTCCGCAATTGCCGGTTGGACGATATGTGCTGACCGTCGAACAGAGTGGGTTCCAGAAGTTCACCTTGCGCGATGTCGCCATCCAGGTTGACGCCCGACGGCGTGAGGACGTGTCGCTGAGCGTCGGCGATGTTACGCAGGAGGTGACTGTTGCCGCATCGGCCGACGCGGTCAATTCCACGTCGGCCACGATTGGCGAAGTTCTGGGGTCGCGCTCTGTTGTGGAACTGCCGCTGAACGGGCGGAACTTTCTTCAGCTTGCGCAGCTATCGCCAGGAACGGT
This sequence comes from uncultured Solibacteraceae bacterium, assembly GCA_964515165.1. Lineage (GTDB taxonomy): Bacteria > Acidobacteriota > Terriglobia > Bryobacterales > Bryobacteraceae > JAPKYZ01. The sequence goes on along the minus strand of CAZETQ010000102.1, from coordinate 2,803 downwards.
GCCGCCGGTTCTGCAGAACGGGGAAGACACGACGGCGAGCTTCAACGGCGGACGCTCCAACTTGTCGATATCGGTATCGGGAACTCGTACTGTTTCGTCGGCCTATCTCTTCGACGGCGTTTTGGGCCGCGAGGAATATTACGGTTCTGTGTCGATCCAGCCGACGCTGGAAGGAATCGCGGAATTCAAGATCATGCGCGGCTATTTCGCCCCCGAATATGCGGCTCCTGCGGTTGTCAGCGTGGTGAGCAAATCGGGCACGAATCAGGTGCACGGCGCGGTGTGGGAGTTTCTCCGCAACGAGACTCTGGATGCGCGGAATACGTTCGATTTTGGTGCGAAGAAACCGCCGTTCCGGCAGAACCAGTTTGGCGGATCGGTTGGCGGGCCACTCATCAAAGACAAGTTATTTGCGATGGGCAATTTTGAGTTCCTCAAGGTTCGGCAGGCGTTCTCCCGGAATCTTTTGGTGCCTACGCCGGCGATGCTGCAAGGAGATCTCAGCGGAGCGCCCCCCATCTACGATCCGGCGACGGCGAACGCACAACGGGTCAAGCAGCTCTTTCCCGGTAACATTATTCCTACGAGCCGAATTGGTGCATTCGCCCAGAAGTACAACGACTTCATCCGCACGTCGCCTATTTCGCCGTACGACCCGACGGTGCGCGCGCAGGGTGCAAACTTCTACGGGCAGCGGCGCGTTGTGCAGGATACGTACAAGTGGGACACGCGAATCGACTACAACATTTCCGCCAAGGATCGACTCTTCGGGCGTATTAACTGGGACCAGACCGACCAGTCGAATGTGGACATCGCGCCGGGATCGGAGCAAATCTATCCCCTGTACGGGCGCAATGCGGTTATCGCGTGGTCCCGCACATTTTCGCCGTCCATCATTAACGATGCACGGGTGGGCTTCTCCCGCACTGTTCTGCGCGCCGGAGGTCCGGTGCCGGGACAAACGTCGGACTGGCCGGCATTCTTCGGCTTGAGCAATATTTCGACGACTCCTAACTGCGCGGGCGTTCCGATTGTCGGCCTGCAAGACCTGGGGTCCTGGGGATTCCCCGGCGGCAGCTGCCTGATTCCTACCGGGCAGAACATTTCTTTCTTTGACAACGCATCCTGGATCGTGGGCCGCCACCGGATTTCCTTCGGGGGCAACATCGAACGGGTCAATCTGCGCCACGAGGTTGCTTTCACGCCGCAAGGCAGCTTCTCCTTCACGGGTCAATTTACGCAGGGCTTCGACGGGACCAACTTGATGACGAATACCGGTTCCGGCGTGGGGGATTACCTTCTGGGCTGGCCCGGATCCGCCTCGGCGCAGGCTCGAGTTTCTCCAACTTATCGCCGCGGTTGGTGGTGGGCCGCCTATATCAACGACGATTTCCAGGTTTCGAGAAATCTGACAATCAACATGGGCGTTCGCTACCAGATTCAGCAACCGTTGATTGAGAAATACAACAACATCGCCGAGTTTGACTTTGCTACTGGCACCCAGAGGTTCGCGGGACAAAATGGCGTTCCTCGTGGACTCTATCCCACCGATATGAACGACTGGGCACCGCGTGTGGGATTGGCATGGCGTCCCAGTGGATCGGACAACATGGCCGTCCGTGCTAGCTATGGCATCTTCTACGACCGGCTTCCTGGAAACGATCAATCCTGGCAGGGCATTTCGCCGCCGTTGAATGTGGGGCAATCGTTCGCTCCGCCGGATCCCGTTGTGCCTTCGGTCAACATCAGCCAGCTATTCCCGACGCCGAATCTCTCGGGTGGATTGCCCTTGGGACAGTTTCTTTTCAACCTGCAAGGACGCCGGAATCCTTACATCCAACAGTGGACGGCCAGCATTCAGAAGACGCTTCCCGCGCAGTTCTTTCTGGAACTGGCCTATATCGGCTCGAAGGGAACGAAGCTCTCCAAGCGGTACGACCGAAATATCGTCCAGACGCTGCTGCAGCCGGGAGACACTCGAACCGTTCAGCAGCGGCGGCCCTATCCAAATCTTGGGTTCATCCTCAGCGACGAAGGCGCGGGCCTTTCGACGTATCACGCGCTGCAGGCGTCGGTGAGAAAATCCTATAGCAATGGCCTGATGGTGATGTCCAGCTACACATATGGCCGCTCCATGGATACCGACTCTTATGACGGCAAGGCAACGCGATTCTACCGGCCAGGAGACAACGACTACGGGCGCAGCATTTTCGACATCCGCCAGCGGTTCGTCGCGAGTGTGAATTACACGATTCCTTTCGGCAATAACTGGAAGGGAGCGGGGCGCTACCTTGTCGGCGGCTGGGAGCTCAATGGAATTCTTGCGCTGCAAACCGGCCTTCCGTTCCATGTGACGGGAACCGACCGGTCCAACACGGGTACAACCTTCGGAGGCCGTCCCAACCGGCTCTGTAACGGGAATCTGCCCACGGACCAGCGTTCGGTCTACCGTTGGTTCGATACTTCCTGCTTTGCGGAATCGGCCTTGAACACTTACGGTAACGGTGGTGTTCACTATCTCGACACGGACGGCATAAAGTCGCTCGATTTCGGGCTGTTCAAGAATTTCAACTTTACGGAGACCTTCCGGCTGCAGTTCCGGTGGGAAGTTTTTAATACGCTGAACAACACGAACTACAACCGCCCTGCATCGAATGTGAGCGCCCCGGCCACGTTAGGACGAATCACCGCCGCGCAACCGGCCAGAACGATGCAGTTCGGTCTGAAGTTCTATTTCTAATTCATAATAAGGACTCGGCGAGAGATGCGAGTATTCTACGAACGGGACGCGGACCTCCAGGCG
>CAZETQ010000101.1:0-11319 GCA_964515165.1 uncultured Solibacteraceae bacterium | reverse complement strand
GATTACAGATCGCTGAGATGCTCGACCTTGCCGGTCGAATCGCCAATCTTTTCCGGACGCACGCCCATGCCGTCGAGCATCGTCAGATAGAGATTGGTCATCGGCGTTCCCTTGGAGTAGCGAATATGCCGTCCGCCATGGATCCGGCCTGTGCCTCCGCCCGCCAGAACCGTGGGGAGGTTCAAATGCTCGTGCCGGTTGCCGTCGCTGATGCTGCTGCCGTATACGATCATCGAATTGTCCAGCAGCGCTCCGCCATTATCCTTGGCCTTGCGAAGCTTGCCGAGGAAATGGCTCAGCATCAGGACATGATGCTGGTCGATCTTCTGCAACCGCTCGATCTTCGAAGGATCGTTGAAGTGATGGGAAAGCCCGTGGTGCGCATCGGGCACGCCGATGGAGCGGTAAGTACGATTGCCGCCCTCGCGGCCCATCATGAGAGTGATGACGCGCGTCATGTCGGCCTGGAAGGCGACCGTCATCAGGTCGAACATGATGTCGCAGTGCTCTTCGAACGTGGGGGGAATTCCGCCGGGCCGCTCGAGAGTCGGGATCATTCCGTTGCCGACTTCCTGGCGCTCGATCCGCTGGATGCGCTGCTCGATCTCGCGGACGGAGGTGAGATACTCGTCCATCTTCCGGCGATCTGTGGCGCCCAGATTCATTCCCAGCCGTCCAGCGTCTTCGCGAACGAAATCGAGAATGCTGCGGTCCTGCCGGGCCAGCCGGGCGCGCTCTGCGGGATCGGTGGTGTCGCCGTCGCCGAACATGCGCTCAAACACGGCGCGCGGATTATTTTCCGGGGGCAGGGGAGTGCTGGGGGAACTCCAGGAAATCGTGTTGCTGTAAGCGCAGCTATAACCGGAATCACAGTTGCCTACCAGCCGGTTGTCTTCCATGCCCAGTTCCAGAGAGGGCAGCAGCGTCTGCTTGCCGATTTCCTGGGCAATGATCTGGTCAACCGAAACTCCCGCCTGAATATTCGCGCCCTGTGTCTTGCGAGGGTGGACGCCCGTCAGCCAGGTCGCGCCAGCGCGGGCATGATCGCCGGCGCCGTCGCCAAGGGATTGCCCGTTGTAATGATCCAGACCGGAAAGCACCAGCATCTGCTCCCTGAATTCCGCCAGCGGCTGCAAGGTCTTGGTGAACTCGAACGCCTTGCCCTCTGCCTCCGGCGTCCAGTCCCTCATGATGATTCCGTTCGGCACGTAGAGAAATGCCATACGGAGCGGAGCTACCTTGGATGCATCGTTGGCGGCGGCCAGAGCCGGCGTCATGGAGTCTAAAAACGGCACAGCCACCGCGGCGCCGAGACCCCGTAAGAACATCCGGCGGGGAAGAGCTTTCTTGGTGATGATCATCGCTCCGGTGATCTCCTCATCTGAAATGGAACGCTATCTACAATGGCCAAGGCGAGGGCCGAGAACCGGTAGTCGCCCTCTCCGGCTTTTCGGCGAATTTCCCGAACCGCCGGTAAATCATAATATTCCAAACCGCGGCCCAGCGCGTAGGTCAGAAGTTTCTCGGACAGGCACTCGACGAACTCTTCCTGGTGCTCCATCAGAATCTGCTTCAAGCCCCCGGCGCCGCTGAACGTGGTGCCGCCCGGCATGACACCCGAATCGTCGATCGCGCCACCACCCTCGGCGTTGCGAAAGCGCCCCGTGGCGTCATACTTCTCCAGCGAGAATCCCAGCGGGTCCAATCGCACATGGCAGGAAGCACAGGCTGGACTGGCCCGATGCTGCTCCAATGCCTTGCGCAGGTCCTTCGCGGAAATCTCGGCGCTGTCTTTCAAGTTCGGCACATCCGGTGGCGGAGGCGGTGGAGGAGAACCTAAAACGTTCTCCAGGATCCATTTACCCCTCAATACAGGAGATGTTCGCGTGGGATAGGAAGTTACTGTTAAGATCGCCCCTTGCGTCAGGATGCCGCCGCGTTCAGCAGGATTTAACGCCACTTTCCGGTAGTAGGCACCGCGCACGTCCGGAATGCCATAATGCCGGGCAAGTCGATCATTCAAAAAGGAATAATCGGCGTTCACGAAGTCCAGGACACTGCGATCATCGCGAACGATATGCTCGAAGAACAGCTCCGTTTCCCGCTGTAGGGCAATTCGCAGCGAGTCGTCGAATTGCGGATATTTTTCAGGGTCCGGCCGCCATGTGGCGACGTTCCGAAGATGCAGCCACTGCCCGGCGAAGTTATCGACCAGCGCCCGCGATTTCTCATCGGCCAGCATCCGGCGAACCTGCTGTTCCAGATTGGTCCGGAGTTTCTTCTGCTCTGCCAGCTTTAGCAGTTCTTCATCGGGAATACTGCTCCAGAGGAAAAAGGAAAGGCGCGACGCCAGTTCCAAGTCCGTGACAGGGTACACACTGCCCGGTGCGGCGCCGGCGGGAGACCGCTCGACGCGGTACAAAAAGTTCGGGGAAACGAGAATCGCCCGGAGCGAATTTTCGATTCCGGCCTCAAAGCTCTTCCCTTCTTGCCGTCCGGTGGCGAAAAGCTTCATCAACGGCGCGATATCGGCGTCCGTGACCGGCCGGCGATAGGCATGGCGAGCAAGGCTTGAGATGATCTGTCGGGCACAGGGAGTCTCGCCCTGGCCTTTCCCGGGCCGGCAGGAAAAGATGCGCTTCTGGCTTTCGGTGACTCCCGGGCCGGTCGGATTGAATGGCCCGCCGATCAAAATATAGTCCACGGATGCCAGGCGGCTTGGCGGGGAATTGTTTCCGATTCGAACCGGCGGAGCGCCGCCCTCAATCTTCCCGTACTCGTTCAGAATTCCGGCGGTGACGGTGTGCAGGCCGGCTTTCAGCGGCAGCCGCAGATCGAACAGCCGGGTTTCCTGGCCCGCCTCGGTAATGTCGAATTTCGCATCGATCAACTGGACGCGCTTTCCGTCCACACGCACATCCAATTGAGGAGTGGGAGCGGTGGGCGGCGGATTTCCGCGAAGGCGAACCCGGATCGTATATTCCGCATCGACCGGAAAATGGTGCCGGGCGGTAAATCCATTCCGGTAGCTGAGCGGCAGGTCGTCTCCATTGTCCAGAACCATGCCGCTGCCCGGCGTGTACTTCTCGACAGACGGACGGGCCCTCACGGTACCCACTGCCAGCATGCTGATCCTGCGTGCTGCCGACAGGTATTTCTCCATGTGAAGAGGAGAAACCGTCAGCACTTCGCCGATGTTGTCGAACCCGTAGCCGGAGTCGTCAGCGGGCAGCCGGTTCACTTCTTCGAATTCCAGCCGCAGCAGGTCGCGAATCGCATTGCCGTACTCGGCGCGGTTCAACCGGTGAATTGACGGCGTTCCCGGATTCGGCTGGGCGGCCGCGCTTTTGTCCAACTCGGTTTCCAGATAGCGGACAACGGCATCGTTTGCCGCAGCGTCCGGATGCGGTACCCCCACCGGAGGCATTTCGCCGGTGCGCATTTTTCGGAAGACCCTCTCCCAAGTGGCCGCGCCGTCGCCGATGTTACTCATCTTCACGCTGGCCAGCGACACTCCGGCGGTTTTCAGCTTGTCGTTATGGCATCCGAAACAGTATCGGGTGACGGTTTTCTGCGCAGTTGCAGCAGCGTCCGCGGAATGGGGCGAGGGAACGGTCGATTGGCTGAGCAGAGATGCCGCCCCAGCCATGCAACAGAACAGGAAACGCATAGGAAGGCAGCCTTTACTGGGCCCTCGCTTGCATCATATCATCCAAAGTATGCTGCCGCGTAGCGCGTATCGATGTTTCCCTGGCGGTCTGCTGTTTGCGGCCAGCGCGGTGCTTTTTGCCGGCGGGCTCAGCCTGTTTGACGCCGTAATCCGGCACGATCAAAAGGCGGTTTTAGCCTTGTTGAAGAGCGGGGCGAATCCCAACCAGACACGGGCGGACGGGGCTACTCCTTTGGCTTGGGCCGCCGGACGGGACGATGCGGAAATCGTCAATTCTCTGATTCGCGCAGGCGCAAACGTAAACACTCCCGATGAGAACGGCGATTCTCCGTTGACGCTCGCTTCGGCGAACGGGAATGTTCCGATCGCGAAAATGCTGATCGATGCCAAGGCGGATGTGAATCATGCCCGCTGGAGCGGAGAAACTCCCCTGCTGCTGGCGGTGAATAGCGGCAACGTGGAACTGGTGAAACTCCTGCTGGATTCGGGCGCAGAGATCGATAAGGCGGAGACGCGGTACGGGCAGACTCCCCTGATGTGGGCGGCCGCGGAGGGCGTGACGGCTTGCACAAAGCTTCTGATCGAGCGGGGCGCGGATGTGAACGCCAAGTCCAAGCAGGGCTTTACGGCGCTGTTGCTGGCTGCGCAGAAGGGCGATGCCGAATCGGCGAAGGCGCTGATCGCCGCCAAGGCGGATACAGCTTACAAAGCTCCGGACGGAAGCACGCCGTTTCTGCTGGCGTTGACGCGGGGAAATGAGGCGGCCGCGCTGTTGATGCTCAACTACGGGGTGGATGTGAACGCCGTCGAAGCGAATGGAAGTACTCCCCTGCATGAAGCTGTCACGTTGGGAAAAATGCAGTTAGTGCGAGACCTGGTCAAGCACGGCGCCAGCTTGACCGCGCGGACAAAAGCTCCCCCCGGGCCTCCGAACCCCTTTCGAGCAGGTGGGCTAACCCCGTTTCTGGTGGCCACCCAGACCGGCAATGTCCCGATGATGAAAGAGTTGGTCGCGCTTGGGGCCGATCCGAAAGACAGGACGCCGGATGGCACCGGCGGTTTGCTGCTGGCCACTGCCAGCCGGAAGCTGCCCGCCGTTCAGTTTATGGTTGAGAACGGCTCCGATGTGAACGAAGCGCGCAAGGGCGGTGGGACCGCTCTCCATACCGCTACCCGGTTCGGCTCTATCGAAATCATCAAGTACCTGGTGGCGCACGGGGCCGACCTCAGCGCGAAAGACCGGTTTGGCCGCACGCCGCTGGAAGAGGCGGAGTTCGAGGCTCCGAAGCCGGCGATCGCGCTGTTGAAGCAATTAACGGAAGAGGCCGCTGCGAAGAAGGCGGAGCCGAAGAAGTAGGGTGCGAACCATAATGGAAGCATGAGAATTACCTTGCCCTCCGAGCAGCAGCATTACCTGCAATCTCTGGTTGAACAAGGTGCGTTTCCGAGTGTGGAGTCGGCCATTGTGCAGGCAGTTCGAGAATTCGAACTCAATCAGAAGATTGAGGAAGGCTATCAGTCGTCACTTGCCGGTCCGCCGGAAGATGCTTTCGAGTTTCTGGATAGACTCGCCAAGGAATGAGTTCTGTTCGAAATTTCTCCTCAGGCTCGTCGAGACATGAGAGAGATTCGAAGAGGAATGGAACATGCTTCCTCAAAAGATCGATTCGTCGCCGATATGCGGACTGCTTTTACGCAAATCGGCACGTTCCCCGATTCCGGCTTTCGTCGCCGGGTTCCGAGGGACGTCGAATTCTCATTCGAGGCGATTATCTGATCGTTTATCGTGTTGACATCTCCCCACCCGAAGTCATCCGAGTGTTACACGGAGCGCAAGACTACGCGATTCAGTCATAACCAGACCGCCATCAAAAGCTGAGCTTCAGCGCAAGCTGAACCACTCGCCAGCTTTCGCCATTCTGGTTGGTCGTCGCGCTGGATGCCGTCGATAGCGTCACGCAGCACGCCTGACCGAATACTCCCGACGTGATCTGCGGCGAGCCGACGCTGGCATCGCGGGGATTCCGGAAATTTGCATGGTTGAACGCATTGAAGAACTCGGCCCGGAAGACGGCGCGGGCTCGCTCGGTGATTTGGAAACCTTTGGCGACGCTGGAATCGAGGTTCCAGTAACTAGGGCCCTGGAAGATGTTTCGACCCAGTCCCACCTCGCCGGGATTGGGGTAGGTAAACGCGTCGGCATTCGGGAAGAAGACGGGACCGACCACTCCGGCTTTGTCCTGGAGCTTCGATTCCGGAAGATCAAAGCCCGGCTTGAGAGCAGCTCGTGATTGCGCGGTGGCGTTATGGGTGAACACTCCCGAACGAACCGTGTACGGTTCACCAGACTGATAGGTATAAATGCCGTTCAAGCTCCAGCCGCCAATCAAGGTATTCAGGAATCCATTGACGTTGCCGCCGAACTTCTTGCCCCGGCCGAAGGGAAGTTCGTAGATGCCGGAGATGTTGACGACATGCCGCTGGTCGAAGTCGGAACGGGCGCGTTCGTTGTCATAATTCCGGCCGTCTGCGGGAGTTCGTGGGGATGTCGTGGTCAGCCCGCCGCCTGTTGTCGATTGCACCGGGTCGACGGAAAGGTTGTCGATCGATTTCCCCAGAGTGTAAGCGCCGTACATCAGGAAGCCCTGCGCGTCGAATCTCTTCCGGAACGTCAGCTGCGCGGCATGATAGACCGAGTCGGCGCCGTTGTCGTAATAGAGAATCTGCGCGAACTGTTGGTTCGGGCGGAGCTTGGCGGCGAGAGTATTCTGCTCGATGCGGAGCGCCATATTGCCGGCATTATTCTGATCCAGCTCCGTGATCGAGTTCGCTGCATTTACAAAAGCGTCGTTCACAATTCCCTGCTGGACGATGGGGACTGGTACCGCTCCGGCGCAGGGTACGCCGCTGGAGAGCGTACCATCCGGCCGGCAGCCTCCTCCGAGACCGCGGTTCCTCTGCATCGCGAGAAACGAGGGTAAAATCGGCGCTGCGTCGATTTGGTTCATGTCCCAGGTGCGGTAGAGGCGTGTGCCGCGGCGCCCAACGTATCCTGCGGATATCAGGTAGCCTCCCGGCAACTCGTGCTGGACGGTCAGATTCCACATGTGAACCGTAGGCAGTTTCAGATTCTGATCGAATACTCGGGCGGCCGGAGCATTGCCCTGCAATTGGATGCCGGGCTTCAGGAAACTGGATGGCTTCAGGCTCGGCGGAGCCATTTCGTTCAGAAACCCTTCGCCCAGCCGGATATTGGTGACCGCCTGACAGCCGGGAGTCGTCGTGATCGCTCCCGATGAAGAAATCGTAGACGAACAAGTGGTGGCCTGGCCGGGAACGGCGGTGGCGATAGACGTCACCTGGAACGTCGAGATCGGGTCGAATGCCATGCCGTAACCGGCGCGAATGACCGTCTTCGTCGAATTGCCCGGAGCCCACGTGATGCCTAGTCGTGGCGCGAAGGCGCCGGGATTCCAGTTCTGATACCAGCGATCCGCCTTGACGAAAGTCACGTCGCCTTGACTGCCGTCCATAATGCGATCCGGAACGTACACCCGGCCGCCGGCTTCGCTGGGTGGACCATTAATTTCCCAGCGGACTCCATAGTTGAGAGTCATGTTGCGCCGCATCTTCCACTCGTCCTGAGCGTAGAAATTGTATTGTTTGGTCCGCTGGCCCTGGGCCCACAGCGTCACCGAGTTTCCACTCTGGAAGGGAAGGAACGTGTCGTTCCGGAGATCTCCCAGGAATACCTGCTGCAGACGCCACGGAATTCCTGCCAGATCGTTGATCGTATTTTGCAGCGCGGTTAGGTCCACCGCCGAAATCCCGGTGTATTGGCAGTGACCGCCGCCGGAAGATTGGTGAAGTTTGTTGGCGCGCGCGAGGTTCCGGACAAAGAGATGGCCGGAACCAGGCTGGTGCCGCCCACGTCGCCGCGTTGATCGTTATGTTGGTACATCCGGATATTCGCGCCAAAGCGCATCACGTGAGAACCGTTCAAATAGCTCAAATTCTCCACGATCTGCGGGACGCTGACACCCCGGAACGTGCGCGGGTTCGATGTGTAGTCGACGGTGGAGCGGTTGAAGGTAAATCGCGGAGCGTTTGGAAAGTCGGGATTCGCTTCGCCCTGTGTGAACAGGTAGGTGAAGCGCGAGTAGCCGAGGGTGACTTCATTCACCAGCCGGGGCGTCAGTACGCTGCGGAGTCCGACCGCGATATTGTGCGCGGGCCGGAATACCTCGCCGCGTGCCGGATAACCCGGAAGCACCTGCGGCCGGCCGTTCAGCGGGTCCCCATTCAGCGTGTTCTGCTCCGCGCCAAGCCAGCGTCCCCACAGCGTGTGATTGCTGTTGATGGTGTGATCCAGGCGAACCATGTATTGCGGTCCCCTAACTTGCACCGGCGAGTTCCAGTAGTACGACGCAAGATTCAAACCGTCGCCCGATGTGTAAATGTTTGGGGCAGGATAGCCGCCCAACACCGATTGAACTGCCGGATCGATTCCGCGTCCCAGGGGATCGTTCGCGACGATGTTGTAGCTGGCGATGCAGTTTGAGTCGCCAGCGCCCATGCAATTCCGAACTCCGGACGCCAGCCCGCCAGTCTGAGGATCGACCAGCAGCGAACTGTTCTGCGTTACACGCTGCCCATTGATGACAATCGGGTTTTGGTTATTTACGACGAAGTAACGGTAGATCCCCGACAGGGTTTGCGGCGTATAGAGACTCACGGTTCCGAAGGTCTTGTCGATCGGATCGGCGAAATTCACCTTCTGCCCTTGCCAGCTTCCGAAAATAAACGTCTTGTTTTTCTTAATGGGACCGCCAATTTCGAAACCGTATTGATTCAACTGAAGCAGCGGCTTCTGGCCGCCTTGCGCGTTTGCGTAGAACTCCTGAGCGTTCAGCGCGGTGTTGCGGAAGAATTCGAACGCTGTTCCATGAAACTCATTCGTCCCGGAGCGTGTCGCAATGGAGACATTCGCGCCCGAGTTGCGGCCTTCTTCCGGCGACGGGTTGGACGTGGTGACCTTGAACTCCTGAACGTTGTCGGGATTGAGCCGAAAGATGTTGTTGGTGGGGTTCGGATTGGTGGACTCGTTCGCTTCGATTCCGTCAATTGTGACGTTGGCCGCCATCGAGCGGGCGCCATTGACGTTCACCACATTGCCGGACCGCTGGACGACCCCCGGCTCATAAATCAACAGGTTCAGTGGATTCCGGCCATTCAGCGGAAGGTCGACGATCGCTTTCCGCGAGATGACATTTCCGATCGTTGCATTCGAAGTTTGCAGCGCCTCCGTCTCCGCGCTGACTTGAACCGTTTCCGTGGAGCCGCCGACTTCCATTCGGAAATCGACCACCAGCGGAGTGTTGATATGCACGGGATTGCGAGCCTTTAGGGCAGTCTTGAATCCGGTAGCCTCAACCTTGATCGTGTAGGTCCCGACCGGAAGCGCCGGAAACGCATACACTCCCGGCGATGTTGAGACTTGCACCTGGGAACTCCCCGTTGCGTCGTTGGTCAGAGTGATGGTGGCGCCGGGGACCGCCGCTCCGGTGCCGTCCAGCACGGTTCCGGAAATCTGCGAGGTCGAAGTCTGCGAAATTCCATTCAAAACAAAGACAATGAGAGCGCAGATTTTGGGAACAATACGGCTCAAGGTCATTGGAAAACAACCCCGGTGAAGAGAGATTCCTAATTATAGAGGGGGAGCAGTCAACAAAAACGAGCGCGCTAGGAAGGCAGCAGTTGGCGGAGGTCGCCGATCCAGAAATCGGGAGAAAACCGGGCCATTCCCTCGCGATTCCCGTACCCGTAAGTGACCCCGCAGGTTTGAACGCCAGCCCTTCGTCCGGCCTCCATATCGGCGGGGGCATCTCCCACCAGCAGGCAATCTCCTGGCGCAACGCCGAACAATTGGAGAGATTTCAAGATCACGTCGGGGGCCGGTTTGGCCGGAAATCCGTCAGTACCCTGGACATGGTCGAAATAGGAAATAAGCTGGAATTTCTCCAAAACCGCCCGCGTTGTGGGCGTGCCCTTCGTAGTGGCCGTGGACTTTCGCCCTCCAAGCTGCGAAAGAGCTTCTCGCACTCCCGGGTACACTTGCGTGCAGTCGTGATTCCGGGCCGGATAGATTTGCCGGTACTCCTGAATCAGAGCCTCAATCTGTTCCGGGGTATACGAAGGGAACAGATCCTGGAAGAGGTCCAGCAGGTGCCGCCCGATGTAGGTGGTGAGAAAGGCGTCGCTGACCGCATTTCCGTTGGTATGCGGCGCGATCACGTGCTGGATCGCGCCGCAAATATCCGGTGCGGAATGGGTCAGCGTACCGTCTACGTCAAAAAGGTAGACAGAAAACTCGGGAATCAAGCGGGTTGCGGTCCCGGCAATCCCAAGCCCGGCGCTTGATGCGGATGCGACTTGGTGTCGTCGGAGGACGTTTTCGCGCCGCCGCCCGGAGGCAGACGGTCCGGCAGCGTTCCACCGGCGAGCAGCACCTTCACTTCGTTGCCGTCAAGGATCTCCCGCTCCAGCAGAGCGTCCGTAATGCGGACCACCGCGTCGCGGTTCTCTTCGATCAGCCGCTTCGCCGTCTGGTAGCCTTCATCGACGAACTTACGAATCTGCTCGTCGATGCGAATCGCTGTCGCTTCGCTGAAGTCCCGATGCTGAGCAATCTCGCGACCCAGGAAGATCTGCTCTTCGCGCTTACCGAATGCGACCGGTCCCAAATCGGACATGCCCCAGTCGCACACCATCCGGCGCGCAAGCTCGGTTGCCTTCTCGATATCGCTGGAAGCTCCCGCAGTTTTCATGCCGAGGAAAACTTCGTCAGCCACACGGCCGCCCATGCTGACGGCAATCGCGGCTTGAGCCTGATCTTTCGAAAGGTCGACACGATCCTGCTCCGGCAGGAACATCGTGACGCCCAGCGCCATTCCCCGCGGAATGATGGTCACTTTGTGGACGGCGTCGGCTTTCGGAATCATGGCTGCCACTACGGCATGACCCGCTTCGTGATAGGCAGTGTGCTTCTTCTCTTCTTCGCTGATGATCTTGCTGCGGCGCTCGACACCCATCAGGACTTTGTCCTTGGCGTGCTCAAAGTCGTACATCGTGACCACCCGGCGATTCTGGCGGGCCGCGATGAGGGCCGCTTCGTTCACCAGATTGGCCAGATCCGCGCCGGCAAAGCCGGGCGTTCCGCGAGCAATGATGTTCAGGTCGACATCGTCGGCCAGAGGAATCTTTTTGGTGTGAACCCGCAGGATCTGCTCGCGGCCTTTGACGTCCGGACGGTCGACCACCACGCGCCGGTCAAAACGGCCGGGACGCAGCAAGGCCGGATCCAAAACGTCGGGCCGGTTCGTTGCGGCGACGAGGATCACTCCCTCATTGGACTCAAATCCGTCCATCTCGACGAGCAGCTGGTTGAGAGTCTGCTCCCGCTCATCGTGACCGCCGCCCAATCCCGCGCCGCGGTGACGTCCGACGGCGTCGATTTCGTCGATGAAGATGATACACGGAGCATTCTTCTTGCCCTGTTCAAACAGGTCGCGAACGCGGCTGGCGCCCACGCCGACGAACATCTCGACGAAGTCCGAGCCGGAGATCGAGAAGAACGGCACGTTCGCCTC
>CAZETQ010000100.1:0-11912 GCA_964515165.1 uncultured Solibacteraceae bacterium | reverse complement strand
CCACCGGAGAACTAAGGGGTAATTGACATGATCCGGCACGCACAGAATGAATGGGTGACGGCTAATTCATATAGATAAGTGCTTATTTTCAAGCATGAGCGCTTGCTGAAGGTTTCTTGGCCGCCGTTTTTACCCTGAAACAAACATTGCGCCACAGAAATATCTGTCGCTTTTGTTGGGCGAGTTTAGAAATGAAGTTGGCGTCCGCTACGAAACCAGCGAATAGTGAATCCATGCTGTGGTGCTCCCCCTCCTTTTCATCAAAAGCATTTCCTTACCATTTTGTCCTGGCGGCCGGCGAATATCCCGTAGTGATCAGCGCTGGCGCTGACGGCCAGTTGAGCAATCCGGCGACGATCAGCGTCGGGAGGCGCTGAAGCCCGTTCATCGATCTTCCGCTGGAGCCGCCGCATACGGTAAACTGAGCGGGCTCGAAATGAAGATCGTCGTTTTGGATGGCTATTGCCTGAACCCCGGGGACCTGGACTGGTCCGGCTTGGAAGCGCTTGGCGAGGTTGTCGTGCACGACCGCACGGCGGGGGCGGATATCCTGACTCGCGCGGCCGGCGCGGATGCGCTGCTGACCAATAAGACTCCGCTGTCACGGGAGACGCAGGCGAAGCTTCCGGACCTGAAGTACATCGGGGTGCTGGCGACCGGCTACAACATCGTGGATCTGGCAGCCGCGACGGAGCGGAGGATTGTCGTCACGAATATTCCGACTTACGGCACGGCTTCCGTGGGACAGCACGCGATTGCTCTGCTGCTGGCGCTGACCAATCGGATTGCGGAGCATGCCGCCGCGGCTCGCGATGGAGGGTGGGCGAAGAATCCCGACTGGAGCCTGGCGCTGACTCCGCTGATGGAGCTTTCCGGGAAGACTTTGGGGATTGTCGGGTTTGGCAGGATCGGGCAGCAGACGGGCCGGATCGGCCATGCGCTGGGGATGAAGATCCAGGCTCATGACATGAACATGAAGCACGATCCGGGCGATTATCCGTTCACCTGGATTTCTCTCAAAGGTTTGCTCGAGGAATCGGACGTGGTGAGCCTGCACTGTCCGCTGTTTCCGGAAACCCAGGGGATGATCAACGAGCAGACGCTGAAGCGCATGAAGCGCAACGCGATTCTGCTGAATACTTCGCGGGGACCGCTGGTGGACGAGGCGGCGCTGGCCGATGCGTTGAACAACGGAGTGATCGCGGGGGCGGGTCTGGACGTGCTGAACGAGGAGCCTCCGGTTTCGGGGAGTCCGCTGTTGACGGCGAAGAACTGCATCGTGACTCCGCACATCGCGTGGGCGACGAAGGAAGCTCGTTCGCGGCTGCTGGATATTGCGGTGAACAACCTGAAAGCGTGGATTGCCGGCAAACCGGAAAACCAGCTGAAGGCGAAGCCGGCCTAGCTCACTTATCTTTCTTCTTCAGCGTGCGCTTGATGTCGAGGCCGAATTTCGGATGCTCGCGGGTGCCTTCGATCTTGATCGACAGAACGGTCCCGTGGTCCTTGCGCGAGACCAGCGGATCGAAGGGCTTGAGCAGAATCGACTTCATTCCCTGGAACGCCTGAGACGCTTTGGCGTCCATGCGCAGCACTCCGTCGAAGTCCATCTTTTCGCTGCGCAGGCCATATTCGCCGCGAGCTTCGACTTCGGCGCCCTCGAGGGCAAACTTCATTTTGGGCATATGGAGCAGTGTGTCTTTGAGAAGGAATGTACCGGTGATCGTCGAACGGACATTCTCAATTTCCGAGTCTCCCGGACGGCCGCGCGCGCGGCGGCTGAACCCGTCGATCTTGCCCTGGATGTCCTGGTTGACGAAGCGGGCATTGTTGATGACGAAATTGCCGTCCAGTCCAAGCTTTTCGATGACATCGACGTTGCCGCGGGGGATGTCGAGCTTTGTTTTCAGAGTGACCGCTCCGCGCATGGCGGGACGTCCTTTCACCGCAAGCTGCATCAAATCTTCCAGGCGTCCGGATGGCATCACGACGTCCAGGACGATGTTCTTGCCTTTCTCGCCCTTTACCCCCTCGACCTTGCCGCGAACGGTCATCGTGGTGTTCAGGATTTTTGCTTCCACCGGCTCCAGATACGTGTCGCCGTCGGTTCCGTCGACGATGGCATGGAACTTCGTCGTCAGCGGCACCTTGTGCTGGGCCATCCGGATTTGGAAGTCGGGAGTCTGCGTTTCTCCGTCAACTTCGATGCGGCCGAGGATGCCGTTGAATTTGCCGGCGGAGTTCAGCGTGCCGGCGATGCCTTTAAAGACTCCCAGATCGGCTTTGGTGAAGGTGTAGTTGCCGGAGATCGGGGTCTCTGATGGGTGGTCCTTGTGCCAGGGACCGAATTGCCCCATGGAATCGATCAATCCCGGCGGCTTGTAATTGGTCATCTTGGTGGAATAGGACAAGGGCCGGCCGGGACCGGCTCCTAGGATTCGCAGGCCGATCAGTTCGAATTCTTTGGGCGGCTTCGCCGATTCGCGTGGCCACAACCGCAGCATGGTTTTGTCGGCGACAATCTGATCGACAACGATTCCGGAGGCTTCGGCGTCTGGTTTCGGCGCCTCGGCGGCGGCGGGGGGAGGAGCGGCCGGTGGACCCGATGGCGTGCCGCGATTGCTGGACGGCTGTCCTCTCGGTGGCATGTTGATCTGCAGTCCCTTCAAATGGACAAGGGAGATATGGCGGCGTGGAGTGGTCAAGTCCTGCCACTCGACGCGGAACGAGAACTCATCGGCGATGATGATCGGCGGCAGGTCCGGGTAGCGGTTCATCTTCAGCGCCAGCCCCTTTCCTACGACGTGGAGGCGCGGAACGGCGGAGATGTTCAGCTTCTCCAGCTGAACCTGGCTGTCGAAGCGCTGCTCCAACTCCTGAATGATGCGGGTGCGCACGACCGGCTCAAAGTTGTTGGCGATGTAGGTGGCAACAATCGCGATCGTGACAAGAACGGTGGCGGCGATCGCGCCGAAGATAGTCCAGAAGCGGCGGCGTTTTGACATGAAGTCCCGTTTACCGATTTTCGTACGGGGTCAGGCGGCGGACCCAGATGTTGCGATACCGCACCAGATCGCCATGGTTCTGAAGACGTAAAGGCAGTTCTGGCTGGTGCGGCTCGTACTGCTTGATCGCCCGATGCGCGACCTGACCGATCCACTGTTCGGCGTTCTGCACTAAGACTCCGTTGTGAAACAGCGTCAGGCGAGCCGGTTTTGTCAGGACCGCGCCCTGCCAGCGCGGCGCCTCGAAGACCAGGTCATACGTTTGCCACTCACCGGGCTTTCGCACAGCGTTGACCATCGGCGGAACCTGCCCATAGATGGCTCCGGCTTGCCCGTCGGCGTAAGTGGGGTTTTCGTAGGAATCGAGGACCTGCACCTCATAGCGGCCCATGATCTCGATTCCGGAATTTCCGCGGAGCTGGTCGCTACCCTTCACGGCGGAAGGCGATGCCCATTCCAGGTGCAGTTGGATATCGCCGAAATTCTCTTTGGTTTGGATGGAGCCGGCGGCCGGATCGACTTCAACATAGCCATCCCGGACTTTCCATCCGGCGGGAACAGTCTGCCCCTTCAGGAAACCATTCCAGGCGTTCAGGTTGGTTCCATCGAAAAGAACGATCGCATCCGACGGCGGGTCGCCCGGTTTTGCGCCGGGAGTGACAACCGGAGGCGTAGGACGGCGGCTGTCATGGACGACCCACTTCCCTCCGGGAAGCATCGGCGTGTCGGTGTATCCCGGTTTTTTTGTCTGTGCGCCGATAAGGGCGGCGGTCGAAATCAGAATCAGAGCGATACGGTTCATTTCATCCCTGCGCTATGGAGGGAAGTATATCGCCCGGCGATGCTGTTACGGCAGGAACTCAATAATTTTCAGGATTCCCTGCGTGCCCAGCGTCGCGTCTTGAGCAGGAATGTAGTCGGCACGAACCGGCTTTTTCTGGGGGCCGCACTGAAGCTCGAAAGTGCCCTTTTCATCGACCGCCGAGCGGATCACAATGCTGGCGGCGTCGTGAATGGCCAAAGCGACTTCTCCGCCGGATGTATCGATTTTCATTCGGACTTTCGCTCCCAGGCAATCGACCTGTTTGAGAGTGCCCTCCAGGCTCTTGACCTCTTCGCCGTGCTTTACTTCGATGATCCGTTCATCGCCCGCGGCGGAGCGGCGCACCAGGCGGGGACGTTCGAGGTCCAGGTCTTCGCGTTCGGAGGGGGCGGAAGCGATCAGCTCGGCTGCGGAAACCGGGGCGGCCGCGGCTCTGGCGGATACGCTTGCCTGAACGCGGCCCAGGTACTCGCGAAGGCGCGCGGCGGCTTCTTTGTCCCACATTTCTTTCGCGTGTTGGGCGGCCAGCACGGCGTCCTGATTCGCTGCCGCCAGGGAACCGGTTGCCGCCTGCGCGTAGGCGGCAATACGGAAATACCGGCTGGCGAGCTTGCCGTCGACTCGCTTGATGGTCTGGATCTCGCTGAGCGCGTCCTTCGCATTTCCACCGGTGAGAAGAGTCTCCGCCAGTTGTACGCGCACTTCTGTCCAGTTCGGATCTGCCTGCAGGACGGTGCGCAGATATTCGATCGCTGTTTTGCTGCCGCCGCCCGACATCATCTGAATTTTGGCGGCATCGAGCAGTAGCTTTGGATGACGCTTAGGATTCTGCATCGCCCGTTCGAACATCAATCGAGCTTTGGCGTAGTCATGCTCCTGCCAGGCGGCGTATGCCAGCGCCTCCGCCACTTCGGGCTGCTCTCCTGCCGTCTTTTCCAGCTCGTCGAGCTGAGGCTTTGCTTCTTCCAGGCGCCTGCCGTTGATGAGGATGGAAAGGCACATCGCTTTTGCCGCGGCGGGGTCCAGCGGAGAGACTTCCGGGGTAACGTTCGCTTTTTCGAATTTCACCGGGAAGACTGCGGCACTGAATTTCTCGTTGTTGCGAACATAGCGGAACAAATCCTTTTCAATCTCCGCCAGCGGGCGGCCATAAGTCTTCTCCAATGCTTCCTTGCCATCTGTTCCCGAGGTGATTGCTTTATAGAAAGCGGCGAATGACGGCCTGTACTCCGGGGTGAGCTGGAGCATGTGCGTCAGGGCCCAGCTTTCTGCATAGAACGTTCCCGAATGAGTTTTGCGGCTATATTCCGCCGAGCCGTGTCCAACCGCGAGCAGACGCTCCAGAGGCAGGAAGGAGCTTTGGAGCTGGTAGAGACGACCGGGGATCAGGTTTCCGACGACCACTTTGCTGCCCAACGGACGAAGGTTGGAATAGAGCTCGGCGGTCCCTTCGTTCAACCATACGGGAAGATTCAAGGCAGAGTGTCGGACCATCAGGTGGACATACTCGTGGACAGCCACTTGTTCGCCTTCGGGCAGATAGCCACCCATCACGATGTAATCGCGATCCATTCCCTGTTGATAGAAAGCGGCGGCAATTTCATTGAGCTGGTAGGGTTTGTACTGCTTCTCCGAGCTGAACAGGACGATCCGGACAGGGATGCGAGAGTCCTGGCGCGCGTTGCTGGCGTTTTCGAAGAACTCGCGAACCTGCTCAAAGTAAAGAATTTTCTCTCGCGCTCGTTTTTCACTTTCGGTAGAAATGAGCTCGAAATTCGGGGAAGTGACGCGAATCCACTTTTCGGCGGCCGCGCAGGATAGAGCTGTCGCTACAGCGACGATGATCGGGCGGATCACAGTTCAATCTTATCGGCGAAAAGCGGGGATGATTCGGGGCTCAGGAAGTTATACGCTTAAAGTGATGTTGCGTCCCTTGGCATTGCTCTCCGTCTGGAGCCTGGGTTCCGTTTGCCTGCTGGCCGAGTCGAAAGTGGACTTTGGCAAAGAAGTGCGGCCGATCCTGCAGCGATCGTGCGCGGGGTGCCACGGCACCGCGCAGCAGATGGGCAAATTGCGCCTGGATTCCAAGGCCAGCACCAAGCGTACAGTGACGCCGGGGCATCCGGAAGAGAGCTCCCTGTATCAGCGAGTTACCGGAACCGGCGAGGGTGCGCGAATGCCGATGGGCGGTAAACCGCTGGCGGACGCCGACATCGCAACCCTGAAGCGCTGGATCGCCGAAGGCGCGGTATGGCCGGATGAATTCTCCGTAGATGCCAGCCTGCCGAAGCATTGGGCCTTTGTGCCGCCGGTGCGGCCCGCTTTGCCCGCCGTTTCGAACGCGGATTGGGCGAAGACTCCCGTGGACAAGTTCATTCTGGCGAAGCTGGAGAAAGAGGGACTGAAGCCGTCGCCCGAGGCGGACAAGATCACGCTGCTGCGCCGTCTGGCTCTGGACTTGACGGGCCTGCCGCCGACTCCGGCAGAGGTGGATGCATTCCTGGCCGACAAGAGTCCGAAAGCCTATGAGAAGCAGGTAGACCGCTTGCTCGCGTCTCCTCACTACGGGGAACGCTGGGGGCGGCATTGGTTGGATGCTGCGCGCTATGCGGACTCCGACGGATTCGAGAAGGATAAGCAGCGCTCCGTGTGGTTCTACCGCGACTGGGTGATCAATTCGTTCAACCGAGATCTTCCGTACGACCGATTTATTACCGAGCAACTCGCCGGCGACCTGCTGCCGAACGCGACGCAGGACCAGCGAGTGGCGACGGGGTTTCTGCGGAATTCGATGGTCAACGAAGAAGGCGGCATCGAGCCTGAGCAGTTCCGGATGGAGGCGATGTTCGATCGGATGGATGCTGTGGGCAAGTCGATGCTGGGTCTGACGATTCAATGCGCGCAATGTCACAACCACAAGTTCGATCCGTTCCTGCAAGAGGATTACTACAAGATCTTCGCGTTCCTGAACGACTCCTACGAGGGATCGATCGCGGTTTACACGCCGGAGCAGCAGATGAAGCGAGCCGAAATCCTGCGGCGGACCGCCGAGATCGAGAATGAGCTGAAGCACCGCGCTCCCGACTGGAACGCGAAATTCACGGCGTGGCAGGAGCAACTGAAGAAGGACGATGCCGCCTGGACCGTCGTAGCTCCATCGGTGGAAGACATTTCGACGGGCGGTCAGAAGTATGTTGCGAAGAAAGACGGCTCCATGCTGGCGGCGGGCTATGCGCCCACCAAGCACAAAGTGAAGATGATTCTGGAGCCGAAGGTTGCCAGGATTGCCGCGATCCGGCTGGATCTTCTGAACGATCCGGATTTGCCGATGGGCGGTCCGGGCCGCAGCATTTTCGGTACCGGCGCGTTGACGGAATTTGAAGTGGAAGTAGACGGCAAGAAGGTGAAGGTCGCCAGCGCGACGGCCGATGTGGACCTGCCTTCGACGCCGATTGGCAAGACATATCAGGACAAGGACGAACTGGCCGGCAAGAAGCCGCCGCGCGTGACCGGTCCGATCGGGTTTGCGATCGATGGCGATGACAAGACGGCGTGGGGCATCGATTCGGGACCGGGCACTCGCAACCAGCCTCGGCAGGCTGTGTTCGTGCTGGAGACTCCCATCGAGAATCCGACGAAGGTGATCGTCTATCTCAGCCAGAAGCACGGCGGCTGGAACTCCGACGACAACCAGAACAACAATCTTGGGCGCATGCGGATTTCGGTGAGCGAGTCCGGTGCGTTGACGGCTCATCCGTCGCCGACATTTGCCAACTGGCGGGCGACCGTTCCGGAGTGGAGCGCGCAGAACGAGGAGATCGCCAAGCTGTGGCGCGAGTATCCGGAAGGTACTTCGCAGATGGTGCTCCAGACGCGGATGGATGGCCGGGAAACGCATATTCTGAACCGCGGCGACTTCCTGAAACCCGGCCGCGTGATTCAGCCGGGCGTTCCCGGTTTCCTGAATCCGCTGCCGGAGAATGCTCCCGCAAACCGGCTGACGCTGGCGCAGTGGCTGACGGACCGCAAGGCTCCCACGACTGCTCGGGCGTTCGTCAATCGAGTTTGGCAAGCCTACTTCTCCACGGGAATCGTTGCCACCAGCGAAGATCTGGGTAAGCAGAGCGATGCTCCCTCGCATCCGGAGTTGCTGGATTGGCTAGCCGTCGAATTCATGGATTCGGGCTGGAGCGTCAAGAAGCTCCATAAGTCGATTGTGATGTCGGCGACATACCGCCAGTCCTCTGCGGTCACGCCGGAACTGATTAACAAGGATCCTTACAACCGGCTGCTCGCGCACGGACCGAGATTCCGCGTCGAGGGTGAGATCGTTCGCGATATCACTTTGGCCGCCAGCGGACTGCTGAACGACAAGGTGGGTGGTCCGAGCGTCTATCCGCCGGCTCCGGAGTTTCTATTCCAGCCCCCGACCAGTTACGGGCCGAAGATCTGGAATGAGAACAAGGATTCCGATCGCTACCGCCGGGCGCTCTATACGTTCCGGTATCGCAGCGTGCCGTATCCGATGCTGCAGACGTTCGACACTCCGAATGGCGACATGGCGTGCGTGCGCCGCGCGCGGTCGAACACTCCGCTGCAAGCCCTGACCGCTCTCAACGAACCCTTGTTCGTCGAGGCGGCGCAGGCGCTGGCCGCCAAGACTTTGAAGGAGGGTGGAAGCTCCGACGCCGATCGCGTCGACTTTGCCTTCCGCCGATGTGTTTCCCGGCCGCCGACGGCCGCCGAGCGCAGCGAACTTCTCTCGTTTTTTAATAAGCAGAAAGGGCGCGGTGAGCAAGCGGCATGGACCGCCGTGGCTCGCGTGATTTTGAACCTCGATGAAACCATCACGAAAGAATAGGCTGACGGGACCGGCGCTCTCACGCCGGTGGTTCATCAACGAGTGCGGTGTCGGCATGGGCGCGCTTGCGCTGAATCAGCTGATGGCTGCGACATCGGACAATCCTCTGGCTCCGAAGAAGCCGCAGTTCGCTCCCAAGGCGAAGAACGTCATCTTCCTGTTCATGGCGGGAGCGCCGAGCCACCTGGAGCTGTTCGACTACAAGCCCCAGCTTGCGAAGTTCGACGGCACTCTGCCGCCGGCGGATCTGCTGAAGGGCTATCGCGCGGCGTTCATCAATCCGAATTCGACCTTGCTGGGTCCGAAGTTCAAGTTCGCGAAGTACGGCCAGAGCGGCGCCGAAGTGTCCGAGCTGCTGCCGCATTTCGCCTCGATCGTCGACGACGTGACCATCGTGAAGTCGATGGTGACCGATGCGTTCAATCATGCTCCGGCGCAGTTGATGATGAACACGGGGGCGCAGATTTTCGGCCGTCCCTCGATGGGCGCGTGGACGACGTATGGCTTGGGCAGCGAGTCTCAGGACCTTCCTGCGTTTGTCGTGTTTTCGACGGGTAAGAAGGGTCCGAGCGGGGGCAATAGCTGCTGGGGCTCCGGCTTCCTGCCGACCGTCTACCAGGGCGTGCAATTCCGCGGTACCGGCGATCCGGTGCTGTACTTGTCGAACCCTCCCGGCGTCGACAAGGAGTTGCAGCGCGACACGCTGGACTCCGTGGGGCGTCTGAACAAGATGCGCCTGGATACCGTCGGCGATCCGGAAATCGCCACGCGCATCAGCTCTTATGAGATGGCGTTCCGGATGCAGTCGTCCGCTCCGGAGTTGATGGACATCTCGAAAGAGCCAAAGAGCGTGCTGGATCTCTACGGCGTGGAACCGGGCAAGCCCAGCTTCGCTGCGACCTGTCTCTTGGCCCGCCGGATGGTCCAACGCGGCGTGCGGTTCGTGCAGATCTATCACGAGGCGTGGGATCAGCACGGCAACCTGACGAAGGACATCACGATCAACTGCAAGGAAACCGACCAGGCCAGCGCGGCGCTGGTGAAGGATCTGAAGCAGCAGGGGCTGCTGGACGACACGCTGGTGATCTGGGGCGGGGAATTCGGACGGACTCCGATGGTGCAGGGCGTCCCCGGCGAGAAGGCGGATGGCCGCGATCATCACCCGAACGCATTTACGATGTGGCTGGCGGGCGGCGGTACGAAACCCGGCATGGTTTTAGGAGAATCCGACGAGCTGGGATTCAACGTCACCAAGGATAAAGTACATGTTCACGATTTGCATGCTACCGCATTGCATTTGTTAGGTTTTGATCATACGAAGCTGACCTACCGGTTCCAGGGAAGAGACTTCCGGTTGACGGACGTTCACGGGAATGTGGTGAAGCAGATCCTGGCATAGTGCATCAAGGCATCAATATTGTTGATGCTATGATGTAGATATGAGAACGACTGTTACTCTTGAGCCGGACGTGGAAGCGCTCCTGGAGGGAGTAATGAAGGAGCGCGGAATCTCATTCAAAGAAGCGTTGAACTCTGCTGTCCGTGTGGGCCTGACGCAGGGGAAGCCGAATCGGCGCCGTTTTGTCCAAAAAACCTATTCTCTTGGCGCCGAGCAGAATTTCCGATGGGATAAAGCTTTGGCAGTGGCAACTGCTATGGAAGACGAGGAGTTGAGCCGGAAGTTGTCGCTCCGTAAATGATTGTCGTTGACGTCAATCTACTGATCTACGCCGTCAACGAAGATTCGCCGGATCACCAAAAGGCGAAGGACTGGCTGGAGAGTGCGGTGTCGGGGACTGAAACGGTGGGTTTGCCGTGGATTGTCCTGCTAGCGTTTGTTCGGCTTACGACGCGACCCGGACTTTTCTCAAAGCCCTTCCCCGTGGCCGCTGCTTTTGATGTGATCGACGAATGGCTGCAGCAGCCAATCGTCATCGTTCCGGAACCCACTCAGCGCCATCTGCAAATCATGCGCGACATACTTTCGTCTCTGGGTACGGGAGGGAATCTCACTTCCGACGCGCACCTGGCGGCTCTTGCTATCGAGCACAACGCCGAGCTTTGTTCGGCCGATAACGACTTCGGCCGTTTTCAACGGTTACGGTGGCGCAATCCTCTGGTTGCTGCCTAGGGTCTGTAAGCCGGAAAGACTTCCGATCATTTCGGGCCATGGTCTTCCAGCAGTCAGTAGATTCCGCCACTGCGAAGCAAAGTAGCGATCCGTCCACCGATTGTCTAGATCGGCCCTCTCTCAGTGGTACATTCAGTGGGTCTGTGGGTCTTTTCCGTGGGGTTTTCGTTCATGGAGTTTAGGTTCACCTGCCGGCCGATCTGTGACATCCATGGGTTGGCCATGGAATACCAACCTCAGTGCACAATTACGACTAGCGACTCCAACGTTCTCCAAACTTGGATTTGCCAATGTGGTCGTAATTTTGATCCCGAAGCCTTTGGGTACTTTTGTCTCGACAAGGGTGCCCGAGTGAACAGAAATCAACGACGCTGCAATTCTTGCGATGACGGCAGCATGTACCTAGCCCGCCTTGATGACGCATTCTGGTGCATTTGTCCAACTTGCGAAACGGCAGAATCCATCGATAAGCAAAGTTTCGAACTGATCGGTTCACCTCCGACGAGCTCGACGATGAAGCTTAGCAGTAGCGAGCTACAGTCAGCGGAGGAGAACGCAATCTTTGGCGCCTTCGCTGAGGCGGCGAACCTGAAACTTGAAGGGCAACCGAAGATTGAGTATCCGCCAAAACCAGATATTTCGTGCCGGATCGAAGGCGTCGTTTACTTTTTTGAGCTTGGTGAGATCGTCGACTCCGCCGTCGCTAAGCAGCGAAGCGACCTTCGAAGATACGGCTCGGCCGAGCACGTGAGCTTCGACCCAATAGGTTCTCTCGGATACATTATTGAGAAGAAGAAAAACAGGACGTACGACGGAACGGCAACACCTGTTGATCTTCTATTGCACGCCGATGTCCTGCAACTGCCCCACAACGCTATAGAAGCGTTCAGGCCCGAGATCGAAAAACTACTTTCTAAGTTTCAGCGCGTTTGGGTGTTCGACCTTACACGTAGGGAAGTCGTGCTGAAAATAACGAAATGAAGAGGCAACGTTTTCGAGATCTCGCGCATGTATCATGAGAATCGCCATGCGCAAGCTGATTCTTTTTACTCTCGGCGCCGCCTTGTTTGCCGCCGACAAGCCTGAGAAAGG
>CAZETQ010000099.1:0-12011 GCA_964515165.1 uncultured Solibacteraceae bacterium | reverse complement strand
TTGCCTGGTTGGCGACGAGTTGAGGAGCGGTCATTTGCTGAATACCGGCTCCACGGTAGACGCCGGGCAAGGGCGTTTGCGGGGTGAGGCGGGGAAGTTGTTGAGACTGCGGAGGAATTAAATGCTTTTGGGACGAACCGCGGCTTCTATCCGAACCGTTACTTCTTCGAGCGGTGGAACTGGTCCAGGGGGTGCCCGACTTCGCGCTTCAGCGCGGCGGGCGAAAACGGGGCGCTGTTGATTGCCCGGTAGGCGGAGTACTGTTTACCGGAAGCGGTGCTGACCGAAGAAACCGGATGCCAGCGGTCCGGCGACGCCAGCAGCATGTCGCGCAGCAGGGCGGCGTGGCGCGGCATGCGCGGATAGGTGTCCATGCGGGCCACGATGAGATCGACGGGCATGCGCTCGAATAAAGTCCGCACCTCTTCCGTGGTGTTGTAGCGGGAGCGATAGCCGGTGCCATTCCAGGTTTGATACGACATCAGCTTCCCGGGCCGGATGAGAAAGGCATGGCGATGGTCGCCGCGGGAACAGATTTCGGCAATCAGCGCCCCCTCGGCGTCAGCGGGAACCAGCACGGAGCCGAACCGCTCAGAGGCGATCAGGCCGGCGAACGATTGAAACGGATTGCTGGAGACGGGCCGGAACTGCGAGGCGGTCATGACACCGGTAGCAACGACCAGGGCGCCCACCATCGCCTGGATCGCCAGCGGCCGCCGAGCCGGGAAGCGCGCGGCAATGTCGCGGATTCCATAAGCCACCAATACCAGCATCGCCGGCAGCAAGGGTGTCAGATAGCGGGGCTCGATTTCCTGCGGGGCGGCCAGCAGCAGCACAGCCAGCGCCACCGGTTGCGCGATACACACGGCGGCCAGACCCGAAAGCGGCCGGAAACCGTGGAGCACCGTCCAGGCGCCGAAAAAGGAAAACGGCAGAGTCCAGGTGAGATTGCGGAGAACGCCGCCGGACAGCTGCCGCAACGCCACCGGAAACGCCCGGCGCTCCAGTCCCTCAAAGCCTTTGGAGACGAATGCCTTTGTCGCCAGAAACCACGGAGCGCAAAGCAAGACCACGACAAAGGGGGCAATCCAGAACGAAAGCGAACGCAGCAACCGCCACTTGCGCGTGAGCAGGATCGCCAGCGGAGGCAGCAGCCCCAGGAAGGCGCCGTTGCTCTTGGTCAGGATGGTCAGCGAGGCGATCACCGCAAACGCAATGCTCCACCGGGTTTTCTCCGTGTCGAGATAGCGCGAATAAGCCAGGGCGGCGGCGAAGGCCAGCAGCGTAACCGGAAGGTCAACCATCACCGCGCCGGAGGACCAGCGAACAATGGGCGACATCAGGAACAGAAATCCCAGGCCCAACGCTCCAAAAGCGCCGATCAGCGGACGGGTGCTGGCGAAAATCAGGGCCGCCGCCAGAGCGGCGACGCAGCCGATCAGACCCAGAACCGCTCCCCGGCTGCTGCCGAACGCAAGCATCCAGCCGCCTTCGACGGCGTAAAAGACAGGCGGCCAGTAGCCGATGGCAAACGCGGGAATGCGGCTGTAATACTCTCCCGCAAACCGCAACGGAGAGTTCGGAAATCCCTCTATCAGGTAATCCCGAATCAGCAATCCGGACACATAGTGCGCGGGCTCGTCCGGATAGGCGTCGAAGGCCGCCTGTGGAGCGTGGACGACCCATTGCCAGAGGCAAACGAGGGTGAAGAACGCGACGGTTGCCAGCACCGGCGCCAGCCAGGCGGGCCGGCTTGTTTTCGCTCCGGCTTCGCTCGAAATGCGCTCTCGAATTTCTGGGCCGACACTCTCTCCTATACCGGGCTCCGTGGAGTCAATATTCATTTAGAGTAAAAGGCCGAACAGTTTAAACGGACAATTATTAGTCTTTGGTGGGAAAAACCGGAATGGCTGACGGGTTTGACCATTTCAGAAACACTGTCAGACTCCATCTACAGATATTAGCATCCGCCACATTTATTTGGACCCATAAAATTCCCTAGGTTTTCATACGTTTGTAATGAATCCCCAGGGATAAATTCATCGGCGGCTGCAACGCGGGGAAGTAGACAAACGTCTCACAATTAGGAGGCCATAATGAAAGTCATTCGACAGACAGAAGGCTTCGCCAGCCTAGGAGAGTCCCCCTAAGCGGCGTCCTTTGAATGTGACGATAGCCGTGTTTGAGCGGAAGTATAGGTTTTGCGCCGCGCATTCAAAGGAAAATGAGGGCCAGAAATTCCGGGTCTTTCGCGGAAATCCTACGGCGACTCGAGACTACGAAGGTTTACGGTAGACGAGCCCGCAGGTTGCGAAGGGCCCGGATTGCTTCCTGGGCGACATCGGGCTCCGGATCCCGCGTCAACTGCTCGAGCACTTTGGCAGAGTCGGCATCCCCGGAAGCAGAGAGCATTCGGGCGAGTAGGGCCTTTTCATCTTTAGTGGCAGAGGGCACCTGTTGTTCCAGCGCGGTACGTACCGGCTTGGCGCGCGCCAGCTCCACCAGATAACCTTCGGCGACCCCACGCCAAGCCTTCGAATTGAGCGTGTTCAACAGGTAGCGCAACGCGCTGGTTTCGCTCATGGCGGCGTTGCCGTTCTTCACCAGGCCGAAGCCGCACGCCAGGCGGGTATTCATCTTGCGCTCGGTATCGAAACAGCCTTGAAGCATGGGGATATCGGCGGGATTCGAAATTCTTCCCAAGCCTTCCGCCGCCGCCGCGCGAATGCCCTCGTCTTTGTCAGTCATTCCTTGCACAAAGAGGTCGTGGTTCTGCGCATCTCCGATCATTGCCATCGCGCCGAGAGCGGCCCGCTTCACGCGGGCGTTTGAAGAAGTGCGGTAGGCGGTATTCAGGTCCGGCAGCGTTTCCACGCTACGGACCAGGCCGGCGGTTTCGAGCGCGGCGACGGCTACGCGTTCTTCGGGATCCCGGAACAGAAACGCCACCTGGGGACCCGATTTCGGATCGCGGATCTTCTGCAGAGCTTTGAGCGACTCGAAAATCAGCCGTGTGTCTTTCGTGCGCAGCGCTCCAAACAACGCCGGGGTGCCGGCCTGTCCGCGCAAGACACCCAGGGCGCGGGCCGTGTTGGCGCGTACGGTGAGGTCCTGCGAAGTGGACAAGAGCTTTGCGATTCCCGCGATTACCTCCGGGCGAACTTCGATCCAATAATCGATGCGCTCGTCGTCCTCGTCGACTCCAAACTTGGCCTTGATGGCGTTACCGGTCCGCTTGATGGAATCGGAGAGACCCGATTTGACATAACCCGGCCGGTAGAAGTTCACCAGCCCGTCGGTGGCGCGGATCTGCACCTCGGCATCGCCATCCTCGAGCGACTGCAGCAGCGGTGCCAGCGAATACTGTGACCCGATCTCCACGATGGCCTTCACTGTTTCGATCCGGACGTTGACGTCGGGATCCTGCAACAGCGGCTTGATTCGCTCGATGCCCGCGGTACCGGCTTTCACAGCGTCTTTGGCCGCCTTGATCCGTTGCTTCGGATCCTCGCTGCGCACGTCTTGCGCAAATACCTGCAAACAGGCGATTGCGGCGAGCGGAAAGGCGGCGGCGCGGCGCATCGGGCTACCTGACGAATTCTACTTTGATTTTGTGGGGAATGATGCCCGCCTCATGACCCAGGTCCAGCAGCAGCTGTGCCGCCTTGGGCACATCCTCGCCGCAGTCCACGGTGTAGTGGTTTACATACATGCCGACAAACTTGTCGGCCAGCGCCGGCTCCATATCGCGGGCGAACTCCATCGCATACTGCAGGGCCTGCTGGCGATTGTCGAGAGCGTATTGAATGCTTTCGCGCATCATGCGCGAGCATTCCGCCTTAACGTCATCCGGCAGATTGCGAAGCAGCGCGTTGGCGCCCAGCGGGAGGGGCAGGTTGTACTTCTGTTTCCACCACACACCCAGGTCGACGATTTTGTGAAATCCGCCCTTGGCGTAGGTGAGCTGCGCCTCATGAATCACCAGTCCGGCATCGACGGTTTTTTCCTCGATGGCTTCGATGATCTTGTCGAAGGGAACTACCACCGCTTCAAAATCGGGCTGGTAGAGCTTGAAGGCCAGGTACGCGGTTGTCAGCTTGCCGGGGATGGCGATGCGTTTGCCCTTCAACCCCGCGGGGTCAATCGAGCCGGTGGCAACGATCATCGGGCCGTAGTTGTCGCCGATGCTGGAGCCGGACGCCATCAAGGCATACTTGTCCGCTACATAGGGATAGGCGTGGTAGGAGATCGCCGTAAGCTCGTAAACACCCTCTCGCGCCTTCTGGTTGAGAGTCTCAATATCGCTGAGTACGTGCCGGAAGTTGACTAGCCGGGATCGAATCTTGCGCGTCGCCAGCCCGTAAAACATGAAGGCATCGTCGGAGTCGGGACTGTGCGCACAGACTATCTCCCTGATTTCGGAAGCGTCCATAATCGTGGGGAACAGTTCAATTCTAGCAAACGGCCAGCGGACTTCTCCGGACGTGCTGGAAACGCCGGGGGATTGCCTATTCTTTTCCGAGCGCAGCCAGCTCCGGCTGAAGAGCATCGATCGATTGGGACAGCCGCCGGAAGCCCTCGCGGGCGCCGCCGAGATTTCCGGAGCGGCCGATCATCTCCAGCTCCAGCGCGGCCGCCACAGCCGGCTCCGCCCCGAAGTTCGCTACAGAGCCTTTGAGGGAGTGGGCTTCGCGTTCCAGCCGGCGCGTGTCGGCCGCGTCGATCGCTTCCTGGATGTGACCCATCAGGCGGGGACATTCGTCCAGAAACAGACGAGCGATCTCCACAAGCAGGTCTTCATCGCCACCGACGCGTTCCAAGGCAAGTTGGCGGTTGAGCATCATCAGCTGCGGACCCAGTGTTTGATGCCCGGCGAATGCGTGTGGTCTCTCCATTTTCGACTCACTCGACAGATCGGCGAAAGACGGCAGATCTTTAAAGCGCCCGGTCTATTTTGGGGGCACGACATATCCGGGGAAATCCACCACGGGAAGGTATCCCAATCGCTGGTAAACCGGAAAGCCGGCGCCGGTGGCGTGAAGCACGCTCCGGGCGGTGCCCGTGTCGGCGAGGGCGCGGCGAATGATAGCTTCCGCGTACCCCTTCCGCCTGGCCCGGGTGAGAGTCGCCATCCACATAATGTAGCTGGTGTTCTCCAGCACGGCGGCGGCGCCGACCGCGACGGGGTGGTCCCGCTCGTAGATCGCATAAGCCCGGGTGGGAGAGTTCCAGAGCACGGGAAGACTCATCATGTGGGCCGCCTCCGGGTCCATCCCATAGGCCTCGGTATTGACGCGCGCCAGGGCGTCGGCCGCCGCGGCTCCGCTGAGTTCGCGAAGGTCGCAGCCGGCCGGGGGGTGGAGCGGCGCGGCAAGAGCCGTCGCATACATTCCGGTGGTGCGCAGCGAAGCGGGCATTGCCTGGGCGGTGAAAAACTCCACTGCCCGCTCCGGATGCCAGCAATCCGGCAGGACCACGCATCCGGGAACCCGCTGCGAGTGAAAGTAACCGCGGGCGATATCCACTACCTGGGAAAGCCTGCGGATCGAAACCGGCTGGAATACAAACGCGGTATTAAAAAGCGGGATGTCCACTCCCGCGCAGGTGATGGCAAAGTCCGGCTCGATCACGACGGTTCCGCGGGGCGCCGATTCGGCCATCAGG
The DNA here is from genome assembly GCA_964515165.1 of uncultured Solibacteraceae bacterium. Lineage (GTDB taxonomy): Bacteria > Acidobacteriota > Terriglobia > Bryobacterales > Bryobacteraceae > JAPKYZ01. The sequence continues at coordinate 6,347 of CAZETQ010000099.1, read as the reverse complement.
CGCCAGGCCAGGTAATACTGCCGGTTCGACTCCGCGACCAGATCCATCAAATTCCGAGCTCTTTGAGGACGCGATCGGCCTTATACACCTTGCGCAGCGCTTCGACGATTCCCTGGCTTGCGACGTGGACGCTGCGGGCGCGGACGGAGTCGTACATGTAGCGGTTGGGCAGCGATTCCATGTTGCCGTCGAAAACGATGCCGATAATCTCGCCTTTGGCGTTGACGGTCGGCGAGCCGGAATTTCCGCCGTGGATGTCGCAGGTTGTCACGAAGTTGAAGGCGGTCCCGGGGGCGATCGACTCTTTCGCGCCGAGCCAGGATTGGGGAAGCGCCAGCGGATCTTTGCCTGTGGCGTGCGGAAAGATTCCCGCCATTTCCGTAGCCCAGGGAATTTTCCGGCCGGAGGCATCGGTATAGCCGCTGGCCCGTCCGTAGGTCAGCCGGAGAGTGAAGGTCGCATCCGGATACTCGCGCATTCCATAAACGTCGTAGCGAGCCTGGGCCAGCTTCGGCGAAATGCGATTCAGCCGGGCAGAGTAGTCTTCTTCAAACCGCTTCCGGTACTCGCGCCCGGGGCCGTCGAAAACGCGGATCAAGCGGAGAATTCCGTCATCTTTGGCGGCGGCCAGCGCCCGGGGATCGGAGGCGAGCTTCCGGCGAAACTCCGGATCGGCGAGCTTCGAGTTCTTCACCGCTTCGGCGGCCACCTCCTCCGGCTTCCGCCCATTCAGGGCCTTCTTGAGGACGGGATCGTCCGCCCCCAGCTCCTGCGCGATAAAGCGAAAGTTTTCGGCGATCATCGCCGCTTCGAGCTCCGGGTAGATGGGGGCCTTGGAGTAGAGCATCTGTTCGAGCGCCGGCCGGCCGGAATCGGTGAACTCTTTCAGCCGCTCGCCGTTGGGCTTTTTATCTTCGACGGCCATCCGCTCCAGGGTCTTGCCGAACCACATCAGCTCGCTCGCGTTAAAGGCCGCGTATTCGTAGCAGGAGTAGCGGAGGTAGTATTTGCGGAGCTCCGCAACGGCGGCGGCGATGTCGTCCCAAATGTTGCCGTACACCGTTTTTTTATCGGGATCGCTGAGGACGGCGTCTTTCAGCCTGGCTTCCTCCTGACGCTTCCGGTCCATCAGCCGGGAATCGTTCAGGCCGGTGGCGAAACCTGTATAGGCCTTGAAGGTATTCGATGCCGAGAAGTAGATGTCGTTTCTTTGGCGCATCTGTTCCGGTCCCCGATTGCCGTATTCCGTTGCAGCTTTCATCAATCCGCTGGACCGCCGCAAGGTAAAAGGCACCGACAAGTCGCGAGCCAGCTCCGTCTGAGCCAAGGTGAATAAGCGCGCCGTCGAGCCGGGGTGGCCGGAAACAAAGGTCAACTCGTCTTCCTTTGCCCCGTCTTTACTAAACGGCAGGTAATGGCGGGGCCGCACCGGTTTCCCGTTCTCATAGGCACGGAAGAAGCAAGCGTCGAGCGCGTAGCGGGGAAAGGTGAAATTGTCCGGATCTCCGCCAAAGAAGGCGACGGCGAACTCCGGCGCGAAGACCAATCGAATATCCGTGTATTTCTTGTACTCGTAGAGGTTGTACATTCCCCCGGAGTAGAGAGTGACGACATCGCAGCGGTTTCCGGTGGTCCCGGCACAATCCTTTTCGATCCGGGCGATGTTGGCGCGGCGCGCGCGGTTGTCGTCGGCCGGGGTGGCAGTTTCCGGAATGCCGCTCCTGATCTGGGCCGTCACATCGGAAATCTTCAGCAGAAGGTTCACTTCGAGATCCGGACAGGCTTTCTCGGCGGCGTAATCTTTGGCGAGAAATCCCTCTTTGAGGTAATCGCGGTCCTTCGAGCTCATCTTCTGGATGCAATCGGCACCCACATGGTGGTTGGTGAACAGGAGTCCATCGGGCGAAACGAAGGAGCCGGACCCTCCGGAATTGAACCGGACCGAAGAGTGTTGCAGAGTGGTCAAAAAAGCATCGGTAATCGCAACGCCATATTTTTTTTCCACCTCGGCACGCGGGAATTGATTGGCCAGCCAAAGCCCCTCGTCCGCCTGGAGGAATACCGGGACGGAGAGAAGGAGGGCGGTAAGCGATCGAAACTTCATGAAAATAAGGACCTTTCCGGGAAGCTGGAGATCCGGCCGGCGGGTGCCGGCAGGGGGAAGGCGTTTCTGGAGGGATAGTTGTAAATCGTTATAAATACGGCACTTATTCCGGGGAACAAATATTGCGACATTTTCATTATCCCATCCCGTGTGCGATACTGAAGAAGAAGACCCTTCCCATGAGTATTCGGCAGTTAAACGAAGCCATTTCCGGGTATCACAAGATTCTGGAATCGGAACCGCACCGCGATTTGGCGTGGGCGGAATCCCTGCGGGAAAAGATGCAATCGCAAGGACTTACGGTGTCCGGGAGCCCGATTTCCCCGTTTTTGCGGCCTCATTTTCTCACGCGGAAGCAATACGATCATCTGGTTAAGGCATCCGACGCCCTTCATGCCGCCATCGACCGTGTGAAAAGGATGGCCCTGGCGGATCCCGCACTGCAAAATCGCGTGGGTCTGCTGCCGGCGGAAAAGATGCTGGCGCAGATCGATCCGGGCTATTCGTTTCTGGCAGTCACCTCTCTTTTAGACACGCATATTCACAATGGTTCGTTACAGTTTGTGGAGTATAACGCGGAAAGTCCGGCGGGAGTGGCATACAGCGAGCTGCTGGGCGATCTGTTCTACGAGGCTGCGCCGGTCAAGCAGTTCCGCAAAACGCATCCGCTGTCGAAAATCGGCGGGAGCAAGCATTTTCTGCAAGCCCTGCTGAAGGCGTACAAGGAGTTCGGCGGCAAGAACAAACCCAACATTGCGATCGTGGAGCTGAAACAGCCTTTCGCCACGGTCGAATCGACGGAGTATCATCTGCTGGCGGAACAGTTCCGCAAGCTGGGCTACGCGGCGGAAATCGTGTATCCCGACCAGTTGGACTACCGCAACAACCAGTTGAAGGCGGGCGACTTCCGGATCGATCTGGTGTACCGCCGCATTCCGCTGCAGGAGTTTCTGGTCCGCTACGATCTGAGCCACCCTCTTGTGCGCGCCTACCGCGAGGGTGCGGTGTGCGTGGTCAACAGTTTCCGGTCCGAGATGGCGCGGAAGAAGGCGATTTTCGACCTTCTGACCGACGACACGGTGACCGCCAAGTTTCCTGCCCTGGAGCGTAAGGCGATCCGCGAGTACCTTCCCTGGACTCGCGTTGTATCGTCAGCAGCCACGACCTACGGTCATACCAAGATCGCGCTGCCCGAGTTCATCCTGAAGAACCGGGAAAAGCTGGTTTTGAAGCCAAACGAAGACGAATCCACCAACAATCCGTCGGTCCGCGGGTGGGAAACGGACGACGCCGGATGGGAGCGTGCCTTGAAGGTCGCCTCGCGCAATCCGTACGTCGTTCAGGAACGAGTGGCGGAAACTCCGCTGCCGTTCCCCATCTACAACTGGGGATCCATGGAATACCGCGACATGAACGTCGATGTGCAGCCCCACGTTTTTCTGGGCAAGACGCAGAGCTGCTCCAGCCATCTGACGGCTGCCGCCGGTTTCTCCTCCGTTGCCGGTCTTGCGCCCACCTTCATTCTGGAAGGGAAGTAACCAGTACACGATTTAATCCGCACTCCCGTCAGTAGACAATGGGAGTGCGGATATGATTCGCTTCGCGACCATTCTTCTGATCGCCGGAAGTATTCTCGCGCAAACTCCGCCGGACATTCGCCCGAAAGCGGCGCCGGGTTCGATCAGCGGAACCGTTGTCAGCGCCACCACCGGCGAACCGCTTCGCAAATCCAGTGTGTCTCTGACGCGCTCCCCCAACGTGCCGAATCTCCCGGCCGCGGTTACCGATGTGCAGGGCCGGTTTTCTCTCACGGGATTGCCGGCCGGACAATACACCGTCTCCGTGGACCGGTTCGGATATCTCTCGCCGTCCCGCGCGGAGATCGATAAAGAAATCATCACCGTATACGACGGGCAGCAGGTAACCGGAATCACCATCAAGCTGACTCCGAACGGGTCGATCAGCGGGCGTGTTTTGGACGACGATGGAGATCCGCTGGCGGGCGCGGAAGTGGCGCTGTTTCAGGTGATCTGGCGGCAGGGCCGATTTGAATTGTCGTCCGGAGCCGCCGAATCGGCGGACGACCGGGGAGCCTTCCGCTTCGGAGAACTGACACCGGGGCGGTATTTCGTGCGTGCCCGGCCCGCGGGCGCGAGAGTGGTTCCGGCGGCCATCGCCGTTCCGGGCGAGACTCCTCAGCCGACGTGGTTCGGCGGCGCCCTGGATCATGCCAACGCGGCGGTGATCCAGCTGATGGCCGGAGAAAATCGGATGGATCTGGATATCCGGCTGCGCTCCGCTGTCAGCTTCGGCATCGAAGGCCGCGTGGCCGGAATCGAGAATCTGGAAATCGATACGGGAAACCCGTTGACGCGGCCACGGTTGGGCCTGACTCGCGTCGACTCCGAGGTGCGCGAGCCGATGAACAGTCCCAACCTGAAAAACGACGGCACTTTTGCCGTAGACAGATTGCGGCCTGGAACCTACGAACTGACTGCCACGCAGGGGAGATATGACTCGGGGTACACCTACTCCCTGCTGGGGCGCGCCCGGATCGATCTGCGCGCGGGAAATCTGTCGGGAATCGAACTGGGGCTCCATCCTCCCGTTACGGTGCCGGGCCAGGTGATCCTCGACGGCGATATGCCGGAGCCCAAAACGATTTCCGTTTTTCTCGACGGCCTGGATGGGGCTTTCGGCACTACCGCCGTCACCAACAGGACCGGAAAGTTCGAGCTGAAGAACGTGGGCGCCGGCAGATACATGGTCCGGGTTGTGGATGACGCCGAAGATCGCGCTTATCTGAAGCGTGTGGAAATTGGCGGCTCGGCGGCGCCCGACAATGTTATCGAGATCGCTCCGGGAGCCGCGCCGTCGCTGGCGGTGGTCATCAGCGAACGAGGGGCCAACGTCTGGGGCCATGTGAAGGCGGAAACCCCCGGCGCCGCTCCGGGCCAGGTCGTGATTTTGCTGCCCGAGATCGCGGATGCGGCATTGCGGGAATTGAAAGCCCGCACGGCCGCCGCGGACCAGAATGGGACATTCTGGATTCGCAACCTCGCCCCGGGCCGGTACAAGGCTTACGCCTGGGCGGACATTCCGGAGGGTGCCTGGAAGAACCCACGCTTCGTGGAACGGATGACCTCGCGGGGATTAGCTTTCGAGTTGCAGGAGGGCCAGCGTCAGAGCCTGGAAGTGACGGTGGTCCCGGCGGCGGAGACGGCGAATGTGCTGGCGGAGTTGGGGATGGCTCCGTAGATTGCATTCAAGATAGAAGGGGTTAAACCTATGGGAGCATCTGAAACTGAACGAGAGCTTAAGGACATCGCCACCCGCGACGGAGGGTCTGTCCGCGATACCCTGGACAGCCGCTATGACGACATCAAAAGCGGCAAGGTGAAGCCCATACCCGGTGACGAGGCATTTGCCCGTCTCCACGCGAGGATCGGAAATCGATTGATTCCGGATTCTGATAATTAGATTGATTCGATTCGATTCCGGGACAGACGGAACAATTCCAGATTGGATAGAGCGTCTGGCTGGTTTTTCGGTCCGTCTTGTCCGTAGCTCGATCGATGGTGTGACGAGGCCGTTCTGGTAACCCGAACAGCCCGGTTGGCCTTAGCGAGCTCCACACCTTGCGCGAATCGCGGCATAGACAATAAAGTGTGGGAACTGGAGCCAGTCAATTCGGAATTCCGGAATTGTTCCGTCTGTCCCGCATTTCGCATCGGATTGGAAGGCCAGCGCCAGAGCCTGGAAGTGACGGTTGTCCCGGCGGCGGAGACGGCGAATGTGCTGGCGGAGTTGGGGATGGCTCCGTAGATGTGGAACAGACGAAACAACTTCGGAATTCGAGTGCGAGACTCGAATGTCCCGATTCCCCGTTGCTTTTCGGCAGCCTGCTAGAAGGACAGGCCAAGTAGTAGTGCTATTTGATTTCGCTTGGTCCGGGAACTGGCGTAATCGGGATCGGCGGCCCAATGCGTATATCGGACGACTGGACCAAACCTCAGCCTTCGAACTTGAGCTTCAACACCTAATCCAGCTGTGCTTCCATAGGATGATGGTGCGGCAGCGTTAAGATTGCCTGCAACGCGGAAGGATGGTCCTGCCTCGATGAACGGCTTCAAAGCACCGAAACCGAATCTGTACTTCACCAAGAGCGGAAATTCCCATGTAACTACGGTGGCTGGAGAGATACTGTTGAGTGAACCGTCCGGAAGCACTCTAGCAGGATGCG
>CAZETQ010000098.1:0-13942 GCA_964515165.1 uncultured Solibacteraceae bacterium | reverse complement strand
GCGGATCGTATCCGCCGAAGGGAGCAGACGACGAAAGGCGATCGTCCGCTCCACGACAGAAGTTCCCGGTCTCAAGGTGGAACGCGGGGGCTCGCGGGAGCAATTTCGCATCCTGCTAAAGCGTCCGAGTCACTTTACTCAATGCACGCGGTTGGTCCGGGTTGAGTCCCTTTTCGGCTGCCAAATAGGCGGCGAACAGTTGCGCCGGAATGATATAGGGGATGGGAGTAAACAGCTCGTCCAGCTTTGCCGGAATCCGCAGGACGCGATCGAAAGTGGTTTTGTTGGCCTTGTCGGAAATGACGAATGTTTCCGCGTTGAGGGAGTTCAGCCGGGCGATTGTATCCGCCATCGGTTGCGCGGTGACGCCCGCGGGAGCGAAGACAAAAGAGGGAAAAGACGCCTCCACCATGGCAATCGGACCATGCATCAAGTCCGCTGACGAAAAACGCTCCGCCACAACATAGGATGTCTCCATCATCTTTAGAGCCATTTCAAAGGCGCTGGCGTAATTCAGGCCGCGCCCGATGACGACACAACGCTCCATGAAGCGATACCGAATGGCGTGAGTAGCTGCGGCTTTTTCGATTTCGCAAGCTTTCGCTGCGAAATCCGGCAACCGCCGCAGGGACTCGACAGACAGCTTTGCTCCCAGGGCGTAGGCGATCAGGTACATCGCTAAGAGCTGGCCGGTATAAGTTTTCGTCGCCGCGACGCTTCTTTCCTTGCCGGCGCGAACCTGCACGACGTAGTCGGCGATCTGCGCCATATGCGATCCGGCTTCATTCGTGACACCGATAATGAACGCTCCTTGCGCGCGTCCGGCTTCCAGGACAGCGTTCACGTCCGTCGATTCGCCGGATTGTGATACTCCGATGACCAACGCTCCGGCAAGATTCGGCGGCTTGTTGTAGAGCGTGTAGACGCTGGGAGCAGCCAGCGACACCGGAATCCCCGTCAGGAGTTCGAACAGGTAACGCCCAAACTGGGCGGCATTGTCGGAAGTTCCCCGTGCCGCCAGCACAATCAGGCGCGGCGGGTTGTTGGCCAGTTGGGCCTTCAGTTTTTCGATCCCACGAAGCTCGCCGCGCAACGTTCTTTCGAGCGCTGCCGGCTGCTCGCGGATTTCTTGGAGCATGAGAGACACGACTCTCATTATCGGCAATGCCGCCGGTTATTCCTGCCGCCTATTCCTGACGAAGAGCGTTCACCGGATCGGTTTGCAGCGCCCGCCGGACGGGACCCCAGGCGGCGACCAGAGAAATCGCAATCATCGCCAGCGAAACGGCGGCAACCACCCAGGGATCTCGGGGAGAGGCCTGGTAGACCACTTTGGTCAGCACCGGACCGCCGGCAAGTCCGAGCAGAAATCCGGCGATGGAACCAGCCAGCAGAAGCAGCGAGGTGCGGGCCATCACCACCTGTACGATCTGCCGCGATTGCGCGCCCATCGCCATGCGAATACCGATCTCGCGCCGCCGCCGGCTGGCGGTATAAGCAGCCATGCCATAAATCCCGGTTGCCGCCAGCATGATCGCCAGCACGCCAAAGGCGCTCAGAAAAATCGAAGATGCCCGCGCCGGGAAGTAGGCGAAACCGAGCATCTGGTGAAGACTTCCCACGCCGTAGACGGCCAGCGCCGGCTCTTTCGCCGCGAGAATTCGCCGGACGGCTCCGGCGATTTGAGAGTCCTGAAGATGCGTGCGGACAATGAGAACAGTGTCTCCGTTGTAAGACTGCGTAGCGGGCCGGAACAGGGCGGCCCGAGGCTCTTCTAGTACGCTGGCGTACTTGCCGTCTTGCGCTACGCCGACGATTTCGGTGGTGCCATTCGCGCCACCGCCTCGAAATCGACGGCCCACAACATCCGTCTTGCCGAAAAGCTTTCGAGCCAGAGTTTCATTGATGATGGCGACCGAAGGAGATTTCTCCCCGTCTTGCCACGAGAACTCCCGCCCGGCAACCAGGCGAGTCCCCATCGCCTGGAAGTAGCCGGGGGAAACCTGGTAGTTGGAGGCTCCGATGCGGTCCTGCGGCCGGAAGTCCACGGCTTCTTCCCGAGCCACCGAGGTGGAAGACTGGTCGATGCTGAGCGGAACTGAATTGGCGAAGGCGGCGGAGGAAACTCCCGGCAGTCGAGCGGCCTGTTCCATGACCTCTCGCTGAAACGCGTGCCCCTTGATCTTGGAGTATCGCAGCAAGCCCAGGTCAAATCCCACTACGGTGACGCCAGAGGGCTGGAAGCCGAGTGGAATTCTCAAAGTTTGCTGCAATCCGCGAAGCGCTACCAGACTGCTCATGATCAGTAGGCAGCAAAGCGCTACCTGAACGGGCAGCAGCAGATCGCGAAGAGCCCATTTTCGCGGCGATCCTCCCGGCATGCCTTTCAGCGCGGGATTCGGATCTGTTCGCCAGGCGCGAAATGCCGGAGCCAGCCCGAAGAGCAATCCGCTAAAGATCGATACGGCGAAAGCGAAAACAAAAACGCGCCAATCGGGCTGCACGTTAAATTGAATGGGAAAGTCCAGCGGCGCACGCCACTCGCTCATCAGACGAAGCAGCACGACGGCCAGAACCCACGCCGCGATGCCGCCGCACCCGGCCAGAATCAGCGACTCCGTCATCAATTGGCGTCCGATCCGGCCACGGCCGGCGCCCAAAGACATCCGGACAGCCAGTTCCTTATGACGATCGGCTGTACGGGCCGCCAGCAGGCTCGCCAGATTGGTGCAGGCGGCCAGGAGAACCAGAAACGCCAGAAGAAGGGAGCCGCTCGTCGCGGCGGCGACTGGTGCTCGCGCTGTTTCTCCGAAAAGTCCGGGTTGCGACAGCTTGAACCGCAAACCGTCATTCCAGTTGGGATGCTCCTGCGTGAGCGCCGCGGCGACCGGCTCCAGCCGGGATTCGGCTTCCTGGCGCGAGAGGCCTTCCTTCAGCCGTCCGATGACCATCGTGTTGAAGGAGGAACGTTCATCCAGCCAGAAGTAACTCTCGATCTGCCCCTGCATCGACATCGGAATCCACACTTCCGGCCAATAGAAAATCTCGGTTCCCTGAAAGCTCTTCGGCGCCACGCCCAGCACTTTGTATGGAGAGCCGCTCAATCGGATGTCGCGGCCGACGATGCTGCGATCGCCGGCGAAACGGTTCTGCCAGCAGGCGTAGCTGAGCACTACGTATGGACTGGCTCCCCGGTTCTTGTCCTCATTCGGGCCGAAGAATCGCCCCAAGAATGGCGTTACGCCGAGCACCTCAAAGTAATTGCCCGTCGCCAGGTAGCCCCAGATGCGCTGGGAGCTGTCGCCCGTCTCCAATCCCGCGATGGTAATCCGGTAGCCCGCCACGCCTTGAAACGCGTCATTCCGGTCGCGCAGATCCCGATAGTTGGGAAAGGAATGCGTGGTGCTATCCCCGCGCTGGACGAACATCAACTGCTCCGGCTTTGGCAGCGGGAGAGGCCGCCAGATGAGAGAGTTCACAATGCTGAATGTGACGGTATTGGCTCCGATTCCCAAGGCCAGAGATGCTATCGCAACGATTGTCAACGCGGGCGACTTTCGCAGGATTCGCAGACCATATCGAAAGTCCTGCCACGCAGTGGTCAAGGCGGAGATTCCTCGCGACTCGCGGCATTCTTCCGTTACTTGCGGAATACTGCCTAGCGCAATGCGCGCGCGGCGCCGGGCTTCCTCTACGGGCACGCCGGAACGAATGTACTTTTCGGTTTCCCGATTCAGATGCTCTCGAAGTTCCTCTTCCAGGTCCGCATCCAGACTCTCCCGGCGGAAGATGGCCCGCAGCCGGTAGCGAAGGTCGGTGAACATGGCCGTTTCTTAGCTCATGTCGAGCACTTGGCCGACAACGGCGGTCAGCCGGTGCCATTCCTGGGTAGAAAGCTCGAGCTGTTTTCGACCTGCGCGCGTCAGCTCGTAATATTTTGCCCGGCGATTATTTTCGCTAGCCGCCCATTTCGCCTTGATCCAGCCGCGCCGTTCCAGCCGGTGCAGGGCAGGGTAAAGCGATCCTTGGCCCACTTGCAGAGCGGCTGTCGACACCTGCTGCAGACGCTCCGAAATTCCCCAGCCGTGCAGAGGCTGCAGTGCCAGGGTTTTCAGAATGAGAAGGTCTAAAGTTCCTTGCGGTAAGTCCAGCGGCTTGTCGTCCATGGCTCCCCTTGCGCTTCGACAGGTAAGATAGCAGTTCTTCTGTCGAAGTGCAAGGGGAAGATTGAATGGTCCTACGCTGCCGGTTGTTCGTAGACCTGGCGAAGCTCGCACTCGCCGTCGCCGGCGACCTGCAGGAACTGCCGGAGGTGTTCGATGGCTTCCTCCTTGGAATTGGCCTGCAGAATGGCAAAACCGCCGATCACTTCTTTGGATTCCGTAAACGGTCCATCACTGACTGTGATGTTGCCGTTGGAAAGCCGGACTCGCGCGCCGAACGCGCTGGGCAGGCAGCCTTCGACGGCCAACAGATGGCCGGCCTTCATGCCTTCTTCCACCAGCTTGCCCATTCGTTCCATTTCTTCCTGGCTGGGCGGAGCGCCCGTCTCGGGCGACTTATAGATACTTAGAAATTTCATGATTCCTCGTTACTTTGCGATATTGACGTTCAAAAATGATGTTACGGCGGCCACCAGCGCCGGCGACGAAAACACGTTGTAGTGCGTCAGGCCCGGAAGGATGGCCAAACGGGCACTGGAAACTCCCGATCCATCCCAGCCGCCATCGCGCGTTCCTCCTCCCAGCAGCCGGAAGAACTCCACGGCGTGGCCAGGCTGAACGGAGTCTGCATCTCCGAAGGCCACCAAGGTGGGCGCCTTCACCGACCGCACTTTGTCCGACCAGTCGTAATCCGGGCGCATCAGGCCGCCCATCTTTGTCAGGAGCATCGGCCAATCGCCGGGCTTCGGCGCGATCGAGGCATAAAGCTGATACATCGGAGTTTGCTTCATCGGCTCTGCCGCCTGCGGGCCCACTTGCGACATCCCGGAGACGATCTCCGGATACCATCCGCTCTGCCGGAACGCCGTGGAAACGATGACCAGCTGACTGACAAGCCGCGGGTGGAGAGCGGCCAGATGCAGCGCCACTCCTCCGCCCATGGAATAGCCCATCACGGCGGCATGCGGAATCTCCAGCTGCCGTGCCAGCTCCGCGATATCGCCGGCCATCGCCTCAAATCCGAGTGGCCGGTCGATATCGGCGGTTCTGCCGTGACCTTGCAGGTCTACCGCAAGGATGCGCCGTCCGGCACCTAGCGCCGGCAGGATAGGGTCGAACATCCCCGTGGCTCCCAGCCCGCCGTGCAACAGGATCAGTGGATCGCCGTTGCCGTGGCTTTCGTAATAGAGATTCAACCCGTTGACCTTGGCGTATCCTTTGGCGGGTATTCCGGCTGTGGCGGCGTGCTGTTGCGCCAAAGGCAGGATCCCCCCGCCGATTGCCGCGCCGGCCGAAACGTTCAAGAAACTCCTTCTCCGCATGATGTTCGATGCCTCCTGAATGAGCGTCGAACGAATGCAGAGAAAATCGACACGGTTGCGAACTTTTCTTGACTGTCTCAGACTGGCTCTGTTTCGCATGAGAAACTGTGAGGGATACCGTGATTCAGTTTGACCTAGACCACGAACGTTCTCTCTTTGAGAAAACCTTTGAATTCGGCAAGAGCCAGGTGAAGCGGTTGATCCAGGCGCATCCCGGCTTCTACCCGATGTATACCGACGACGGCAAATGGAAGCACAATAAGCCGGCCTGGACGCACTGGTGCGACGGATTCCTGCCGGGCATCATGTGGATTGCCGAGAAACATTCCAAAGGAGCGGACGCGAAGTTTTGGGAAGAAAAGGCCATCCAGTACTCCACTGGGCTGGAGCCCCGGAAACTGGACCGCGACGTCCACGATCTCGGCTTCATTTTCTTCTCGACGTACCACCGGTGGTACCGCAAGACTCGCGACCGCGAATTGAATGAAGTCCTGATCCAGGCGGGGCAGACGATGGGGCTGCGGTTTAAGGAAAAGGGCCGCTACCTGAGAAGCTTCGTTGCCGAGGAGTCGATCTTCATCGACATCATGATGAACGTCGGCATCATCTTTTACGCGGCTCGCGAGACGGGCGACCGTGCCCTCTACGAGATCGCGATGCGGCATTGCCTGACCACCCGGCGAGTGCTGGTGCGCGGAGACGGCTCGACGGCGCATGAGGGCATCTTCGATCTGGAGACCGGCGAATTTCTCCGGCAGACAACACACCAGGGCTATCGGGGCGACTCCTGCTGGTCGCGCGGTTTGGCCTGGTCTTTGTACGGATTTTCCACGTCGTACGAGTACAGCCGCGATCCCCGCTTCCTGACAACGGCGGAGGCGTGCGCGGACTTCTACATCACGCAGACTCCTGCCGACGGCGTGCCGCCTTGGGACTACAATGCGCCGATCGATCCGGCGGATCCGCTGTCCCGCAGCCAAGTCGACACATCCACGGGAGCCATCGCCGCCGCCGGAATGCTGCGACTGTGCCGCTTGGTTCAGGATCCCGTCAAAGGACATTTCTACTGGTCGACGGCGAAGCGCATTCTTCGCTCCCTTTGCGAAAAGTACGCTGCCACGGATGATCCGCAATGGGAAGGAATCCTGAAAGGCGGCGTTTATCACATCCACAAAGACTTGGGTGTGAACGAGAGCGTGATGTGGGGCGAGTACTTCTTTATGGAAGCGCTCGAGAACGCTCTGCGCCCTCACTAAACACCAGCCACGAAACGCCGAGAGCCAGCAGATAGCAGCCCCCGCCGATGATCAACGTAGCTCGTAGTCCAAAGTAGATTGCAAAGAAGATCGCCGCGGCGGAGCCGAGTACGCTGGCCGCGGCATTGATCGACCACGCCCATCGAACGGAAGGCTTGTGGCGAGCTTCCAACAGCCGCAGTCCGGTGGGGAAGGGCATCCCCATCAGGAACGCCGCCGGCGCCACGAGTAGTGCTGCGACAGCGCACTTCACCGGAAGCGGCCATCCCACACCCGTTTCGGTGACGAACGGAATTCCAAACGCGAGCAGCGCCACGAGAATCGCGACGACTCCGGGGACGGATCGCCAGGTCCGGCGGCTGAAGTGGCTGCCCAGGCTGGATGCCACGAGCATCGAAAAGATAATCACTGTCAAGGCGTAAGTCGGGTGCCCCAGGAAGAGTACGAATTTTTGAATCAGCGCGACTTCTACCAGGATGTAACCTGCCCCGATGAACAGGAAATACATCAGGAACCGCCGCACTCCCGGTTCGGAGGGCAGTCGGCTTCCCAGCATCAACGGCGGCAGCGCCAGAATGAGCGCGGTCGCGAGGAGACTCACGCCGAGCAGGCCGAACAATAAAGGCACCGCTCGATTAATTTTGAAATCTGCCGCATCTTGCGGCGCCGTGGTGATAAAGCTCCAGAGATCGCGCGGCTGGACGGTGTAGAAGAAGAAAGGCCGGTCGTCGGAGACGGGCCGGATGTCAAAGGGATACCCGGCGTAGAATTCATCGCGCTGGTCGGTTAACAGCAGCGCGGCGAACGGGGACGATCCCGCGGAGTCTCCGGGCGTATACACCCGCTCCATTTTGGCGCGGGCGATGGCTCCCCTGGCCTTCTCGACATCTGCCGTGGGAAGCGGCTTGCGGGAGATGATGACCGTGTCTTGCGCTCCCCAACCCTGCACGCTCCCCTGGCGGGCCACGATGATGTGCTGCGCAGCGTTCGATTCGCCGAGTTTCCCCAGAGCTTCCTGCGCCAGCGAAATCAGACGCAACGACTCCCGAGGCGGCTGAAATCCCCACCGCGTGAACGTCACCAGGCCGTCGTCCGTCAGGTGGCTGAGGTAGTCGTAGAAAGCGTCGGTGGTGTAGAGGTTATTTTCGGAAAGGGCAAAGGCTCCGGCTGCCGTCGAAGCCCAGGTATCGACGAGCGTTGCCTGCAGCACCTGATATTTTTCCTGACTTCGCCGCACGAAGCTTCGCCCATCCTCGACATGAATGTGCACTTCCGGACGGAGGTACAGCCGCTTAGACAGGTCGGCGTATTTCTCCCGCATGATCGTGTTCGCAATGATGGGGTTGATTTCGACTCCGGTAATGTCTTTCGAGCCGGAAGCGAGAGCCCGCGAGACGTCCCACCCTCCGCCGGGGCCGATGATCAGCGCTTTCGCGCCGGGGCGAAGCACGTAAGGCAAGCCCGGACCCTGGTAGAGCAGGTCTTCCAGATCCTTTTCGGTGAGGCGATCGAAGTCGAACTCGGGAATGCCAGTGGCGGCGTCGGCATCGATCACGATGGTCGTGCGGTTCGAGCCCGGTTCCGGTGCAAGAGCGATCCGGGAGAAGGAGTTCCATTTCACGCCGCGCTCATTGCGGAGCGTCTGGCCCTTCGCATACTTGACGTCGATGAACGGCCATCGCGCGTTCACCACCAGCGTCGCCATCAGGCAGAGTCCTAAAGCGACCCCGGTGGCCCGTCCGGCGGGTTTGTGATCGAGCGAAAACCAGACCGATGCCGCCGCGGCAAACAACATTGCGGCCACGATGACCGTGTTGGGGCCTCCGAAAGTATTCAGGAGCGGCACCAGGAAGAGGCAGCCGGCAGCCGCGCCGATCAAGTCAAAGAAGTAAACGCGGTGGACGCGCTCAATCGTTTCCGAGATCACCAGCGAAACGATTGTCCCGGAAACAAAAAATGGCAACGCGCTGGCGAAATAGACCGCTGTCAAGGTTCCATAGCCGAGATCGCCGCTTCGCGTCAGGAGAAACACCAGCGCTGCGAGGACCGTGAGGCTATTGATTCCCGAGAGCCAACCTAGCTTTGAGAATAAAGGCGTTCGCCAGCCGGCGACAACGTAGGAGAAAACTCCACCCGCGCCCAGGCCGAACAGGGCAATCGAAATGGCCAGAAATGCGAAGTGGTAGTAAAAGATGACGGAAAAGATGCGGGTCAGCGACAGTTCAAGTAGCAGTGTCGCCAGCGTGGTGAAAAGGATGCCCACATAGACAAGGGGCCAGCTGAACGCTCGCGCCTGCGGAGGGGAAACGGTAGAGACTCGGGGCAATTGTCTATCGTATCGGACGAGGTGCTTGGTCAGGAAGAATTGCCAATCGGAAGCCGATGACATGTCATTTTTCGCTGCTTCACCGTGACTACCGCGCCATCGCTTAACTCGGAATCAAAAGCCGCGAAAACTGCGCGGACGACCTCGGCAATCTCCGGCGCTCTCAGCCTTGTATCCGCACGCGAATTACCGATGGTGCTACAGCCCCGGTTACGGCAAGGATCGTGTGAAAGTCGGCATCCAGGGTGAGCAGGCAGGCATTCCGGCGCAAAGCCTCCGCCAGGATGGCCTGATCCTCCGCCGATGCCAATCCAATCTCGCCCACGTGTATGCACTCGATGTGGAAATGACGAAGCTCGATTGTTGTGTTGCGGGGAATTCCTTGGTCGAGAAGCAGGATGCGGCGAGACCCGGAGGGCGTCAAGCCGCGTCGCTCTCCGACGCCCGGTCTTCCAGGTTCGCAGCAGCGAAGGCCAGAGCCTGCTGAACATCCTCGGGTTCCAATTCGGGATAGTTCTGAAAAAGCTCCTTGCGATCCGGATAGAGAGCGACGGCTTCGACGACTCGCCGAACGGTCAACCTCATACTCCGAATGCACGGCTG
The DNA here is from genome assembly GCA_964515165.1 of uncultured Solibacteraceae bacterium. GTDB lineage: Bacteria > Acidobacteriota > Terriglobia > Bryobacterales > Bryobacteraceae > JAPKYZ01. The sequence goes on along the minus strand of CAZETQ010000098.1, from coordinate 4,272 downwards.
GCCGTTCATCTGCGCCGGATTCCAGGTGATGCGATCGAATTGTTGCATCGTTTCTATTATCGATTCAAAATTAAATTCTCGCTCAGCTAAACCCTCATCGAGCCGCGGAACCCTCGGGCGGCGTAGTAAGACTCTGCTCCGTTGTGATAGACGAAGACCGTGTCGTAGCGGCGATCACCGAAAACTGCGCCGCCCAGGCTTCTGATGTCAGAAGGCGTCTTGAGCCAACTCGAAGTTTTCGTATCGAAGTTTCCGAGCTTCTGCAGATCCCGGTATTGTTCCTCGGTGAGGAGCTGAATGCCCATGGCTTCCGCCATGCCCATCGCGCTGTTTGCCGGTTTGTGCTCCTTCCGGGACTCGAGAGCTTCCCCGTCGTAACAGACGCTTCTCCGGCCGTTCGGGCTTTCCGTCGAGCAATCGTAAAAAATGTACTCGCCGGTTTTCTTGTCGTAGCCAATGACATCTGGTTCCCCACCGGTTCTTTCCATTTCCTGGAGGGACCGGAGTTTCTTGGGATTTGCCTGCAGCTTCGCCTGCACGCCGGCCCAGTCCAGGCCCTTGTGGCGGTTCATGTTCTTTTCGAAACGGGCTTGCAATGCTTGGAACAGCTCTTCCGGTTTGGCTGGTCCTCCAAGGGTGGAACTGCGACTTTTCTCGGTTGCTTCTTTTAAATTCTTGCTTTTCATGACCATTTACCACCGAAGGACGGGCAATCGCTTTAAACCATAGCGGAGGGAGGTGCCGGATCTTCGGGGCGGCCGGCGTTCTTCAGGGGGACGAGGATCAAAGTTGCGGCGATCAGCACCATAACCACTCCGCCCAGAAGGAAGGAAGGGTTTGCCATGAGCGATGGCAGCGGAATCTCGCGCCAGGCGAAGAACGCCGTGACGAGCCCCATTAACGCTTCTCCGGCGATCATTCCGGAAGCCGCCAGGATGCCGACATTTTCCACGCGCGCGCGCTGTGCCTGGTTATAGCCGCGCTTGGCTGCCCGAGAATCGGTCAGCCAGCGGATGATTCCTCCGACGAAGATCGCGGAGGTCGTGCCGAAGGGCAGGTACATTCCAATCGCCACGAGCATCACGCTCTTGACCTGGATGAGGATCATCGCGATGCCCAGCAGGATTCCGAAGACCACCAGGGCCCACGGCATGTCGCCGCCGACGATTCCCTGGGCCAGAGATGCCATCAGGCCGGCTTGGGGAGCGGAAAGAGCGCGGTCACCGAAACCGGTGCCGCCCATCTTGATATTTCCCTCATGGAGAATCAGCAGCGGGAAATACATGACGACGCTCGCGACCAGGACGGCGATCAGCTCGACGATCTGAATGGTGCGCGGCGTTCCGCCCAGGATGTAGCCGACCTTGAAATCCTGCAGCAGTTCTCCCGCCACGGCGGAGGAGACGCAAACCACGGCGGCGACGCCCAGCACGGCAGTGACTCCGGAAACGCCGGAGACTCCCATCGAAACCATCAGCAGCGCGGCGATGATCAAGGTGGAGAGCGTCAGGCCCGAAATCGGATTATTCGACGATCCAATCACGCCTACCAGGTATCCCGAGACGGTAGCGAAGAAGAAACCCACGATGAGCATCACGACGGCAGCGAGAATTCCGCCGGCGACATTTCCGGACAGGTAAACATAGATGCCGATCATCGCCAGGAAAGCTACGGCGATCATCGAGAGAACCACTTTGGAGCTCATGTAGCGCTCGTTCCGGTCGAGCTTCGACAGGTCTACCTTGGGCCCGCGTAACTCACCGAAAGCCTTCCGGAGGCCAATGCCCAAGCTCTTGCGCATCTTGAACAGCGTGTATGCGGCGCCTACCATCATGGTTCCAACAGCGATGGGCCGCACGATGAATCGCCATACAGCATTGGCCGTACCGAGCCAATTTTCATCGACAGTCGCCTGCGGAACATACTGGGCGACATTCGGCCCGATGACCAGCAGAATCGCTGGTACCAGAAGACCCCAGGCGATCACGCTGCCGGCGAAGTTCAGCGCCGCCAGCTGCGGGCCGATGATGTAGCCGACTCCCAAATACGCCGGGGAAACGGTCGGCATCGACACTGCCGTGACCGCGCCTGTCGCCACGGTCTGCGTGGACTCCTGCGGCCCCAGGCGGAGGACGCTCTTTCCCAGCTCTCCGATGCGAAAGAAGAAATCGTGATCGACCGCGAACAGCCGGAGCGCTCCGAGCAGGTAGACCAGGCCTCCGAATCCGATATTCCAGAACAGATGCCGGGCGCCTTCCGCGCCGTGTTGTCCGGCTTTGTGGATCTCGGCGGCAGCGACCGATTCAGGGAAAGGAAGCTCGCGGTCTTCGACCAGGACCCGGCGAACCAGGCTGACGAACAGAACGCCCAGCACGCCGCCGACGATCATCAGCAGCGTCGACTTCCAATAGGCGTCGCCCGGCGCAAACGACGGCCACGCACGCGCAATATAGAAGGCAGGCAGCGTAAAGATTGCTCCGGCGGCCACGGCTTCACCGATGGAGCCTGCGGTTCGGGCGATGTTCTCTTCGAGAATGGACCCACGCCATAGCCGCACAATCGCCATTCCGATCACCGCGGCCGGATAAGTTGCCGCAATCGTCTGGCCCGCGCGCAGTCCCAGGTAAGCGTTGGCCGCGCCGAGCACGATGGTCATTGCCAGTCCCAGCAGAACCGCTCGCCAGGTGAACTCGGTCATCTTGGCGCTGGCAGGGACAAAGGGAGTATGGGGCTTGGGACTGCGGTCGAGCGTGCTCATTGGTCGGCGATGCTTCCGTCCTTGAATTTGTAGGCTTCCCGCTTGGCGGGTTTGTACGGACGCTGCGCGGCGACCTTCTCATCAAGATCGCATCCCAGACCGGGTCTTGTGGGAAGGGCGGCAAATCCTTCGCTGATTTCCAGCTTGGCGCCCTGGAACAGATCCGTCGTGTAGGGATCGTTTTTCGGAGAGTATTCCTGAATGACGGAGTTGGGAGTTGTCGCGTCGACGTGGATTGATGCCAGCGTCGAGACGAGGCTTTGCGGATTGTGCGGAGCCATTTCGATGCGATACGCCTCAGCAATCGCGCCGATCTTCTTTAGTTCGAGAATTCCGCCGGCGTGGCAAACGTCGGGCTGCACGAAGTTCACGACATGCCGCGCGCACATGTCCGTAAACGCGTACTTGGTGAAATGGCGTTCGCCGGTCGCAAGCGGAACTTTCGTCTTCTGCCGAAGGAGCTCCAGCTCACCCAAATCCTCGAGCTGTGTCGGTTCCTCGACGAAGTACGGCTGCAAGTCTTCAATGCGAGTGCAGAAATCGATGGCCATGGTTGTGGTGAGGCGGCCGTGCGGGTCCAGCGCGATATCGAAATCTTCCCCGACGGCTTTGCGAACCGCCTCCAGCTTGCGAACGCCTTCCCGAACCACCTTGCCGGGTTGAACGAGATTGTCCTGCACATCAATGAAGCTGGACTTCGCCGCGGTGTAGCCTTCCTCCTTCGCCTTCAGGAATGCTTCGGGAGTGGAACCGACGTCTTTGTAAAGGCGCACGCGGTCGCGCGCTCTGCCGCCCAGTAGTTGATAAATCGGAGCTCCGAGGGCCTGTCCCAGAATGTCCCAAAGCGCGATCTCGACGGCGCTGATGGCCGAATTCAAGATGGGACCGCCGCGCCAGCGCGGCATGCGGAACATGGTCTGCCACAGCAGCTCGATATCCGCAGGATCCCTGCCCAACAGAAACCGCTCGTGCTCCGTGATGGCTTGCGCGAGGGTCAGTTCCTTGCTGGTGACGGAGCCTTCGCCCAAGCCCGTCAATCCCTGGCCGGTGGCGATTTTGCAGAAGACCCAGTTCACGCCACCCTGGTTCACCACAAAGGTTTTCAGGCCGGTGATCTTCAAATGCAGGCTCTTCGCCTGGGCCTGGAGCTTCCACGGCAGCACGCTCGCGGCTGATGCTGCCAGCAGGAATTGTCGTCGCGAGAGATTCACAACGCCCGACACAATATCAGGAATCCGAACTTTCTGTCATAAAGGAATCGTGGCTACTCGCGACAACGGGAACGATGGGGCAACGCTCACGGACCGGCAGGTGCGGACGATTTCGAAGGTGCTTGGGGATCCCACCAGATTCGAGATCGTGAAACGGCTGGCCGCCAAGGATTCCTGTACGGCCTGCGCGGATCTCCGCGAAGCCTTTCCCGTTACGCCGGCGACACTTTCCCACCATATGAAGGAGCTGGAAACTGCGGGTCTGATCGAGATGGCCAAGCGCGGCAAGTTCGTGGATGTCCG
>CAZETQ010000097.1:7764-14805 GCA_964515165.1 uncultured Solibacteraceae bacterium | reverse complement strand
CCGACAGCAAGCGGGTCTCTCGGTGATGCTGGGCAGATCACAAAAAACGATGATCTGCCCGCGGGCAGCTTCGGGGATTCTCTTAGCTCTATGCGTAAGCTGGGGATCGTTCAGGAGAAACGACCCGCTGCTTTGCATGCGGCTACTCACGTGCGTAATTCTTCACGGCTCCCCTGGCTAGCGGCCCTTCTTCGCTGGCATGCGCTTCTGGCCGGGGCTCATCCGGCCATTCGCCTTGGCAGTTTCAGCCTCGTCTTCTTCCCCTTCTTCTTCATCCTCGGCGACGGGTTCCTCTTCTACTTCTTCGTAAATCGCTCCCGCTACCTCAGTCAATTTTTCATCCGCCTGGGTTTCTTCCTCCAAGGTTTGGCCCAGCAGTTCCACCGCTTCATCCAGACCAAGCTGTTCCGCGATCGCCCGAGCCGTTCCGTATGCAGCCACTTCGTAATGCTCGACACGTTGGGCGGCGCCGATCAGTTGCAGATCCCGCAGCGGGCCGGCTTCTTCCTCTTCCAGGGCTTCCGAACCCTCCGCCAGGAGTCCTTCCATACCTTTGCAGTGCTTAGCCTTCGGCTTCTGATCGAGGTGCCCGAATACTTCCTCCAGCCGCGTGACCTGCTTTTTCGTAATCTCCAGGTGCTCTGTGATGGCGGCCTTTAGGTCAGCTGTCGTCACCCCACGAATGATCTTTGGCATAGCTTTGACGATTTGCTTCTCCGCGCTGTAGAGATCCTTCAATTCTTCAACCAACAAATCTTGTAACGTTTCCATAGAATTCCCTCCGAATGGTCAATTTCCAGACTGCAAGCAAATGATTGATCACATTCACGTTGCTGACGAGAATTCCCTTGCGTTTTTGGGGCCAAGTCTGAGACTCAGGCCGCGGCCCGGCGGCAATGCCGGTCTCACTCCCGGCGAAGCGCCAGGGCCGGATCGGTTCGGGAAGCGCGAAGACTGGGGACGAGCGTGCCCCACACCACCGTGATTCCCAGGACCGCTAGGGAAGCCAGAAGGACTCCGGAATCGAGCGGCTTTGTCTGGTACAGGTTCGATTGCAACCAGCGTCCGATTGCCGCTGTCGCGGCGAGGCCGAGCGCGAGGCCGAAGACGCTCCAGCGAAGGCCATCCTTCATCATCATGGCGACGATTCGCCGGGGCGTTGCTCCCAGCGCGATGCGAATCCCCACCTCGGAGGTGCGTTCGGCAGCTAAGAACGACGTAAGGCCATACAGGCCGAACGCCGCCAGAAACAGTCCCAGAAACGCAAAGCACAACAGTACGGCGGTCTGGAAGCGAGGACGCGCCAGGAAGCCGTTCACCTGCAGATCCAGGGAGCCCATGACGATGGCGATGCTGGGGTCGATGCGCTCCATGGCGAGACGCAACGTCTCCGCCGCGGCCACGTGGCCCAGGTTGGAACGCACGACGGCAATCGCTTGTCTCCAACCGAAAGGGGGACGCTGGTTTGCGGAGATCGCATTCGGAGTTTGGGGCCGAAGCACATAAAGTTCGGGATCGGGCGCAGCCGCCAGACCGGAGTTGCGGGCATTCGCCGCTACGCCCACGATCTGGGAGGGATTTCCCCAAAGAGGAATTTCCCGGCCCACCGGATTCTGTTCCTCGAACACCTTTCGGGCCAGCGTCTCGTTGAGGATCACCTTCGGGACTCCCCGGTTATCGTCATCCGAAAAGGCTCGCCCGCGAACGATGGGAATTCCCAGAGCGCGCAGATATCCGGCGGTGACAAATCGCCATTTCACCGGACCGCCGTTGTCCTGCGCATTTCCCCGGGCTGCGCCTCGCCAAAAGTTGATCAGCGGAAACGAGCGGGGATCGCCGCCCGGCGGCAAAGAATCGGTGATGGCCGCAGCGGCCACTCCGGGAGATTCCGTGAGCCTCCGCTCGAGTTCGGTGAAGAACGCAATCTGGCGCTCCTCGGTGCCGTATCGTTGTGCCGGGAGAACGAAAGAGGCGGTCACGACAGTTGCAGGCGAAAAACCCAGCGGAGCCTGCTGCAGACGCCAGAGACTGGTGAGAAAGAGCCCGCTCGTGGTGAGCAAAACGACAGACACCGAAAGCTGGGCGCATACCAGCCCGGAGCGCAGCCATTGCCTGCGGGATCCGCTGATTCGCGAACCCGTCAGATCTTCTCCGCGCAGCCGCTCCAGCGCCGGAGCCAAGCCAAAGAGCACCGCCGCAACGGCCGAAATCCCCAGGGCGAAGACGAAAACTCGCCAGTCCAGCGCGGCCTGATGAATCTGCATCACTCCGGCGGGAGCCAGGCGACGGAAAATCGCAAGCAGAACATACGCCAGCGCCCAACCCAGCGGAATGGCGACCGCGGCCAGAACTGCGCTTTCGGTGAGCGTTTGCTGGACCAGGCGCGCGCGAGACGCTCCCAGCGCTGCCCGCACGGCGAACTCCCGCTGGCGCGCGGCGGACCGGGCCAGCAGCAAACTGGCGACATTGGCACAGGCCAGAAGAACGAAGGAAAGCACGGCTCCCAGGAGCATCCACAAAGCGCCCTGATACTCGCGGGTTTGCTGATCGCGCAGCGTGGCAACCCGCAAACGCGGTTGGATTGCCTGCACCAGATTCGCGGGCAGTGTTTGCATCAGCGCCTGGAAAAGCGGCTGAACCTGGGCCTCGAGAGAGGCGGCGCTCTGGCCCGGCGGCAAACGGCCGACGACCGAAAGCAAGCGCTGGTTCTGTCCGGCGGACTGCAGCTTTAGAGGAAGCAGGACGTCGGCTTTTGCGAGCGACGGTAGCTCGAAATCGGGTGGCAACACTCCGGCAATGCGCGTGGCGACGCCGTCCAAAGTGATTCGCTTTTCGAGAATCGCCGGATCTCCGCCGAATCGCGCCCGCCACAGCTCATAGGAGAGCAAGGCAGTGGGATCGGCAGCGGGGCGATCTTCTTCGGCCGTGAAATTTCGTCCCACAATCGGCTGCACTCCCAAGGTGGGCAGAAAATTCGCCTCTACTTGCGCGCAGGAGAGCCGTTCCGGCGCTCCGTCGGACCGGTCACAGTCCGTTATGCCCTTCCAGGCGGTGATCGATTCCAGTTGCAGCGCGGAACGCCACTCCCGGTAGGTGCCTGCAAACAGCCAGTCCCCCGCCGTGATCACCGGCGCGACAATGCCAACCGAAACCAGGCGATCGCCGGAACGGTACGGCAGCGGGCGCAATAGATTGCGATCGACAACGCTGAAGACGGCTGAGGCTCCCCCAATGGCCAGAGCGATGACAGCTACCGCGGAAACGGCAAATCGTGAGTTGCGCCGGAATCCGCGCACGGCAAAGTGAATATCCTTGAGGATCTCGTCGAGCCACTGCCGCGGGCGAACGTCGCGGCAATCGTCCTTGATGAGGTCCAGTGCACCAAACTCCAGCCGGGCCTTGCGTCGCGCCTCGGACTCGGGCATGCCAGCCCGTATGTACTCGGCGGTGAGCTGCTCCAGGTGGTGCCGGAGCTCCTGGTTGAGTTTGTCCTCGCGATCCATCGGATACCTCGAGCTTCTACATAGCACAAGCTATGCAGAATGTCCAGGTAGTTATGACGACAGGTGCGTCAATACAACTAATGAGCCATCCGTCCAGCCCACCGCAGGAACCGGAACAGCTCCGCCCGGTGCGTCCACAGGAATTCGCGCATCTCTGAATCGGTGATGCGGTCGGCGTGGAGTCCCCAATAGGTTTCCACGCGCCATCGAAGGTACGGGCTGCGCCAGGGCGTCGTGCGATACCCTCGCGTGGCCCGCCACAGGAACCGCAACATCTCAGGAATTCGGCTTCTTCTCGACGGCGAAATATCCGCTGCGGGTACGCACGGTCGGCCGGTTCGGCCCGTTGGCAGTTACCTTAATTTGGCGGAAGCTTCCGTCCAGCGCCTGCAAAGTTGGAGAGTATCCCAGGACATACTGATTGCGAATATCGTGAGCAACCTCGAGGGAAATCTTCTCCACCTCGTTCAAGTCCTTGGGAAAGTAATGCAGCCCGCCGGTCGCCGTAGCCAGTTTCTCCACCGCCGCTTTGGCTTTTCGAGCTTCGCGGCGTTCTTCTTCTTCCAGCAGCCCGATGCAATGAATCACAATCTGGTTGCTGCTGTCGGAAACCTTTCGCACCAGCGCCTCCAGCTTGGTCTGGCTGGCATTGTCGTTGCCATCGGTGATCAGCATCAGGACCTTCTTATCCCGCTTGCCTTTGTCGCGCAGCCGGTCCAGAGTCATGCTGACCGCGTCGAACATCGCCGTTCCGCCCCGGGCGTCGATCCGTGTCAAGCCTTCTTCCATGCGCTTCATGTCGCTGGTGAAAGGAACGTCTTCGTACGCTTCGTCGTTGTAGTTGACGACCATTACTTCGTCGCGAGGATTGGATGCCTTGACCATCGCCACGGCGGCGGCTTCCACCTTTTGGCGCTTATTCCGCATGCTGCCGGAATTGTCGATTACCAGCGCCAGCGACACCGGTACGTCTTCCTGCCGGAACATGCGAAGCTGCTGTTCGGCGCCGTTCTCGAAAACCTTGAAGGCCGACTGTGGCAAGTCAGTGACCAGGTGGCCCTTCGAATCCACTACCGACGCATAAAGGACCACCAGCCGCGTGTCGCTTCGAAACGTTGCCTGGTCATCCTGTCCGGATGCCAGCGACCAAATTAAGCCAGTTAAGAGTAGTAAAGCGCTACTGCGCAGGAGCATAGTATCCTTGCCGCCAAAACGGGCGCAGTGGCGGCAACCCGCGCGGCTGATTTAATTTTATCGTCACCCGGCGATACTTGCCGTCACGATTAACGTTAGCGGGAGCATAACCAATTACGTAAAGATTCCGCAGTTCAATTCCGATCTTGGCCGCAACATCCGGCAGCTCATTGATGTTCTCTACGGCAAAGTGCCGTCCGCCGGTCTGCTCCGACAGTTCATTCAGCAATCCGGGACCATTCAACTCTTCAGCGGTACGCCCGCGAGCATGAATCGGCTCAAAGATTCCGATGGCGTAAATCTGGACATCCGTCTCTCGAACGGCATTCTTGATCTCACTCTCCGTGTACCGGCTGGAATTATCGCCGCCATCGGAGAGAATGACCAAGGCCCTTCTCGTATTCTTCGCCTTTTTCATCTGAGCCATTGCCATATAGACACCGTCCAGCAGCGCCGTGCGCCCTTTTGCGTTGGTAAAAGCGAGACGGTTTTGAATTTCTTCCGTGTTGTGGGTAAACGGAACTGTCAGTTCTGCTCGCTCATTAAACTGGACCAGAAAGAACTCATCCTCCGGATTGGCAATCCGGAAAAACTGCGCCGCGGCCTGCCGGGATTTGGCGAGCTTCGCTCCCATGCTGCCGCTTGCGTCGAACACCAGTCCCACCGACAAAGGAGCGTCCTCGCTGGCAAACTGGGCGATCTTTTGCTCAACCTTGTCCTCGTAAATACGGAAATGGTCGCGCTCCAGGCCGGTCACCACCCGGTTCAGCGGATCCATCACGGTGACGGGAATCAGCACCAGGTTGGTATCGATGCGGATATTTGCGCCGCGTCTGTCCTCTTCCTTTGGGGCCGCCGTGCTTTTTCGCGGCTCGATGGCAACTTTGCTCCCGCCGGATTGGGCTGCGGCAACATGCACAACGAGAGCAATGCCACCCACGCTGGCCAGAACGTTGAGGAAACGTTTCATACCGCCATTCCTTCAGTGCGACAGCGGTCAGTTCGCGACGCCAACAACCAAAGTATACCTCCTGAGTTTTAGACGGTCTCCGGCCGGGAAATGTCGCCGGAAACTTTCCTGGAAAGTGGCGCCGAAGACCGCCGAGGGTCAGAAACCGATGCGTTCCTGCCGGCGGAGCGTCCCGAAGCTGCCGATATTGGCAATCGCCAGGGCCACCCGGTACTGGTAGTCGTCGCGGTTGTTCCAGTTCAACCGCCGGAATTGGACGGAGAAGCCACAACAATCCGTGTTGTACGTCACCTGGGTATTCGCGTATTGGATGATCTGCGTCCGGTAGTCGTAAATGATGTTGAAGGCCGCATTCCACCCGCGTTTGTTCTCGCGGCCCAGTCCGATCAGCCCCCGAAAAGCATTGGCCGGCGGCGTCAGCGTCGGAACCGAGTGCACTTGGTTGTGGCCCACCGAAAAGAATACCTCCGAAAGCCGCCCGTCCATCGAGATCGCGGAATTGGTGACGCCATGCCGCGCCGGATCGTAATCCATGCGCCATTCCAAGCCCAGACCTTGCACCGGCGAGCCTCGCAGCGAGGAAACGATAGGAGAGTAAGTTCTCGGTCCGTCGAGAAAAGCGAATGCGGAAAGCTGGGCGCTGGTTTCAAAAACGTTCCGCTGCCCCGGTACCAGAGCCCCGCCGAAAGTCGGATCGAAATACCGTTTTTGCCAAACTTCCCAGCTCAGCCATTCCCGTGTATTCTCGCCCTTCTTGCTGTAGAACCGGTTCGCCACGTAGATTTCGGCTTCGTTCGTGTTGGTCAGCAGTTCGGTTTCATCGAACCGGATGGTGCGATGAAAATCGGAGACGCCGGTGATATAGCGATAGCTGAGCCGCGGCTCGATGACATGTTTGAATTTGTCGCCCAACCAGCCCTGCGTCTTGTAAACGCGGGAAAACGAGGGGAGAATGACGTCAACACCCGTATCGAAGGCGGGGCGGAAAAGGCCATCCCCGGTGACGTTATAGTTCCCCGGTGCATCGGAACAACCGCCCCCGCGGCGCGGCGCGCAGAAGCTGGAGCCCCAATACGTTCCACGAACCGAAGCGTAAGGAACAACGTCGATGAAGCGCGACTTCAGCGACGTCATGATTCTTGGCGAGAAATCGAACCGTTCCACCGCCTGCCGGGTCTGAAACAGTGGCTGGTTGCGCCGCATCAGAGAAGCCGCGCTATCGAACGACCACCAGATGGGCAGCTTCTTGCCCACTTGGCGGTCCTGGCTGAAGAACTCCACCTGCGGCAGCCGCCGGATGGAAATGTGGTCCGACTCGTCGTTGGCGTCCTGGTAGTTTTCGATCTTCGTGTAGACTCCGTTGATTCCAAAGCC
>CAZETQ010000097.1:0-7664 GCA_964515165.1 uncultured Solibacteraceae bacterium | reverse complement strand
GTTGAAATCCGACTTCTGCGACGGCTTGCCCCGGAAATCCACCAGGTGCGCCGGTCCACGAGCGGTGAAGTACTGCCCCCGATAGGTCATGTCGTAGCTCCGCGAGATCGCCCAGTAGTAGCCAAATCCAAACATCCATCCCCGGCGCGAGCTGTGCCCGAAATTCGGCATCAAAAAGCCGCTCTTGCGGGGTGACTTCTGCAGCGACTTGTAAAAGTACGGCGAATAGAAGAACGGCACACCCTTCAGATCGAACATGGCATGGTTGGCAACCGCCCGGCTCCCGGGGATGATGTCGAATTTCGGACCCTTCAACACCCACCACGGACGCCCGGATCCAAAAAGCCCCAGCCGGCCGGACTTTGGGATCTTGCAGGAAGTGATAAATCCCTCGTGCAATACGTAGCGATCGCCCATCCGCTCGGCCCATTTCCCTTCGAATATAAAGGGGTTATTCGACGTGAGCACTCCCGGACGGGCCTGAATCGTCGCGGGAATCACTCCGCTCACTTCGTAAAACTGGCCGGTTTCCTCGTTTACGTCATACACGGCCCGTTGACATTTCAACTCCTCGCCGCCGCCGTAATTCTTGTAGGTGACGTTCCCCCGAGCCTCCGCGAGTCCCGTACTCTCGTTGTAATCCACTTCATCGGCGGTCAGCAGCGCTTCCGCGGTCTCCAGCTCCGCCCGCCCTCGCAAACGATAGACATATCCCTCCGCTTCCTGGTGGACCGCCCGGACAATCACGCGGTCCGGTTCCGGAGCGCTGGGACGGATAATTCGCACTCTCTGGTTGGGAGCGGCGGGGTTAGCGGCGGGCGCTGCAACGGTGGAGGGTGGAAGGGGTGGTGTCTGCGCGAATCCGAAGTTGCCTGCTATGAGAAGGCTAGAGAAGAAAAGTTGAAGCAGGCGATGAGACAAATTTCCGTGACAACTGACTCTGAATATGTTAAGTAGATGAAGACGGGCCGCTGGCTGTGCGGGTTTCAATGATCACGCTAACACGCCGTTCCCTCTGGAGCCAAGCGCCGTTACCGCCGAATGAGGACTGATTGGCTAGCATTCCGAATCCACTCACGATGAATTGCTCCTTCTGCGGCGTTTCGAATAACTCCGAGGAATCCCGCTGCCACCGGTGCGGCCGACGGCTGCACTTGTCGAATCCGAGACCTGCGCCGGAGCCGCATAGCCGGGGACTGGCGGCCGTCGCGCCAGCCGCGCCACCTCTCCCGGTACAGAAGCAACCCGAACTATTTCCGGCAGTTGAATCGCCTCGCGTCGTCTCCATCGCGGCAAAGGCCGGCTTCACGCCCCCGAAGCCGGTCCCGAAACCGAAACCGGCGCCACGCCGGATAGCTGAACCGTCCGCGCAAAAACGAGCCGCCCAACAGGAACTGGCGTTCATCGCTACGGCGCCCCTTCCGAACCGGCGTCCCAAGCTTGAGGCCGAGTCTGTCATTTACTGCGATGCTCCGGTAGCCACGGCCCAACACCGGACGATGGCCGCCGCCATGGATACCGGCATCATTATTTCCTCCCTGCTGGTGCTGGGAACCGTGATTCTCTGGTTTGCCCCCGGCGCTCTCGCCGAGCCGGTTTGGGGACTTGGCGCCTTCGCCGGAATGAGTGTCCTGCTGGTCGTCTTCTACCAGTGCCTTTGGGTGCTGGCCAACGGCGATTCGGCCGGAATGCGCTGGGCCCGGCTTCGGCTCACCAACTTCGACGGCCGCAGACCGCGCCGGAAGGAACGATTCCTGCGCATGTTCGGCATGTGGCTCAGCGTGCTGCCGGCCGGCCTGGGACTGCTCTGGTCGCTGATGGACGAGGAAACTCTCACCTGGCACGACCAGATCTCGAAGACTTTTCCCACTCCCGCCGACGCCGCGATCGAATAAGCTTCTGAGATCCGGACGGGGCGGCCGCCGCTTCGACAGCCGGCCCGTATTCCTTAAAACGTAAACCGCAGCGCCAACTGCATCACGCGAGGCCGCAATGCACTCGTCAACCGCCCGAAGTTCGGGCTCACCACGTTCATTTCCGGCGGGTTGAATTGGACGTTGTTAAAGGCGTTAAAAGCTTCGGCGCGGAACTGGAGATACATGCCTTCTTTGAAGGTAAAGCTCTTGAACGCCGATAAGTCAAAGTTCCACCATCCCGGAGCTTCGATAATATCCCGTCCCGATGTCCCGAACTTTAACGGAAGAGTCTGCGAAAAAACCGTCGGGTTAAACCAGTAAAGATTTGTATTTGCGCCGCCGAAGTCCTCTCCCGGAGTAATGCCGTTGAAACTCGTATAAGGCGAGTTGCCGTTCGCATCGGCACGTTGCGTAATGTAGGAAAGGCCGGTAGTGTTGGTCGACGCGACACTGCGGAAAACCCCGGACTGGTGGGATGCAATGGCGTTCGTCTGCCAGCCGCCCACCAGAATATCCGCGAATCGATTGATGTCGTTCCCATACCTGCGTCCGCGCCCGAACGGAAGCTCGTAGACAACGCTCGTCACCCATCGCTGCCGGATGTTGAAATCCGACACGCCTTTATCGAGTTGAAAGTTCGCCGGGTTCAGATTCGGAGAACCGAATGAGCCCGCCGAATCTGTATCGATCGACTTGCCATACGTATAAGCCATCAGGACCTGGAATCCATTGGACATACGTTTCTCCAGCTTTAAGTTCAGCGCGTGAAACTGCGACTTACCGGCTTGCGAGGAGTACAGCATCTGGTTGATCTGCGGATACTGTGTGGCAACACCCGGCGTCACGTCGTATAAAACGCCCGGCGTTACATTGGCATAAGCGTTGTAGCGCTTCGACAATCGGCGGCCCTGGCTTCCCACATAGGCGGCCTCCACCATCCAGTCCCGCAGAAATGCCTTCTGCACCGAGAATGTCCACATATAGACGCGCGGTTTGACGCCGGTCGCCTCCTGAACGAACAGATTCGTTCCCCTGGGAGTGATGTAGTTCTCATCCACTGGCGGGACCACGACGACGGGAAGCGTATTCCGGCCAAACTCGGCTTCCGGCAAACCGCGGCCCGTGTAGTTGTAATTCTGCTGCGTGAATATCGGCGGGCCATTGGTGATGAACTGTGTTTCGTTCATCTGCGTCTGATCGTAGTAAATTCCCGCTCCCGCGCGAATCGTCATGGTCGAATCCCAACGCGGATTGTAAGCAAATCCCAATCGCGGAGCGAAGTTTTTGTAGTCCGGCCGAATAACCGACGCGCGAACCTGGCCCAGCGTCGGGAACAGTTGTTTGCCGGTTACAAAATCGAAGCCGTAAACGTGATCGCGTTCCTGCTCAATCGGAGTGGGCGGGCCCATGTACTCCCAGCGCAACCCATAGTTGAGTGTGAATTCCTTCGTGACCTTCCAGTCGTCCTGAATAAACAGGTTGTGCGTGAAAAACGTGAAGTGCGTAAGTGAAGTTCCCACAGCGCCGCTCATGTTGGTCGGATAACCCAACAGAAAGTCGGCCACACCATTGCCGGTATTGGTGACCGGATTTCCTGTGCCGGCGTCTAACGCCGCCGTATAGCTCGCGTTGAACGTGAAGCTTCCGCGCGGACCGTTATCGCTATCCAGCAGGAAGCGCGTCTGGCGCAGATCGTATCCCATCTTGATCGTGTGCCCGGACTTGATCCACGTCAGGTTATCGGTGAGCTGATAGTTGTGCAGAACGTTGCCCTGCGTCAGACCGTTGCTTCCGATCCCGCTGTACCCTTGCCAAGCTACGTTCGATACGCCCCAATTCAGCTCCGCGGTGGAGATGCCCGTGATTCCGATCTCCGCGGCGATATTCCGGTCCACCGTGACTTGCTTACCGAACAACGTCATGTACGCGTAAGAAGCACGGACCACGTTCACTACCGACGGTGAGAACGAAGAAGTAAGCTGGGCCACTCCCGAAACGCCTTTGGTGTCGACCAGCGCGCCGCCCAACGGAGTAAGGGACGCCGGCGACAGCGGCGCCTTTTGCCAGCTATAGCGCCCGAATAGCGAATGTTTCTCATTGATCAGCCAATCGCCCCGGAAGTTCAGTTGATCTTCATCGAGTTTCTGAACCGGCGTACCCACCAGGTTCGCTCCGTTGACGATGGGATTGTTGGTAACGGGGACGTACGGAAGAAAATTTTTCGAAACCGCATTGATCCGGTCGGCCGGAATCCTATTCCCGGCAAACGGCTGGCGGGTGTTCGTGGCCGGGTCGTAGGTAAGTGGATCGTAAATTGTATTCTTGCCGGTGAAATCGCCGCCCAGCTCCGTCTGCGTCGGATAAATGCCGCGTTGGATGACGCCCAGCCGTTGACGGAAGCTCTCGAAATTTCCAAAGAAGAAGATCTTGTCCTTTTTGATAAAGCCGCCTGCCGCTGCGCCGTACTGGTT
This sequence comes from uncultured Solibacteraceae bacterium, assembly GCA_964515165.1. Taxonomy (GTDB): domain Bacteria; phylum Acidobacteriota; class Terriglobia; order Bryobacterales; family Bryobacteraceae; genus JAPKYZ01. The sequence continues at coordinate 3,277 of CAZETQ010000097.1, read as the reverse complement.
GCGCTTGAACGGCTCCACCGTGGGAGAGAAGAAGTTGCGCGCGTCCATGGCGTTGTTGCGCAGAAACTCGTAGGCTGTCCCGTGAAAGGCATTCGCGCCGCTGCGGCTGGCGACGTTGATGATGCCCGGAGAATTGCCGAACTCCGCCTGGAAGAAGTTGCGTTGGATGTTGAACTCCTGAACCGCGTCGAGAGACGGCGTCAACGAACTGTCGCCGATTCGCGGATTGCGCATCTCCACGCCGTCATATAAATAGCTGGTGGAACTTTCGCGCTGCCCGCCGACCAGCAAACTACGGTCGGATCGTTGCGTCGTGGAAGCTACAAAGCTGGACGGTCCCGTGCTGGACGGAAGCTGCGGGATAACGCCCGGCGACAGTGAGCCAAGAGTAATGTAGTTGCGGCCGTTCAGCGGAAGATCGGCGATGGCGCGGCGCGCGATGACCTGGCCCAGCGAGGCGGTTTCCTGCGCCAGCAGCGGAGTCGCGCTGGCCTCCACCGTCACCTGCTCGCTCACTTGACCGACCTTCAGCGAAACATTCACCGTTGCTCGCTCGGCGATGTTCAAGGAAAGATTCTCGACAATGGCTGTCTGAAATCCGGGTGCCGTGACGGTGAGCCGATAAACGCCGGGACTGAGCTGCGGCAACACAAACTCCCCGCCGGAGTCGCCCGTTACCTCGCGCTGTTGTCCGGTTGCCACCACCAGGGCGACAACCTTCGCGTTGGGAACCGCCGCGCCGGATTCATCTCGAACAACTCCGGCAATCGTAGACGTGTTGATCTGTGCGGAGACGGTTAGCGTGCTCCAGGCGGTAAGAACCGCGATGAATAGAAACCCGCAAACGAAGCGCGAGACGCGTCGTGGCATCGAAGACTCCTTCAAGCGAGAGCTGAAATCGACGCTAAATATATCGCGGTCGCGCCGCTAAGGCAAATGGCGCCAATCGGTGGAACAGCGCTTCGGAATCGGGATCGGGAACCTAGTCTCAGGAATATGGATTCGATGGAATAAATTGCAGGACAGACGGAACAATGCCGGAATTCGGAGAGACTGACTCCGAATTCCGGCAGAAGACGCTAACTTACTTCGCCTCTCTCCGCCGCTAAGTAAGGATACTTAGCGGGCGCCGATTTGCGTGCCGATCACCTCGCCCGAGACGATGATCTCCACCCGGCGATTCTGCTGTCGTCCCTGAGCCGTGCTGTTATCGGCCACCGGCGAGTGAGAGCCAAAACCCTTGGCCGTCAACTGACTCGCCGGCACCTTCTGCCCGATCAGGTAATTCAAAACTTCATTCGCCCGGTCCTGGGACAACTTATCGTTGATCGTATCGCTACCCGTGGAATCGGTATGCCCCTCAATGTCTAACCGAAGCGAGGAATAGGCCAGCACAATCCCGGAGAGTTTCGCGAGCGCTTCCCGTGCCGCAGGCTGAAGGTTAAATCGTCCCGTATCGAAAAGCACGTCCCCCATTTTCACCACCAGTCCTCGCGGCGTGTCCTCCGTCTCGAGAATCGAATTGAACTGGTCCAGCAGCCGTTTACGAAGAGCCTGCTGCTCGGCGATCACTTTCTGCCGGGCCGCATCGGCAGAGGCAGCATCGGCCGCAGCCTTTTCAGCCTGCCGCTTCGCCTCTTCCTCACGAAGGCGTGCCGCCATCTTCTCCGCTTCGGATTTCTGCTGTGCTGCGGATGCCTTCAGCGCTTCCAATTCGGACAGGCGCCGCGCCTCTTCGGCCTTCAGGCGGGCCGCTTGCTCCTCTTCCTGGCGGCGTTTCGCCTCCGTCGCGCGCGCGTCAGCATCTGCCTGCTCCTTGGCAATGCGAGCATCCTCCGCTCTCCGGAGCGCCAGCGACCGGGCATCCTCCGCAGTCTGAATCGCTTCGCGAGCGTTTGCAATCACCTTTTTCACGTCATAGTCTTTCGGAGTTGTCTGCAATCCCTCCGCGTTCTGAAGCGACACCTGAGCCTTCTGCAGCGTATCCGTGGCCCAGTTTTCCGCGCCCTCCATCTTGGCGATCTGAATGGCGTTGCGAGCCTGGAAGAGATCGTTCGGAATCTTCCGCTTCCCGCTTTGCACCGCCGCCGCCAGTTGCGCGGCATCGTAGGACGACTTCTGGATTGCTTCGAACTTCGCGTCAATCGGCTGGTTGCTACCGTATGTGTCGCTGCGGACGATATTCTCCAGAACAACAACTTCCGAGGGCTGAATCACCGCATAATACGGTTCGGCCGTGACGATCATACCGAATGCCTGCAATTCCGTTCCCGCCTGGATCTTGGCCTTGGTTCCGTCCAGCGCCACTTCGCCCAGATTCGTAGCGCGGCCTTCCGGAGTGATGGCCCACAGGACGTAGGTCAGATATTCCTTTCCGAAGGTCTGCGGCTGGACCAGCTTTTCGAAATTGGCGGAAATTGCGTAGCTTCCGGAACGCGGCTCCACACGTCCCCGGCCTTTGGCGGCCGGCAGCAGGTTCGTACCTTGAAAATCGATGTTGGTGGAACCGGAGCGAACCCGGTAGTTCACCGCTCGCGTGGTGCGGGCGGTGACATCCATCTTAAAGACAGGTTGCGTAGCGGGTGTCTGGGAAAGCCCCAGGGACAGCAGGACGGCAGAAGCAATCATAGGGTGATAGAACTCTTTCAAATTGTACTGCAAGAGATAGCCAAGCCACTAAAGCGAAAACCCCCGGCTTTAGACCGGGGGTGTTTCATTAATCGGGCAACGTCCTACTCTCCCACGCCATCACAGCGCAGTACCATCGGGGCTGCAGGGCTTAACTTCCGTGTTCGGGATGGGAACGGGTGGGACCCCTGCGCTACAGTCACCCAAAAGCGTAAGCCGCAAGAGCGGCCAACTCGATTGAGAAGTGAATTGATGACGGGCAACGGACGGATATGGAACTTGTGTTCGAACTCTTATGTTCAGAGTTCATTTTATGGTCAAGCCGAACGGGTAATTAGTAGCAGTAAGCTGAACGTATTACTACGCTTACACATCTGCCCTATCAACCTGGTAGTCTTCCAGGACCCTTCATACCTTACGGTTGGGAAATCTCATCTTGGGGAAGGTTTCGCGCTTATATGCTTTCAGCGCTTATCCTGACCGAATTTCGCTACCCAGCGATGCTTCTGGAGAAACAACTGGATCACAATAGATTCGTTCATCCCGGTCCTCTCGTACTAGGGACAAGCCCCCTCAAATTTCCTGCGCCCACCACAGATAGGGACCGAACTGTCTCGCGACGTTCTGAACCCAGCTCACGTACCGCTTT
>CAZETQ010000096.1:0-16094 GCA_964515165.1 uncultured Solibacteraceae bacterium | reverse complement strand
GACAATCGAGACCTTCACAAGATGCCCACCGGCAGGAAGCCGCGCGCGAAGCAAGTGAGGGATGAGCCTTGGGCTCACCGATAGTGATGAAAACAAGCAGATCCTCAATGCCACGAGAGCAGGCAGCCGCGACCAGAGGGAGCGGGTTTGTGCGAATGCATGGGACGTTTTTCAGGGGAGCGGGTCGCTTTTCGGCTCAGCCCAGCCATACTAGCTGATTCCTTTTCCCTCGACCACTCGAATGTACCGGTCGACGGGCAGATTCTCCAGGCGGTCCACTTTCGTCGAGGGCGCGGGCCATCGAATCTCCACCCAATCGACCTTCGTTGCCGGTCCCAATCCCAGGATCTCTCGAGGGTCGCTGGAAGAGAGGTAGCTGCCGCCGCCGGTCTTTAGCCGCGAGCGCTTGGCGCCGCCCGCGGACCAGGTGATGCGAGCCCCGATGGCGTCGCGATTGGCGGTTGTTCCTTCCAGCTTCAACCCCAACCAGTGATTTCCTGCTGCGGCGTTATTCTTCAGCAGCACCGGCGCGTCTCCACAATTGGCGATCAGGACATCCAGTTTTCCATCGTTGTCCAGATCCCCGACGGCCAGGCCGCGCGCGGGCCACGGCTTCGCAAACGCCGGACCGGCCTGTGCCGAGACGTTCCGAAGCTTTCCGCTGTCATTATGAAACAGCACCAGCGGCTCCTTATACATCACCTGCTTGGAATACTGCTCGATCATGTCGTCGGGATGCCCGTTGGCCAGGATCAGATCCGTCCAGCCATCATTGTCGTAGTCGAAGAACTTTAACCCCCAACCGGAAAGCAGCCGCGTCGCCTGGGCGATGGTGTGCTTGTGCGCCGCGTCCGCAAACGATTCGTTCTTGAGGTTCTCGTAAAGCGAGAACATTTCCTGATCGATATTGGCGACGAACAGATCCTCCCAACCGTCGGCATTGACGTCACCGGCGTCGACACCCATGCCCGAGCGCGGCTGGCCGTTCTGAGAAAACCCGACTTCGGCCGGCAGCGCGATTTCGTCCCACTTGTTGTTGCCGCGATTCACGAAAAGGAAGTTCTGCACAGTGTCGTTGGCGACGAACAAATCCATGCGCCCGTCGTTGTTGATATCGGTCGCCACCACTCCTAACGCTTTGCCGAGAGCCTTCTCGATCTCCGTTCCTTTCGAAACCAGTTGAAAGGTTCCGTCGCCGTTGTTGTGATAGAGCAGGCTGGGAGTAGGCTTGAACACCCGGGGAATGCAGTAGTATTTGCGCCCCAGCTTGTTATCGCCACAGGCAAAACGCTCCGTCGGCCCGTAGTTAACGAAACTGCAAAGAAACAGATCCAGCTTTCCATCCTGGTCGTAGTCGAACCAGACGGCGCTCGTCGTCCACGCGGGCCCCGCCAGCCCCGCTTTCTCCGTAACGTCGGTGAACGTTCCGTTGCCGTTGTTCCGGTAGAGCGTCGGACGGCCATAGGCGGTCACCAGCATGTCCGGAAAGCCGTCGTTGTCATAATCCCCAACGGCGACTCCCATTCCGAAAGCCTTCGTCTCCGCGACTCCCGCCTTTTCCGACACGTCCGAAAATGTGCCGTCGCGATTGTTTTTATAAAGAGCGTTGCGCAAAGGCTTCTTGGGCGAGTAGAAGTCGCTGGGCCCGGAATTGACCAGGAAGATATCCATCCACCCGTCGTTGTCGAAATCCAGGAAGGCGCACCCCGGTGGCAAAGTCTCTGGCAGATATCGTTCGGGAGACAAACCGTTTTCGTGAACCCAGGTGATCCCGCTCTGAGACGCGGGAATCTCTTCGAAAAGCGGGCGCGATTGGCTGCTGGCCCGCAATCCGGGAGCCGCGGCCAGCATCCGGCAGATTTGACGCCTTGTCAGGTGGGCACTCACTTACGGCATCTTACCGGACGTTTGCGGGGTGAAACTTTTCCGGTTGCTATACTCCCGGCAGATGCGGCGATCCGAGCGGATGCAAGCGAAACTTTTCTTAATTTCCGGACGAGTGCAAGGCGTCGGCTTCCGGTACTTTGTGCAGGAGCACGCACAACGGCTCGGACTGACCGGACATGCAAAAAATCTCGGCGATGGCCGCGTGGAGGTGCTGGCGGCGGGAGATGAAAAGAGTATCGACACGCTGCGGGGTTATCTCTACCAAGGTCCGATCGGGAGCAGTGTCCGCGGCGTAGAAGAAAGCGATCCCGGGAGCGTCTCTGGTAGCGGTTTCTTTATCCGCTAGCCGGGCCGGTAGAAGCTCAGCGCATTCGTCCCGTGCCGCACCGTCCGAGTGCGGCGAAGCGCTCCATGTGAATCGCAGGGATCGAAATGGGTCGTGTGCTGCACGATCACCAGCGGCGCCGGATCAGACCCCAACAGCGCTAACGCCTGCTGATACTCGGCCTCCAACTCATAAGGAGGGTCCAGAAACACGATGTCCGCCGTCTTTCGCGTGAGGACCTGGGTCACTTTTCCGGTAAAGACTTCCGCTCGAGCTTCGATTTTCAGCGCCGCGAGATTCTCCCGCAGTACATCCACGGCCGAGCGGCTGCGCTCGACAAAGATGGCATGGGACGCTCCCCGGCTTAATGCCTCGATCCCCACGGCTCCGGATCCCGCATAGCCGTCGAAGAACGTAACTCCCTCGATCTCCGGCGCAAGGATGTTGAACAAGGACTCGCGCAGACGGTCGGGGGTGGGACGCGTGGCCAAGCCGGGAGGCGACTTCAGCACGCGGCTGCGAAACTCACCGGCAATCACTCGCATCGCTAGCCCGCCTCCACCATTCCGTAGCGCCGGCGCCAATTCTCGTCGATCCACGCGAGAGCTTTCTCATACTCGGAAGACGATGCCGGCTGCGTCACCAGCGTCTGCGCTTCTTCGCGCGCCTGCTCCAGAATTTCCTGATCGCGGATCAGGTTCGCAAACCGCAGCCCCGGCATGCCGGATTGCCGGGTGCCAAAGAATTCTCCGGGACCGCGAAGCTTCAGGTCCATCTCCGCGATCGCGAACCCGTCATTCGAGTCCACCATCGCCCGAATCCGTTCGCGGCCCGCGTCGTTCAGCTTTCCCGTCACCAGCACGCAGTAGCTCTGTTCCCCGCCGCGGCCCACGCGGCCGCGTAACTGGTGGAGCTGGGACAGCCCAAATCGTTCTGCCTGCTCGATCACCATTAGCGTCGCATTCGGAACATCCACGCCTACTTCAATGACGGTGGTCGACACCAGAATGTGCAGCTCCCCCGCCTTGAACTGCTGCATGACGGATTCCTTTTCCGCAGGCGGCAGCTTTCCGTGCAGCAGGCCGACGCGCAGATCCGGAAAGACAATTTTCGACAGATGCTCGTGCATCTTGGAAGCGGCCTTCATCGCCTGCGTTTCCGACTCGTCGATCAGGGGATAGACGACGTAGGCTTGTCTTCCCTTCTCCACTTCCCCGCGTAGAAAGCTGTAGACCTGCTCCACCTGCGACTCGGTGACGTGCTTGGTCAGAATCGGCTTCCGCCCTGGCGGCATCTCGTCGATGATCGACGTATCGAGGTCGCCATAGATGGTCAGTGCGAGTGTCCGCGGAATCGGAGTGGCCGTCATGACCAACGTGTCGGGAGTAACGCCCTTGCGCATCAGCTTCAATCGCTGCAGCACGCCGAAGCGGTGCTGCTCATCGACGATCGCCAACCCCAGCTTCGCGAAATCGACATCTTCTTCCAGCAGCGCATGCGTTCCCACGACGATCGGTACATAGTTGCCGGCGATCAGCTTCTTGATCTGCTGCTTCTCGCGAGCCGTCATCGATCCGGTGAGCTGGGCCACTACATAGCCCAGCGGACTGAAGAAATTCTTGAAGGAGTAATAGTGCTGCGATGCCAGAATCTCTGTCGGCGCCAGAACGGCCACCTGGTATCCGTTCTCAATGGCGATCACCGCCGCCTGCGCTGCCACCAGCGTCTTGCCGCTGCCGACGTCTCCCTGCAGCAGCCGGTGCATCGGACTCGGCTCCGCCATATCGCGAGCAATCTCGCCCAACGCCCGCTTCTGCGCGCCGGTCGGTTTGAAGGGGAGCATCTGCTTGATCCGTTCCCGAACCTGGTCGGTCAGCGCAAATCCGATCCCCGTCGCCCGGCGGGAAGTCTCCCGCCGAAGAATCAGTCCCACCTCCAGCCAGAAGAATTCTTCGAAGATCAGCCGCTGCTGCGCGGGCGAGCGGAACGCGTTCAGCAATCGCAGGTCTGTCCCGGGATCGGGAAAATGCAGCTGCCGGATGGCGTCCCAGCGAGAGGGCAAATCCAGGCGGCCCCGGATCGACTCCGGCAGTGCATCGGCCAGCGGCTCGATTTCATCCAGAACCCGCCGCATGAGCGTTCGAAACAGGCGGGCGTTGATCTTCCCCGTCGCCTCATAGACCGGCACGATCCGCCCGGTGTGCAGCGACGCGTCGCCGTCCTCGTCGTCCCCCGAAAGAATTTCGTACTCCGGATGGAGAATCGAAAGGTCGCCCGTGTAGGTGTCGAATTCGATCTTGCCGAAAAGCGCCACCCGCTGCCCCGGCTGGAAAACGTTTTCCAGATAACCGCCGTGGAACCACTTGCACAGCAGGCGCGAGCGGCCATCATCCGACACCGACAGCTCAAACAAACCGAGATTCCGCTTCCGGAATCCCACCATCCTCGCCGAGCGCACCTCCGCAATCACCGTGGCCATCTCGCCCGGAGCGAGCTGCGAAATGGGCTTCAGGTTGCTGCGATCTTCGTAACGGAAGGGCGGATAGACCAGCAGGTCTTCGACGTTTGCGAGTCCCTTCGCCTCCAATTGCGCGGCGCGAGCGGGTCCAACGCCCTTCACATATTTGAGCGGCGTCGTAAGGTCCAGAAACCGCTAGTGTACAATGCGCCCATGGTTCGGCTCGTTCTGGCTTGTTGTGTTACAGTGGCGGCGTTTGCCGCGGATCTTCGTTTAGGAATCGTCGGGACCGACACGTCCCACGTCATCGCGTTCACTAAACTGCTGAACGATCCATCGACGCCGGATCATGTTCCCGGAGCTCGCGTCGTGGCCGCGTACAAGGGCGGCAGCACCGATCTGAAGGACAGCTACACGCGCGTGGACAAGTACGCCGCGGAGCTGGCCCAGTCCTGGAAGGTCGAAATGGTTCCGGAGATTTCGGGCATGTGCTCCAAGGTCGATGCTTTCCTGCTGGAGAGCGTCGATGGCCGCAAGCATCTGCCGCAGTTCCGCGAGATCGTCAAATGCAAGAAGCCGGTGTTCATCGACAAGCCGCTGGCCTCGACGCTTGCTGACGCCCGGGAGATCGCCAAACTGGCCAAGGACAACGGAGTGCCGTGGTTCAGCTCCTCCAGCCTGCGATACTCCGATTTCGTGACCAACCTGAAGCGTCCCGGAATCACCGGAGCCATCGTCTGGGGCCCCGGACCGATGGAGGAACATCACGAACTGGATCTTTCCTACTACGCCATCCACCCGGTCGAAACTCTCTTTGCGATCCTGGGCCCGGGATGCACAGAGGTAACCCGCATTTCCGGTGCGTCGATGGACGAGGTCACCTGCCGCTGGAAGGACGGCCGCGTCGGAACCGTGCGCGCTCTGCGGCCCTACGGCGACTACGGAGCAGTGGTCTTCCTGGAAAAGGATGTCATCCAGACGGCGCCCAAGCCGAAGTTCAGCTATCGATCCCTGCTGGTGGAAGTGATCAAGTTCTTGCAGACCGGCCATCCGCCGGTGCCGAATGAAGAGACATTGGAAATCTTTGCAATGATGGATGCCGCCCAGCGATCCAAAGCGGCGGGTGGCAAGCCCACCACGCTGAAGTAAGCTGCCGGAGCCCGTTAAACTTAGGGTTCATGTCTGATTTGTTGAAGAACAAGACGGCCGTGGTCCTCGGCGTCGCCAATCGCTGGAGCATTGCATACGCGATTGCCGCGGCATTTCGCCGCGAAGAGGCGAAGCTGATCCTGACCTATCAGAGCGAACGCCAGCAGAAGAGCGTTGAGGAGCTCGCATCCGAGCTGGGCGCATCGAATGTGTTTCCCTGCGATGTGGCAAGCGACGAATCTCTGGCGCAGCTCGGCTCCCGGGTGAACGCGGACAGGATCGACACGGTGGTGCATTCCATCGCCTTCGCAGGGCGGGACGAGCTGAGCAAGCCTTTCGTCCAGACCTCGCGAGCGGGGTTTTCTCTGGCCCACGACATCAGCGCCTATTCCCTGGTGGCCGTGTCGCGGGAGCTGGCGCCGAAGATGACCGACGGCGGAGCGATCATGACGCTCAGCTACCTTGGCGCCCAGCGGGTGATTCCCAACTACAACGTGATGGGAGTGGCAAAGGCTGCGCTGGAATCCTGTGTCCGGTACCTCGCCTACGACCTGGGACCCCAGAAAATTCGCGTGAATGCCATTTCAGCCGGAGTGATCAAGACAACGTCGCTGCGAGGCATCAAAGACGGCACAAAGCTGTTGGACGCCGTCGCTGAGGTTTCTCCGCTGAAACGGACGACCGACCCGGCAGAGGTGGCCGATACAGCAGTATTTCTCGCCAGCGACCTCGGCCGCGGCGTCACCGGCAACGTGCTTTACGTGGATTCCGGCTTCCAGATCATGGCGCTTCAGAAGCCGGAATAAGCTGCGATTTTTCTTCTGGGAGTGCCGCCTCCAGCAGCAGCGCCGCGGCGAAGAGATACCGGCGCGGCAGGAGCGAGTATGTCGTCTTACGTTGTTCAAATAATGCGGACTAAATCAGGTTGCGAAAGAAGGCGGCGCTCGGCGCAAAGAAGAATTCGCCGCCCATCAACCGGACAAATCGGTGAAAGAGGCATTCCTTCGTTCCTTCCTTGACGGGCCATTTGGAAGCGCGGGAAGATGGCCTTCCGATCAAAACGTCCAGACCCGACTCCTTCCGTAGAAAATTCTCGCCATTTACCCATTCCCGCGTAATCAATCCGAATTGCCGGGCAATATCCGCCTGAAATGCGAGAAACAACAGCCCCACTCCTTGACTGGGCGGTTCCTGAAGGAAGTCGCGTACGTAGGAGCCATAAGGAATGCCGCGGCGAAACAGGGGAACATGGACCGGGTTTCCGTTGGGCCAGACGCGCGGATTGACCTTCCGGATGTGGGCGTGGAACGGGCACTTTGCGCCGTCGGGATCGCCGCGGAAGTCCGGCTCCGGAATGGCGCTCTCCGCTGCAGCCCCGGAATGGACAAGGGGCGTTCCATCCTTGAACCGGCCCATCACCAGCGCTTCGGCGGATTCAATCGGAACTTCCAGAGTGTTCGCAAGCTCGGCCACCGCGGCGTCGAATCCCTTCACATCCTGCTGCAGCTTGCGATAGACCAGATAGCTGCCAAAAGCATTCTCCTCACGCGCAAGAACATCGCGCACCAGCAAATGCCGCGGAAGGGCGGGCTGGGGAGAATCCACAAAGACACCCGGCTGGCTAAGCCCGTCCACGAAGCCGAAGTGCTCAATCGCGCGGCTTTCTTTATCGCGCAGAGTGATGCCCGTTTCGATCCGCACCACGCGCCCCAGACCGGCAATCTCCTCCAGTGCGGCATTCACCGCCCGGCTCAGGACGGCCGGATCGTCGCAAGCCAGCAATAACATGGCCGCCAACCGATGCTGCCCATATGGAGCCTCCCAGGTGAGCGCGGGCGGATCGCCCAGAATCGCCCCCTGGTATTCCATACCGGAAAGAAACCAGTTGGTTACACCGGGAATTCCTTCCGGATCGGGAAAAGCGTTACTAAGTTCGATGGGTGAGTACTCCAGCGATTCGTACCCCCAAACACTGAGATATAGGTTTCCGAAAAGCTGCCGGTCGGCAACTCCCAGATGCTTTTCCCGGCGGAACTTCTCCGCCTGCTCTTCCTGCCCTGCCGCGGTCGTGACGTAGCGTAGCGCCAGATCTTTCAACGTACGGCGGCAATCGCGGTCGCGATCGATATCGAACAGGATCAAGGCGGAGTAATCGCGGCCGTGGCTCTTCACGATATTTCCCTGCAGCGAATTGGCTGCTTCCTGCCACACTGCCGAGCCTGGCTCGATCGGAGCATTCAGGTTGAGAGTCTGGACTTCGTCGAAAAATTGAGTGCGGGTCATAGACGGAACAACTGAATAAGCGAAAGAAACTCCCGAAAAGGGACGGCAGCCCGATTCGGTCGAAAGTTTCGCTTTCTTCCTTTGGAGTATCCGGCAGTACCTTGACGGTGCCGCACGCCTCAGTTATGATTCGAAAACTTCTGCAGAAGTGGAGAAACCGTAAGATGATACCGCCCCTTCTTACGCCCGAGGAGGGCCCGGCCTCCGAACCTAAGACTTTCAGTACGGAAGATCTGCTTTCCGCCGCAATTTACCCGGAACTGAAACGCATGGCTTACACCAGGATGAGTCAGGAGCGGCCGGATCATACCTGGCAGGCAACGGCGCTTATCAACGAACTTTATTTACGCCTGCTCCAAAAGCCGGATTTTTCCTGGAAGGACCGCAATCATTTCCTGTTATCGGCCTCCAAAGCGATGCGCCATTTACTGGTAGACCACGCGCGCGAAAAGAACTCCAAGAAGCGCGGCGCCCATTGGGTTCGAACGGAGCTACCCGAAGCAGGCGTCGGCGTGGATTCCAATCCGGAACAGATTCTCGACGTAGACCGCGTTCTGAAGCAGCTCGCCCAGAAAGAGCCGCGGATGGCTCGCGTGGTCGAACTAAAGTTTTTCGGCGGACTGACTTTTGCCGAAATCGGCTCGATTCTCGATATCGACGAACGCACCGCCAAACGCGATTGGACATTGGCCCGCATGTGGCTAAGCAGCCGTCTCGGAGAAGGCGCGGCAAATGACAGCAGCCGAATGGGAGCGGATTAAGGCGCTTTTCGACGCCGCCCTGTCGATCTCCGCGGAGCGGCGCTTAAGCTGGCTTCAGGAGACATGCGCCGGGACTCCGGAGCTTGCTGCGACCGTTGCCCAGTTGCTGCGCAACTACGACGAAGGCTCGCTGGCGAACTTTTGCACCGCCGATGCGGGCCCCCCTTTTGCCACAGGCGATCTCGTTGCCGGCCGCTTCCAGATTCTTCGCCTGATCGCGCGCGGCGGCATGGGGGAAGTCTATGAAGCAATCGACAATAAGCTTCACGGGCTAAGGGTCGCGTTGAAGACTCTTCGCCTCGGCTTAGCGACCGAGCGGCAGGCTCACGACCGGTTTAAGCGGGAAGTTTGGGTGATCCGGGAAATCCCCCATGAGGGCCTGTGCCAGATGTTCGACCTGGTCGAACATCGCAGCGTAAACCCGGATGGGACGGAAGTCGTCATTCCCTGCTTAACGATGCAGCTGCTGGAAGGCGAAAGCCTGAAGGACTATCTGGGCCGCCACCGGCCTCTCAGCACTGCGGAAGCCCTGCCCCTTCTGCGCCAGGTGGCGCACGCGCTGCAAGCCATGCATGACAAGGCCGTTGTCCACCGGGACCTAAAGCCCTCCAACATCATGCTGGTTCCCCGCAAAGACGGCGCCGGGCTGCGCGTCATCCTGATCGACTTCGGACTCTCCAAGAGACTCAACGCCAACGCCGTTTGGGAGACGCGGACGGAACAGGGTCAGGCGGGGGCGCCCTACTTTATGGCTCCCGAGGTACTCAACGGAGAAAAAGGCGGCATTCCGGCGGATGTCTACGCCTTCGGTCTGCTGATCGACGAGATGGTCACCCGCTCGCCCGCGTTTCCCAGTAACTCGGTGGAGGAACTGTACTGGCGAAAACTGCGTAAGCCGCCGGTGCCGCCTTCGGAGAGAAGCGACCGCCTGCCTCCTCACTGGGAACGGGCGATTCTCGCCTGCCTCCATCCGGATCCAGCCCATCGTTCCCGCAGCGTGCTGACCGTTCTGCATGCCATCGAATCTCCAGGTTCGCCGACCGGCGCAGGTGAAACCACCACGCGGTCTTACCTGAAAGCCTCTCTCCGCAGGGTGGCGCAGCGCACGCATGTCTCCCGCAGAGTGTGGATTGGCGCGGCGGCCGGCGCGGCCGCGGCTTCCGCCGTAAGCGCGGTGGGCATCTTCGCAACACCGGAGCCCCCGTTTGCCAGCTCCATCCTGATCTTCCCGTTCCAAAACCTGACCAAAACGCCCGAGTACAACCACATTTGCATCGGGACCGTCGACGAATTAATGCGCCGCCTGACCTATCTTCCGGGCCTGAGCGTCTACCCCGTCCCGAAATCCTGGACTCCCGATCCTTCGGCCATCAAAAAGGCTCGCTTCTCTCTCCAGGGCAGCCTCCAACAGTCCGCGGACAAGGTCCGGCTTTCCGTTCGGCTCACCGAGAACGATGGCGGAGCGGTTGTCTGGACAGAAACATTCGATCGCACTCTGACGGATCCGCTGGCGCTCGAATCGGAAATTGCCGAAAGAACCGTAGACGGCATGCGGCGGCGAGTCGCCGAAAGCTCCAGTTTGTTATCGCGGTTTCGCGTTGTTTCCGCCGCCAGCTTCGGACGGCCCTTCCGCCGTATTTTGGGCACAGACCTCCTGCTGCCCAGCCAGGCTACCCGCGACAACGTTGCCTTCGAGGAATATCAGCGCGGTTGCGAACTCTGTCAAACACGCACTTTGCCGGCGGCGCTGGAGGCGATGAATCGCTTCCAGAGGGCGATTGACAGCGATCCCGCCTTCGCCCTGGCCTACGCCGCCTTGGCCGACGTTCATCCGATTCTCTTAAATTACAACTACGCTCCCACTCTGCAGCTGCTCTCCGATGCCCTCCGGTACTCGGAAAAGGGCGTGGAGCTGAACCAGTCTCTGCCCGAATGCCACACGGCGCGCGCTGCGGCGCGGCAGAATCTCTGGGATTGGGAAGAGTCCCACTCCTCCTACCGGGTTGCCATCGAAAAGCATCCGAAGTTCGCCCGCGCCCATCACTGGTACGCCGGCTTGATCCATCAGTTCGGGCGTTTCGATGAGGCGCTGGAAAGGGCGCGCACGGGCCTGGAACTGAATCCCTTCGACTATCCGGCTCAGTCCAATTACGGCTTGTATTTGTGGAACGCCGGGCGGTTGAAGGAAGCGGCCGAGCAGCTGGAGTCGGTCATCGAAAAATCGGACTTGGTCTATGCCCATAACGTCCTGGGTCAGGTCTATGCGGCTCTGACCGCGTCGTCTCCGAAAGGGGAAGGCACAGAATACTTTGTCCGAAGCCTTGGGGAGGCTGCTGCGGTTCACTTGCGCGATATCGAAGCGGCGGGCGGCGCCGACCCCGGCTATCTCAAGTGGTCCGACCTGATCTTCACCCAGGCCCACGCGGCTCGCGGTGACTACGCCTCCGCCGAACACTTCGTCAAGCGGCTGGAGCGTGGATTCCATGCGGGAAAGATTTCTGCCTCGGCGCTGGCATGGGCCTACGCCGCCGTGGACAACCGGAATCGAACCCTGGATCTGCTGGAAGAAGGCCTGGAGCAGCGGGAGCGGGAGATGCTCAATATCCGGGTCATTCCGCTGTTCCGGTCCCTGCACGGCGACCGCCGCTTTCAGCGAATTTTGCAGCGCATGAAACTCGCCTAGGAGCTTGTTGTCCCGTTTCCTGATTCTTCTGCGCTGTTGCTGGTAGGACAACGAGAATGGCCTACAAAATAAACCTCACGCACCAGGACAAGAACGGCAGAGTCAAGCTGCAGAGGGACCTTGAGGGCTCCCACCGGTTGACACTGGCCAATGTCGGAAAACCGCTGGACGTCTCCCTGATTGAGATTGCTCCTATCCACGGGGATCCGGTCAAAAACTTCCGCCTCATCCTGACCGATGACGGCACAGGCGAGCGGAGCGGCTTCTCCGGCACCTGGGCCTACGAGATTCTCTTCCACCACCAAAGGACCGACGGGCTGATCGATGCCGCTTCCATGGCAACGGGTTCTCATTTCACCAAGATGTCACCGCGAACACCGGCACTGGAGGTCACGCTGGACGACCTGCCTTCGCAGCCGGATCAGGAGCTGCGCCTCCACTTCGTCCTGAAAGATAAGCAGTAACAGGAGAAAGTAAGCAAATAGGGCCTACGACCCGCCAGAGGGGATGAAAATTTGCGCCGTGAGAAGCCGCGCGTGAAGCCGCTTTTCGGCGGAGCAAGCGGGTTGTTCCACCTGAATCGTACAGTGATTTTCGACCGGGCGGTAACAGGAGAAAGATACGCGATGACCGGAGCGGCAATGCCGAACGCGGCCACCCACGCGGCACAAACGCTTCTTAACGAAGCCTGGAAAGAACTCCGCACGAAAAACTGGCAACGGGCGATCGATCTGACCGAATCGGTTCTTGCAGACGATCCCGCCAACAATGACGCCGCCCGGGCGCTCGCTATTGGTCTCCGGTCGCAGGGCGCCGCGGCGGCGGCTCTCCAGGTTCTGGAGCACTCCTCCCAGCTTCATCCGGACGACCCCTACACCTGGAGCGATCTGGGCGCCCTGCGATACGAAGCGAAAGACTGGACGGGCGCGGCGGACGCCTTCAGGGCCTGCCTGAAACTCCGTCCGGACGACCTCGCGGCTCTGCATGGCCTTGCCGAATGTCTCCTCCGAATGTACCGTTATGCTGAGGCCACGCTCGCTTTTGAAGCATGCCGCCGCCTGGCTCCGGAGCGCTTGTCCTTCGCAAGATCGCTTTGCCATTGTCTTGCGGAAACCGGCCGTCTATCCGAAGCTGAATCACTGATTCAGGACTGCCTGGCTCGTGATCCCAATGCAAGCAGCTCTCTGCTGATGCTGGCCGCAATCCGCCATCGCCAATTCCGGCTCGATGACGAGTTGCAGTTGACGCAGGCGGCTGCCGCTCTTGACCCGCACTCCTTTGCCGCGTGCGCCCGGCTGGCCCTCGCGAATTGGAATTGCGGCAACCTGGAGCAGGCCCTTGCCGGGCGGGAACGAGCGTTGGCCACCGGACCCACAGATCCGAATCTGCTGGGAAATCTCACCTGGTTGGCTCTCCACGATCCCAATCAGTCAGGCGAAAGTCTGCTTCGGGTGCACGCCGCCGCCGCCCAAACAGGCGGCCGCCAGGCGGGGCCATCGTTTCATTCCAACTCACCCGATCCTGCCAGGCGCCTCCGGATCGGCTATCTTTCGGGTGAGTTCACTTCCAATCCCGCCTTGTGTTTCCTGGCTTCCTGGCTGCAACATCACGACCGGACAACCATCGAGACGTTCTATTACATGTCCCGCGCCTGCAGCCCAGCAGCAAGCGCAGAGTGCCGTTCCCTTGCCGGCCATTGGCGGGACGTTTGGGGTCTCGACGATCACCAATTGGCGGATCGGATCCGGAAAGATCGGATCGACATCCTGGTGGATTTTTCCGGTCACTTCGACGACAACCGCCTGGGCGTGTTCTTTCAACGGCCCGCTCCCGTTCAAGTGGCTTTTCCGAACTATCCGGGCACCACCGGAGTAGAGCAGATCGACTACGTGTTCACCGATGCCTGGACAACGCCGGCCGGATGCGAAAATGAGTACGCTGAAAAACCGTACCGCTTACCCTACGGATACTTGGCTTACCGGCCGTCGGTGGAAATGCCGCCGGCTACTCCGCTTCCAGCTCTTCAGAATGGCAAAGTGACGTTCGGAATGTTCCAGCGTCCCGGAAAATACCACGCCCGGGTCTGGAATACGGTTGCTTCCGTGTTGGATAGCGTTCCGGACTCGCAGCTGCTCATCCACTTCGAATCCGTGGATCTGGACGGCGAAGCATCCGCCCAGCGGCAGCGCCTGATGGAGTTGCTGCGGCTTCGCGGCATCGATCCTCAGCGGCTGCTGTTTCGCGGAGCGAGATCGCTGGCTGGACATTTCCAGGTCATCGCCGAAACCGACATCGCTCTCGACTCCTTCCCCTACAACGGACAAACCACCACTTGCGCCTCTTTGTACATGGGAGTTCCCGTCGTCACCATGCGAGGATCCAGCCACGTCGCCCGCATCGGCCAAGGATTGCTGGAGCGATGCGGGCTCGGCTTTCTCGCGGGCGAATCCGAAGCAGGCTATGTACAGGCGGCGGTCCGGCTGGCGTCGGACCTGGAAGCTCTGGCGGCGCTCCGGCAAGAACTCCGGGCTCGAATCTCCGGACCGCTGATGGACGGTTCGCGACTCGCGAAAGAGATCGAAGACGCCTACAGGTTCATGTGGACGCAGTGGTGCGAAACGGCGTCTGGCCGCTGAATGGCTACCTGCGCCCACCGGGCGGCCGCATCGATTGCCCCTGGTAAGCGAACCGCTTCTCCCATAGGGTCCAATCCATCTCGATCCCCAGACCGGGTTTCGACGGCGGCGTCACTGTCCCGCGCACCGGCGCGGGAGCCGATCCTCGCGTCAACTCCGCGAACACCGGATCGTGCACCGCATCCCATTCCTGCATGAAAAAGTTCCGCACCCCGCTCATCGCGTGAATCGATGCCGTATGTGCCACCGGCCCGTACCACATGTGCGGCGAGATCTCGACCCCGTAGGTTTCCGCCAGGGCGGCGATTCGCCGGATCTCCGTGATCCCTCCGCAATGGATCACGTCCGGCTGCACGATCTGCGCTCCCCGATGATCCAGAAGATGCCGGAAGTCGTACCGCGTCAGCAACCCTTCCCCTGTCGCGATGGGAACCGGGCTCTTCGACGCCACTTCCGCCAAAGCTTGCGGACTCTCCCGCAGCACCGGCTCTTCGAGAAACATCGGGCGAAACGGAGCCACCGCGCGAGCGAACTCAATCGCCGAGCGCACGGAAAACGTCTCCCACATCTCCAGCCCGAACTCAAGCCCCGCCTTGCGCACCGCTTCGCACTCCGCCGCGGCCTGCTCCCGTCGCTCCGCTTCGGCGCCCGCCCGAGGCACCACCCACTTCACCGCCGTCCAGCCCTGCTCGCGAGTGCGCGCCGCCAACTCCCCCAGCGCCGCCGGAGTCCGCGACTTCAGATCCTGGCTCCAATGCGAATAGTAGACACGCAGCGGAGCCGCCTTCCCCGCCCCGGCCAGCCGCCAGCAAGGAACTCCCAGCCGTTGGCCCTCCAGATCCCACAGCGCGATATCGACCGCCGCCAGCGCCGTCATCATCACGCTGCCGTCGCGCCATCGGGACAACTGGTAGTACATCCGGTCCCAATGCTCCGCCGGTCCCGCCGGATCCAGCCCTCGCAGATGCGGCTCCAGCCACCGGATCGCCTCTTCGACAATCGCCGCCCGCCCCGGCAGCGACCCTTCGCCCAGCCCCACCAAACCCTCGTCCGTATGGATTTCCAGGAAGAGAAAGTCCCGGCCGTTCAATGTGTGCTTGCGAGTCACAAACCGCGAAATCTTCAGGCTGGAAACCGCCGCGCGCAGGCGCAGGGCGGGCAGGCAGGCGGCGGCCAGTAGATCCCGGCGTAGCATCGACTCTCCACCTTACACCGAAATAGCTAAACTGAAAGAGATGACCCGTCGCACCGCTCTCTCTTTGCTGAGCGTGCCTGCTTTTGCGCAGGTGCCCTCCGGACGCCCGCAGGCTCGCGTCCCGCGGCCCTCGGCGGAGTTCGCCATGGAGTTGGCCGACGGCAAGACGCTGTTGCTCAGCTCATTCAAGGGGAAAGTCGTCATTGCGGAATTCCTGCTCACCACGTGCCCGCATTGCCAGCAATGCTCGCAGGTGCTGCAGAAGCTCTATAAGGAATACGGCCCGCGCGGATTCCAACCCGTGGGCATCGCGGTCAACGACATGGCCAAAATGCTGATCCCGGACTTCCAGAAGAATTTCGGCATCACCTTCCCGGTAGGCGTGGGCCGCCGCGAGTCGGTCTACAACTACCTGGAGATCCCCAGCATCTTCATGATGTCGTTCCCCACCGTCGCCGTCATCGACAAGAAGTTCACGGTGCGGCAGCAGCATCTGGGCGGCGACGATATCTTCCGGGAGGAAGAGAAGAATTTCCGGACGATCATCGAATCGCTCCTGAACGACAAGCCTGCGGCGCCCGTCAGTTCCAAAAAGTCGGCGGCCCCGAAGACCACCTAAGGTACACTGTAGAAGGTATGCGCCCGTAGCTCAGCCTGGATAGAGCGTCTGCCTCCGGAGCAGAAGGCCAGAGGTTCGAATCCTCTCGGGCGTACCAC
>CAZETQ010000095.1:0-16622 GCA_964515165.1 uncultured Solibacteraceae bacterium | reverse complement strand
AACCGGTGTTAGTCTTGCATCACCATCTATGCGGATTTAGGGGGCAGGTCACTAGCAGCTTCGCCACATCCAGGTCAGCGGGAATCGGATGAGCCTTTGCTTCCTCGAAGAACTCCGGACTGAGAGTGATCAGATTGTCTTCACCTGATCCACCGTCGTACCAAATTCGCGCCTGCTGAATGAAGTTGAACTGCGCACGGTGAACGACTCGCGAAAAGTTTGCTTGCTCCTCCGTGCCGAAGAAGATTGTGGCACCGAAGATGCGCTCGAAGCCGGCAACGATTCTTCGATACTCCTTGCCACCCTTCGCCAGCCCGAAGGTGTCAAGGATTGTGGCACCGGATTTGAATAGTCTGGCTTTGCTGCCGGACGGCGAGTGTAGCGAGAAAGATCGGAATGAGCCGATCTTGGCCAAACGGCAGACCGAACTCCGGATGGCCGGTGATCTGAAGCTTGAAGTGACCGTTCCGGCGCTCATATATAAGGATGTCTTTCGGAGGCCGCCGGAGCGGCAGTCCGCACAACACAAACGGACGAGAGGTGAAGCCAAGATTCTTACGTTCCTGATCCCGGTTCAGCCGAACAAGCTCGATGCCTTCGATCTTGCGAAGCTTCTGCTTGGAAATGAGCAGGCCGGGCTAGAGATTCTCGATGATCGAACCAGCTCGCTCGAGCGGTTGACGCAGTTGTACACTCCGCCGCAAATGGAACTCCCATGGAAGAGACGCTCGCCGAAACGAACGAGCCTCGGTTGGTTCTAGCCATGGGATGCCGCACAAAAATCAAGGTACGAATGCCAACGAGGTGTACCTCGTTTGTACCTCGATTAGCGGGTTAGAAGAGGAAGATTATGATTTAGCGAGACTTGCGAGAGTCGAAAAGACGCGCCAGAGACGCGAAAGTGTTGTAGATTCAGTCGTCCGACTTTTCCCAGCTGGACGCCGCGGGTTCGAGTCCCGTCTCCGGCTCCATCAAATCAGGTGTCCGGACCGTTGCAAGGCTCGCCCAAACCCTTCTACCTCGATTAACCTCGTTTGCGATACATCCCTAGAAAATCGGCGTACAACTTTGACGCTTCCTCCTTCTTTTCAGCGATTCCGCTTATATGGCACTGCGCGGCCAGCTTGCTAAACCGGATTCTGTCTTGCCAATTGGATGCGCCGTTCCACTTCGGTAGCGGGCATCCGCCGGAAAAGAGCAATCCGGAGACTCGATTCCTCCAGGTACAGTGCGCTCGTAACAGATTGGATCCGTTCATCGAAAGCGGCAATGGCAAACTGTTCGGGCCGGGAGTCTTTCAGTAGGTAAACGGCGGTGTGTTTCCGGGATAGGGGCACAATAACAGCAAAGTGCTCCTGGCACGAAGAACTTCTCACGCATCGCCGGTCAAAAGAACTTCATAATTTCGTCCGATAAAGTAGGGTGTCCACTCTAGCGGAACTTGTGCAGGATGCCCCGCTTCTGGTCCTGGAAGCCGTTGTGTTTGCGGGCTATCTGGCAATGGGCTTCTGGGAAGCGCGTCGCAGCCGCCATTCCGCCTCCCGCAAAGATTCCGGTCGCGACGCGTTTTAGGATTCGGCTGGCCGAGATTCACCAGGGGTGGTGCTGCATAGCCGTTCCCCGCGAAAGATTTGGCCTTTTATTTCAGTCACTTAATTCTGGCATCTCGAATGCACACCGGCCTGTCGGTACTAATTATGAGCAGGCTTTTTGCCCTATTCCTTGCTTTCTCTTCCTTTGCCGCCGGGCAGGAATCGCCGCGGGACGGGGGTTGGCGAAGGCTCAACGGTGGATCCGAAGATCATGCACCGGAGCAGGCTCCGCGGAGGGCCCGCGCCGCGGAAGCTCCCTCTTCGCTCGTCCTGCCCGCAGGCACCTGGATCACGATACGCGTCGACACTCCACTCTCCAGTAACTACAGCGCTCCCGGACAGCCATTCACAGGCACGTTGTCTCAACCTCTGGTGGTCAATGGATTCGTGGTCGCGCGGCGCGGCCAGACGATCGGCGGCGTAGTGTCGGACGTAAGAAAGGCCGGCCGCGTTCAGGGAACGTCGATGCTTGCTTTCGAGCTGACGGAGATCAGCCTGGTGGACGGTCAGCAGTTGCCGGTTCGAACGCAGTTGATGGAGTTCGCCGGGGGAACTTCTCGAGGAACGGATGCCATCGCCATCGGGGCAACCACCGGCACAGGAGCCGCTATCGGCGCCGCGGCAGCAGGCGGAGCCGGCGCGGGCATCGGAGCGGCCGCCGGAGCCGCAGCCTCCATCATTGCGGTGCTGGCCACCCGGGGCCGTCCCGCGGAGATCTATCCGGAAACGCCGGTCACTTTTCGAATCCTGGAACCGGTGACCATCCTGACGGACCAGGCGCCACATGCGTTCCTGCCCGCGCGCCAGTCCGATTACTCGGCCCAACTGCAGCCACGGACGATCGTGCGGCAGCCCGCTCCCGCTTATGGCGGCGGCGTATGGGCTCCGCTGCCGCCGTACTGGTATGGTCCGGGATGGTGGGGGCCCGGCTGGTATGGCCCTTCGGTCGGTGTGTATGTCGGTGTCGGGCCTCGATACTACGGCGGTGGCTGGGGCCGGGGCTACGGCGGCTACCGGCGCTGGTAGCGCCCGGCGCAAACCCGCTGGCCGTCTCGTCCGTGACCGTAATCTCCAAAGTGCTAACCTCGGAGAAGCGATGAGCACTCTCTCGCCGCGTCTCAGTCTCCGCGTTGCCCAGAAGCAGGTTCTCACCCCGAGCCTCGTTCAGATGGTGACGATGCTCCAGTGCAACCGTCTGGAGCTGAAGGAAATGATCAACCAGGAACTGGCGGTCAATCCCGTTTTGGAGGAAACTTCCGAACGCGACGAGGCCACCGCAGAAGAGGTGCAGGCGCTGCTCGAGGCAGAACGCGTCGCCGAGCCCTCCGACGCGAAAGTTCTGGAGTTGTTGAAGCCCGAAGCCGAGGAAGCGGTTCCTGATGGGGATGGCGCCGCCGGTACGGCAGAGCGCGAAGCACAAGAAGTTCCCGAAGCTGAAAAACCCCCGGATTCCTTCGATGAAATCGATTACGGCAGCTTCTTCGACGACTATCTGGATCCGGGCTTTCGCTCCCCGTCCGCGGAAAACGTCGAAAGGCCGTCGTTCGATACGTTTCTCGCTTCTCCGGTCAGCCTCAGCGATCATCTGGAGCAACAGCTGTCGCTGGTTGCGCTGGCGCCCGGAGTTCGCGAAGCGGCCGATGAAATCATCGGCAACCTGGACGAGAAGGGCTATCTCGGAATTCCTCTGGAAGAAATCGCCGCCATGGCGGGTTGTTCCGCCGAGGTAGCGCAGAAGGCGCTGGAAGCGGTTCAATCCCTCGATCCGTCGGGAGTCGCCGCCCGCGATCTGCGCGAATGTTTACTGCTCCAGTTGGAAGATGTCGGCGCCAAGGACGGCGTGGCATGGCGGATGGTCGCCGATCACCTGCCGCTGGTACGCTCCAGGCAGTGGAAGGACGTTGCCAAGCTTCTGCGGCGGCCCGTCGCCCACATTGAAACCGCCTATAACGTCATCCGCCGGCTGAACCCGGAGCCGGGGCTTCGCTATTCAAGCCCCCCGGCGCAGAAAATCGAGCCCGATGTCTACATCTTCAAAGAGAGCGACGAGTATTTCGCGCAATTAAGCGACGAGGACCTGCCGCAGCTTCGGATCAGTCCGGACTATCGCCGGATGATTGACAAGGACGCGCCGAAGACCGATCAGGAATCGAAAGACGCCCGCACCTATATTCGTGAGCGTTACAACTCCGCGCTTCAGCTTCTCAAGAATATCGAGCAGCGGAAGCAAACGATTTTGAAAGTGTGCCAGGCGTTGATTTCCCGCCAGTCCGAGATGCTCGATCACGGCATTGATGCGCTGAAACCGATGATGATCAAGGACGTCGCCGAAGAAATCGGCGTGCATCCGTCAACGGTCAGCCGGGCGGTCGCCGGCAAGTACGCCCACACCCCGCAGGGTGTTTTCGAATTACGGTTTTTCTTTTCGGAAGCGGTTCAGGGCCCATCGGGCAGCGATACCCCGCTGCTGATTCTGAAACGCAAAGTGAAAAAGATGATTGAGGAAGAGGATGCAACGCATCCTCTGACAGACGAACAGATCACGGCCCGCCTTCAGGCAGACGGCATTATGGTGACTCGACGGACGGTCGCAAAGTACCGGGAGGATATGAACATTCCCTCTACGCACCAACGCCGTCAGCGGCCGTAGCCAGCGTGAGAATCCTATGAACATCATCTATAGCGGCAAAACGGAGAAGTTCGACGAGCTTCAAACCAGGAAGCTCAATGCAAAATTCACAAAGGTGTCGAAGATGGTGGAAGGCCGCGGGGAGAAGGAACTGCATGTAGTGTTCACTTCCCAACGGCATCTGACCAAGGCGGAAGCGACGCTCAACTACTATGGGCACTCCGCGGTAGGCATCGCTTCGGAAACGGATGGGTTTCAAGCCTTGACGGAAGCGCTTGACAAGCTGGAGAAGCAAGTCGTCAAGGTAAAGTCCAAGTGGCGCGACACCAAGCGCAACGGAACCGCCAAGGCCGCTGCGACTGCTTCGCTGGAGCGTCCTGCCGCCGCCGTGCCGGGGCCTCGCATCCATCGCATCCAGCTGACCAGCCGGCGCAAGCCAATGACCGTGGATGAAGCGGTATTGGAGATCGGAAAGGACGGCTACCTGCCCTTTCGCGACGCCGATACCGGATCCGTCAGCGTTCTCATTCGCCGGGTGGACGGACACTTCGACCTGGTCGAGGGTTAGTTCCGCCGGATGCCCAGACCAGCTTCGCGCAAGCAATCGGCGTCCGCCGAATTGGTAATCGTAACCGGACTAAGCGGATCCGGCAAAGCAACCGTCCTTCGCTGTCTGGAGGATATGGGTTACCGGGCGGTCGATAACCTTCCGGTCGACCTGATCGAGACATTCGCGGATCTGATCGGCCAAGCGCGGGAATCGCGTTGGACGGCGCTCGGTATCGACGTTCGCGAGGGTACGGCGCTGGAGAGATTTCCGCAGATCCTGGAGAAGCTCCAGGACAAGGTTCGAGTCCGGCTGCTGTTTCTGGAGGCGGAAGACGCGGTTCTGGTCCGCCGTTTTTCCGAAACCCGCCGTCCCCATCCTCTGGGCAAAGCGCGCTCCCTGGCGTTGTACTTGAAGGAAGAGCGGCGGCGGCTGGCGCCCATTCGCGCACTGGCCGAAGCCAGGATCGACACTTCCAAACTGACTGCGCACGAGCTGCGCCGCCTGATCGAAGAGAAGTTTGCGACGCGCCGGAAGAAATCGCAGCTGGCGATTTCGGTCATCAGCTTTGGATTCCGGCACGGCCTGCCGCAGGATGCCGATCTTGTGTTCGATGTCCGCTTTCTGCCGAATCCCAACTACATTCCCGCCCTGCGGAAGAAGAACGGCCGGGATGCTCCGGTCGCTCGATTCGTGGAGTCGTATCCGCAAACCGTCGAATTTCTAGACCGCGTGTCGAGCATGCTGCTCTACCTTATCCCTCATTACGTAACCGAAGGGAAGAGTTACCTGACCATTGCCTTCGGGTGCACCGGCGGGCACCATCGATCGGTTTTCATCGCCGACCGGATTCGAGCCCGCCTGGCGAAAGCCGGCTATGAGACGCGGGGCGCCGATCGCGACTTGCATCGCGACTATTGATACGTTTGCCGCACCTCCGGCACTACTTCTTCGAGCGGTAATCACTCGCTTGGATAACTAACGGAGGTGGCCCCGTATGCCGGCCATTACAAAGCCCGCCTGTGCGCCGGGTGTCTGCGATCCCGAGAGAACACAAGGACTGGTAGCCCCGGCGCCGGCGGGCGACCATGCGCTGGTTACGCTCCGCGGGCCGGGAGTGTTTCTCGGAATGGAAGTAACCAAACAGGGTGGTAACAACGATCTGACGTTCGTGATCCTGGATATTGATGGCCGCAATGTAGTGAACTTGTCCTTTGCGGCAGCCATCAACTGGGGTTTGACGGCGCAGAATCCGTTCGGCCACGTTGTCTTGACGAGTGGGGCAATCAAGAACTTCACGTTCGGATTCCCCACTCCGTTGCGGTACGCCAAGTCTTTGAAGCTCAGCGTTAAGGTAAACGAACCGGGCGTCGCCCAGATTGTGGCGAACGTCATCCACGGCAAATAGATTTGTGGCAGAAACCGGGAACTCTGCCCGCATTCGTGCGTAAATCCGGCTATGGGACATTTGCGCTACGCGGTCCGTTCGCTGCTGAAGTCGCCCGGATTCGCAATTGCGGCCATCCTCTGCCTCGCCCTCGGAATCGGAGCCAACACCGCAATCTTCACAGTGGTCGACGCGGTGTTGTTCCGTCCCCTGCCCTTCCAGAACCCTGAAAGACTGGTTCGCGTTTACACGGAATTTCCGAGCTATGGCAGCAGCGGAGGCTTCCGGAAGTTCTGGATGTCCACGCCGGAACTTCTGGACATGCGCCGTCTCACCACGTCGTGGGAGTCTCTGGACGCCTACATTCTGACGGGCGTCAACTTGTCCGGAAATGCGGAGCCGGTACGCGTCACCGCCTCCAGCATAACGGGCGGTCTGATGCCGGCTCTCGGTGTCGCTCCCCAGATCGGCCGCATCATCAACAACGACGATGACAAGCCGGGAATTCCTCCAACGATGGTCATCTCCGACGGTCTGTGGAAGCGTGCCTTCGGCGGGGACCGCAACATTGTCGGGCGAACCGTAAAGGTCAATGGGCTGACGGTAACCGTGGTGGGTGTCATGCCTGCCGGGTTCGCCTTTCCTCCCGGGGAAGTCGATGCGCCGGAGTTGTGGTTTCCGCAGCAGATCAATCCCGCCAGTCCCGGCGGCCGGGCCAGTCACTCCCAGTCCATCGTTGGAAAACTCAAGCCGGGAGTAACGCTGGAACGCGCTCGCGAGGAATTCCAGCGAATCATGGTGGAACAGGAAACGCACAAGGCTCCGAATGTCCACTCGTTCGACACCAAGTTCCACACAATCGTGGCGTTCCCTTATCACGATGAAGTCGTCGGGAACGTGAAACCGGCCATGCTGGTGATGCTGGCGGCGGTGGGATTCGTGCTGCTGATCGCCTGTGTCAATGTCGGGAATTTGCTGCTGGCCCGCGCGGAGTCCCGTCATCACGAGATGGCAGTTCGCAAGGCCATCGGCGCCAGCATCTGGGATCTTGCGAAGCAATGCCTGATCGAGGGACTATGCCTCGCCGCGCTGGGCGCCCTTGCGGGCCTGGCTGTCGCATGGGGAGCCTTGAAGCTGATCCTGGCTTTCAACCAGGGCAGCATCCCGCGTGCGCACGAAATCGCCATCGACTGGCGTGTTCTGGTGTTCACCCTGGCAGCCAGTCTGATCACCGGAATTCTCTTTGGACTGGCGCCGCTCGCGCAGTTCGCTGGTGATACGCAAACCGCGCTGAAGAGCGCCACCGCGCGCAGCACGGCCACCGTGCGAGCTCATTGGCTGCGCCGCGCAATGGTCGTTAGCGAATTGGCGCTAGCCCTGATCCTTCTGGTCGGCGCCGGCCTGATGGTGCGCACCTTCTGGAAATTGCAGCAAGTGAACATTGGGCTCGACCCGACACGAGTGGTCACGATGCGGCTAGCACTGCCGCAAACTCAGGTGCAAGATGCTGCCGCCGTACGTGGCATGTGGACCCGTCTGATCGACCGCGTTCGCGAACTGCCCGGAGTGGAAGGCGTCAGCATGGCCTCCGGCCTTCCGCCGTCGCGGCAATTGAACGCCGACGATACCGATATTGAAGGCTACGTCAAGAAACCCGGAGGACCGGATCAGAACATTGATTTCTACCAGGGAATGGCTCCCGGTTATTTCGAGATGATGCGGATTCCGATCATCGAAGGTCGCTCGCTGGATGCACGCGATGGCCCGGATGCCCCTCCTTCCGTTGTCATCAATCAAACGATGGCCCGGACGTTTTATGGCAATGAAAGTCCCATCGGACGGCGCATCCGCCGGGGCGGCAACGACAAATGGCGAACGATTGTAGGAATTGCCGCGGACGTGAAGAACGCCGGCGTGGACAAGCCCACGGGCACCGAAGTCTACGTACCTTACACGCAAGTCGATGGCGGCATTCGGGGGATGTTTCTCCTGGTGAAGACGTCTGCCGATCCTCGATCGATCATCGGAACCGTAAGGTCCCAAATTCTCCAGATCGATCCCACGCTGCCTATCGCGCAGGTCCGCATGATGGGGGACGTCATTGACGCGGCGACCACACGTCCCCGATTCTTAACCGTGCTGTTGAGCCTGTTTTCCTTCATCGCCGTGGCACTCGCGGCAGTGGGCATCTACGGAGTCATGGCGTATACCGTCGCGCAGCGAACGCAGGAGTTCGGCATCCGCATGGCCATCGGCGCCGGCCCCACGGATGTCCTCGGGTTGGTATTGAGCCAAGGCATGAAGATCGGCCTGGCCGGTGTCGTGATCGGGGCGGCGGGAGCATTCGGCCTCACCCGATTGCTGCGGCAACTCTTGTTCGGCATCGACTCGTTCGACCCGCTGACGTTTATCCTGACGGCCATACTCCTGACCGTCGTGATTCTCGTGGCTTGCTATATCCCCGCTCGCCGGGCGACGAAAGTAGACCCGATCGTCGCGCTGCGATACGAATAGGCGGCCATACAGTAGAATCGGCGGCATGACCCGTCGCACCGCTGTCTCTCTCGTCTCGCTGGCCGGAACACCAATCGCCCGGGCAGGCACGTCCTCCCTCTGCTTTGAATCGGCGAAGTCCCTCGCAAGCATGCTGCGCCGAAAAAAGGTGTCGGCCAGAGAGGTACTGGAGGCCCATCTCAAACAGATCGAGTCCGTCAATCCGAAGGTCAACGCCATCGTCACGCTGGTGGCGGATCAGGCGGCTGTCAAGGCCAAGCAGTGTGACGAGGCGGCGGCGAAGGGTCAATTCCTGGGACCGCTACACGGCCTTCCCGTGGCGCACAAGGACCTGCAGGACACCAAGGGCATTCGCACGACGTATGGGTCTCCGATCTTCAAAGACCACGTTCCCACCGCCGACACGCTGATGATTCATCGCATCCGCGAGGCGGGCGCGGTGACGATTGGCAAGACGAACACGCCGGAGTTCGGTGCAGGCTCGCAAACATTCAACCCGGTCTTCGGAGCTACAAAGAATCCTCACGATCTGACGAAAACGTGCGGAGGTTCCAGCGGCGGCGCGGCGGTCGCTCTGGCCTGCGGGATGGTGCCGATTGCCGATGGCAGCGACACCGGCGGGTCTCTTCGCAATCCGGCCAGCTTCTGCGGCGTGGTGGGCTTTCGCACGTCGCCCGGACGAGTGCCGCGTGTGCCGGCCGGCTCCGCCTGGAGCACCATCAGCGTCGTCGGACCCATGGCGCGGAGTGTCGCCGATTGCGCATTCTTCCTCAGCGCGATGGCGGGACCGGACGAACGTTCTCCTTTATCGATTCACGAGGAGGGCGCAAGATTCGCGAAACCGCTGGGGCGCGATTTCAAGGGAACCCGCGTAGCCTGGTTCAAGGACCTCGGTGGCATTCCGTTCGATCGCCGCGTCCTGCAGGTGATGGAGAGCCGTAGAAAGATTTTCGAATCGCTGGGCTGCATCGTGGAGCCGGCAGAGCCCGATTTCTCCGGAGCCGACGAGGCATTTCGCGTGCTGCGAGCGCTCAGCTTCCATCAGCAGCATGCAGCGAAGGCCGCGCAGTATCGATCGCAGATCAAAGCGACCGTCCTGGAGGAAGTCGACCTGGGAGCGAAACTGACGAGCCCGGAAATCACCAAAGCGGAAGCGGTGCGATCGGCGTTGTACCAGCGAGTAGGCGAGTTCTTTGGCAAGTATGAATTCTTTATTCTGCCCGCAACGCAGGTTCCGGCGTTCGACATCAATCAGCAATACGTCACCGGGATCGAAGGCCGCAAGCTGGGGAACTACATCGATTGGATGCGGTCCTGCTACTACATTTCCGTGCTGCACAATCCGGCGATCTCGGTGCCGGGCGGATTCACGCCGGAAGGGTTGCCCGTCGGCGTGCAGATTGTCGGCCGCCATCATGACGACTGGGGAGTGCTGCAGCTGGCGCATGCTTTTGAGCAGGCAGCCGGAATCCGGCAAATTCCCGTGGTGGCCCGGTCTTAATCAGGTTTCAAACTGCAAAAGAAAAGGCCCCGTTTCCAGGGCCTTCTGATTGTAGGTTTGAGGTCTGCTTAGTTGGTGACGTCGTTGGTACGGGACTCGTCACGAACCTTCATGTAGAGCTGGTACCACTCCTTCTGCGCCGGGCTGTCGGCGTACTTCTTCAGGGCGTCCTCGCTCTCGAATTCCATCACGATGATGTGCGTATAGTCGGGGCCAAGCTGATTCTTGATCGGGCGCAGCCAAACGTTCTTCAATCCGTCATATTTCATCGCGCCGACGGCCTGGATGGCCTTGTCCACATCCGCCTTGGAGGCGTCGGACTTAAACCGGACATTGATGATGTGGACGACGCTCTTGGGTTTTGCGGGCTCGGCAAGAGCCGCGGGAACGGTCAAAGCACCGGCGAGTGCCATGCTGACGATGAGTCGTTTCATGCTGGGATTCTCCTCACTGTTATCGGGCTTGCGCGGCCCGGTTACCGGCCTGCGTGCGCCGGTTCAAATACCTTTGCGTAGTCCTTCAGGAACTGTTCGAGACCCTTATCGGTCAATGGGTGGTTGAACAGCGCATCCAGGACCTTGAACGGCATTGTACCGATGTGCGAGCCCGCTTCGGCGGCTTCCACCACATGCAAAGTGCTGCGGAGGCTGGCGGCGAGGATTTGGGTCTTGAATCCGTAGTTGGAATAGATCTTCGCGATGGAGCGGATCAGGTCCATACCCACCATGCCGATATCGTCCAGCCGGCCGACAAACGGGCTGATGATGTAGGCTCCCGCTTTGGCCGCCAGCAATGCCTGCGCGGCGGTGAAACAAAGGGTGACATTCAGGCGAATGCCCTCTTCGGAGAGCGTTTTGCAAGCGCGGATACCGTCGCGAATCAGCGGCAGCTTGACGACCACGTTCTTGTGGATTTTCGCGAGAGAACGTCCTTCCTTCACCATTTCGTCGTAGGTGGTAGCCACCACTTCTGCCGAGATGTCGCCGTCGACGATATCGCAGATGCGCTTGATCTGCTCTTCAATCGGCTTGCCTTCCTTGGCGATGAGGGAGGGATTAGTCGTCACTCCGTCAACGATGCCCCAGGCCGCGCCTTTCTTAAGCTCGTCGAGATTCGCGGTGTCGAGAAAAATCTTCATGGTTTGTCCTGCCTGACTGTGTTTTCGAGGGCGCCGATACCTGGCACTTCCACGCGCACCGTCGCTCCGGGTTCCATTGGTCCCACGCCCTCCGGAGTGCCCGTAGCGATCAGATCGCCGGGCTCCAGAGTCATGAATGCCGTAACAAACTCGATGATAACAGGGATGCTGAAGATGAGGTCCTGAATGGACCCGTCCTGTTTCAACTGGCCGTTCAGGTAAGTCTTCACCCCCAGCGTATTCACGTCCAACTCGTCCTTGCGGACGACAGTGGGGCCCACGCAACAGAACGTATCGAAACCCTTCCCGCGGGTGAACTGGCCATCCTTCTTCTGAAGATCGCGAGCCGTGACGTCGTTCACGATGGTGTAGCCGAAGATCAAGTCCATCGCATCGGCTGCCTTGACGTGGCGGCCGCGTTTGCCGACCACCAGGCCGATTTCCCCTTCGTAGTTGACGATATTGGAGATACGCGGGTACAGAATGGCGTCGCCGTCGGCATTCAGGGAAGACGGCGGCTTCAAAAAGATGAGCGGCTCCGCCGGTACCTCGTTGCCTAGTTCCTTGGCGTGTTTGGCGTAATTCCGGCCGACGCAAACGATCTTGGACGGGCAGGCCGGCGGCAGCAGCCGCAACTGCGACCGCTGGAAATGCGCGCCGGTTCGCGTCCCACCGAGGCCGTTAATTTCAAAGATATCCTCGCCGTCCAGAATGCCGTACTTCACTCCGGGAACCGCATCGCTCACGGTGGGCAATGCATCGGGGTCGAGACTGAATCGAATGTAGTGTGTCATGGAAATACAATCTCCACGGTGGAACTCCGGGGGCTTTCGTTGGCCGCACGGTCCACCGCCGTCACAGCATATCGATAGCGGCTGCCATGCTGCACCTGGGAATCCGAGAAGTTGGGAGCGGTCAGATCTGTCCCGACCAGCTTGTCGTCGCGATAGACGCGGTAGGTGGCGATATCCGGCTCCGGCGAGCGCTCCCACGAAAGCTCGACGGAAGAGACGCCCGCCAGCGCTACTAGCTTGGCCGGCGGCGCGGGAGGAAAGGTATCGGCGGCATCCAGGGTGACGGCCGGCGATAATTCGCTCTCGGCCTCATTGGTGCCCGTGGGTTGAACTGCCTGGACTTCGTACTTGTACGACTTTCCCGTTTCGGCAGCCGCGTCGAGGAAAGAAGGCGTTTGGCTGGTGGCAACCATTTGGCCGTCCCGATAGACGCGAAATTGGGGTGCCGGCGAGCTCCATTCCAGCTTTGCTCCCGTGGGCGTCATTTCGGCTCGAAGCTGGGTGGGCGCCGCCAGCGGCGGAACAATTGTCAGTTGGGCCGGATTGGACCATTCCGAGATGCGGCCACTGCGGCCCGTGTACCGCACGTGCACCTCGATGGTCTGGCCGAGAAACGGAGCGGTGTCGAAACTTTTCGATACGGCCATGTCTCCGGCACGGAGATCCGGAGGACTGAGCCGCTCGGCGGCGATGCCATCGGTGGTGAGCTGCGGCGGAGTGAAGTCGACATAGACTTTCGAGCCTCGCTGAACCGCCCGGAGATCGGTGACCTTTTCGGGAATATGGAGCGCCGGAGGCAACGGGTCGCCGACATAAGCGCAGCCAGCGAGAATCACAACCGCGCCGGCAAAACCCAACGGGCGCATTAGAGGATGTACCGGCTGAGGTCCTGGTCCTTGACGATCTCCGCCAGCTGCTTGCGGACATATTCCGCGTCGATTTTGACCGTTTTCTTCTTCAAGTCCGGGCCTTCGAACGAGATCTCTTCCACGGTTTTTTCGAGAATCGTGTGCAGGCGGCGCGCTCCGATATTCTCGGCGGCTTCATTGACGCGAGTCGCCAGCCGGGCCAGCTCCACCAAAGCGTCGTCGGTAAAGGTCAGCTTGATTCCTTCGGTTTCGAGCAGTGCCGTGTATTGCTTGATGAGCGCGTTCTTAGGCTCCTTGAGAATCCGGATGAAGTCGGCCTCGACGAGGGATTTCAATTCGACCCGAATCGGGAACCGGCCCTGCAGCTCCGGAATCAGGTCGCTGGGCTTGGAAACGTGGAAAGCTCCGGCGGCGATGAACAGGATGTGATCGGTGCGAACGAATCCGTGCCGGGTGTTGACGGTTGTTCCTTCGACGATGGGCAGGATGTCGCGCTGCACGCCTTCGCGGCTGACATCCGGGCCGTGGCCGCCTTCGCGGCCGGCGATTTTGTCGATCTCGTCCAGGAAGATGATTCCATTCCGCTCGACACGTTCAACGGCGATGCGAGTGACCTGTTCGCCATCGATGAGCTTTTCTTCCTCTTCCAGGGTGAGATGCTCCGATGCTTCGTCGACACGCATCTTCAGGCGGCGGGTGCGGTTGCCGAAGAGATTGGTGAACAGATCCTTGATGTTGGAGTCCATCTCTTCCAGGCCCATATTGGTGGCGATCTGGAGAGAGGGGCCGCGATCCTTGACGTCGATTTCGACCATGCGGTCGTCCAGCTTGCCGGCGCGCAATTTCTCGCGGAGCTTTTCCCGCGTACGTTCCGTACTTTCCGACGCCTCCGGCTGAGGCGGCATCAGAAGATCGAGCAGCCGCTCCTCGGCGTTGCGTTCGGCGGTCTCGGCGACCTCGTCCAGGCGCTCCTCCCGGATCATGTCGATGCCGATCTCCACCAGATCGCGAATCATGGATTCGACATCGCGGCCGACATAGCCGACTTCGGTGAACTTGCTGGCTTCGACCTTGAGGAAAGGCGAGTTGGAGAGCTTGGCCAGACGGCGCGCAATCTCGGTCTTTCCCACGCCGGTGGGACCGATCATGAGGATGTTCTTCGGCATGACCTCGTCGGCCATTTCGACATCCAGCTTCTGCCGGCGGATCCGGTTCCGGAGGGCGATCGCCACCGCGCGTTTGGCATCGGCCTGGCCGACGACATACTTGTCGAGTTCCGCGACAATTTCCCGGGGGGTCAGTTCATCCAGCAAAGGCGATCCATCGGAAGGCTGCGTAGGCAGATAGATAACCATGGTCAGCCCAGCTCCTCATAGGTAATGTTCTCGTTTGTGTAGATGCAGATGCGCGCCGCGATGATCATCGCTCTTTCGACGATTTCGCGGGCGGAGAGTTTCGTGTTTTCGATCAACGCCTGGGCGGCGGCCTTGGCGAACATACCGCCGGAACCGATGGCCGCAATCTCGTTATCCGGCTCAATCACGTCACCGTTGCCGCTGAGCAGATAGGTGCTTCGGTCGTCGGTGACAATGAGAAGCGCTTCCAGGTGGCGCAGCATCTTGTCTGTCCGCCAGTCCTTGGCCATTTCCACCGCGGCGCGGGCGAGGTTGCCGGAATGTTGTTCCAGCTTTCCCTCAAACCGCGAAAACAGCGCAAAAGCGTCAGCCGTCGAGCCCGCGAAACCCGCGAGAATTTTATCGTTATACAGCCGGCGCAGCTTTCGAGAGCCGGCTTTGAGCACTTCATGACCCAGGGTGACCTGGCCGTCGGCGGCCATGACAACCTTGCCGTTCCTGCGGACGCAGAGAACAGTAGTGGAACGGATTCTTTCGCGCATGAAAAAAGGCCGCGAAATCGCGGCACCATCCGCATTTTAACGCAATGGTTTCACGATCAGGAGCAATGTGCAATTTCGCCCGCTTGTTTTTTCGAATTTCGCGTAAGTCCCTTTGTTTTCTGGAGGCATGTCACACATTTTCACCCCAGGCGTTCGCCGGAAAGGGTAATTTTCCTATCCCGTTTTGCCCGGGGTAAGTATGGCTTACGCAGGGATTTCCGCATTTTTGAGTGAGCACGGCTCTCACGCCGGCAAGGGTACTGCGGCGCATACGGCTGTCTGAGCCGGTCTGCCCTAAATTATTGAAAATGCGTCGCCGATAGTGTCGAATTCCGCGAACTGGCGTCGGCGAGTTTGATGAGAAACGACATTCGGACTTTACGCTGACGGGAGCCAAACGGCGCTCCCTTCTTGTGGAATGGGCAGACGGCAAAAGGCGATCGTCCGCCCCACGGAAAATACCGTCTGATCGCGGCTGCGCGTCCGGAGGACCGGTACCCAGACGCACTGACGCTGCTGCGGGATCTGGAGCGCTTTCAGGAAGGGCTTTCCGGGAGATTGAACGAAGAACAAGATTGTCGCCGGACTGGTTTGCGCGCAAAGTGCAATCCATGAAATGGGGCATTGTGATGGGCGCGGGGGCTGGGGCTGCTGTTCGTCTACCTGGTGGCGGCGATGCCGTCGGAGAACGGGCAGCACTACTATCTGGAGATCATGCTGCCGGGGTTCGTGGTGGGCGGAATTATCGGGTTTCTGACGCAGAAGGTGGGTGCGGTTCCTAAACCGGCTTGACGTTCACGCAGGTTGTCAGAACAGTAACTTCAATCCAAACTGGACCAGCCGGGGCGAGCCGGCTTCGAGGATCCGGCCGAAGTTTGGAGAGGCGACGTCATTCTCGGGCAGGCCGAAATTCGCATGATTTGCCAGGTTGAAGCACTCGGCACGGAACTGGAGACGCCAGCGCTCGGTGAAGGAGAACGTCTTCAGCAGGGAGACATCGACGTTCGCCACACCGGGACCGCGGACGGCGTTGCGGCCTTCGTTGCCGAAATTTCCGGCTTCGGTGATGGGGTCCAGCCGGCGAAACGCGGAACGGCTGACCCATTGATCGGCGGTGTGCGGGCCGTTGTTGGGATTTGCCACCAGATCCGGACGGCTGGAGAAGAATCCGGAGACTTCCGGCGCGGAACCTTGCATGGAAACGTTGGCGCTGTCGTAAACGGTGAACGGAGTAGGCGAAGCGAAGTTCGCAATCGCGTTCAACTGCCAGCCGCCGAAGAGTGCCCGGGCGGCGGGTGCGCCGTCTTTCGGGAAGGGCAGTTCGTAACTGCCGCTGAACACGAATCGATGGCGAGCGTCAAAGAGCGACGGCCCGTGCTCGGCCTTAATGTTGAACGGATTCTGCGCGAGATCGTTTTCCCCGGCGACTAACCGCGGAGCGGACCCGGCGACATTGAAGGTCGACACATAGTCGAGCGTCTTCGAGAACGTGTAGGAGGCCAGGAACGACAGTCCGCTGCTGAACCGCTTTGTTAAAGCAAGTTGTCCGGCGTGGTATGTCGAGTTGGTCTGGTTGGTGATCAAGCCCACGGAGGCGAAGTCGCAGGGACCGGTTTCGCCGCGGCATCCAGCGTAGATGCGTCGGCGGTCGGCATTCTCCGCCGTCGCTCCGGGGCCGTAGACCGCGGGATTCGCTTCAATGATCATCGGCAGGCGCGTGCCTTTGTTGCCGATATACCGCGCATCCAATAGGT
>CAZETQ010000094.1:0-16880 GCA_964515165.1 uncultured Solibacteraceae bacterium | reverse complement strand
TGCGAGGTGACGCATGTACACAACTCCTGTTGGGGCGTATGTTATCGAAAATACGGGTTGAGCGGAAGCCGGGTCTTGGCGGGGAGTCGGAAGCAGCGGATTGCGCTCGCTGCGCGAGAGATCCTGGGAGAGATCGGCCTAAACGGTAAACAATGAGAGCTTGCTATCGACTGTTCAGGATGCTGAGCATGCATACTGGTTATCGCCCAAGAACGTGTTGCTCGTAGACCACGGCCCGTTACGAGATCGTGAGCAACTCGGGCATTTCGTCCCACGTCCGCCCTTCCAGCTGGCGACCATAGCGCTTTTTCTGCACGCCGCCCCATTGCTTGAAGAAGAACGCGACACCCGCCCGTAGGCACTGGTCTTTAATGTCCGTCAACCAAGAAGATTGCATCGGTCTCGCGCCAGGACCGGATTCCCCGCCCACGATGACCCAGTCTATGCCCCGCAAGCTGATTTTGCCCAGTGGTCCGAGGAGCGGTTCGATAGAAAGGAACTTAAGGTGGGCTTTCGTCCTACGAAGGTGGTCAATGCGCCAAAGGTAGTCTTTGTTCTCTACGCTCACTCCCATCCAGATGTGCGGAGCCCATGGAAGCTGAGAGCTCAGCTCTTCCAAGCGCTCCGCCCGCTTCGTAAGAACTTGGTACTGGTGCCAGTCGGCTTGGTTCATCACAGCAAAGACACGCTTGATATACGAGAGAGGCACTTCATCGTGAAAAAGATCGCTCATGGAATTCACGAATATCCGCTGTGGCCGTTTCCAATGCAGCGGTTCGTTCACTTTCTCCGGCACCAGCCGCAGGTCGAATCCTTGCTCGAACGGATGACCTTGAACGCCCCGAAACCGTTCCGCGAATCGTTCGGCATAACAATGTTTGCAACCAGGACTGATTTTTGTACACCCCCGTACCGGGTTCCAGGTCGCGTCCGTCCACTCGATTCTCGAATTTGTCGCCATTCCGTTATCGTTGTCCGTACTTCCTAAAGATGTCGTTGACAATGTTGATCGCCGCAGGTTTCTGCGAGGCGAAATACAAGTAATAGATGACGGCGTTCTTCTTCGTCTTCATCGGCATTGGCTTTGGGACATGCTTGAAGCCTGCTTTGGCGATGAGGCGCTGCCGGAACCACTCGGCAAACTCCTCATTCGAGACCTTCTGGTAATCGGTGCCGAAAAGGGTCTCGAATTTACGATAGCCCGCATCCTTCCAGGATTCATCGCCAACGAGCTTCGTCAACTGATCGACCTTGGACTGCAGTGACTTTTCCATCCTCTTACGGAGAGCGTTCCGGTTGATGTCCATGATCATGAAGTTCAGGAAGATGTCAATAGAACCGGATTTCCCCGCCGCCTCGATCACGTCCCAGGTGAGATTAATGTTGTATGGGTCGAGTAGGCACAATGCACGACGATAGTCGCGATGCTGTGCTCGAGGGAACACGTCACGCAGCAAGACGGTATTGCAGTCCTCAGTGTATGTGTGCACATCCGATCTGTTCCCGGCCAACTCGCGGATTTGCTTGGCTCTGGCGGGCTCGGTATCGATGAAGTGGTACTCATGAAATGGCGGATCGGTCTTGAGGGCGATGAGCGGGCTCCCATCGATGGTTTCGCCAGTCGTCTTGGAGACATGGTAGCCGGGGCCGGCATATGCATCGATATAGATCCAGCTCAAACGACTGATTCTGTCGCGACGCCACGCCTCCATGATTCTTGAATAGGCAGCCGCGTACTCACGCACAATGGCCAGCTTAACTTCGGACCAGATACCGATCTCGTCGTATTCAATGGCCACAACAAAACACTAGCAGAATGTTCTTTGTTAAGAATTGGGCGATCGTGGCGGGTCGGAGCCCTGGCGGGAGACGATGATTCCGGGACGCGTCTTCGCGGCGAGTCCTAAATCCACCAGCCAGATCTCACCGGGTTGGGGGTTCATCGAGCAGGTCGAGAACTTCCTGTTCGGCAGAGCGGGACTGCGCGACATCCAGGGCGTCGTGATCGGCGAGATCCATGACCTCGATAATGCGCTTTCTGGCCTCTGCTGCCATCTCCGGTTTCCACTCGCGCAACCGGGCCTCTAGTTTTTCTACCAAGGCATCCACGATAATCGCTATGTCGTTTTCCAGTGTAACGCTGCGATGAATCCCTCCTAGGCACTGTCTGGATTGCGCGGGATCCCGGCGCTGTGCAAGAGTGCCTGGGAGACTGGTCTGGACAAGGTGGAGAAATGAAAGTATTGAAATCCGAGGTAATTGTTCACAAACGCGTCGCCGCGGGCGCAGTATCCGCGGGCGCGGTATCCGCGGGTGCGTTCTCGCTGGGAGCCTTCGCGGTTGGCGCATTGGCTGTTGGGGCCTTGGCGATTGGCGCTCTGGCCATCCGGCGGCTGGCTGTGGGAGACGCAAAATTCCGCCGGGTGCGGATTGGGGAGTTGGAGGTGGACCGCTTGACGGTTGGCGAGTTTGTGGTGCGGCGTTGAGGGCGTGCTGTCCATGGACTCGATCCTCACTCGACGGCCCCTCGCTCCCGCAGCAGAGCCACGGTTCTCCGCTGGCTTGCGCCGCCAAACAGCAGCGCATAGCCCAGGGGCGTGCACTCCACGACTTCCCCCGGCTGCTCGTAGTTGCCGGGAAGCTTCACGCGAACTGTGAGATCCGCGCCGCGCTCCAGCAATAGCCGGGTTACCGGAAAGCCGAAGTCGTTAAACTGCGACACCGCATGAAAGATTGCTGTCTGCCCGCCAATGCCGGCCTCATCGATGGCTGCGCGGGCATTGACGTCGGCCCCACGGTCGAGAAGGAGCGCGGCCGCCGCAACGTTGCCGTATTCGGCAGCCACGTGCAAGAGCGTTCCCCCTTTCAGCAGGAGAGAACGTCCACCGGTCTGGCCGCAATCGAGTTCGGGGAAGCGTTTATTCACGATTCCGGGATCGGCATCAATCAGCTCTGTCAGGAGATCGAGCCGGTCGCGGAGCAGCGCCAGCACAGACGGCATGTTGTACCGGGTTTCCCCACCGGCCTGGAGAAGGATGTCGATGCAGGCTTTCAGCCGATCCAGGGAGCGCGCGTATCCCGCGATGAGGTAATCGAGAGCAGTGCCCGGATAGGCATGGCCGCCGATCTCGTACCCATGGTCGCGACAGTTCGGATTTGCGCCGCGATCGAGAAGCCATTTCAGAGCGGCCGGGTCCATTGACTCGCATGGAGCAAAGACGATGGGGAAATGTCCATGCCACAGGGCGTTCACATCGGCGCCGTGCGATACCAGCAGCTCCATCATCGGAATGCGGTATGCGTTGAGCGCCGCCCGCATCAGGGGCCCGTCGCCTCCCTGGTGCACGTCCGATCCGTGGGCGATCATCCATTGCGCCATGGCCAGTCTCGCCGGAGTTGGGGGCTCCCAAGGCACGCGGCATTCGGCGACCCACGTGAGGGGACCATCCTCGCCGTAGCCGAGCGGCGCCCGATGCAGCGCCGGATTGCGCGTCATCATGGTCTGGACGCGCGCGACGTCGTTCGTGTCGATCGCCTGTTTCAGTTGCCCGATCTCCTCGAAGGACTCGACATGGGCCTTGAGCTTGGGCCAACTGGCAAACCCGTAGAAACGCGCGATCTGGAGCTGGGCATCGGTGAGTGATTCCGCCGCGCCGGCCTTCAGCAGGTCTTTGGCCTGATCCCTCAGGTGGCGGAGATTGGGACGGTCGGGGAGAGGGCGCGGGACCCGTTGTGGATCAGTCGACATAGCGACCTCCTTTCCTCAAAGCGCCCGGTGTCCGCACAATCGGGCTGAAAGAAGGTTGCTGCGATTTGAAACAGAAGGTGGGCTTCTACCCTTTCCGCGGACCGGGTGCGTCCTCTACGCTACAGAGATCATACACCCGCGCCAGGGACGATGCCGAGCCAGATGCAACGGGCTCCGCCGTCCGGTACCAGCCTTCGTTGCGGTACGACGGACGATGTCCTATTCGTGCCGCAGAGCTACCAGCGGGTCAATCCGGGACGCTCGCCTTGCCGGGACGTAGCCGGCGAGAATCGCGGCGCCGAGGAGGACGGCGCCGGCCAGCGCGAGAGTTCCCGGGTCATGGGGTTTCGTCTCGAACAGCAACGATTTCACCAACCGAAACCCGCCTAACGCGACAGGCACGCTGATGGCGAGTCCAGCCGCCGCCAGCAGGAGGACGCGGCGCAGAACCATCCACACCACGGCACCGCGTTGCGCGCCCAGGGCCATTCGGATTCCGATTTCGCCGATCTGCCGCGTGACGTTGTACGACACCGTTCCGTAGAGTCCCACGCACGCGGTGAGGAGAGCGAGAACCGCGAAACCCGTGCACAGTTTCGCGAACGTGAGTTCGCGGCTGATCGTCCGGTCGATTTCCGCCGCCTGCGTGACCACGTTTGTGACGGGTATGCGGGAATCGGCCTCCCGCACGATCCGATGCACGCTGTTGACATAGCTGAGCGGATCACCGGCGGTGCGCAGCGCGTAGGTTGTCAAGTCCGGAGAAAACTGGCTGGCCGCGACGAACACGGTCATCGGGCTGTCGCCGTTTTTCAGACCGCCGTACCGCAGGTTCGCCGAGATACCGGCGATTTCCAGATCGCGCTTGTCGTCCACGAAGGTGATGCGCCGGCCCACCGGATTCTCGTTGCCGAAGTAGGTACGCGCCAGCCGCTCGCTGATCACGGCAACCGGCGTCGAGCCCGGTTGGTCGCGGTCGTCAATCTCACGCCCGGCCAGGATCGGAATCTGCATCGTCGTGAGGAAACGCGGTCCGGCGACCATGACGCGCGCGCCGTCGACGGTAACAGTGCCGATCTTCATGGTTCCCCGGTAGGTGTGCCCGGCATGGCCGGCGTTGACGATGGAGGAGTGCGAAAGGGTCGCGCTGCTCACGCCGGGAATCGATTCGAAGCGCTTGCGCAGGTCCGCGTAAAAAGTGGCGATCTCCGGATCGCGATGCCCGGCCTGGCGGGCATTCAACGAGAACAGAAGAATGTTCTCGCGGGCATATCCCAGTTGGACGGAGTGCAGCTTGTCGAGTGTCCGGACAAACAAACCCGCGGCGGCCAGGATGACAAAAGACATCGCGATTTGGGCGACTACCAGAACGTGCTGGGCGTGACGGCGGCGCTCTCCGCCGCCGCGGCCATTCTTTAGCGCCGGCATGACGCCGGGACGGGTGGACTGAATCGCTGGAGCGAGGCCAAATAACAGGCCGCAAACGACGGAGAGCGCCGCCGTCACGCCCAGCACGTTCCAGTTCAATTCCGCGTGCAGCGTGAAGTTCTCCTGGCCCTTGGAGAACAGAAATGTCAGCGCCCGCACGCCCCAGATCGCAAACAGAACGCCGAGGGCTCCACCGAGCGATGCGAGCATCACACTTTCGGTCAGCAACTGCCGCACGACGCGGAACCGTCCCGCTCCCAGGCTGAGGCGGACAGCGATTTCGCGGCGTCGCGCGGCGGCCCTGGCCAGCAGCAGATTGGCGATGTTGGCGCACGTGATTGCCAGGATCAATCCCGCCATCGTCAGGAGCACGAACAGGGGCTTGGAATACTCGCGGCGCAAGCTGCCCAGGCCTGCGGCGCCGGGATTCAGCAGCAGGGCGGGCAGTTTGGCGCGCTCCCCATCGGTCGCCGCCGTGGCGGCAACCCATCGATGGAAACGAGGAGCCAGCGCGGCCTGCGCCTGGGCCATCGTTACACCAGGACGCAGGCGGCCCATCATTTCGATCCAGTAGAAGTTCCGGTCGCCAAACATACGAGCCGTTTCGGCTCCACCGGCGAGCCGATACGTGTGCACCGGAAGGTAAAGGTCCGGCGACGCCGCAGGGTCCACTCCGAAGAATTCGGGTGGCGCCACGCCGACCACCGTAAAAGGCACGTTATCGACGAGAACCGGTTGGCCAATCGCATTGGACGGCTCCCCAAAGCGCCGCTGGCTTGTCGCAAAGCTGATGACGGCGACCGGCGGCGCGCCGGGACGGTCGTCTTCGGAGCCGATCAGACGTCCCGCGACCGGCGACACGGCGAGGCCGCGAAAATACTCGCCGGTGACGTACTCGGTGCTTGCGCTGATGGCTTGGCCGCGCACCGCCAGAGAACGGTTTCGGCCGTTGAAGTATC
Organism: uncultured Solibacteraceae bacterium; assembly: GCA_964515165.1. Classification (GTDB taxonomy): domain Bacteria; phylum Acidobacteriota; class Terriglobia; order Bryobacterales; family Bryobacteraceae; genus JAPKYZ01. The sequence goes on along the minus strand of CAZETQ010000094.1, from coordinate 10,745 downwards.
CGAAGACGGTAGAAAAAACGGGATTGTCCTCGCGAAACATTTCGAACGCGCCGTACGGGAACATCCCGCTGACCAGGGCGCCTTTGTCGCCCGGCCAGAGAATGCCTTGCACGCCGTGAATGACGTGCTCCCATTGCTTGCTGGCGTTTTGGGGCGGCCGGCTATGCCAATTCAAAACCACCAGCGATTCGGGATCGGCCACCGGGAGTGCGCGCAGCAGGATCGACTCCATCAAGCTGTAGATCGCGGTATTCGCCCCGATCCCGAGCGCCAGCGACAAGACCGCCAGGGCGCTGAATGCCTTGTTAGCATTCATGGCGCGCCAGCCATAGCGGACATCCTGGCCGAATTCCGACAGGAACCGTGTCATCCAAATCTCCCGCGACTCTTCGTGCTTCTGTCCGACGTTGCCAAATCGGCGGCGTGCTTCCGCCCGGGCACGTTCCGCCGTCATACCGTCCGCCTGCAGGTGCGCCGCGTTTTCGGCAAGGTGGAGCTCCATTTCCTCGCGCAGCGTGTCGCTGCGCCGGGCGCTTTGTATCCAATACCGCAGCCGCCGGAACACGCCGCTACTCCGCGCCCATCACGCGCGCGATCGCCAGCGTGAGTTTGGCGTACTGCCGGGTTTCCAGGGCCAGCCGTTTGCGCCCCGCCGCGGTGATCTTGTAGATCCTCGCGCGGCGATTATTCGCCGTCACGCCCCAGACGCCGTCGATCCATCCGTTGAGCTCCAGCCGCTGGAGAGCGGGATACAGCGAGCCTTCCTCGACGAGAAGCTCGTTGCCGGACGATTGTTGAATGAACTGGACGATGCCGTATCCATGGAGGTCGCGCCGGGACAGCGTCCGAAGAATCAGCATGTCCAGCGAACCGGGCAACGAATCGTTTTTTTGCGCCTTGCGCCCCATACCAAGAATTCTTAGCTTATGGCGATGAAGCTCCGGGCGTCAAGTTGAGGGCTTCTATTGAGGGGGCTCACCGGGGCAGCGGGGTGTGACGGGAAATCTTGCCGCCGAAATCGCCCAGGCTTTTCCAGCGGCGGATTTGGGCCAGGTCGACTTCGGCCACGGCGACGGTGCCGAACTCCTGGCCGACGGCGAGGGTATCGCCGGTACGGTCCCAGATCGCCGAGAGCATCCATTTATTGGAGATGGCTTCGTAGGTGCTGCTGACCAGGTACACGTCGTTTTCGGCGGCGCGGGCACGCGCGAGTTCTGGATTGCAGCCCCAGACCGGCCAGGCGATCACTTCCGCGCCGTTCAGAGCCAGTTGGCGGGCGACCTCTGGAAAGAAGCCGTCGTAGCAGATCATCATGCCGACTTTGCCGAATCGGGTATCGAAAACCGGGTAGTCGCGGCCGGGGGCGACTCCGCCCTTCCATTCCCCGTCGGGGAGCGTGACTTTGCGGTACTTGCCAACGATTTCGCCGTCGGGTCCGATCAGCACGGAAACGTTATAGACGAGATGGCCGCTGCGCTCCAGCAGGCCGGGAACCAGATACAAGCCGTGCTTTTTTGCGAGCTGCCCGAAGAATGCGGTGGAAGGGCCGGGGATCGGCTCCGCTGCCTCGGCGTAGGTCTTGCCGGCATTCACGTAGGTGAGCGTTTCTCCGAGAACGACCAGATCGGCCTTTTGGCGGGCTGCCTCTTCGATGAACTTCACGTACGCCAGCCGGTTCGCTTCCGCGGATTTGCCGTGCGGCCGGAAATGCACCGCCGCCAGCCGGACTTTGCGCGAAGCGGGAGGGTCGGCGGGGTTCCACTGGACGGCGCTCCAATCGACGCGGCCGGTTTTCGACCAGCGGAGATGCAGGTCGACAACGGCGAACTTCGCCGCGGAGGGAGCTTGATAGACGGCCTGAGATTTGGCCCAGCCGGCCGAATCCGGTTTGCCGTCGCGAGGGTACTCGTCGACCACCCAGGGCGTGAAGTTCTGCAGGTAGTTGGCGACCTGCGGGCGATCGTCCAGGACGGCTTTTCCTTTCTCATTGGTCCAACTGATGGTGACGAAAGCGTTGTGGGCGGGCGATTCGAGATTGACGGCCCGGCGCAGGACTTCAAAGCGATAGCTTTGGCCGCCGGTGACGGGAAAGCTCTTGCGCCAGTATCCGGCGATGCCTTCGCGGCCGTCGGCTTCGATGCGGAGGGCTCCGCTATGGTTGGGTCCGGCGGACGGCTGGTAGCTGAATCGCGGCCTGATTTCGGCGCGAGGAGAACCTTCGGTCCATCCTGCCTGAAAATCGTCCTTGGAAGCTGCCATTCCGCCACTGGCGCCGAGAGCGAGCAGAGAAAGAAACCAAGCCCGTGGGTTGACCGCCATTTCCTGAAAATACCAGAGCGCCGCAAGGTCCGCGCGTTTCGCATGACCGCGGAAGGTTGCGTGCTAGAGTCTGAAGCTGATGGTTCCACCCCAGGGGTACGAGAAAGTTATCCTGGCCGCCCTGATTGCGGTCTCCGCCACGCTTTTTTACGGCCGGATGCATCCGATTCTCGCGAAGATTCTGGCTTCCAAGAAAGACGCCGATTTCGAGATGGCTCCGGTGGGGAAGCGGGTTTGGGATTTCTTCTGGGAGGTGATCTGCCAGGCGAAGGTGATTGCGGAGCGGCCGCTGCCGGGGATCGCCCATGCGTTTGTCTTCTGGGGATTTTGCGCGTTCGCGCTGGTTTCCGCCGATCACATCGCCCGCGGGTTTGGGATGACGGTGCTGGATCCGGGCGGTTTTTTCGGACGGTTTTATTTCTTCCTGGCGGCGCTGTTTGCGATGACGGTGATGGTGTCGATCGGCGGGTTGTTCCTCCGCCGGTTCCTGGTGCGGCCGAAATGGCTGGGGAAGAAAGTATCGATTGAAAGCGGCATCATTTCGCTTCTGATTTTCACGTTGATGTGGACGTACCTGGTGGGGTATGCGGAAGAGAGCAAGCCGGTCTGGTGGCTGCACACGGCGGCTCTGCTGGTGTTTCTGCCGCTGGTTCCGCATACGAAACATCTGCACCTGATTTTGAGTCCGCTGACCGTGTTTCTGTCGCGGGGCAGCTTTTCGAAGATTCCGAAGCTGGAGGGCGACGAGGATTTCGGCCTGCTGACCGGCAAGGATCTGACGCAGTTGACGAGCCTGCAGGCGTACTCCTGCGTGGAGTGCGGACGATGCACCGAGCATTGCCCGGCGAACAATACGGGGAAGATTCTGGATCCGAAGGAAGTGATTCTCGGGCTGCGGACCTATCTCAACAACGAAGGGCCGGGCAGCGAAAAACCGCTGCTGGGCGAGTATGTCTCCCAGGAAGCTGTGTTTCAGTGCACGACGTGCGGAGCCTGCGAGTTCCAGTGCCCGGTGGGGATCGAGCACCTGCCGGCGATCATCGGGCTGCGCCGGGGCGCGGTGAATACGGGAGAGTGGGACAACGAGTACGGCAACAAGCTGTTTCTGAACCTGGAGCGGAACGGCAATCCGCTGGGCATGGCCTCTTCCGAGCGCGACAAGTTCGTCGCGAAGAACGAACTGCCGCTGTATGACGGATCGCAGGAATACTGCCTGTGGCTGGGCTGCATGGGATCTTACGATCCGAAGGGCCGCGAGATTGTGCAGGCGCTGGTGGCGGTGATGCGGCATCTGAACGTGACGTTCGGCGTGCTGAAGAAGGAGCGGTGCACCGGAGACCCGGCGCGGCGGCTGGGGAACGATCTGGCGTTCGGGCAGTTGGCGGAGCAGAACCTGGAGACGATCCGGGCGGCGGGGACTCCGAAGATGATTTCGATTTGCCCGCACTGCGTGCGGACGATGACGGAGGATTGGAAGGAATTCGGCGAGGTTCCGGTGGTGGAGCATCACAGCGAGTTTCTGGCCCGGGTGAAGGACCGCCTGCCTTCGGCGGCGGAGGGACAGGTGGTGTTTCACGATCCCTGTTATCTGGGCCGGTACCGGAACATTTACGACGAGCCCCGGGAAGCGGCCTCGCTGGGAGGGAAAGTGATCGATCCGCCGCGGGCGCGGGAGCGGAGCTTCTGCTGCGGAGCGGGCGGCGGGCTGGCGTTTCTGGGCGAGGAAAAGGGCGACCGCGTCAGCGAGACGAGGGCCCGGGAACTGGTAGCGACAGGGGCGGAGACGGTCGCCGCGGCCTGCCCGTTCTGCAACACGATGTTCCGGGACGCGCTGGTGCAGATCGCGGGCGGCGGGCCGGCGCCGAAGCTGCTGGACATTGCGCAGATTGCGGCGGCGGCGCTGCCGGAGAAGGCCGAGCCAGCGGGCTAGGTCCGGGTCAGGCTGTGCGCATCACCGAGTTGACCCAGCGGATGTGGCGGGCGCTTTCGGTTTCCCACCAGATTTTGTTCTTTCCGGGGACCTGGCCGAGAAGGACTCCGGCGATGCAGAGCTGATTCAGCGCTTCGCGGGCGATTCCCATGCGGCGGAGATGGTTCTGGACCCGCATCCAGCGGAGGCGGCGGCGCGAGTCGAGAGCATAGAAGCCGACGGTGAGGCGGATGCGTTTGGGGATTTTCTGAATCTCGTCTTCGAGGACCGGCACGATGTCGATCCAGATGGGGCGGAACTCCAGCGGTTCTTCCGGGAAGCAGGCCGAGAGGGCCGTTGCGATTTGAACTTCGACCTCATTGAAGTCGTAGACATCCGGCTCGTAGGGCTCGTTCACATCGACCTTGATTTCGCCGGGCTTGAGATCGAGCTGGCGGCGGACGAAACTCTGGAAACGCTCTCCGAAGGTCGCGCCGGCGACGGCATTGGTGATGCGGAAGACGTCGCTGGCGGCCCATTGGCGGAACAGGTTCATCCAGCCGCTGCAGTCGGGGTGGTTGTGATGGCTTTCCAGATCGAGCTCCAGATAAACGTCCTCCATCAACTGGAGGAGAGACACGCAGAAGAAAAACGCGCGCTGGAACATCCGTTCTTCGAGCGGCCAGTTCACCTTGGCGGGACGGCGGATCTGGCCCCATTGGGGATAGTAAAACTGCGAATGCAGGAAAGCGAGATCGGGATCGGTACCCAAAGTTTCGATCAGGCGGTCCAGCCGCTGAGTCAAGACCGTAAACCGCCCGGGCGAGAAGCGGGGCGTGCTGCCCCAGGCCTGGCGAAGGCGAAGAAAGGTTTCGTGCAGGGGAGGAAGGGTTCCGTCACGGCCCTGCGCGGGACGGAAGGTCTCAATCAAGGCATGGTAGCCGAGCCGGCGGTAGCTTTCCATTTGCGATTCGGAGAAGAACTGATCTCCGGTGGTTTCGTGAGGGAACCGGGGGCTGGCGTGCTGATACTGGAGAATGTCGGCGGGCTCGTCACCGGTGACGGAGGACTTGATGTAGAGCAGCGTCCCGCGAAGGCCCGGCTCCGGGTACCAGATGTTGGCGGCGGCGCAGTGGCGGTTGGAATAGCCTTTGGCGTCGAGCTGAGAGATGGCGGAAGTATCGATTTCAATTTCGACGCCGAAATCCGCACGAGCCTTGCGGATCAGGGAGCCCAATCCGTTGAAGGAGAACGAGCCGTCTTCTTCGGCATCGACGCAGAGAATGTAGCGGCAGCGGCGGCGCAGCAGCTCGTAGACGCCGAGATTTTCGAAATGCCCTCCGTCGGAGACATAGACGCTCTTGCTGTGGAGGTCGGCCTGGGCGAAGAGCTCCGAAATCAAGGCGAAGAGTCCAAACCGGGGGCCGGAGTTTCCCCAGTCCTGCTCGATCTTGGCGGGGTTGGGGAACCACCATCCCAGCCGGACGTTGAAGACGGTCATCAGGAACGCCAAGGGCATCGAGCTGTGGTAACCCATGTTGGGGGAGGCCGCCGCCCCGGACACGGTCATGGCATGGCCCAGCGTGACGGCTTCGTAGGGCTTGTCCGGCGCGGGCTCAGACGGCCGGTAGAAGTAGCGCATCTGCTCGTTCTCGTCGATGGCGTCATAGCCGCAGTAGAAGGGGCCGAAGGTGAAGGAGCTGGCGCGTCTTTCCTGTTTTCCGGCATCGGGAGTGGCTAAATTGAGCGCGCCGTTGACGAGCGAGACGGGCCCGAGGAATGGCTTTCCGGGCTGAGACTTCAGCTCATGAAGCGGAATGTCGTCTTCGGGATCGAAGTTGGTAAACCGGTCGGCGTCGCGCGGTGGGAATTCTCCGGACTGCCCGGGACGCCGGCGCGACGCTCCGAGATAGGCGCGCACCAGGCGGTTCCGATAGAAGTTGTGCATCGAGAACTGGTTGATATCGACGGCGGCGCCCATGCCGAAGACGACGACAGACAGAGCGGCAATGCCGAGCAGATGAAGCCACCAGGGTTGAGCGCCGAGGCGCTTGAAATAAGAAGTGATGATGACGGATTCGCCGGGATTGCGGGGCTGCCGCTCCAGCCGCTCCAGCCGTTCCAGCCGTTCCAGCGCGGCGATGTCGTAGAGGTTGGCTTCTTTCAGCTCGGCGGCGAGGGTAATGCGGCTGGCTCCCTCCCAGGGCCAGTGTTTGGCGGCGGCGTTCATGCCCTCGTCGACGCCGATCGCCACCAGAAACAGCAGGCCGAACATGAACACCGGAGGGGCGAGCGGAACGATCCAATCGAGCAGCTTGTTGGATTTTCTTTCGCCGCCATTGGTTCTGCCGCTGAAGGCTCCGGAAACGCCGACGAGGGTGGTGACGATCCAGGTGGCGGAGACGGTTGCCTTCAGCGCCACTGTCGCCGTCCAGATCCACATGACGAGGGGAGGTCCGTAGATGGCGATCACCGCGATCGCCGTGGGGGCGGATGCAAGAATCGTCAGCCACGCTCCGAGCCGGGACCACCATTCGCGAACCAAATCGTTGATGGTGGTTCCCATCAGGCCCAGCATCAGGATGACCTGGAGGCCGAAGCTGGAAAGAATGATGCAGGGGCCCCAGATGAGGGCCCGGTACTGGCCGTCGATGCGATAAACCCAATTTTCGAGAAACGCCCATCCGATGGCGATGCTGACGGCGAGAAAAACAGACGTGGCGAGAACGGTGGCGAGAAGCAGCCGCAGGGCAACGACCCAGTTGCGGCGAATGTCCCGCCATTGGACGCTGACGCCCGCGGCCAGCAAAGAGCCCAGGAACACGATGGTTCCGGAACCCCAGCGAAGGGCGATCGCGGGGCTCTGCTCCACATTCCAGATGGAGATCGCGGCCAGCAGCGCCGACAGATACAAACCGAGGGCCATCCAGACGGCGGGGGACTGGCCGGAGCCTCCGCGTGTGCGGGTATGGCTTGTTTGGGCGCCTTCCTTCACAAGCAACCGCACTCGCCGGCAGACGAAGAAGATGGTGGCGAGGAAGGTGACGCTGGCCAGAAGAAAACAGATATCGGAAACAGTCTTCTGCCGGGCGGGCACGCGCTGAAACAGGTCGGCGCCAAAGCGGACGGCCAACAAAACCGCTCCGAGCATGGCAGCGAGAACAACCTGATTGAGGAGCGCATTTCTCAGCCAAATGGCCGCGATATTCCAAACATCGGCGCTAAAAAGAGCGGGGCGCGGAGCAAGATAATTGCTGTACTGGCGCAGCCAGCGGATGGCGGAGTGCTCCGGCCGGGCGGAGGCGTGGATGTCCAGCTCGCCCAGGGGAGAGACGGGAGGACGAAGGGATTCCTCCAGCTTTTTTGCCGAGGCGAAGTTCGTTTTGGGATCGGTGGTGACGCCTTCGAGGCGCTTGAACAGACCCAGAAGCCATGCGCCGAGGTATCCGCCGCCGGAGACGGTGGAGAGATAGTCGACGCGGCGCAACTGTCCCAGCTCCGCCAGGGCCTGGATGACGCCGAGGGAGAATGTCGCGCTTCGGATACCGCCGCCGGAGAAAGCCAGTCCCAGAATCTGGTTGCCGTTGATGGTTTCGACAGATGTGGGAGCGTCTTTCCAGGCCTGATGCCCCTGGTCTTCGAGGACGTGTTCCCGGCGCCGGCAAATGGCGTCGCATTCGGCCTGGAAAAGATTCTCGAGCGGCCGGCTGCCGTCGTTCAACTCTCCATCTGCGGCGGGATTGGGCATAGGCGATCTCACCTATCATCCCTCGACAATGGGCGCGTTATGATCCGTGATTTTCGGCGAAATCGATGCCGGCGCGGTGTTTATTCCGGAGAAAGCCTGGCAATTCGCTGCCGGGAAGAGGCGGCGGCGCGATCTTCGGAACCGGCAAGCGAGAGGCACTTCCTGCTGGCTTCCAGCGCGGCGGCTTTGTCGCCCGCCTTTTCGAGAGCCTCGGCCAGCGAGTCCTGGGCGTTAGCAGACTGGGGGAATTGTTCGGCGACGAACCGGAAAAGGCCGATAGCATCCTGCATTTTGCCCGCGGACATCAGGTTATAGCCCATGAAATTGAGCTGGCCTTCACGCGATACGGCGGCATTGGGATCTTTGGCCCGCGCGTTTGCCAGTTGCGGCTGCTGGTCCGCCCAGCCGGCCTGGACAATGCGGTGATAGAAAGCGGCCGGCGAATCGACAGGCGGCTGGTAGGACGCTTTGACGGTGCCCTTCGCCTTTGCGATCGCCAGCGCCTCCGGATAAAACTGCGAGAACGTCCACTGCACAGCGCCATTGGTGGAATGGCAGGCGACGCAGCCGGCATTGCGCGGCAGAGGCCCGGTTTTTTCGCGCAGTCCGCGCATGGCATTTCCAAAAGAGTAGTAACTCCATTCGTCGCCCTGGCGCTGGGACAGCTCGATCGCGGAGATGTCGGTCTGGTAATTCCCGCCCTTGTTGATGGAGCCCTGCGATGCGGCATACCGGATCTCCAGAATGAACGTCGTCCGGTCCGGCCAGACTCCGGTTTTCTTGAATTCCTTCCACGCTTCCGGATTGACGAAGACGTTGTCGAACAACGGAGCTCCCTGGGCGGCGGCGGCGGCCGGGCCGTAGGTCATGCCGACGCCGGAGCTCATGAAGACCCACTCGCGATAGTCTTTCGGCAAAGCGAGCTCGATTTCGGCAGCCATCGCCAGCATCAGCAGGAGGCCTGTCATGGATACAGACTAGCTTCTCCGCACCCCCTTTGTCCCGGCCGGTGGGGCGAACCGATCAGAAATGCATCAGGCGGCCTTGCGCCATTGCGGGTCTACCCAATCGATCTGCCGCTGGTCCGCCGGGCGGAGGGCGAAGCGCACGACCTTTCCATTGCGGATGCCGAGCTGGCGGCGGGGAGCGCACTCCGCTCCTTTCAAGGCCTTGGGACTGAACATGTAGCAGCGGCCGTTGTCGAGATCTTCGATGAGTCCTACGCCGTCGCGATCCATTTGGTGAATTCTTCCCCGGCGTTCCGGTTGAGCGGTCTTGATGATTTGTGGCGGCAAAATTCCTCTCCCACCAACAGCATTGCCGGTGGGGTCAAGAAATCCGGGCGATTTTGGCGGAGAGCGGTGAAAAGATCATTGATTCTGAAAGCGATAAAAATTCCTTAACCGCCGTTAACGCCCTCCAGCGACTCCGCGAACGGCCCCGGCGCGAGCGGGGAGACGAAAAGGAACGGTTTCCGATGAAAGATTCACTAGGTCCTCAGGAGTTATCCTTTGGCCATGCGGTACCTTCTCTTCTTCGTTCCGCTGATTTCCTTGGCCGATGGCGTGGGAAGCGTGAACTTTCCCGTCACCGGGTCCGGCCAGTCGCGTGCCTGCTTCGAGCGCGGCGTGGGAATGCTGCATAACTTCTGGTTCGAAGAATCTCGCGATCAATTCCGGAGTTGCACCAAAGCCGATTCGAAGTTCCTGATGGGCTATTGGGGTGAGGCGATGACCTGGAACTATCCGCTCTGGAACCAGGTATGGCCGGATGAGGCGAAACCTGTTCTCGCCAAAATCGCCGACACTTCCAAGCTCACGCCGAGAGAGCGGTCTTACATCGACGCCGCTCGCGTCCTCTACGGTCCCGGCAGCAAGAAGGAGCGGGAGCGCGCCTATTCCCTGGCCATGGAGAAGATCTACAGGGCCTATCCGGACGATCTGGAAGCGGCGACATTCTATTCTCTTTCGCTCATCGCGCTGGATTCCCGAGCGGTGCCGAACCGTATGAAGGCTGGTGCTATCGCGTTTGACGTTTACGGCAAGAGTCCCAACCACCCCGGCGCCGCGCACTACATCATTCATGCGTTCGACGATCCGGATCATGCAATTCTCGCGCTGCCCGCGGCGCGGCGCTATGCCGAGATCGCTCCTGAATCGCACCATGCTCTGCATATGCCGTCGCACATCTTTGTGCAGCTTGGCATGTGGGACGACACGGTGAAATCGAACGAGAAATCGTGGGCCGCCTCCGTGGCCTGGCAGACGCGAACTAAGCGGCCGATCGGCGCACGCGATCACCACAGCCAGTATTGGCTGGCCTATGGCTATCTGCAGCAGGGGCGCTTTGACGATGCCTGGAAGATCTACGAACAGAAGAAGGCGGATCTGATCGAATCGCAAGGAGCGGGAGACGTCTTTCGCTATTGGGGTGATTTGACCGCCATGCTGATCATCGAAACCCGGAAATGGGATCGGGCGGCTACGGCATTCCAGGAGCCGACGGTGATTCGACGAGCTTCGGGAACCGAACATGCTCACACGCCGAACAGCCAGGAGCGGGCGGTCACGGCGTTCGGCAAGGGGATGGCTGCCGCTTACCTGGGGCAACCGATCCAGCCGTACCTCGATGAATTGGCCCAGGTTCAGGCGATGGAGGAGCAGAAGAAGTCTCCGGTCAATGTTGGGCGAGCGAAGGCTCAGTCGTTGATGCTTGAAGCGGCAGCCGCGGCGCACAAGAAAGACTATCCAACAGCCGTTGCGAAAGCCA
>CAZETQ010000093.1:0-17003 GCA_964515165.1 uncultured Solibacteraceae bacterium | reverse complement strand
CGGAAAAGATTGGCGATTCGACCGGCAAGGTCGAGCATCTCAGCGATCTGTAATCGGCTGCAGTAACATGATCCGATGCGCTCCGCGCTCGGATTGCTGATCGTCTCGCTGCCACTACTGGCCGACAATACTCTACCGCCGGGCGTCCGCTTCGTCGAAGGCGCGGTGAACAGTGTCACGATTGGCAGCACCGCCATCTACGCGGCTCCTTCGGCCAGCAAGTCGATCGTACAAGTCCTGATGACGCACGCTCGCCGCGATGCGGTCGGGCCTATCCCCGCCGGAGCCCGTCTGCTGGTTCCCGCGCGGGAGCGCCCGCTTTTCGAGAACCCGCAGAGTTTCTGGGACTTGTTTGAAACCGCGCGGTTCCACGACTACGCGCAAACCAGCACCAGAGTCCCGGTTCGCCGGATTGCGGCGGTGCAAAGCCTTGCCGACAACGAACGGATCTCCGTCGATGGAGCTACGATTCAAGCCATCGCCACTCCCGGCTATACCCGAGGTGCTTTTTCCTACCTCATCGAGTCAGGAGGCAAGCGAATTGTCTGCACCGGCGACTTGATCTATGGAGACGGTAAGATTCTGGATCTCTACAGCCTGCAGGACGCGGTTCCGGAAGCGAAAGCGCGCGGCTACCACGGCTACGCCGCCCGGGCGGAAGCGCTGATTGCGAGTCTTCGGAAGATTTCCCAACTGAAGCCCGACGTCCTGCTGCCCGCGCATGGGCCGATGATTCCCGATCCCCAGAGCTCGATCGCGCACCTGATTGACCGCCTGCAAGCTTTCCTGCAGAGCCATTTCGAAACCGACGCTCTTCGCTGGTATTGGGGCGATGAAAACCATCGCATCCGCTCCCGAGCGGTCGGCCGTCCAATGAACGTTCTTCCGATGGCCGAGCAGGCGAAGCTTCCTCCCGACATCCTGGCGATTGGAAATTCGCGCCTGATCGTGTCGAAGAGCGGTGCTGCATTTCTGGTCGATGCCGGCTACAACAAGACCCTCCCGGAACTGCAGCGGCTTCGCAACGACGGCAGGATTCGAAGCGTCGATGGGATCTGGATCACCCATTATCACGACGACCACACCGAGTACATCAATGACGTCGTGAAGGAATTCGGCTCTCCGGTTTACTTCACCAAGGCCATGGCGCAGGTGATGGAGAATCCGGCTGCGTTCCGTCTTCCCTGCCTGACGACGCGTCCGGTTTCGCCGCAGAACTCCAAAGGCGATGGAGAAACGCTGCGCTGGAACGAGTGGTACTTCACCTTCTGGAACTTCCCCGGCCAGACGCTCTATCATGGCGGCCTTTTGGCAAAGCGCGACGACGGCCAGTCATACCTCTTCGTCGGCGATTCGTTCACGCCCAGCGGCATGGACGACTACTGCATGCAGAATCGCGACTTTCTTCGTAAAGGCGAAGGCTATGATTTCTGTCTGCGGCGCATTGCGGGTCTGCCCTCCGGAACCTGGCTGATGAACCAGCATGTGGAGCCGATGTTCCGATACACTCCCGCGCAGGTTCAGCGGATGCTCGAAGAACTGGAGAAGCGCTCCGCAGTGCTTTCGCAGATGTCGCCCTGGCCGGATATCAACTACATGGTGGACGAGTCGTGGGCTCGAATCTACCCGTATGGTTCGGAGGTGAAACCCAACCGGCCGGTGACGCTGACGCTCCGTATCACGAATCACGCACCGTCTTCGGTCGCTTATCGCGTGAACTGGAACCTGCCGGAGGGCTGGACGAAGATCAACGCTGCGCGATCTGTCACCATCGGTCCCCGGAAAAAAGGGCAAATCAGCGGAACGTTCCGCCCAACCGGCTCCGGCCTCCATGTGGTCACCGCGGATGTGGAATTCGCATCCTGGAAACTTCGCGAATGGACCGAAGCTCTGGTCCGCGTTGAGTAATCTAGCACACGGATATTCGAAAATAAAGGCATGTTCCCGATGCGGCCGATTGGATATGTCCGAAACAGCTTTACGAACACCAAGGAAATTCCTAAAGGACTCGGGGCGAAACACGATGCGGCAGGAACGCTGGAAATTCTGGATGAGTTCGCCGCAGGACTGGCGGATATCGAGGGGTTCTCGCACCTGTTCGTGATCTGGGCGTTTCATCAGGCGGACGGCTTCGATCTGATTGCCACTCCTCCCGCGGACAACAGACGCCCTCACGGAGTCTTCGCTACTCGGTCTCCACGCCGTCCGAACCCCATCGGGCTGACCGTTGTCGAGCTGCTTTCCCGCGACGGCCGGCTGCTGCGAGTCCGCGGAGTCGACATGCTGGACGGCACTCCGATCCTCGATATCAAGCCTTATTTGTCGAGCATTCCGGCAGACCAACTGCGGCGCGGCTGGCTGGCAGAGGCGGAGGCCAGGAACGAAGCTCCGGCGGACCGGTAACAGACTCTATTGAAGAGCCTGCCGGATTGCCGCCTCCGCGACCGGAACCATCAGCTCGTAACCTTTCGGGTTCGGGTGCAGACCATCGTTGGAAAATCCCTCGCGCAGCATTCCCTTCTCATCGACTGTCGCCGCATAGTAGTCCGCAAAAATTGCTCCTTTCTGGGCTGCGTACGATTTCAGCCACGCATTCAGCTTCTGGATGTCCGCTGGCGGCCGCCCCTGCGTTTGCTTGCGCTCCGTGTAGTCACTGACGGGCAGCAGTGAACACAGAATCACCTTGATCCCGTGGACCTGTGCGAGCTCGGTGATCGCCTGAAAATTGTTCTGAATCATCGCGAGCGTCACGGGCCCGGTATTGCGGGCAATATCGTTCGTCCCCGCCAGAACGATCAACGCTTTCGGCGAAAGGCTGATGACGTCCGGGTACATCCTCACCAGCATCTGCGGAGTCGTCTGGCCGCCGATTCCCCGATTGACATACGGCTTTTCCGGAAAGTACTGAGCCAGCTTCCATCCGTCTGTAATGGAATCGCCCAGAAACACCACGCGATTCGCATCCGGCTTCGATGCTTTCAGACGTTCGTTGTCAGCGTGATATCGACCCAACTGGTTCCAGTCCTGAAGCTGTTCCGCCAGATTGCGAGCCAGCGCGGGCAGGCAGCAGTTGGCGCGTGCCGGCTCGTAACTCTCCACCAGTTGCCCGAATACACTGGCCGGCAGCAGCACCAGCGCGAATGTCGTGACTCGACGGATCATGGTTGCGAGCATATCGCACCCTTCTTTCCGATCGGCTGTCACAATGAAAGGGCGGCAACATGATTACGATTCTGGGGGCAGGAGGAGCAATCGGCAGCGAGCTGGCGCGTCGGCTTCTGGCGCGAACCGAGGCTCTTCGGCTGGTCAGCCGCAATCCCAAACCATTCACCGGCGCCGAAATGATGGCTGCGGATCTGACAGACCCGGCATCTACCGCGGCGGCAGTGACCGGCTCACGCATCGTCTTCCTGCTGGCCGGACTGAAGTACGACCTCGACGTCTGGCGAAAACAATGGCCCGCAGTCATGCGGAACACCATCGAAGCCTGCAAAAAAGCCGGCGCCAGGCTGGTGTTTTTCGACAACGTCTATATGTATGGCAAAGTCGACGGCGCGATGACCGAACAGACTCCGTTTCGCCCGTCCAGCCGGAAAGGCGGCGTGCGCGCGGAAATCGCCACGATGCTGTTGCGGGAAATAGCCGCCGGCAACCTGACCGCGATGATTGCGCGAGCGCCGGATTTCTACGGCCCCCACGTCGCCACAGGCATTCCAAACTTGCTTGTGTTCGACAAGCTGTCGAAAGGCAAGCGCGCGATGTGTCTGGCCAGCGACTCTACCAGGCACTCTTACGCCTACACGCCGGACTGCGCGCAAGCCCTGGTGATGCTTTCGGAATCGGACAGCGCCTGGAACCAGACATGGCATGTTCCCACAGCGCCCAATCCCCCAACAGGCAAACAGTTCATTGAACTGGCCGCCCGCGCTCTCGACACTGCACCGAAATATTTCGTCCTGAACCGCCTGCTGCTCGCGATGGCCGGCTGGTTCGACGGCACAATCGCCGAGCTTCGCGAGATGCTCTACCAGAATGAATTCGACTACATCTTCGATTCATCGAAATTCACCGATCGATTCGGCATGCAGCCGGCCTCATACCCCGAAGGCATTCGCCAGAGCGCCGGCGCGGAGGTAGCAGCCAGAAGTTAGGGAGCTAACTGACGCGGCTCAGGGCGGTTTACTATAATCTGACCCGGCATGACCACCTACCCTCCTTATACTTCCGTAGGCTTCAGCGCCCGTGGATTGACTGTTCGATTGTCCGGCCGCAATCCGGTCTCCGGGTATTCCTTCGACGCCGAGATTTACCTCGAAGCAGGACATGCATCCTATCGCGCGGAACGCCCTTTCGAGGAGGAGGAGCCGCTGCAACTCGAGATTTCCGCAAACTTTCACCCCAATAAATGGACCAGAGCCGGAGTGGAGATTACCGGCTTTCTGGGGCTGGAGGCGGCCTTCCTATCGTCAAACGGTCTCGACGTTCAAATTGAGCATCGGAAAGGCACCGCGAAGAATTGCCATCTCATATGCTTCGAAAACGGGGAAACCAGCAGTGGCCCGTGCCTCACCTGTCCCGATGGCCCTTATCACATCCGGATCTGTTGTTGATATGCCCGAACTGAACCGCATGTTCCGCGTCTCTGTCGTCAACGGATTCGGCAGACTTTTGAACGGCGCCATCGTCCGGGTCTACCGCGAAGGAAAACCCAAGGGAGAAGGCGTCATCGATGGCGAGCCCTACCTGGTCCAGCTATCCGGCCCCGGCAAAGTTGAATTCGAAGCGATCTACAACCGGTTGCGTAAAAAGATGGAAGTTCCGGCCGGCGAAAGCTCGGTTGAAATCCGGCTCACGCACTGGGCTACGCTGCCGAAGATCGCCGCCGCAGCGTGCATCCTCATTGTTGCGGCAATCTGGCTGCTGAACCGCGGCGTTGCGGTGGGGACCCCATCTTTCACGTCCGGATATGTAGGAGAAGGGCCGCATCGCAAACCAGTGGCCGTCGTTTTCGTGCACGGGATCTTCGGCGATCAAACGACGTGGGCCTCGCAGGAAACATCGTTCCCACAAATGTTGACATCCGATCCGGCATTTGGAGACAAGGTGGATGCCTTCGTCTTTCAGTACTATTCCCCAAAGTTCGGACCGGCGGGAAATGTCGGCGAGCTGGCCAAACAGCTTAAGGCGGCATTGGAAGACAATCACGTGCTGGATGATCATGAACGCATCGCATTCCTCTGCCACAGCATGGGCGGCTTGGTGACACGGCGCGCCCTGATCCTTCTCCGCGATCTCAGGAAAGTTTCGATGATCTACTTCTACGCCACGCCGGGGAACGGCGCCGAGATCTCCCAACTGGCAAGCCGGATTTCTGCAAGTCCCCAGCTAAAGTCGATGCTGCCTCTTGAAGGAAATGAAGCACTGCAACAGATTCAGGACGACTGGGTGAACTGGCCGGAAGCTCGCGGCGTGCCGTCCTACTGTGCCTACGAGACTCTCCCCACCGATGGCGTGATCGTCGTCAATCAATCCAGCGCGCGGTCGCTTTGCAATCGCCTTCCGGAGGCAATGACGGCCAATCATAGCCAAATAGTGAAGCCGGAATCTCGAACCGATCCCCGCTACACCAGGTTCGCTACGGCTCTCGGGGAGACGGCGTTGAATCAGCCGCCCGGCGGACAGAGATAAACTCACTGGGCAGATAGACTCCAGCCGCTTGCGACTTACTTGCCTTCCGTCCCCTCAAGGGCGGCAACGCCTTTCTTCGGACCTTCGACCGCTCCGCCGAGCGCGGCTTTGACGCCGGAGCGGATCAGCACGCCTTCCCCGGGGCCCTGGAAGAAGTTGAACCCGTCGCGAGTTCCCTTCCATGCCAGCGGCCCGCCCAGAGCCTTGCCGGACTTCAGCGTTGCCGTCTTGATCTTGGTGACCATCTCCTCATACTTCGGGTCGCCCTGCTTCAATCCCGAGAAGCTGCTCAGGTCCGTGCTGGCGGCAAAGATGGCATCGACGCCGGGATAGGCGGCGAGGTCTTCCGCAATCGCCACTCCCGCCGGAGACTCGATCATCGCGACGATCATGACGTTGTCGTTGGCGATGCGGCGGTAATCCTGACCCCAGAGCGCTCCGTACTGCCCGCCGCCCTGGCTGCGCTTGCCCAGCGGCGGATACTTGGCAAACTTGATCGCGTTCTTGACTTTGTCCATCGATTCGACCATGGGGATGATAATCCCGGCCGCGCCCATGTCCGTCGCCTTCTGGATATCGCCCTCGGTGGCGTCGGGCACGCGCACAAACGGCATCGCCGGAGCGTTCCGGCAGGCCCAGATCATCCGGGCGACTTCCTGATAGGTGAGCGTGCTGTGCTGCATCTCGATCCAGGTGAAGTCCCAGCCGGAATTCGCCATCGCGCAATAGATGTCCGGGTCGGAGGACGACACAGTTCCGCCCACCACTTGCTTGCCTTCCTTCAACTTGGTCCTGATGGTGTTGAAGATGCGCATCTGCTCCGCGCTCTGCGCCTGCGCGCCGGCGGCAAATACGGCTGTCAGGAAACCGCACGCCAGTGTGCTGAATACGATCCGGCTGGCCTTCAT
This sequence comes from uncultured Solibacteraceae bacterium, assembly GCA_964515165.1. Classification (GTDB taxonomy): domain Bacteria; phylum Acidobacteriota; class Terriglobia; order Bryobacterales; family Bryobacteraceae; genus JAPKYZ01. The sequence goes on along the minus strand of CAZETQ010000093.1, from coordinate 10,407 downwards.
AGCCCTCTCCTTACGATGGAAGCTTCACCTTGGCGCGCACCGCACCAGCGGCGTAGCCAATTGGGTGCTCCAAAGCATATCAGCTTAGGGGAGCAAAGTGATCAAGCCTTGCCGGCGGGAATGACCGGCATGGAACGGACCCACTCTCCGATCGCATCGAACACCGGGCCGGGCTTCCACTTCGACGCAGGCCGCCACGCAGGAGCCCTTCTCCGTCCCGCACGCGATTCCCACTCCGGCACCGTCGCGGAGGTCGCGACAGGTCTTCCTCGCGGACGTCGTCGGGCGGGCACTGATTGCGGCCTATCACGGCACCAAGCACGGCGTGGCCGGACTCACGCGTAGCGGGGCGTTCGAGTATGCCGCGCGCGGCATCCGCCGGCTGGGACCTGCAGGGTCGTGCTTAGTACGCAACGCTGAAACGCTGGCGCACGTGGCTCGGATTCTCAAGTTCGTCGATCATCGCCACTGCGTAATCCTGGACCGAAATCCGGCTTTCGCCATTCGCATCCACCAAGAGCTGGTCGCCCCCCAGCCGGAATGTGCCGGTTCGCTCACCGGGCTCCAAGGTGGCGGCGGGTGCCAGGAACGACCACTCGAGCTCAGGCTCGTTGCGGAGCGCTTCCAGCGCGGCACTGGTCGCCCGCGAGCCCGGCTTGATCCACTCGGGAAAGTCCGGCGTATCGATCGCCAAGACACCGGGTGACACTTCCAGCCCGCCTGCGCCGCCCACCCATAGCACCCGCCCGAGGCCTGCGCTCCTGGCCGCGGCGAGGATCGACGCCGTCCCGCGAACCTGCTCTTCATACATCCCGGGCCGCGGCGTGCCCGGCGTCCAGCCCGGGTTGAAGGCACTGATCAATGCGTCGTGCCCCGCAAGCACAGACGCCAGGGCCGCACTGTCATGGACATCCCCACGGATCGCCGTGAGCCCCGGCCGCGCTTCCAGCTTCGTCGGATCTCGAACCACTGCCGTCACGTCGTGCCCGCGATCCAGCGCTTCCGCCAACAGCGCGGAACCGGCGAATCCCGTGGCACCCAAAAGCACGATCTTCATGATGCTGTCCCCGGAGAGTTGTCTCGATACGCGGATCGGCTGCAGAACCTCCGCCCGGCTTCACGCCAAGGCGCTGGCATCGTCCAGGCTGGCGATGCCGGGCCGCGGTCAGCGTCAGTCGCGTGGCGCGGATCAGGCTCCGGCCTGCCCGGCGCTGGTGGATCGATCGGTCACGTCTTCGCGCGCGATCAGCCTGGGCCATGAGGCGTTCGTCCAGGGTGATTGTCGTCCGCACGACGTTCGATCATACCGCACTTGCATCACTGCATCACCCGGCGATCCGAATGGCAGGAGAGCCGCCGGGGGATCGGAAATCGTCCCTGCCTCCCAGCCAAACTCACGGCGATCTCCCGTTTCTCAGCCGTTGACAAATCCGGCCCGGTCGAGCGCCCTCTTCGCCTCCGGATTCTTCATAAACGTATCCCAGACGAAGCCCGTCCGCAGATTCTCCGCCATCACCAGCGTAATGCCGGTGTCGATGCCGACCACTTCGCTGTCGTACCAGTTCTTCTGCGGATTGAACGCGTTGATAAAGCCGTAGCGCGACCAGACCTTCGGGCCGTAGCGATTCCTGATGTTTTTCAACACCCGCAAAGTCTCCGCCGGCAGAAATGGCAGCGAGCCCGCCGCGGCGCTGGGAACGATCGTCCCATCGATCGGGCCCATTTCCGGAGGGCCGCCCCAGATCACGTACCCTTTGATGGAATCCGACGCCGTGATTCCCCACATGTCTTCCGTGTAGATCGGAAATCTCGAGGCCAGCTCCAGACAGAACCGGCGATGCACTTCCGTGGCGATCCGGGAGTTCTGGAAATAGTCCGCGTACTGGTCCCGCTTGTTGCGGAAATCGAACCACGCTTGCGTATATTGATGGACGAACAGCGGAGCGTAGGATCCGATGTACCGCATCCCGTCATATTCGAACGTCACCCGCTTCCAGGCATGCCACGCCGCCACCGGCAGCGGGAAGTTCGCGGACCCCATGCCCAGCAGGTACATCATCATCAGCTCGCTGTAGTTGTCCCAGCGGTAGGAAAGAAATCCCAGCTCCGGCGTCCAGCCATGATTCAGAAGCGAGGTGTCTTCCGAAACCCAGCTCCAGTCCACGCGATTGAAGATCTTCGACGCCAGCGCCCGAAGCTCGGTGTTGAGAAAATGCTGCCGGCAGGTCAGAACGCCGCACAGTAAAATCGCGGTGTCGATCGTCGAGATTTCGGAATCCCAGATGCGGGTTCCGGTCTTGACATCCGCGAAATGATGAAAAAATCCCCGGTGCGTGCTCATCGTCTCCCAGAGGAACCGCAGCGTCAACAGCACGCGCTCGCGGGCCTCGTACTGGGAGATGAATCCACGCTTTTGACCGATGGCCAGCGCCGTCAGCCCGAATCCGGTCGCGGCGATGCTGCCAACAACCGTCTCGGTCGCTTTTCGGACGTTGCAGCGGTCGCGGACCAGGCCGGTTCCCGGATCCGCTTGCTCCCAGAAATACAGGAACGTGGCTTTCTCGATCTCATCGAGAAATGCGTCATCCTCCGGAGAGAGCGGAGACGAGCCGGGACCAGGGACAGCGGCCGCTGCCTGAAAGAGAAGGTCGCGGCGAGTCAACACTATTCATTTACTCCATGCAATGCTGGTAAGTCAAAATTAAATAGGGTGTCTGTGTGACGAGAAGACTCGCATGGATCATCATCGGCGTCCTCGGCGTGGCCGGTGCCGGCGCCGTTTGGGCAGTTCTCTATGCAAGAAATCTGGAAGTCCGCTCCGTCACCGGAGTGGTGCTGCGCGACGACACGGACGTACAGCGGCAGGTCTCCCTCCACGACGTAACCGTCTCGACGGACGACGTCACCACCAAGACCAACGCCTCCGGAGTTTTCCGGCTGAACCTGAAGACCCCACTCTACCGCGGCCAGCTGGTGTCTCTAAAGTTCGAGCATCCCGATTACCGGCGGCTGGATATTTTGGAGCCCGCCGACAACCGGCTCTACGTGGCCCGGATGAAGCCGCGCCCCCCGGCCGTGGCGGAGGATCCCGGCAAACAGCCGGTAGTGCTTTCCAACGTGAAAATCCGCTATGCCGTGAACAACGTCGTTACCCAGAATGTGGGCAGCACCAGCAAAATTCTCACGGTTCCCAACCGGGCAAACGTGCCGTGCGGCGGAAAATCCCCCTGCTCCCCGGACGGCAAATGGGTGGCGGCCATCGGATGGGCGTCCCTCGATGCCGGCGATGGAAACGAGCTATGGAATCCAAGGGCTTCCTGCGTCGCCGGACCATGCGCCTTCACCCGGGTCGAATATGAGAACTCCTCCCGGGGTGGACGGATCTTCGATGTCTCCGTCCGGAACTGGTCCGACACCGTCACCTACGTGCTGGAGGCGGAAGTGGCGCACACCAGCAGCGCCGAAACCGTCCGCCGGTCGTACCCCGTTACTCTGGGGCCCGCCATGAGCTTCACCATGCCGACGGAGGCGCAGGGCCTGAGCATCGAGGCGGAATTAGACGGAGCGTTCATGGTCTTTCCCCTCGGCCCCAGCCTGCGGCTCTCCTGGGCGAATTGCTCGTCGAAGACGGGCATCAATCAAACCCGTCTCTACCGGTGCCAGCTAAAGCCGGGATACCTCTTCCGGAATTAGAATGACCACCCGATCGAATTGGAAATACCGTAGTCGCTCTTGGGAGTGTTCGCCGGCGGCCGGGTATCGTACGATCCGTAAACGCTCACTTTGAAAAACAGGTTCCCGATGAACTTGTAATAGAGGCTGCTGTCGATGGAGCTGCGGACACGGCCGCTGTCGGTAATGCTCGGGTATACCCATAGGGAGTTCAGCCACTCCAGCCGGTCAAACCCGTAGGTGCCGTGCTGCATGCCGGCCACGCCTTCCAGACTGTTGAACCGCGTCTGGCCGTTCGCATCCGCCGAAGAGTAATTCTCACGAGTGTAAACCACGCCTCCCAATCCGATCAGGCTGGTCCGCGGAGTATAAATGATCTTTCGCTGCAGCGCTCCACCGATGGAGGTTCGCAGATCCAACTGCTGCTGGTCGCTTTTCAGCAGGTTTCCCACGGCCGCCAGGCTCCACTGGCTGTATTTCAGCCGGCTGGAGTAGGTCGCCGCGAGACTGTGACGGTTGGTCCGGATATCTTCCGTATTGCTGAACAGTGAGCTGGCGGCGACGGTGACGTAGCGCCTTTCCGTTCGGGAGTTGACATTGGCGTCCAGCGTCGATTGAGTCTGGTTGTTCGAGCGCGCGAAATTGAAGCCGTAGGAAATGCTTCCTTTCATCCGGCCCCAAAAGTTGCGCCCCAGTTCCTCCACCGTAACGATGTCCGGATGGGGAATTTCTGTGGAGGTCGGCCCCAGCTTCACATCCAGATGCTCGCCTTTCTCCGCGTCGGTGGTGATCGACCCCGAATGGTAATCCCCTTTTCGAGTCTCGACGATGAACATCTGCGAGCTTTCCAGCCGCTCCACTTGGCTCCAATCGATTGCGACGTCGTTGTTGGTGTACGGCATCTTGATCGTCATCACGCCATGCTCCAAGCTCTTGATTTCACAAGTGATCCGGTCTCCGTTCTTCATGTATAGGACGTCGGTTTTCGAGTGATCCCCCGCCCAAAGGGGCGCCGCCGCCCACGCCAATATGGCGAACAAAAGTGAAAGCATATTGAGCTTCATAAGCGACTCCCTTGCCGGCTGGCCACAACTAGTGGGATCTTGTGACACCGTTTTGGACTCTCTATGATCCTAGGCTGTGAGAACCCAGCTACAATTCATGCAAATCTTTCTAAGAATTTCTTCCGCTATTTTCTCGGCAGCCCTGTGCCTGGCGCAGGATCACGATGTCACGGATCTAGCCAAGCAACAGCAGAATCCGGTTTCCAATCTGATCAGTATCCCGTTTCAAAACAACATCAACGGTACTCTTCCACCGGATGGCCGCGTGATGAATAACCTGAATCTTCAGCCGGTCATTCCCATCTCACTCGGCCGCACCAACATGATCCTTCGTAATATTCTGCCGGTGAATGCCGTACCCGTCGGCTCTCAACGGACAGTTTTCGGTTTCGGCGACATGGTGACCGCCGCGTATTTTTCCCCGGCCAAGCCGGGAAAGGTCATCTGGGGCGCCGGCCCGGTACTCCAGTGGAACGTCGCCAGCGCGCCGGAGCTGGGAACCGGCAAGTGGGCCGCCGGTCCCGGAATCGTCGTCCTGAAAACCATGGGGCCGTGGGTCGCCGGAGGCCTTTTTCAACAGCTATGGTCGTTTGCGGGAGACGCCAACCGCAAGAAAATCAACTTTTTCCAGCTTCAGCCTTTTGTGAACTACAACCTCAAAGCCGGTTGGGCCATCGGCTACTCCCCTTTCTGGACAGCCGACTTCACCAATCCCGCCGGCCACAACTGGACAATCCCCGTGGGCATGCAGGTCACCCGGACATTCGTGTTGGGAGGACAGCCCATGAGCATGGGAACCGGCTACTACTACAACGTCATCCGGCCGGACGGTCAACCCCACTGGCAGGCTCGTATCGTCTACTCCCTGCTGCTGCCAAAATAGCGCCGGGAAACGCTTACAAATTTGTACTGGACCATTTTGGTCCACCATGGTAGGATCTTTTCTATAGTTGCAAGTGAGTTGCGTAAACTCTCTCTGGACATTCGGAAAGGCGCCTATGAAACGTTTCTTGAGTTGCATTTTATTGAGCATGGCAGCCGCGGCTGCCATGTACGCCCACTTCGTCTTTGTGACGCCGGAAGCCGGCGGAGCGTCGGCCCGAATCTTCATCAGCGAGAATCTCCTTCCGGACCTGGACGCCGGAATGATCTCCGGATCCAAGCTCAACCTGCTGGACGCGAGCGGTGGCGATTCGCCCCTGACGCTCGAAAGAGGCGACAAGAATTACTTCAGCGTGGCCCTGGCCGGTTCCGGAACACGGGTGGTCTACGGCATCACCGATCTGGGAGTCATGTCCCGCGGCGGCAAGTCGCACGTCCTGATCTATTACCCGAAAACGATCGTCGGCAACGCCTTCGACACGAAAGCGCAGGTGGGCGACAAGACACCCGTGGAATTGATTCCAACGGGCAAGCCCGGCGACTTCAAACTGAAGATGCTGGCGCACGGAAAGGCGCTGGCCGATTCCGAAGTAACCGTCATCCTGCCGGACGGCAACGAAAAGAAGGTGAAGACCGACGCCAACGGCGAAACGGTAGCCTTCACCGCAACCGGCCGCTACGGCGCCTGGGCCCGGTACTGGGAACCGACTCCCGGCGAGCGCGACGGAAAGAAGTATGAAGAGGTCCGCCGCTACGCCACACTGGTCATCGACGCCGGCGAGACGACCTCCGCCGCTTCTCCGGAACCGGCCGGATTTACGAAACTTCCACAGGCCACCGCCAGTTTCGGGGCGGTCGTCGCCGACGGCTGGCTGTACGTCTACGGTGGTCACGTTTCCCCCACCCACACCTATTTCAAGGAAGCGGTCTCCGGCCGGTTCGACCGGGTGAATCTCAAAGGGGAACCCGTTTGGGAATCCCTCGCCGAAGGTCCCCGGATGCAGGGCATGAACCTGGCGGCGTACAAAGGCAAGGTCTACCGGGTCGGCGGCATGCAGCCGCAGAACGAGAAGAACAAGGCAGCCGACAATCGCTCGCTAGCCGAAGCCGCCTGCTTCGACCCGAAGAGCGGCAAGTGGGAAGAGCTGCCGCCGCTGCCCGAAACACGCTCTTCGCACGACCTTGTCGTCATCGGCGACAAGTTGATTGTCGTGGGAGGCTGGTCCATGGAAGGACCCGGCAAAAACACATGGCGCGACACGCTGGCGATTCTCGACCTGTCGTCGAAGAAATCCACCTGGACCAGCGCCCCGCAGCCTTTCAAGCGCCGCGCGCTGATGGCGGCTGCCCTGAACGGAAAGATGTACGTGATCGGCGGAATGGACGATAAGAACCAGGTGCAGCGCAAGGTTTCCATCTACGATCCGAACTCCAACCAGTGGACCGAGGGGCCCGAACTGCCCGAGGGCGCACAATTGGGTTTCGCTCCCGCGGCCGGAGTGCACCAGGGCCACATTTTTGTCAGCCTGTCCGACGGCAGCCTGATGCGGCTGGACACCAAAGAAAGCGCCTGGATCAAGTCTGCCAGCACAACCCCGCGCTTGGCGCACCGCATGGCTTCCGACGGCCGCTCGATTCTGTTGATCGGCGGAGCGGCGAAGGGTAAGAATCTGGATCTGGTGGAAGCCGTCACGGTCGATCCCAAGCCACTGTCAGCCGCGAAATAAATACGAGAGGTACCCTCCGATGAAAGCTTTTGACTGGAAGCACGCGCTCGCTTTGTGCGGATCGATTCTGTTGAACGCGGCCGTGCTGTGGCTGCTGGCCGCGCTGCACCGTCCGAATCTGGGCTAGCTCAGTAACCGGCCGCCTTATCGACAACAGCCATCAACGGCAGGCCGTTGGCATAGCGCCGGATATTCTCGGCAAAGTGCGACACCAGCCGATCCTGGCGTTCCGGCCCCCATCCGGATGTGTGAGCGCTCATGACGACGTTCGGGCATTCGAAGATCGGGTGATTGGCGGGTGGCGGTTCGACGGGCATGACGTCCAGACCGGCACCGGCGATCCAGCCTTCCTTCAGCGCTTGTACCAGCGCCATGTCGTCGAAGAGCTTCCCGCGCGACATACCCAGGAAGATGGCGGTTTTCTTCATCGACCGGAACACCTGCTCGTTAAACATTCCCTCGGTCTGCTTCGTGTGGGGAGCGGCGCTCACCAGAACATCCACCTGCGGAACCATCGTCATGAACCATGCCGGATCGTGCAGCTCCGCTACAAAATCCGGACGAGGCAGAGGTTTGGCGTCGGTCGCCAGCACGCGCATGCCGAAGCCGTAGTGCGCGCGACGGGCAATTTCGGTTCCGATTCCGCCCATTCCGACAATCCCCATGGTCTTGCCACCCAACTCCATATAGTGGTTGGATTTCACGGTACCCACCGGGTTCATCGTGTGTTTGGCGAATTGGGGGATGTAGTATTTTGCGATTCCGCGCGTCAGGGCAAGCAGCAATCCGAATGCGGTCTCCGCGATGCCGGGCGCGAAAACACGAGCCATATTCGTCACCGTCAGATCCGACGCCATGACCGCTTTGTCGGCACCTTCCATCCCGGCGCCGCCGGCCTGCAGCCACTTCAGTTTTGGCGCGTAGTCCAGGTCGGCTTTGCGGAGATCGCCGTAGACGACGTCCGCGTCTCGAAGCTGAGTGTGAAACTCCTCGCGCGAATCGCACATTACGAACGAAACGGGAGTTTTGCCGCCGGCGGCGACGAGCCGCTGGATTTCCGAGGGTTCGAATTTGCCCATCGTGACGATTTTGATCGGACCCGCAGCCTTGGCATTACCGCCGGGAAAGGATTCATTGATCGCGGCTTTACCGCCGCCAGCCTGGGCAGCCGCGGCGGCGGGCGCAAAACCGGCGGCAGCGACAAACTTCCGGCGAGAAACGGGAGACTCAGACATGGGTGGAGAATATCATAGCTACGAAAAAATTCCCTTGATGAGGCCGCCGTCCACGGCTACCGACGCTCCGGTCATATAGCTGGCGCGCTCCGACGCCAAAAACACCACGACGTTTGCGAATTCCTCGGGAGTTCCCACCCTCTTCAGAGCCGTTTGCGCCGACCAGCGCCGGACAATCTCTTCCGGCGTGGTGTTTTCTTTCTTGGCCAGCGCGCCGGCGAGATCCAGCAGGCGATCCGTGGCGGTGAAGCCGGGACAGACGTTGTGTACGAGAACATTGTCCGGCCCGCATTCGTTGGAAAGGCTCTTGACCAGATTCGCTACCGCGCTTCGGACGGAATTGGACAGGATCAACCCATCGAGCGGCTGCTTCACGGATGCCGAGGTGATGGTGAGGAAGCGGCCCCATTTCCGCTCGCGCATGGCCGGCAGGACGGCATGCGCGAAATAGAGGGTGCTCATCAGGTTGGTGCGGATCGCGTTCTCCCAATCGGTCATCGAAGTTTCGGAAAACGGTTTGGACGGCGGCCCTCCGGCGTTGGCAACGCAGATATCGACTTGGCCGAATTTCTCCCGAACCTTCTCCACGAAATTCCTGACCTGTTCTTCGTCCGTCACATCCACGGCCATCGCAAAGGTGGCTGGCCCGATGCTTTCCGCGGCCTTCTGCAGGCTGGCGGAATCGCGCGCGCAAATCGCGACCCGGCAGCCTTCGCGCGCCAACCCTTCGGCGACGGCTTTGCCCAATCCCTTGCTGGCCGCGGCGACAATCGCGACTTTGCCGTTCAATCCCAGATCCATTTGAGGCTCCTTCTTCTACAGCTTGAAAAAGATCTTGCGCTTGTACAGCCAGACGCAGACCCAAACCTGGAAAATTACCGCAACCAGGTGATTCAAGGCCAGGAGCTCCGCCGGCCAATAGCTGGTACCCCAGCCGGTGAAAACCTTCGCCGTCCGGTAGAGCCAGTCTTCCAGGATTTCGTGAAACAGGTAAATGAAGATCGAATTGGCCCCAACCATCACGCAAAGCTTCATTTTCCAGCCCTTCGTTTCGCAGAGCCACCAGAACAGCAGCAGAGCGAAGATGGTGATGCCGCCCGAAACCAGCGCGAAACTCGCGGTCCAGATTTTCTTGATCACCGGTATCCAGAAGCTGAGCAGCCAGCCCGCGGCCAGGCAGGCGGCGCCCAGACGGGCCAGTTTCGGGAAAGCCCGCTGGCGAATCAATTCGCCCGCCACGACTCCGAGAATGGTGTTGAAGGCGGAGGAGATGCAATTGATCGTGGCATAGTGGCCGCCCCAATTTTTTCCGAAAATCGCGCGGTCGATGGCTTCGCCCAGGTTCTCGCCGACGGTCCAGGGGTTCCCGAAGGCGACATAAGCAATGGTGTGCGCCGCCAGCAGCGCAGCGCCGACGCCCAGCTGGAATGTCCGGCTGCGACGCAGCACAAGGAATGCGATGGGATAAGTGACGGCCAACTGCGCCAGCACGTTGATCACATCGATCACCGGGCGTCCCGCGCGGACGCTTCGCGCAATCAGGCCCCACAGAATCAGCAGCGCGCTGCGTTTCAAGACATGCTTGAGGCTGTCATTCCAGCTTTCTCCCGCTGCCCAGCGTTTTTCGAAGGACCAGGGCATGACCGCGCCGACGATGAACATGAAGAACGGCTGGATCAGATCCCAGGCGGTCATTCCGGCCCAGCGCGCATGGTCGAATTGCGCGGCAATGGGCGCTATCCAGGCATAGTCTTTCAGGTGAAGCAGCCCAAAACCCTCGCTCACCATCAGGATCATGGTGAAGCCGCGAAAGGCATCGAGTGCCGT
>CAZETQ010000092.1:11250-17302 GCA_964515165.1 uncultured Solibacteraceae bacterium | reverse complement strand
AAATCTTCTGCGGCCGCTGCTTCACCGAAAGCGATCAGAAGAAGGTTTGCGAGCAGTGCGGCAGCAAAAATCACCTCATGACTGAGGAAGAATTCGACTTTCGCCACCCCATGAACGTCGATTCCGACGGCAATGTCATCTATGCGGAAGTTGCTGTGGCGGCGCCGGCTGAAGAGAGCTATGGAACAACCGTCAACGGGACAGGAGCCAGCGCCACGCCGTCCAGCGAGATTTCCACCATCGTTTCGCCCGCTGGAACCGAGGGCAATAGCGTAAACGTCAGCTCGTCGGCTTTGGAGGAAACGGCCGCCAGATGGGGAACGCCTGCCACCGACACCCCAATCCGGGGAGTGGAAAACGGGCTCAGCCTCTTCCGGATGTCCGGGATTCCGATCGTCACCGGCGCACCGGACGAAACGGAGCTTTCGTCCGCAAGCTTGGGCTGAGGCAGCGCGGCAATCACTTCGATCGCAATCGGAGCCGCCTGGCCGGCGATTTTCAAAATCGCAATCCCCGGTTCGGCATCCGAAGGCACCTGGATCATTGCCGCCGATTCATCGACGGTCTGAATGGCGGCGGCTTTTCCCCCGATCGTGGCCGTGAGAGTTCCGCCCGTGCTGACGGCAAACGCAATCCATTCCCCCGGCGCGGCGGTAGCCAGACCCGTCACCGGATTTGGATTCTTCGGAGCGGCCGCCTGTGCCGCCAGGGCCTCGGTCACCGTCAGCGCGGCCGGCTGGACAACCACCTGAAGGCCGTTGGTGATGGTGAGATCGTAAGTCCGCGCTGTTGCCGTGGGACGAACCTGAACCTGCGCGATCAGCCGGGAAGGCGAAACGGCCGCGACTCGCCGGACGGTAATATCGCTCGTCCCGAAGCCGATCGTCACCTGGCCCGCTGCGAAGTTCGCATTCGGCGCATCGATTTCGATCCCGGCATCCAAACCGGCGGAGAGCGCGGCGGGCACCACGGTGGCTCCGAAGGGAACCGATCCCGCCAGAGTTAGCGTCGTTTTCTCGTGGGTCTGGAGGAACGACGAGCTTTGTCCGTCGGAATTGATCGCCAGGATCCGTGCCCTGTGGTCCTGCGGCGATGGAGGAGCGCTGACCGTTAACTTCCCCGCGGCGGCATCGTAGGATTCGACCGCCGCCGGAGCTCCATCGAAAAACACCCTGGTTTCGGCTCCCAGTTCGGTTCCCGTCATCGTCACCGATGAATCCGAATCCGCCGTGATCTCGCCCACACTCGGCGGCTGCGCCGTCGTGAGATGCAAGGCGGCCGGCTGAACGTAGGTCTCGCCCGGCCGGGAGAAAATCAGGTGCCTTGTTCCATCGCCAACCTCCGGGGTGTAGCCCAGGTCGAACTGAAGATAGCCTTGCGAGTAGTTCTTGATGCCCGTAATGGTTGTCGAGCCGCCCAGAACGGCCGCCGTCAGCCCAGGCAATGGCTGGCTGTTGCTGTTGAACAGTCCGGTCCCCGTAGCGACAAAGAAATTCCTGTTGCTGTTGGCGAAGAAATTCCGCGTCGCCGTCACGTTCACATGAGCGGGCCGCACCGCGACGTTTCCCGGAAAGCTGTAGGTCAGAATGTTGTAGATCGATTGCGCGGCAGACCGGGCGGCCACCGCAACGTCGATGCCTTCGATGTGAGCCGCCGCGCCCACCGGAACGCTTGTTGCACCGGCGGTTGTGGCGGACGCGGGGTAGAAGGTCAGCTTGAACGGTTCGGCCGCGGCAATCGCTGTCAGGTTCGAATCCACCGGCGGGACGATGTTGGCGGGAGTGGCTTCGCCCTGCTGCGCCGGGGGAAGCGGATGCGCATAGATGTAGTAGCTGCCGGCGGGAAGTCCGTCGATGCGATACGTTCCATCGGGAGCTGTCAGCGTTCCCACCGCCGCGCCTCTCGGAGCAATCGCAACCACGCTGGCCAGCGAAAGGCCGGCGCCGTCCCGCGTCACCCGGCCGGAGATCGATCCCAGGTTCGCCTGAAACTCCGGCGAGGGGTACAACAGCGAAATCCCGGCCGCGTCGTCCGCCGCCAGCGCCTTTCCTTTTGTCACCGCCCGGGAAATGTCGGTGGACATTGCGCTGGAAGTGAGGCTATGCTGCAGCCCCAGCGTATGTCCGAATTCATGAACCAGCGTGGCGAACGTCCCGTCGGACCAGCTGGCCATGTTCGACATGTCGTTCGGCAGCAAAAGCTGGGAGCGGAGAATCGGCACGAATGCGCCATCGGGTGACGGATCGGCCAGAACGGCCGGGCCTCCCAGCGCGATCAGTCCCGGCGGAATCTCGCCGAAGACGACGTCGATTCCCGGGCCGCTCTGCGTCTCGGCGGGCGAGCTGAGTTTTCCTCCGAACTCGACGCGAAGAGCGGACGTCGGGACGTCGCTCCACTGCCGGGCCGCCAGCCGCAGCTGGCTCAGCAGCCGGTTCAGGTTGTCCTGTTCCGCCCACACTTCCGGAGCGCCGGAAAGGAAAAAATGGACTCGTCCGTTCGGCAGGCTCGCCAGGTCGAACTTCTGCGGAAGACCAACGGATGCGCCGTCGCGGTTCACATACCGCAGAAACGGGTAATAAGCCTGCGCCAGGGCGCCCGCCCAGATCGCCGCCGCCAGCAATGTGGAGAGCCTCCGCACTACCGGCCCGCCCCCCGTACGAGAGTCCGAAGCTCCGAAAGCGGCATCTCGACTCCCTCATCCCAAACCGGACGGCCGGTGGCGTCCAGCATCCGGTCCCGGCCCGGTGTCCGGACGGCCAGCACGGTTCCGCCGGGGAGCCTCTCCAGCCGCATCAGGCCCTGGGACAGGCCGATCAGCTGCGGCTCACCCGACTTGCCAGCCCAGAGAAAAAAGATTCTTTCGTCGCCGGTCTGCAGCGCCGGCACTCCGGCAAAGATATGGCGGATTCCCTGGGCCGTGCCGCCGGGCAGCGTCACCCGATTCGCCGAGCCCTTCCACTGTTCCAGCACCGAAAGCTGGCAGGTGGTGTAGACCGTCGATCCGCGGAAATCGGCAGTGCACTGGCCCACCTTCGCGTGGACGACGGCCGTGGATTTCCCGATCATTTCGGCGAGCGTCATCTTCTGGAGCGTGGCCGCTGCCAGAGTTCCCAGCCAGATCAAGATGAGGGCGGCACACCGCATTCCAGCTCCGGAAAGCAGTTTCGCTACCATCGCGGCTCGTAACAAAATCAACTACTTATCAGACGCGCCAGCGGGGAATCTGTGTCGGGGTGACACAGGCGACTCATTCCGGATCGCGTTGGACGGCCAGGACGGGGGCTCGCACATGGTGCCGGACGGCGTTGATCGTCGAACCGAAAATGATGTCTTTCAAGCCCTTGTGGCCGTGAGCGCCCATGACGATCAGGTCGGGCGAGCGCTCGCGGGCGACGCGGATGATCTCTTTGCGCGGCCTGCCGGAATAGGCGACCGCCGCCTCGGCATCGACGCCGTTTTCCGCCAGCCAGGCGAGAATCTGGTTCAGGTAGCGGCTGCCTTCCAGTTCTTCGGCGGTTCGGGCGTCCGGGCCGTAAACCTGGCTGGCGACGCCTTCCTCGACGTGGAGGATCAGCAGCTTCGATCCGTACTGGCGAGCCAGGGCGGCGGCATGGCGCAGCGCCGGGCGGTCCAGCTCGGAGTGATCCACCGGAACGAGGATGGTTCGATAGGCGGGGACGCTGAGCAGATCCTCCAGCGGAGCATCCGGAAGCACCGAGGCATCGGAAACCGGACGCTTCCCGATCCAGGGTTCCACCAGGACGTAGGCCAGCAGCGCGCCAAGCGGCAAGGTCAGGAAGGCGGCCGCGGTGCCGTCCAGGGCCTGGGCGGCCAGCCAGATGTTCAGGCAAATAATGATCGCCGCCGAAAGCCAGGCCAGCAGTTGCAGCCAGCGGGGGCTGCGCAGAACTCCCATGCGGCGGCCGTCGTTGGTGAAGTGGATTAGCGGCACGACCGCAAACGGAAGCTGAATGCTGAGAATCACCTGGCTGAGCAGCAGCAGCTTATAGGTCGCGGCCTCGCCGGCAATGTAGATGGTGATCGCCGCGGGAATGATGGCAATCGACCGGGTGATCAGCCGGCGCAGCCAGGGCCGCATGCGCAGGTTCAGGAACCCTTCCATGACGATCTGCCCGGCCATCGTCCCGGTCATGGTGGAGGACTGGCCGCTGGCAATCAGGGCCACGGCAAACAGAATGCTGGCCAGAGTCGTTCCCAGCAGGGGCGAAAGCAGCGAATGGGCCTGCTGAATTTCGGTGACCACCACTCCGTTCTTGAAAAACACCGCGCTGGAGAGCACCAGGATGCCGCAATTGACCAGCAGGGCGACGTTCAGCGCGAGAACGGAATCGTAAAGGTTGTAGCGCGCCGCAATTCGCTTGGAAGCGTCGCCGTCGCCGATCTCGCGAGTCTGCACCAGCGCCGAATGGAGATACAGGTTGTGGGGCATCACCGTCGCCCCCAGCATCGCGATGGCGACGAACAGGCTTTCGGAGGAAAGCCAAGGCACCAGCCCGCCAACGACCTCGGAAAGCACCGGCTTGGCGAGGAAGATCTGCATCGCGAAACAGCCGCCGATGACGATCACCAGCAGCAGGACCACGCGCTCCAGGGCGCGGATGCCGTAGCGCGAAAGTCCGAGAATCAGCAGGGTGTCGAGGGCGGCGATGGCCACTCCGGCCAGAAGGGGAATCTTGAACAGAAGATTCAGCCCGATGGCCACGCCGAGAACTTCGGCCAAATCGCAGGCGGCAATCGCAATCTCGCAAAGAAACCATAGCGCCAGGTTGATGGCGCGGGGATAACGCTGGCGGCAGGTCTGCGCCAGGTCCCGCCCCGTGGCCAGTCCCAGCCGGGCCGAAAGAGTCTGAAGGACGATGGCCATCAGATTGGACAACACCAACACCCAGAGCAGCCGGTAGCCGAATCGCGCCCCGGCTTCGAGGTCGGTCGCCCAATTGCCGGGATCCATGTACCCGACGCTGACGAGGTAGGCAGGTCCGGAAAACGCCAGAAACCGCCGGAAGCCCACGGTGCCACGCGTCGCCACAGCGGGCGAATCGAGCGCTTCCAGTCTGGGAACCATAGTTACGTTTAGAAGTTAACTATAGTTTATACGGAACGTTTCAGACGTCAAGCGCGGTTGGTTTATAACCAGATTGATGACGAGTGTGGGCGGGGATCGGGAAACCGGTGCGCGGGAAATCGTTGGCGGCGACCGGCGCGCGCTGGCTCGCGCGGCGACGCTGGTGGAAGCGGGCGCGGCGGATTCGCTGCTGGCGGAGTTATTTCCGCGCGCGGGGCACGCCCTGATTTTGGGCATCACCGGCTCTCCGGGGGCGGGGAAATCCACGCTGGTGGATCAGTTGACGCAGACGATCCGGGCGGAAGGGAAAACTGTCGCCATCGTGGCTGTCGATCCTTCCAGCCCGTTTTCGGGCGGGGCGATTCTGGGGGACCGCGTGCGGATGATGCAGCATCATGCCGACCCCGATGTCTTCATCCGGTCCATGGCGACGCGGGGGACGATGGGCGGGCTGGCGGCGGCGACCGCGGACATGACGACTCTGCTGGATGCGGCCGGCTTCGACGTGGTGATCGTGGAAACGGTTGGCGTGGGGCAGGACGAAGTGGACATTGCGCGGCTGGCGGCGGTGACGGTGGTGGTGCTGGTTCCGGGGATGGGCGACGACATTCAGGCGGTGAAAGCCGGGTTGCTGGAGATTGCCGACGTGTTCGTCATCAATAAGGCGGACCGCGAAGGCGCCGGGCGGCTGGCGCAGGAGCTGCATGCGGCGGAGCTGAACGTTCCGGTGATCCAGACGGTGGCGCGGGAGGGCAAGGGGATTGCGGAAGTGCTGGCGGCGGTGCGCGCCGTTCCGCCGAAGAACCGCAGCGTGGAGCATTGGCGCGAACGTCTTCGCCAGATGCTGCGTGACAAGCTGCTGAAGACGATATCCTGGGATGAACTGGAAAGCGCTGCCTGCGCGGTTGCGGAGCGCCGCCGCGATCCTTATTCGGCAGTCGATGAAATCCTCCAACGATTCTCCCA
>CAZETQ010000092.1:0-11150 GCA_964515165.1 uncultured Solibacteraceae bacterium | reverse complement strand
TTTGTTCATCCCGCCTCAACCGGCGGAGTACTCTTGGAACTGATCGAGGAACCTCATTCTTGAGCGCACAGATTGATATTGGAATTATCGGGGGGTCCGGCCTGTATTCGATGCCGGGTTTTGAAGCTTCGGAGGAAGTGGATCTGGGGACGCCGTTCGGGCGGCCCAGCGATCCCTACATCGTGGGAACGCTGGCGGGGAAGAAAGTCGCGTTTCTGGCCCGGCATGGCCGGGGACACCGGATTTCACCGCCGGAGCTGAATTTCCGCGCCAATATCTGGGGCATGAAGAAGCTGGGCGCGCGCTATATCGTTTCGCTGAGCGCCGTCGGATCGCTGAAGGAGGAGCATGCTCCGGGAGAGTTCGTCCTGGTGGATCAGTTTTTCGACCGCACCAAGGGCCGGGTGTCCACGTTTTTCGGAGAGGGGCTGGTGGCGCATGTCAGCTTCGCGCATCCGGTGAGCGACGAGCTGCGGCAGGTTGTCGCGCAGGCCTGCGAGAAAGCGGGAGTGACGGCGAAGAATGGCGGCACGTACCTTTGCATGGAGGGTCCGCAGTTTTCGACGCTGGCCGAATCGAACCTGTACCGGTCGTGGGGCATGGACGTGATCGGGATGACCAATCTGCAGGAGGCGAAGCTGGCGCGCGAGGCGGAGATTGCCTACTGCACGGTGGCGATGGTGACCGACTATGATTGCTGGCATCCGGATCATGACGCGGTGACGGTGGCCGACATCATTCGCGTGCTGAACCAGAATGCGGAGAACGCGGCGAAGGTGGTGCGGCAGGCGGTGGAATTGATCGACACGCGGGCCGAGTACAAGGCGCACTCGGCATTGAAGAACGCTTTGATCACGGACGCGAAGACGGTCCCGGTGACAACCTACGAAAAGCTTGAGCTCCTTATCAGCCGATATATCCCGCGCCCTTGACGACGCCGCGGCGGCGCGGGAACTGTTCCAGCACATCGTGGAGCCGCTCTGCGACCGGTTCGACCGGGCGGGAGCGGATGAGTACTCGGAGCTGTTTCGCCGCGTGCCGGGCTGCGACTTCTGGCGATTCCAGCGCGCGCGGCAACACCGGCCTTGCGTTGGCGACGCCGACGACGTGGTGGTGCTGTCGCGGGTGACGCTGGGCGCCGACGTGGCCGTGACCAGTGTCGTGCTGGATATGGCGAAACGGCGGTTTGGGCGGGCCCGGATCTGGTTTGCGGGTCCACGCAAGAATTTCGAGTTGTTCGAAGACGACCCGCGGATTGAGCATTTGCCGGTGGAGTACGCTCGCCATGCGACGCTGCGGGAACGGCTGGCGGCCGGGCAGTCCCTGGTAGTGCCGGCGGGAGCGATCGTGATCGATCCGGATTCGCGCATTACGCAGCTGGGGATGCTGCCGGTGTGCCCGGAGTACAACTATTTCTTTTTCGAGTCGCGGTCGTATGGGGAAAACACGACGGAGCCGCTGCCGGTGCTGACGGCGCGGTGGTGCCGGGAGACGTTCGGCACTCCGGATGCGCGGGCGTTTGTCGCGCCGAAGCGGGTGCTGGAAGGCGCGGATACGGCCGTCAGTCTGGGTACGGGCGGCAACGACGCCAAGCGATTTCCGGATCCGTTTGAGAGCGAGCTGATCGCGGCGGTGGCGCGGAAGGGAAGCGTGCTGCTGGACCGCGGGGCGAGCGAGGAAGAGGCCCGGCGGGCGGACCGGGCTTCGGCAGGGGTGCCGGTGCGGTATTGGAACGGTTCGTTTGCGGCGTTTGCGGGCGCAATTTCGCGATCGAAATCGTATGCCGGCTATGATTCGTCGGGGCAGCATGTGGCGGCGGCGTGCGGCGTTCCTTTAACCGTATATTTCACGGGAGCGATCAACGAGCGCTTCAAGCAGCGGTGGCGTCCTTACGGGCCGGGGCCGATTACGATTCACGAGAAACCGGTGGTTGATAGCATTTAGGCGATGCGAGTTCTGGTTTTCGCGGCCGCGCTGAGTTTGGCGGCACAACCGGCGGTAACTCCCAAGCAGGCCGCCGAAGGATGGTTGTCGCTGTTCGACGGCAAGACGCTGTACGGATGGACGCCGGAGGGCAAGGCGGAGTGGAAGGTCGCCGGCGGAGCGATTGTCAGCGAGGCGGGCGATTATGGGTGGCTTCGCAGCGACATGCCGTTTGCGGATTACGTGCTGCGGGTCGACTACCGGCAGGCGGCGGACGGAAACTCGGGAATTTTTCTGCGCTCGGCACGGGAAGGGCAGCCGCACGAGACCGGCTATGAGCTGCAAATGTACGAGGGGCATCCGAAGTTTCCAACCGGCTCGCTGGTGAACCATGCGGCGGGGAAGAAGGTCACTCCGGCGGCGGGGGAATGGCACACCTATGAAGTCCGGAATACGGGCGACCGGTTTGAGGTGAAGCTGGACGGCAAGACGGTGCTGGACACTCGGGATTCGAAAGCGAAGAGCGGTCACTTCGGGCTGCAGCACAACAAGGACAAAAAGATCGAGTTCCGGAACATCCTGGTGAAGCCGCTGGGGCTGGAGTCCGTCTTTGGAGGCAAACTCACGGACCGGTGGCAGACGGTGGAGCGTCCCAACACCAAAGAGCCGGCGGTCTGGTCGGCGAAGCGGGGAACGATCCATGTCGAGAAGGGGCCGGGGCAGCTGGAGACGAAACAGGAGTGGCAGAATTTCATCCTGCAGATGGACATTCGCACGAATACGGACGATCCGAACCGGCATCCGAATTCCGGCGTCTTCTTTCGCGGGCAGCCGAATGTTTTCTGGAGCGGATACGAGATCCAGATTCGCAACCAGTTTCAGGATGCCGATCGGGCCAAGCCGGTGGATTTCGGAACGGGCGGGATTTATCACAACGTTCCGGCGCGGCGGATCGCCGCCGGCGACAACGAGTTTTTCACGATGACGATTCTGGCATCGGGCCGGCAGATCGCGACGTGGGTGAATGGGTCGCTGACGGCGAGCTGGCGGGACCCGAATCCGGTAGGGACGGCGGTGGGAAAGAAGCAGGCAATCGAGAAGGCGGGCACAATCTCGCTGCAGGCGCACGACCCAACCACGAATCTCGATTTCAAGAATCTGAGGCTGGCCGTGCTGCCTTAACAGCGAGGTTTGCGGCTTAGGAACGCTTCCAGCGAAGTCCGAGAGCCGCGATTCCGACGAGGCCGAAGACAACGGTGGAGGGCTCCGGCACGGGGGACGCGCCGAGGTTGATGTATTCCAGGCCGTACATATCGACGCCGTTGTTACCGCTGGCCGTTACCGCCCCCAGGGCATCTGTTTTCACCCAGGCTCCATCGGGTCCGCCGATCATGTAACCGCCGCCGGGAAGGATGGCGAGGCCGGTTCCCCCAAAGGCGAAGCCGATGCCGGCGTTGGGCAAGGTGGTGTTCACGGTGCCGGTGGCCGGGTCGACGACGAGGATCTGATCGTCCAGCGCGAGAATGTTGGTCCCGTCGAAGGTGAGGGCCTCGGTGGTGCCGTTGATGCCGCCGATCGACCGGATATACGATCCGTCGGTGGCGCTGAAGAAACGGATTTCGCTCTCATTCGCAGCGGCGAGCTCGCCATTGACATAAGCCAAGCCCTGCAGGTACGACGCGCCGGGCGAACCCAGCGAAAAGCTGTTCAGCAGGACGCCGGAGGTGTTGTAAATCTCGACCGAGGCGGAACCGAATTGGCCGACATAGATGGTGGAGCCGTTGACGGCAACTCCGTTGGCACTGGCCAGTCCGGTACTCCAGGAGCTGACCAAATTCATATCGTCGTCCAGCAGATAAACGTTGTTATTGCCTAGAGACGTGGCGACAAATCCAGCCCATGCCTGAGCGGCGAGCAGGAGTGGTAAACATTTGATAATGAAGCGCAAGTTGGTGTCCTCTTCCTGGAAGGAAGAGTAACATCCGAGTCTTCGGATTTCCTATAGAAAATTGCTGAACTTTAGCGCCAGTACGTACTGGGAAGCACCTTCAGTAACGAACTGCGCGAGGTACGAACCGGGCGGCATTGCCCACGAATTGCACCGGGTCGCGGTTTGCAGCTCGATTCCGGCTTCCAGGGCTCCCCGGGGTGGCAGATCTGAAAGCGGCGCTTGGATTAAATAAAGTTAAGAAAGGCCCGGTTTTCCTGTGGACTACGCATAGGGTAATGCCTGGGAATTGCGTGACAATTCCGGCTGCCGGACCATGGGAATAGCTGGCCGGCCAGCTTTGCACTGTGAGACACTCGAGGAAAACGAAGGCTGGGTTGACTGAAACGAAAAGCCCCCTGAATTCACACTTGGTTAAGTAGTTCGGTAAGTACGGCGCAATGCCTACGACTGCTCGAATTAACGAACGTTACGAGAGGCGCCGGGTCCTCGGGCAAGGCGGCATGGGTGTGGTCTGGTGGGCTTTCGACCACACGCTGAATCGGGAAGTCTCTCTCAAGACGATCCGGGACGTCCGGGACAAAACCGCTCTGGACTTGTTTCGCAAGGAGTGCGCCACGCTTGCCAGCATGGCGCATCCGAACATTGTCGAGATCTACGACATTGGCGCGATGGTCGAAAACGGGCAGGAAGTTCCCTATTTCGTCATGCCGCTGCTGCGCGGTTTGACGCTGGACAAGTTAATTGAAACGGCCGCCTCCCGGCTTTCGGTGGAGCGCTGCGTCGACATCCTGTTGCAGGTTTGCCGCGGGCTGCAGGCCGCGCATGACAAGGGCCTGGTTCATCGGGACCTGAAGCCAAGCAACATCTTCGTTTTGGAAGACGATTCGGCCAAGATCATAGACTTCGGCGTGGCTCACCTTATCGATGTTCACTCGACGGTGAAGCACGGTGGAACGCTGCTGTACATGTCGCCGGAGCAGGTGATGCTGAAGAAGCCGACTCCGGCTTCCGACCTGTTTTCCCTTGGCGTCGTCGCGTTTGAAGCCATTACCCGCCGGCGGCCCTTCGAGGCCGATAGCAAGGAAGACCTGGCGGAACGAATTCTGCACGAGATGCCGCCGCCCGCGTACCAGGTGAACTCCAGCGTGAGCGTTGCCATCAGCCAGGTGATTCACAAGGCGATGGCCAAACAGCCGTATCAACGCTTTGCCTCGGCCAAGGAATTCGGCGATTACCTGCAGCGGGCGGCGCATAACGATCCGATCGAGTATTTCAGTCCCGCCCGGATCGAGCCCCGGATCCAGAGAGTACGGAAGGCTCTGGAGCAGGGAGAGGTAGAGTTCGCAAACGAGATCATCTCGGAGCTGGAATCGGAGGCAGTGCTGCATCCGGATCTGGCTTCGCTTCGCAAGTCCACGGATGAAGCCGTCCGGAGCAAGACGATCCAGCAATTGCTGGAAACAGCCCGGCGGCGGTTTGAGGAGGAGGAGTACCAACTGGCGCTGCAGAAGCTGCAGGAAGCCCTGGATCTGGACCCGGCCAATACGGAAGCGCATACGCTGCGCGGCGACATTGAGAATAAGCGCAGCAGCCGTCAGATTGACGATTGGCTGCGCCTGGCGCGCGAGCATATGGAAAATCACGCTTATGGCCACGCCAGGCAGGCGCTGCAGAGCGTTTTGCAACTGAGGCCCAAGGAGTCCAAGGCGCAGCAGCTGCTGTCGGAAGTGGACCAGCGCGAGCAGGAATACCAGAAAGCTCGCACGGAGAAAGAGAGCGTGTACAACGCGGCGCTGGAAGCGCTGGAAAAGGGCGACCTGAGTTCAGCCCTTTCGCGGCTGGAGCGGGTTCTGGAAATGGACCGGCGCGCTCCGGATACTTTCTCGCCCGATCGCGCCGCAGTTTACCAGAAGCTTTA
Organism: uncultured Solibacteraceae bacterium; assembly: GCA_964515165.1. Taxonomy (GTDB): domain Bacteria; phylum Acidobacteriota; class Terriglobia; order Bryobacterales; family Bryobacteraceae; genus JAPKYZ01. The sequence continues at coordinate 5,358 of CAZETQ010000092.1, read as the reverse complement.
TAACAAGGTCCGATCCGAGCACGATCAACTGGTGAATTCCTACCAGGAGGCACGGAAGCAGCTGGATAACGGCAATTTTGCGGCGGCCCTGACGATTTGTGAAGAAGTGCTTAAGAAATCGCCCGCAAATGCGTTATTTCAATCGCTGAAATTCGATATTGAGGATCGGCAGCGGCAGGAAGTTTCAGCATACGTTGCGCGCGTGGACCGGGCGGTGGACGCTGAGGCGGATCTGAACCGGAAGCTGCAACTGCTGGAAGAGGCGTTGGAGAAATGCCCGGAAGAAACTCATTTTCAGCGCTCGCTTCATACGATCCGGTCGAAGCGCGATCTGGTCGAGTCGATTGTCGCCAAAGCGCGTGCTTTTGAGGGTAAGGGACAGTTTGGAGAAGCGCTGGCGCAATGGGAAATCCTCCGGAACATTTACCGCCAGTATCCCGGGCTGGATGTGGAATGCGAGCGTGTCAGCCGGCGGAAGCAACACCGGGATCGATCGGACGTCCGGGGGCGGTGGGTTCAGAGAATCGATCAAGCTCTGAACGTCGGAGATTTTTCGCGGGCCCTGGAACTTTGCCGCGAGGCGCTAGGGGAGTATACGGGCGATGCGGAACTGCTGGCTCTTCAACGGACGGCCAGTCAGGAGCTGGAGCGCATCGCGCAGGCCGAGGGCCTTTTGCGGGAGGCGGAGACCGATTTCGCCGCCGGTAACAAAGAGCATGGACTGCAGCTGCTTCGGGACGCCAACCATCTGGATCCGACCAGCAGCCCGATCCGGCAGCGGCTGCTGGATCTGCTGATTGGTGAGGCAAAGTCACATATCGACGGCGATTGGCAGCAAGCCGACGGGTATTTGCAGGAAGCAATCGATCTGGATCCGGGCAACGCGCTTGCCAGGAGTCTGAAGACTCTCATTCAGGACAAGAAGCACGAGTCCTGCGTCACCGACGCGCTTTCCCGGGCGAGAGCGTTTCAGGCCAAGGCGGATCTCCCTCAGGCGATTGCGGTGCTGGATGAAGCTTTGCAGCAATATCCGGACGACACGCGGCTGACCCAGTTGCGAACGCAATTGAAGCGAAGCCAGAAGGATGCGGCGCGAGTGGCCAGCCGGAAGCTGGATGTCGAGGAGCTTCGAACGATTCAGCGGGAGGCGGAGACGGTCTTCAACAAGGATGAGTTGGAGTCGCTATTCGTCAAGACGCAAGCACTGGCCACACGCTATCGCGACGACGACGAATTCAAAGCGGTTACCGATGCGCTGCGGGAACGTTTGGAAAGGTCGCGGAAGCCGGCGGCGGATCTGGACACCGACAAGCCGGAGGTCATCGCGAAAACGCCACCGCCGCCTCCTCCTCCCAGGCCTCCACGGCCCGCGGCCGCTCCGCCGGCGCCGCCCTGGTATACGGCGATTGGGCCGTTCTTTTCGAAGCTGCAGGCAAGAGTCATCGAATCATTCCGGGATATTGTCCGGGTTTTCCACGGGCAGCTTCCGATGTCCCGGCTGGCCATTCCGGCGGTATTGCTGGCCGCGGCCTTGCTTCTGATGGTTCGGGTGCTGCAGGTGTACTTGCCCAAAAATCAGGAGCCGCCGTCGGCCACCACATCCGTCGCTCCTCCTCCGCCGGTGGAGGGTCCGGTGGAGCCCCCGCCAATCACTGTTGACGCGCCGGTCCCCAAGCCGGCTGTTCAGGTTGTCGCAGAGATGGAACGTGCCGAGGTTTCGATTGACGGTGTGCCATTGGACAGCAAGGGCAGCGGGTTGTTTGTTTTTAGTACGATTCCGGATGGCGAGCACACGCTTCAGATTACGAGTCCGGATGGTGTGGGCGCCAGCATTCGCGCGGAGTTCAAAAGCAATAGCCTTCCCAATGTGCTGGAGCTGAAAGGGAATCGAGCGCGAGTTTTTGCGGCTGCGACCTACAACGGAGCGGGCCAGTTTTTTGCTTCCTCGGAGGGGCAGAAGGTTGGCTTTGCCATGGACGAGGCGGCAAGCGAAGAGCTTGGGCCCAGCGGGCTGACGCGAGACAACCTGGGAACCGCAGGGTCAAAGGTCGTATCCGTCCAATATGGCGCCGAGCAGCCGATTCAACATCAGCTGGAACTCGGACAGAATCCGAAGCTGTTTGTCGCCCTGACGCCGGACGCTCCGAATGGAACGCTGGAAATCGTTGCGGGAGGAGCAACCGATGTTCAAGTGTTTATCAACGGCCGCCCCCGCCGCTACGTACCTCTTCGGGGAAGCCTGTATATGGGTCTGATTCCGGGGACCATACAAGTTCGCGTGGAACGGCCGGGTTACTATCCATCGGAGGAGCAGACGGTTCAGTTGCAGCGCGACAAAACGCGTAAGCTGCAGTTCGATCTTCGTCCGATTCCCAAGGTAGGCAAGCTTGCCATTCGAAACGGCGCGGGCGCGGAAGTCTCCGTAGGCGAACAGGACGGGCATCGAGTCGGTTCCGACGGAACGCTGACGATCAATGTCAATCCGGGGCGGCATAAGGTTCACATCGCCCGGCAAGGTTTCCGGACGGTGACACGGGAGATCGAGTTCAAGGCCGGCGACTCCGAAGAAATCGATGTTAGTAAGTTGAATTTCGAGGCCCTGGTTGTGAGCGGGCAAGTGACGTTCCAGGGGAGCCCGGCGGCAGCGGAAATCCGGCTGAGCTCGGCGGACGGCCGGACGAGTCCGGCGCGCGTGAACACACCGATTTCGCTGCGGGCGGGAAAGTACACCTACCAGATAACGGCGCCGGGTTACGACAGCTATACCGGTGACTTTGAACTGAAGACGGGCGATCCCCAGACGATCTCGTTCAGCATGAAGAAGGTAGCGGAGCCGGAGCCGGCAAAGCCAACGGTGGGAGGGATGAGCGGGTGGAACAACGCTCCGGAATGGAAGCTGAGTCCCAACGGATACTATGTCAAGAAAGGCAATGCGCAGAGTACCTACAGCACATCCGCGGCGGGTACATTTTCGTTCACTGTTCCCTGTTCCACAAAGAGGATTCTCGGTATGGGCGGCGATTGCAAGTCGCGAATTTTCCTGATTGGAAGTCCGCAGGGCGATCTGAGTTTCGATATTACGGAGAGTAAAATCCGGCGCAAAGAAGGCAATCAGGGGGAAGTCGATCGGCCGTTCAGTTCGAAGATCGCCAATGAGATGCAAATCACGGTGCGTACGACAAAGTCCGGAGTGACGCTGCAAATTAACGGAACGTCTGTCGACTCAATCGAGGGCGACTACACGAATGCGCGATTCGGGATTAGCCAGATAGACCGGATGAAGGACTTCCAGCATTCGGCGCGGTGAGCCAATTCGCGCTTAGTTGAGTACTACGATGACTTCGAGCTTCGGGTCGACAATCTCCGATGGCGCAAATACGGCCAGCGAGCGCGAGAGCTGGATGGCATCCCAAAGCGGACCGCTCTGGTTGAAGCTGAAGTACTGATTGTCGAGCTTCATGGGAATGGCCGCCGGCGGAGCCGGTGAATGACGGAGCGTAATTCCGGCCAGCGAGTTCCGGATGATCTTCTGAATATCGCCGTTTGAAGAAACTTTCACTAACTGAGGAACCTTGCGGATGATGTCGTCGATTCCAATTTTGGCGCTGACGGCAAGATAAAACTGTGAGTTTTTGAAGTAACGGTCGTCTTCGACGGTGCCGGACCAGATGAAGCGATCGGTGAGTTCCAACCGGATGGGGATGTAGTTGGTCTGGATGACGGTGTCCATCAACTCCCGAATCTTGGCGTCGAGCGCGGAAAAGCAGAATCCCAGATCTTCGTGATCATAGTCGGGGAAATCCCCGGCCTCCGCCTGGAGCGAGAATGTCGCCAAGGCTCCCGCCAGGCGGAGCATCGCGACGTAGGCCGTCTCCGGATGCCCGTGGCGGACTTTGTAGATGTGGCGGATTTCCGGCAGGTAGCTGTTTACGGTGTGCAGCAGCCAGAAGCTGGCGGTTTCGGAGGCCGAGAAATCAGCGAGCGCGCGTCCGCGCTGGCGCCGGCCGGAAGAGAGAGCGGAGAGCTTGGCCGCCAGAATCTCGATCTGCCGCTGCAAGATCGCCATCAGGCGGTCACTGTGAGCCAGATCGAGACATGGGGCAACGAATGCTTCGTTGAGCACCGGCACTCCGGCGCTGTTCCGGACGAGCTGCGCGATTTGCAGAGTGGTGTAGCCTTCGGTGTGTTGGCCGCCGAACAGCAGGCGAAAATTCCGGCGGGCGACCTGGACCGCTTTCTCTTCGACACCCTCGTTCTCATCGAAGATCATGCGAGTATCGGCCTGGTAGCGGCTATGGGCGGACGCGTCGCCGTTGGAGCGATCGGCAAAGACGACGTTTCGCGCGGCCAGACGCCGCTCCGGAAGAGTGAGGTAGACGTTGAGGCTTCGCTGCGATTCGGGGAAATGTTCGGCGATGGCGCGGCTGGCCGGAAGCTCGTCGGTATCGGGCATTTGAAAGATTTCGCCATCGCCGAGAACTCCGCTGGCGCGAGTGAGACGAAACGTCCCGTTGGCGATCGCTTCCCGGTCGATCTCCAGCTCCGTCACTCCCCAATTGGCGAACCGGGAGGAAACGGAACGGAATTGCAGGGAATCGTGGAAGAACTGGTCTTGAACCTGGAAGTGTTGCGGCGTCAGGAACATTCCCTTGGTCCACACCACGCGGTTCCTATTCTTCATATCGCCTCGCCATGTTTTTCGAGAATCTTGATTGCCTCATCGCGAATCGGGTCCCGGAGGTGCCGGATGCTTTCTATATCCAGGACCTCCGTGAATGTCGCGCCTCCGGCGAATCCGGCCGCTTTGGCCACGAGCTCATCACCGGGGCGGAATGTCGCAAAGGGGGCGGATACGGTCACCAGCGGGAGAGAGCCCAATTCCCGCATGGTTCGAACTTCGACGCGATAACGCAGGGCACTGAGAAGCTCCGATAGGGCGGGATGCTTTTGGAATAGCAGCGCCATGAGGCATGCGCGGAGCACGAAGGCCCGGATGGCTTCGGGTTCTTTCTGCTGATGGCCCTGCTCCAGTTGCTGGCGGACCACGTTGAGGGAGTAGGGGGACGGATAGGTGAGCACCCAGGAGAGCGGGCTGGTGATCCGAATCTCCTGCCAGCCGTGACTGGTTTGCACGCTGTGCGGATACTCCCATTCGTGGAGAGCGAGCTGGGTCTGGATGGAGGGCAGGGGATTGGGGAGCTCCGGACGGAGATCGAAGGGTTTGACGGCGACTTTTTTGTAGAGGTCCAGGAGTTCTGCGTAGGCTCGATCGGAGGCGGCCACGGGCTCTCGCGCTGTCCCTTCCATGTAGTCGCCGAGGAAGCGGCGGGGGCGGAAGAGGGCTGCCATGGCGTCGAG
>CAZETQ010000091.1:15107-17411 GCA_964515165.1 uncultured Solibacteraceae bacterium | reverse complement strand
TCAGCGACTTGGGGGCTCCGTTGAATCTGCACCATGGTGAGATTCTATATTGCTGTGCGATGCGTGTGTTGCGGGCAGGGAACCGCCGGCGCGGCGTTAAAAGAGATAGCCCGCATGCAGGTATAGATATGTCGAATTCTTGCCGGGCGTGGTGTTTTTGAGGAATTCTCCGGTGAACCACTCCGCCACGCAAAGTCCAAGTTGAAACTTGCCGAACTGGTGGGTGGTGTAGATGGCCGCTTCCTGACCGAGAAAGCTGCCGGCCGCGCCGGAAGGTGAACTGGCGATGACACCTCCCGAGAAGTTGTAGGCCGGCTGAGTGCTATCCACCAGCCAGTTCGCCGTGTACATGAAATTCACCTTGGTGTGCTTACCGAACGGAACGACATTGCGCCACTGCCCGCTTTGTACGTTCCGGAAGAAGAACAGATCGGTGTGACCCAGGCGATTATGATTGGCCGGATAAAGCTGGTCAAAGCCCGGCGATGCAAACTTGTATTCGGCGATGGAGTCCAGACCCGGCAGATGCCAGGTGAGATTGGCAATGATTCCAAACGCGTTCTGCACCATGGTTTCGACGGTTGTCTTCCATGCAGGGGAGAAGTGGTGCTGGACGCGAGCACCCGCGGTATGAGTGGCGGGCAAGTTAATCCGGTTGTGCCGGAAAAAGTACAGATCGATCCGGCCGGTCTTCTCGTAATAAGCTCCAGTTAACCTGTCATGCAAGTTGAGCTTATTGAACCCCGAAGGGTTGAAGTTGACTACCGAAGCCATCAGGACGTGCAGAGCCTGATCCTTCCGGCGATAGTTGATCTGGCCTGTATCGTAAGTCCTGCCGGAGTTACCCCATTCCGGAACGCCAATAACGTGCTGATCGCCAAACTGGAACCGTTTTCGTCCGGCCAGGAAGTTCCAGCCGGTTTTCGCCCCGGGGAAAATTTCGACGTATGCCTCGTGAAGATCGAACGGATCCTGTGACCCTCCCGGACGGGACCGCTCGTAATGGGGCGACCGGGTGTCCTGCATCATTCCGCCGGCCTTCAGCCACGAGACCGGCTGAACCTCTAACCCCAGGCGATTGCGAATGTAGGGGACCAGCAGATCAGGCTGGCGGCCGAAGTCGTAACCCCGGCGATCCTCCAGCCACATCCGGGATTCTCCGTGCAGCTTCCATGCGGGAGCAGCGGTCGATTTCGATTCGGCGGGCTGCTGTGACAACAGCGTTAAAACCGTGAGAGCGAGCGTCAATTGGCGATGATACACTCTCTGACATGCAGCTTACACGTCGCACGGCCCTGTCCGCGATTGGCGGCGCTCCGATGATTTTGGGTGCTCAGGATAAGTCTGGCTCGAAGAATCCGGTTCTCGGAACTGGCCAGTTCACCTACGAATGGATCAGCGACTGGGGCGAGGTTCCGGCCAACATTAAGTACGGAAACACGCACTCTGTTGTAGAAGACTCCGACGGAATGATCTGGGTGCAGCATACGGTGCATGCTTCCAGTCCCAGCGACGATACGCTGCTGGTGTTCGACCCTAAAGGAAAGTTTGTCCGCTCGCTCGGTCCCGAGTTCAAGGGCGGCGCCCACGGACTGCATATTCGCAAGGAAGGCAGCCAGGACTTTCTCTACGTCAGCGATACCAAGCAAGCCATCGTCGTCAAAATGACGCCGAAAGGCGAAAAGGTCTGGGAGATCGGTTATCCGGAAATGGCAGAACCGTACCAGATCGGCTCCGACGGAAAGAAGAAGAAGTATTCGCCGACCAATGTTGCCATCGCCCCGAACGGCGATGTGTATGTGGCCGACGGCTACGGCTCCTACTACGTCAACCAGTACGACAAGAACGCCAAGTACATCCGAACGATCGCGACGGTGGGCAAGGGCGACGGTCAACTGAGCAATCCGCACGGGATCTTTGTCGATGAACGAGGCAAGCCGACTTTACTGGTTGCCGACCGCGGCAACAACCGGCTGGAGTACTTCACGCTGGGCGGTCAGTTTACCAGCGTGGTTTCCGGCAGCGTCAAGAAGCCCTGCCACTTCCAGGAGCGCAAGGGCGTGCTGCTGATTCCGGATCTGGACGCTCGGGTGACCCTGCTCGACAAGAAGAACGGGCTGATCGAGCATCTGGGCGAAGACACCGGCGGCAAGCACTACGAAACCCGCAAGCTGTCCCGGGACAACTTCGCCGCCGGCAAGTTCGTTTGCCCGCACGGTGCCTGCTTTGACCGCCACGGGAACATTTTCGTTTCCGAGTGGGTAGAAGTCGGCCGCATCACCAAACTCCGGAAGGTCTAGCCTC
>CAZETQ010000091.1:11053-15007 GCA_964515165.1 uncultured Solibacteraceae bacterium | reverse complement strand
GTTTCCGAGTGGGTAGAAGTCGGCCGCATCACCAAACTCCGGAAGGTCTAGCCTCCTGCTGGCGGAGCAGCCAATGAAGTCAGCATGATACAGTGGGGAACGGGTCTTTCCGACCCGTTTCCCGAATGTCAGCCGAGCCTGCGCAGTCTCTAGGACAGAAGTTTGAAAATCTTGTCCGGATTATGGCGCAGCTACGCGCTCCAGGTGGTTGCCCCTGGGATCGCGAGCAGACCTTCGATTCCATCAAGCCCTACACGCTGGAAGAGACCTACGAGGTCCTGGACGCGATCGATGCTCGCGACTGGGACAGTCTTCGGGAGGAGCTGGGCGATTTCACGTTACAGGCGATCTTCTACGCGCAGATGGCGTCCGAAGAAGGCCGCTTTTCGATCGGCGACAGCCTGGATGCGATCAACCAGAAATTGATTCGACGGCATCCGCATGTTTTTGGCGATGGGGAGGCGAAAACTCCCGGCGAAGTGAAACAGCGGTGGGACGAAATCAAACAGGCCGAAAAGAAGGACCAGCCGCGTAGTTTGCTCGGCGGGGTTTCAAAGGCGCAGCCTGCCTTGGCCGAAGCACAGCAGATTACGCAGAAAGCCGCGACCGTCGGTTTTGACTGGTCTTCGCCGGACCAGGTGCTGGAAAAGTTGCACGAAGAGCTTGGCGAGCTCGCCGCGGCTGCGGAGCCGGCAGCAAAAGCCGAAGAGATCGGCGATCTGCTTTTCGTGTTGGTCAATCTGGCACGCAAGCTGGGAATCGATGCGGAGCAGGCGCTGCGCGCTAGCAATGCCAAGTTCCGGCGGCGCTTTTCCTATATAGAAGAGAATCTCGGCAAGCCCTGGACGGAAAGCAATCTGGAAGAAATGGACCGTTTGTGGAACGAAGCGAAAAACAAATTGAAATCCGCAAGCTAGAAGCGCATTCAGAATTTGTTGAGGCCGTCAAGCTTCAGGAGGCGATTTGGGGTTTTGCCGAGGTCGATTTGCTTCCGGTCCGATTGTTCGTGGTGGCGTCCAAAATCGGCGGCCATTCCTTTGGAGCTTTCGACGGCGACCGGATGGTGGCCTTCTGCCTGGCGATTCCGGGATTGAAACCCGGCGGTCAGCACTACCTGCACAGCCACATGCTGGGCGTTCTGGATGAGTACCGCAACTCCGGCTTGGGGCGCCGGTTGAAGCTGGCCCAGCGCGCCGATGCTCTGGAAGAGGGAGTGAAGCTGATTGAATGGACATTCGATCCGCTGGAGCTGAAGAACGCCTTCTTCAACATCGAGCGTCTGGGCGCGGTGGTGCGCCGTTTCGTCTTCAACCAGTACGGGACGACATCCAGTCCTTTGCAGGCAGGCTTGCCGACGGACCGATGCATTGCCGAATGGTATGTCGGCAGCGAGCGCGTGAAGGCAATCCTTGGCGAAGGGGGACATTACCACCGGCCGCTTCCCACCGAACGGGTGGCCATCCCCAACCAGATCGCCGAGTGGAAGAGAACGGATCCTGCCCGGGCTCGCGAAATTCAGAAGGAAGTCAGCGACGCGCTGGACCGGCACCTGGCGCACGGGCTGGCGGTGATCGGGTTTGAGCGATCGCCGGAATTCGGAACCTATTTACTCGCACCATGGCATTCCAACTAGAAAAGATCACAATGCGGCACATCCAGATGCCGCTAGTCCATTTCTTCCAGACGAGCTTCGGACGAACTTATTCCCGCGACATCATTTTGGTGGAAGTCGCCGCGGACGGGTTGAGCGGTTGGGGCGAGGTGACTTGTGGAGAAAACCCCTTCTATAACGAGGAGTGGACCGGCTCCGCCTGGCCGCTGATCCAGAACTACATCGCGCCGCGTTTGTTGAAGCATCCGTTCTCTTCGGCCAGCGAAGTTGCCGCGAGGACCGCGCACATTCGCGGCCACAAGATGACGCGCGGCGGCGTCGAGGTGGCGTGCTGGGATCTGGAGGCTCGGCAGAAGAATGAGCCGCTGTACAAAACGATTGGAGGCGGAGCTCGCAGGGAGATCGATTGCGGCGTCTCGATCGGCATCCAGGATTCGGTGGAGGACCTGCTGCGGAAGATCGAGACGGAAGTTGCCGCAGGCTACCAACGCATCAAGATCAAGATCGCTCCCGGTTGGGATGTCGATGTGATTCGCGAAGTTCGCAAGCGCTTTCCCAAGATCCGCCTGATGGGCGATGCGAATTCCGCCTACACACTAGCGGATGCTCCGCGCCTGAAAGCCTTGGACGAGTTCGATTTGATGATGATCGAACAGCCGCTGGCGCACGACGAGATTATCGACCATGCCGAACTGCAGGCGCAGTTGAAAACGCCGATTTGCCTGGATGAGTGCATTCGCTCCGCACATCAGGCCGAGCAGGCGATTCGCCTGGATGCCGGCCGGATCATCAACATCAAGCTGGGTCGCGTGGGCGGCTTTGCGGAGGCGAAGAAGGTTCACGATATCTGCCAGAAGGCGGGAATTCCGGTGTGGTGCGGCGGAATGCTCGAATCGGGCATCGGACGGGCCCACAACATCGCCATGTCGACGCTCCCGAATTTCGTTCTACCCGGCGACGTATCGGCCTCCAAGCGTTATTGGAAACAGGACATCATTCGACCCGAAGTGACCGTCTCTCCAAAAGGGACGATTGCGGTCACCGAGGCTCCCGGCTTCGGCTACAACATTGACCTGGACTTCCTGAAAACGGTCACCGTGCGGCAAGAGGTTTTGTCTTGACGGAGGCAGACAGTCGATCGCACGCGACGCGGCTTTATCTTCTGGCGCTGTTGGTGCAGTTTATCTGGGCGCTGAACAACAGCGTGTCCAAATTCGCGCTGAAGGGCTTTCCGGCGCTGCTGCTGGCGGGAATCCGAATGGCCCTGGCGGCGAGCTTCATCATTCCGTTCTATTGGCATCAACGGCCTCACGACTGGGGCGGGCGCGACTTTTGGAAGCTTTTTGCTTTCGGCGCGGTCGGAATTGGGATGAACCAATTCTGCTTTCTAGTGGGAGTCTCGAAAACTAGCGTCACGCATGCATCGCTGATCATTCCGTTGACTCCACTGTTGACGCTGCTCATCGCGGCGGCGCTGGGCCAGGAGAAAATTACCGCTCGCAAAGTCGTGGGACTCGCGCTGGCGTTTTCGGGGATTCTCGTCCTTCAGCTTTCCAAGCAGCCCGATCATAGCGCGACGCTGCTGGGCGATTTCATCATCTTCCTGGGGATCCTGACGTTCGCCATCTACATTGTGCTGGGACGCCGGGCAACGGCCAGCCATTCCGGAGTGGTTGTGAATACCTTCGGCTTCGCCGGCAGCGCGGTACTGTTGCTGCCGGCCACGATCTGGCAGGCGCGAGGCTTTGATTTCGGGTCTGTTCCCTGGTTTTCCTGGGTCAGCCTTTTTTACATGGCGATCTTTTCGTCGGTCGTTGGCTACCTGCTCTACTACTACGTCCTGACGCACATGGAAGCCTCGCGAATCTCCGCCTTCAGCTACGCGCAACCGGTGATGGGCACCACGCTGGCCGCGCTGCTGCTGGGGGAGCCGCTGACGTTTGCACTTCTCATCGCCGGAGCGCTCGTCCTGGCCGGTGTCTACGTAACGGAGAGGTCACGATGGAACTGATCGCGCTGCTTCGCGGCAACCGGAACTACCGGAACATGTGGCTGGGTCAGGTGGTCAGCGAGGTCGGCGATCACTTCAACAACATTGCCGTATTTGCTCTCGCCATGCGCTACACCAACGGCGGAGCGATCGTTGCCGGTGTGCTGATCTCACGCGCCATCCCGATGCTGCTGGCGGGCCCGCTGGCCGGAGTAGTCCTCGACCGTTTCGATCGCAAGCGCATCATGATCGCCAGCGATCTGGTGCGGTTCATCGTGGCCGTTTTGTTCATTCCCATCTCTCATACCGGACATACCTGGCCCTTGTACGTGCTGAGCGCGATTCTCATGGC
>CAZETQ010000091.1:0-10953 GCA_964515165.1 uncultured Solibacteraceae bacterium | reverse complement strand
CAGAATCCACTGCTGCTGGGGATTTCGCTGGTGGGTGTCGGATGGGCGACGGGCGGCGGCGCGGCTCAGATTCTTTTCACCATTTTTGGAGAAGTGGTGTTCAATCGCGGCCCGGAGGGAATCGGGCAGATTTGGGGATGCGCGGGCGTGGGGCTGGTTGCTGGAGGAATCTTCGCCCACTGGCTGGGCAAGCGGATCAGCTTCGCCACCTACAAGCGAACCGTTTCCATGGCCTATATTTTGCACGGAGCGTCGTACGTCGCCTTCTCGCTGGCGCCTACTTACGGCTTGGCTTTGTTTTTTATCGGACTCTCAAGGGCGACTGTCGCAGTCTCGAGCGTCTTGAATTTCTCGACGATGCTGCGTCACGTAGCCGACGAGTACCGGGGCCGCGTTTTTGCCACGATGGAAACACTGACCTGGTCGACGATGATGCTGTCGATGATGTTCGCCGGGATTGCCTCCACGGGAGCCAGCCCGCGGACCATCGGTGTCGTCGCCGGATGTCTCAGCTCCACCACGGCGATCTTCTGGGCGTGGGCGAATGTGACCGGACGGCTGCCGGAGCCTCCGCAGACCGGTGTGGAACTGGAAGAAGTTGAACTTTCGGACGAATTACTGACTTAGCGAACTACTGAACATGGAACCCGTCAACGTAGGAATTATCGGACTCGGCAATGTCGGCAGCGGCACCGTCGAGATCCTCTGGAATAACTGGGAGCAGAACACTCAAAAGCTTGGGTTTCCACTGTGGCTGCGGGCTATCTGCTCGCGCCGTCTGGACAACAAGACACTGCCCTCGGGAATGGAGCGGGTGATCCGCACCACCGACTGGCGGGAAGTGGTCACCAATCCGGAGATCGATATTGTTTGCGAGCTGGTTGGTGGTACGACGGTCGCCCGGGAGATCATCGACGCGGCGATCGCCAATGGCAAGAGCGTGGTTACAGCGAACAAGGAGCTGATGGCTCTCCACGGCCCGGCGATCTGGAAACGTGCCGCCGAAGCGAACGTGAACCTGGCAATGGAAGCGAGCGTGGCGGGCGGAATTCCGATTCACACCGTGCTTCGCGAGGGCATTGCCGGCGACCGTCTGAACGCTCTCTTCGGCATCCTGAACGGGACGTCGAACTTCATCCTGACGGAGATCGAGAAGCGCGGCGCCGACTTTCAGGAAGTGCTGGCGGAAGCTCAGCGCCTGGGATATGCGGAGGCCGACCCAACAGCCGACGTGGACGGATTTGACGCCCGCTCCAAGCTGGCGATTCTGGCGGCGCTGGCGTTCGGGCTTTCGGTTCCGCCCGGCGGAATCTACACCGAGGGGATCCGGCGGATCACTCCGTTCGATTTTCAGTACGCCCAGCAGCTTGGCTACACGATCCGGCTGCTGTGTTCGGCGCGGCGCGACGACGGCGGCTTGATGCTGGCCGTTCGTCCGGCGCTGCTGCCCAGTTCCACGATTCTCGCGGGAGTCTCCGGTGCCTACAACGGAATCTGGGTTCGTGGCGACTACGGGCAGGACACCTTCTACTACGGACGAGGCGCCGGGCCCCAGCCTACGGGAGTCGCGGTAGTGAGCGATCTGATGCGAGTCGCCCGGGAGATTCGCGCCGGGTCGCATGAACGGGTTTCCCCCTTCGCCCATGCAAAGCTGACGGAGGCTCGCGCCATTCCCCTGGACGAGCTGAACACGGCGTTCTACTTGCGGTTTCGCGTCAAGGACCGGCCCGGCATCATCGCCGCGCTATCCCGGATCCTGGCAGATAGAGGAATTTCTTTGGACGCCGTATTGCAAGTTCCGTGCGACACCAAAGACAATCTGCCGTTCGTCATCACCGTCGAGCCGTGCAAAGAGGCTGCGCTCCGCGAAGCTCTGCGGCACATGGCCAGCCTGGAGTTTCTGGTGGAACCGCCGTTGGCGCTGCCGATGGAAAAGGGTCTTTAGCGGGCTGCGACCGGCAGAACGTCACGCCGCCGATTAATTCCTGCATCCGTTCGAGTCCTTCAGGGAAGAGAAGTCTGCGACTCTGTATGGAATGACGGACGCATGGACAGTCGTCTGGCGATGGATCGGCGGCGCGGCGCACCTGAACGTAAAGCAACTGATGGGACGGCTTGTTCGGGTTACGCTACAGCCGCTTCTATCGCTCATCTTGTCGACTGCCGGAGCGGCACAAACCATAGAAGTCGCCCAACTGGATGAGAGCCTGCTCCGGCAGCGGATGCAACTGGTGGACCCACAGGTTCCGGAACGATTTCAACGCCTGCGGAGCCTTCTCCAACAAGCCGGCTGTTCCGATTTACAGGAGCAGCCGGTGAAACGCTCCAAGGAACCGAACCTCGTCTGTACCATCCCCGCCAGTGACCCCAATGCCAAGACGATCATCGTCGGCGCCCACTTCGATTTCAAAGGCGGCATCGGGATAGTCGATAACTGGACGGGCGCCGTGCTGCTGCCGACTCTTGCCGAGCTGATGCGGAAGCAGCCGCGCCGGCATGGACTCCGGTTCATCGGCTTCGCCTCGGAAGAGCATGGGCTGCGAGGGTCGAAAAGTTACGTCAAAGCAATGCCGGAAGCCGATCGGCGCCAGGCCGCGGCGTTTGTGGGAATCGATGCCATGGGCCTGCAGCCGACCCATTACTGGCCTCGCGGCTCGACTCCCGAATTGGTCTCGGCGGCGCAGCTGGTGGCGGACTCGATGAAGCTTGAGCTTGGGCGATGGAACCTGAACGGCTTGGGCACGACCGATTCGGAGAGCTTTCGAAAAGCGGGGATTCCGGTGATCAGCTTCCACTCGCTGACGCGCGAGAAGTGGAGCATGATCAATTCCAAGCGTGACGTCTGGGAGGCGCTGTCCTGGAAGGAATATTGGGACTCGTCCCGATTGATCGCGACGCTCTTGCTGCATCTGGATCAAAGCTTGCCGTAGCCACTTCGAATATCTACCGGCAGTCGATCGTAGTGTTTCTAGACGCAAGGACTGAACATGTTCATCCGCGCCGGGGCATCGGGCGGAATCTTCCGGCGTCAATCTCCGCTTCAATTTCAGGCCCGAGATGAGCCCCGCGGCCACTCGATGAAAAGTCGGCCCTCATCTCGCGGTCCCAGTCGTCCATCGAGGTGTCGTTCAGCCAAGCCGCCAAGGTGTGTCATTCCTCGTCGGAAAGCTCGCCGATTGCCTGCTTGATGCTTTCGAGGGTCATGCCTTCAACCTACCGCTTAACCAGTTGACACTCAGCTCCCGTGGGTGTCAACAAGTATCAATAGAATAGAAGCAGATGCCGAGCGTCCTGGAATCTACGCCTGGTGCGCGTCCCCTGACCCAACTCTCCGAAGAAGAGCGGATGTTCCAGATCTCCATCCGCCGCTTCGCCCGGGAAAGAATCGCTCCGCACGTCCGCGAGATGGACGAGAAGGGAATTTTCCGGCCGGAGCTGCTGCGGGAGATGTTCGCTCTGGGTTTGATGGGAATCGACATTCCCGAGGAGTATGGCGGCCAGGGCGGGACGTTCTTCCAAAGCGTTCTGGCGATCGAAGAACTCGCCGCGATCGACCCTTCCGCCGCGGTGATTGTGGACGTCCAAAACACCTTGGTCAACAATGCGCTGCAGCGTTGGGGAACGGAAGAACAGAAGCGGCGGTTTCTGCCCAAACTGGCGGCGGAAACGCTGGCGTCTTATGCATTGTCGGAAGCGGGAGCGGGCTCCGACGCATTTGCTCTCACCACCCGAGCCGTCGATCAAGGCGACGATTGGTCCCTGACGGGCAGAAAATTGTGGATCACCAATGCTGACGAAGCCGGGTTTTTCCTGGTCTTCGCGACTATCGATCCCAGCCAGGGTTATCGAGGTATCACCTGTTTTCTCGTGGAGCGCGGCTTTCCCGGATTTCAAGTCGGTAAGAAAGAGGACAAGCTGGGAATCCGCGCATCGTCCACCTGCGAACTCATTCTGGACGACTGCCGGGTCCCCAAAGAGAACGTTCTGGGACAAGTGGGCAAAGGATACAAGGTTGCCATCGAAACGCTGAATGAGGGCCGCATCGCCATTGGCGGACAAATGACCGGACTCGCTCAGGGGGCGCTGAATCATTCGCTGGCTTACGCGCGCCAGCGGAAGGCATTTGGAAAGGCCATCGGCGAACACCAGGGAGTCCAATTCGAACTGGCCCAGATGGCTGTGGAAGTGGAGGCCGCCCGGCTTCTCGTCTACAACGCGGCAAGGCTGCGAGACGCGGGGCTGCCGTTTGTCACCGAAGCCGCGATGGCGAAGTATTTTGCTTCGGATATTGCCGAAAAATGCGCCTCCCGGGCGGTGGAGATTTTCGGGGGTGTTGGTTTTACCAAGGACTATCCGGTAGAAAAGCTCTACCGGGACGCAAAGATTGGACGGATCTATGAAGGCACGTCCAATATGCAGCGGGTTGTGATCGCGAAAGATTTGCTGGGGAAGTCATGAAACCTTTGATTGCGCTGTTTCTGGCAGGCGGGCTGATTGCCGCCGAAGCTCCCGATCCGTCGCCGGCGGAAGTGGACGAGATTATCCGCAAGTTTGCGGCGAAGGAGTCCGAGTTCGCAAAGGCTCGGGAGAACTACACCTACCGCCAGACGGCCCGGATTCAGGAACTGGATCTGGGCGGCCGCCCGATGGGCCGTTGGGAGATGGTGACGGACATCGTGTTTACCGACGGAAAACGGACAGAGCGGGTCGTGCGATCGCCTGTTCCGACTCTTCAGAACATTGTTCTGACTCCCGAAGACGAGCAGGACATGCGCAACGTCCAGCCGTTCGTTTTGACGACCAAGGACATCGAGAACTATTACGTCCGCTACCTCGGCCGCGAGAGGGTGGACGAGATCGGATGCTATGTCTTCGCGGTGAAGCCGAAGAAGATGGAACCCGGACAGCGCTATTTTGCCGGAGAGATCTGGGTGGACGATCAGGACTTACAAATCGTCAAAACCTATGGCCGCGCCCGGGGCCTGTTGAAAAAGAATTCCGATCAGCAGTTTCCGAAGTTTGAAACCTACCGGGAGCAGATCGACAACAAATATTGGTTCCCCGTTTACACGGCGGCAAACGATGTCCTTTACTTCCAGGCCGGTCCTCAGCCGATCAAGCAGACCATCAAATACGAAGAATATAAACGGTTTAGGGCCGATACGACGATCACTTTCGGCGATGAGGTAAAAGATCCGGAGCCCGCGCCGCCCTCAAAGCCGAAACCATAGCAGTTTGCACAAGTTACAATAGAAATTTGTGCCCGATTCTGTAGAGAAAAAGCGCCGCGCGAAGGAGCGTCTGCGCCGGGAGCTCAAGCTGATCTGGAAAGGCTTGCGCTCTCGCGACCACCTCGTCCAGGCTCATATCGTCCCCATCCGCAAGTGCAATCTGGATTGCGGCTACTGCAACGAGTACGACGACTTCTCGCCGCCCGTCCCCCTGGAAAAGATGTACTCGCGGATCGATGCCCTGGGACGCTTGGGCGCGACGCTGGTTACCATCTCCGGGGGCGAGCCGCTTCTGCACCCCGGCATTGAAAAAATCATCGCCCGCATCCGCCAGAACAGAGCGATTGCGGGAATGATCACCAACGGGTTCCTGCTCAGCAAGGCGAAGATCGAAGCGCTGAACGACGCCGGGCTGGACCACCTGCAGATCTCGATCGACAATGTGATGCCGGACGAGGTTTCCAAAAAGAGCCTGAAGACGCTCGACCTGCGCCTGCAATGGCTGGCGGAGCATGCGCTGTTCCACGTGAACATCAATTCCGTCGTGGGTGGTGGCGTGAAGAATCCGTCGGACGCCCTGCAAATTGCCAGGAGGGCGCAAGCCCTGGGATTGAGCTCGACTGTCGGTATTATTCACGACGGTCAAGGCCAGCTAAAACCCCTGGACCCGGAATCCCTGGCCGTATTCCGGGAAATCCGGGGGATGTCGAAGAAGAGCTACGCCATCTTCAACGGTTTTCAGGATGCCATCGCCGAAGGCCGCGAGAATGACTGGCGGTGCCGCGCCGGTGCCCGTTATCTGTACGTCTGCGAGGACGGGTTGGCGCACTACTGCAGCCAGCAGCGCGGTTATCCCGGCAAGCCGATCGAACAATACACGCTGGAAGACATTCGCCGGGAGTATCGTACGAAGAAGGGCTGCGCCCCGGCCTGTACCGTCAGTTGCGTACACCAGACCTCGCTGATCGATTTCTGGCGCGATCCCCAGACGCTGGAGCCGCTGCCGGTGCCCGCCAAAGTTCCGGAAAACGAATTCGTCCGGATTGAAGGCCTTCCGCGCTAGGAAAACGGCACTCGAAGTGCTCAGCTCTCGGCTGGCTATGGCACAACCTCACTCAAAACAGCCTGGGCCGAAAAGACGCCCGCGGGTTAGTTCGGCCCATCTGGAAGCGGCGGCCCGGAATATCCAGGCTATTTGCGAAATGGAGAAAGCCCAACTCCGAAGGCGCTCCGCCGGCGAGCGTATCGGCGACTTCGTTACCCGGGCGGCCGCTCAAGTCTGGTTTAGCGGCTTCCACATTTTCTGGTTTACCGGCTGGATTGTGGTGAGTCACTTGCAATCGAGCTTGCCGGATGCATAATCAACTACTTTGTGTTATAAAGCTAGAGGATGGTTTCGAGACGGTATTTGCTTTCGACCGCGGCCGCCGGGGCGGCAGCGGCGGCGTGGGTTGGCTTTGTGGAGCCCCGCTGGTTCCAGCTCACTCATACCCACATCCCGTTTCCAGGAATCAAACCAAAGAAAATTCTGCATCTGTCCGACCTGCACGTCTCTGACGGGATGACGCCGGCCGGCTTGATGGCCGGACTAAAGGCTGGATTGCGTCAGAAGCCCGATCTGATCTGCCTTACCGGCGACTACATCACCTACGCCCACAGATTCGATGCTGACGGACTGAGGAACCTGCTGCGGGAAGCCGCGGGCTCCGCGCCGGCATACGCGGTGATGGGGAATCACGATGGGTTCCGGCAACCGAGCGGCCTGGATTCTCCCGCGCCCTTGATTGAGCTGATGGCGCCCACGGGGGTTCGCGTTCTGGAGAACTCGGCGCTGGTTCACGACGACCTGAATATCGTCGGCGTGGCGGATCTGTGGAGCCACAATTACAGGCCGGAGCAGGCATTTGCCCAGATCGATCCCAGCAAACCTTCGGTGGTTCTCTCGCATAATCCGGATTCGAAGGTGGGTATGTTCGACTATCCGTGGAAGGTGATGCTCGCCGGACATACCCATGGCGGACAAGCGCGGATTCCGGGACTGGCATGCAGTTGGGCTCCCGTGAAGGACAAGCGGTTTCTGGCGGGGCTCTACGGCTGGGAAGGCAAACAGCTTTTCATTACACGCGGCCTCGGCTCCCCCGGCCACGTGCGGGCATTCTGCCGGCCGGAAGTTTCAATCGTGCACTTGGGGTAGCTGGGCGCTGCTCGCGTCCGATTTCGGAGCGGCGGATTTCAGCGACCCGAGCAGAACGTCGACAGAAGCCGCGATCTCGCCCACGGCGGACTCAAACACCGCTTCATTCACTTTGGACGGCTTGGTGTAGCCGCTCACCTTGCGGACAAACTGGCGAGCGGCCGCATGGATATCTTCAGCCGTGGGCGGAGCCTGCGCGTTGCGAAGAACTTTGATGCTCCGGCACACAGCGGATCTCGTCAGGCTTTCGCCTTCTCCTTCAGGACGTCAATCAGCTCTTTGACGGCTCCGGCGCTCTTGTCGAGTTCGGCCTTCTCGGATTCGGTCAGCTGGATCTCGTAGATCTTCTCGACGCCCTTGGCCCCCAGCTTCACCGGAACGCCGACGAAGAGGTTTCTAATTCCGTACTCACCCTGCAGATAAACTGCCGAGGGTAACACCTTCTTTTGGTCCTTCAGGATCGATTCGGCCATCTCGACGGCTGCGGCCGACGGAGCGTAATAAGCACTGCCGGTCTTCAGATATTTGACGATCTCGGCGCCGCCAGTGCGCGTGCGCGCGACAATCGCGTCGATCTGGTCCTGTGGCAGCAGCTCCGTCAAAGGAATTCCGGACACGCTGGTCAGCCGGACCAGAGGAACCATCGTGTCGCCGTGTCCGCCCAACACCATCGCCTGCACATTTTGCGCGGAGACTTGCAGCGCTTCGGCAAGGAAGGTGCGGTACCGCGCGGTATCCAGGACGCCGGCCATTCCGATGACCCGCTCGCGGGGGAAGCCGGAAACTCGCATGGCCGTCCAGCACATGGCGTCCAGCGGATTGGTCACCAGGATCAGGATGGCGTTGGGCGAGTACTTCGCCGCCTGCTCCGTACAAGCTTTCACCACCTCGTAGTTGGCGAGCAGCAAGTCATCGCGGCTCATGCCCGGCTTGCGCGCCAGGCCGGCGGTGATGATGACGATGTCGGAATTCGCGGTCGGAGCATAATCGTTCACGCCCGTGATCGCCACGTCGTAGCCCTGAACAGGCCCCGATTGGAGCAGATCCAGCCCTTTGCCCTGCGGTACTCCCTCCGCCACGTCGACGAGAACGACATCGGCCAATTCCTTCTCCGCAATTCGCAGCGCACAATTCGCGCCCACATTGCCGGCGCCGACTACTGTAACCTTCTTACGCATTTTGTTCCTTCTGAGTATTTAAACTACTGGAGCCTGAGATAAGGCAGAATTTCTATTGTAATGAAACTGGTCCACCACCCCGGATACAACCTCAGCCTCGGGCCCCACGTCTTTCCCAGCGGGAAGTTTCAGATGATCCGGGATCGTCTGGTGGGCGAAGGGACGTTCTCCGAACGGGACATTCTCCTGCCGGAGCCGGCAACCACTGAACAGCTGCTGTTGGCGCACGATGCCGCCTGGGTTGCGGCACTCCAAAACGGCACGATTACGATGCAGGAGATCCTGCGGCTGGAAATTCCCTACTCGCAGCCGATGGTGCGGGCATTTCAGCTGATGGCCGGAGGGACGATCCTGGCGGCCCGGGCGGCGATGGACGAAGGCGCGGCGATGAATCTCGGAGGAGGCTTTCATCATGCGCATGCCGGCCATGGGGAGGGTTTCTGCGCCATTCACGACGTGGCGGTCGCCATTCGCGTGTTGCAGCACGAGGGAAAGATCCGGCGGGCGCTGGTCATCGATTGCGATGCGCACCAGGGCAACGGAACCGCCGCGATCTTTGCCGGCGATCCGGCGGTCTTCACCATCTCGCTCCATCAGTTCGACAACTATCCCTATGAAAAGCCGCCTTCGAACATCGATGTTCACCTGCCGGATGGGATGGCCGATGACGAATACCTGGTGCTGCTCGAAGCGAACTACCTGCCCGCGCTCGACGAATTCCGGCCTGACCTTGTGATGTATGTCGCGGGAGCCGATCCCTATTTCGACGATCAGCTGGGCGGTCTCGCATTGACCCTGGCGGGTCTGCGCGAACGCGACCGGATGATCGCGGCGGGCGCGAGATCGCGCGGGATTCCCATCGTGGGCACGACGGCTGGAGGGTATGCTCGCCGCCTGGAAGATACGGTGACGATCCAGGCGGCGACCGCTGCCGTACTACGGGGTTGACGGTTCGATTTTCTCGAACGGGATATTGCCGATGCGGTAGCGCCGCCAGTCCTTGTAGTCGTAGTGCCACCATTCGCCCGCATCGACGGTGAAGCCCTCGGCTTCCATCGTGCGGCGCAGCAAGTCGCGATTGGCTCTCTCGGTGGCGGTGCCGCCGGCGAAGCCGGGGTGGGCGCGGGGAGTGAATTCGTCGTACCCGCTGGGCATCGGAACCGGCTTGCCGGTCTTGCGGTCGTAGATGGTCAAATCCACGGCGCAACCGCGATTGTGTTTTGATCCTTTGGCGGGATCTGCCACATAGCTGTGATACTCGCGAGGTGTCGCGGCGCGGAAAATATAGGTGACGTACCAGGGACGATAGCCGTCGAAAATCAGCAGCCCGTAACCTTGTTCTCCCAGCTTGCGGTGTGCCCGCAGGGCAGCTTCGGCCGCGGGTCTCTGCAGGAATGCCCGGGCTTGGGTATACATCTGGGTTCCCAGGAAGTTATCGGTGGTGGCATACCGGATGTCGAGCTTCATCGTGTTGTCGAGTGTAATGAGCTCGACCAGATCGGATGGCAGGAAGTCTCCGGATTCCTTCGGAGGGCTACTGTGGAGAGCTTCCTGCCGGATCACTTCAATCGGCTTTCCACCAGGCCGAAGTGGGATCTGCTGCGCCGCGGTGCCGGCGAGAATCAGAATGGAACAGACCAGGCTCATGCGGCGACGAGATCTTCGACCTTCGCCAGCACGTAAGGACCTTCGGGAATCACGGCAATCCGGGCATTCGCCGGCAGTCCCTCCAGTAGAGCCCTGACGGCCGCATCTGGCGAGTCGAACGTGCGCCCCCACAGCGACGGCCGGAACTCCGCGGGAAGGCCCGGTGTGTAGTACAGAATCTCCTTCTGCGTAGAGACCAGGGCCAGCTTCTCCAACTGCCATTGATCCACCGTGACGGGAGATCCGGCGATGTGCTCCAGGAATTTCCGGTCGCTCGGAAACTGCTTCATCATGTCGCAGAATTCGGGAGCTCCCGCCCCTTCGGCGCACTCCGAGATCACCAGGATTCGCCCTCCCGGCTTCACGATGTGTTGGGCGGCGGTGATTCCCTTGACGGTCTGGTAGAACGTCAGATCCAGCGGATACCCGGCGCAAGTGGTGATTGCCGCGTCTACCGGGGAGCCGATTGTTTCGAGCATCGTCTTCGAAACGAAGTCCGTTCCCTTGCGGTGCGCCGCCTCGGCGTCTCCGGCAAATACGGCCGCCACCTTGCGGTCGCGCGTCAGCGAAACATCCACCATGAAATCGTGCCGCGCCATCCGGGCGATTTCCAGAAGCTCGCGATGCAGCGGGTTGTCGGCAATGGATCCCTCAACCGCTCGAGCGTCGCGCATGAACTTGGGAGAATGCAGCACTTTGATCG
>CAZETQ010000090.1:0-17842 GCA_964515165.1 uncultured Solibacteraceae bacterium | reverse complement strand
TAGATTCGGAAAAATACGAGTGACGGATTCAGCCGAAAATCGGCTTTTTTCCGCGCCTGCTAGAAACGGACGGTGTAGCGTGGAGTAGCGATGAACAAAAGATTAGCGAAGCGACATGACCGTCAGGTTGCCCGCGCCAAGAAGCGCGTAAAACTCTCAGAGCCTGACCTCAGGACACCCGAACAAATTAAGGCCGCGCGGGAAGCGAGCCGCCCAGCTGACGGGCATTACGCCGGAGGCAATGTCCGCAAATCCGCTTCGTCATCCCGAAGTAACCGGGCTCCCGGGACCGGCGGTGCGGCAAAAACTGACGTTTAGGGCCGCTGCTTGACAAGGCTAGAGGAACCGGTCTCTTAATGCGACGGTAGCCCGGTGCGCTCGAACTTCGAGGAGGAGTTCGCCTCCGCTGCTGGTCACCCTCGGCAAACGCCGTCCCGATTTCTTTGGCAGATTCGATTACTTGAGCATCAGCCGTTCTGGTTGCTATGTCGCCGACGTCCGAGGAAGATGGCTGCGACTCCGAGGCCAGCCAGACAGAACGAGCCCGGCTCGGGGACGGCCGCAGATGCAGACGTCGTATAGTCATGGCCGCTATCGCTCACCAGTTTGACGTCTCCGAACGCTTGATAGATGAGATGGGCGGTATGGGCGGCGCCGACCGTCGAGGTGGCCAGCACATCACCGCCGTCGGGGCTATCCATGTTTAGGGCTCGCGCTTCGACCCCTAGTTCCAGCTTCCCCGTCAGCTGGAGTGCCCGACCCACTTCTGTCTCCAACTTGAACGTTACCGATGGAGGTGTCGCCCCAGCCACTCCGTTGACAATAATCGCGACACCTTTCGACCCCGTGGTAGTGTCCGTGACCGTCCCATTAAATTCAGCCGTAGCTCCGTTATGGGTGGGATCGGCCGCGCGGCCGGTTGCTATGAAGTCTGAGGCCAGGGAGACAACGAACGTCAGGACCACCGGCGTCCCCAGGGGTAGCGTGTCCGAGACGATAATCGCTCCGTCCGCGAAAGACATTCGCAGAATTCCGGATGCGGACGGCTCATAAAGATTCGAGAACGCTGCCTGATTACGCGCTTGCGCTTCCAGACTCGCCGCGAGCGTCCCGTAGGTCGCTACGCCGGACCCGAGGAGACTCGCCTCCAGGTGGATCAAACCGCTGAAGACGTCACCGTTCTGAATGCTCTGGATTGCGACGACGCTGGGATCTCCGCCACTGATGGCGGCGCTCGCCTGTTTGAACCCTTGGTCACCGATAGTATTTCCGGCGGCCATGACAATCAGCTCCGCCCGTGCCCCAGCCGGAAAGTAAGCGAGCAATGCGATGACGGCCAAGTTGCAAAGTCTCATACTGAGTTTCCTTTCACGCCGGTCGCGGGAAGCTTGGTGAAGGGGAGGAGGAGGAAGACCAGCGAAATCGATGGTCGCCTTGCAGCGAACAGCCATAATGTTCTCCTAAGGGACAAACTCTGGAGAAGCCACTCAGCCCAATACTGACGTTTTCGCGCTTGTCTTTCGCTGCCGGTAGTCCTTCCGCCACCGGACAGGCTTTCGCCAGGAGCGCCGCTTAAGTCCTGTTGAGGCTGACCTGAATAGTAGAGGGCCCGAGCATATCACAAACTCAGAAACATCTCGGAGATGTCCCCGCATCACCGATTCGGAACCATGGACACCGGTTGAGCTGTCTACCGCTTCCCAAACCCACTAACCTAAACTCCATGGCCCTCTGGCTCACGCTCGCCGTCTCCCTTGCGGCGGCCGATTATCTTCCACCGGACTTCGATACGCTCGCCCGATCCTCCACCGGGGACCTCGGCAGTCTTATCGAGCGCTACTCGCTGGACCGCGAGAATCTGACACGCTTCTACGATCAGCCGCTGTCGGACACTCGGGCGAAAGTGTTGGGCGAGTTCTACGGCCAGTGGGCCGCCGCGATGCCGAAGGTCGACTTCGACCGGCTGAATCAGCACGGGAAGGTGGACTACCTGCTGCTGAAGAGCAAGATCGAGTTCGAGCAGAAGCAGCTATCCCTGAACCGCGCGCGAAGAGCGGAGATCTCCGGGCTGGTTCCGTTTGCCGATCCCATCATTGCTCTGGCCGAGGCGCGGCAGCGGGTCGCCCCGATGGATGCGGCGAAAACGGGGAAACAAGTCGACGAGATCGTCCGGCTCGCCACCAAGGTGCCGGAAGTGGAGGTGAAGGCAACGATTGCCAACCGCGCTGCCGCCGCCACGGAGGATCTGCAGCGGACGCTGAAGAACTGGTACTCGTTCTACCAGGGCTACGATCCTGTTTTCACCTGGTGGGTCGCCGATCCGTACAAAAAAGCCGACTCGGCGCTGGCGAAGTATGCGGAGTCTCTTCGTGACAAAGCAGGGCGGAAGGACAAAGACACGATTGTCGGCGATCCGGTGGGGCGCGAAGCTCTGTTGTCCGATCTCCGGCGGGAGATGATCCCGTACACGCCGGAGCAGTTGATCGAGATTGCGAACAAGGAATTCGCCTGGTGCGAGAAAGAGATGCTGAGGGCCTCTCACGATCTCGGGTTCGGCAGCGACTGGAAGCGAGCGGTAGAGCACGTCAAGAATCTCTACGTTCCGCCGGGCGAGCAGATCAACCTGGTGCGGAAGCTGGCGGACGAAGCAACGGAATACGTCGAAAAACACAAGCTGGTCACCGTTCCGCCGCTGGCCAAAGAGACATGGCGGATGCAGATGATGTCGCCGGATCGGCAGCGGCTGAATCCGTTCTTCCTGGGCGGCGAGTCGATCATCGTGGCTTATCCCACGAACACGATGACGCAGGAAGAAAAGTTGATGTCGATGCGCGGTAACAACCGGCACTTTGCGCGCGCCACCGTTTTTCATGAGCTGATTCCCGGGCATAGGCTGCAGTGGTTCATGAACAGCCGTTACCGGCCGTACCGGCGGGAGTTTCGAACTCCGTTCTGGATCGAAGGGTGGGCTTTGTATTGGGAGATGGTTCTCTGGGATCGCGGCTTTCCGAAGTCGCCCGAAGATCGTATCGGGATGCTGGTCTGGCGGATGCATCGGTGCGCGCGCATCATCTTTTCGTTGAACTTCCACTTGGAGAAGATGACGCCGCAGCAATGCGTAGATTTTCTGGTCGATCGAGTCGGGTTTGAGCGCGAGAATGCCGCCGGTGAAGTTCGACGCTCTTTCGAGGGATTCTACCCGCCGCTGTACCAGGCTGCTTATATGCTGGGGGCGCTCCAGATTCGGGCGCTGCGGCAGGAACTGGTCGACTCCCGCAAGATGCCGGAGATCGAGTTCCACGACACCATTTTGAAGTTAAACTCGATTCCGATTGAGATGCTGCGGGCCAGTTTGACGAATCAGCGGCTATCGCCGAATTTCGTCAGCAGCTGGAAGTTCTACCAGTGACGCTCAATCGCGACGACCTCCGGAGTTGAGCCGGTAAACCGCAGCGTAACGTCCACCGACTGGCTGGGCCGCGTGGCGCTGGTGATGTGCGCCACTCGATACGGCCCTCCGGTGGAGGGAATGTCGTAGCTGTTGGCTCCCGCGATGGGAGCGGTTTTCTCTGTTGCATTGTCCAGGGAAAGCCACTGTACGCTGTACAATCCCCCGCCGCCGAATCCTGCTTTATCGGAAAGATCTTCCCAAATGAGCAGGCCGTTGCGGATCTGGAATTGGTCGAGCGGCAAAACCTTTTTGTAATAGGCCCGGCCGATCTTGTCCCGGCGATGGATCAGGCATTCGATCATCCAGGCTTCGGCCTTGGGATCGGAATACTTCGCCGACTTCACGACCGCCTTGATCTCGTCGTCGCGCATCGCCATCACTTGCTTCGCCGACCAGAATTCGTCGTCCGGCAGGCGATTGATGAAGGCCGGGTTGGGATATTCGGGCACCCAGCTTTCGGGATCGAAGCGCTCGTACTCAAACTCTCCGATGGACGGAAAGTGAGGGTAGTGCGCTTTGGCCCACTCCGGAATCGCCAGGCCCAGAGTGAACAGCTGCACAGCCGATTGCTTCCAGCCGAACAGGTACTCGCCGCCGGATCGGGGACTGTTGGCCCGCTGTGTTCCGCTGCCGAGCGCGGAACCGAGATCCAGAATATAGTGCTTGACGTATTTTTTTCCGTCCGCTTCCACCAGCGCGTCATAGTTGTTGATCGCCCGGGAATCGTCATGGTCGATCCAGGCGGACGCAACCGCCAGGCCTCGCTGATCGCGCCGGTGCTCGTGCGGGATGTAGTCGTTGGGATCGTCCCGGCGGGTGCCGTAGAACCGATACGGGCCAACCGCCTTGCCGGGAATGGCCCGGCTGGCGGTCGCGCGGTAGTTGCCTGCCGCCGTCTGGGGCACTTTCTGAAGCATCTCGGACAGGTCGCGGTTGGTCATCGCCCGGCGGCGGCCTAGCCGATCCGCCACGGTGACATCCTTGCCCAGCGTGAGAAGGGATTCCGGAAATTCCACCAGATAGTTCTCCGGCACGTGGTAGCCGAGCGCATAAAGAAGACGGATGGCAATATGGTCCGCGCCGGTTGCCATTTCCGGATTGGTCAGCGGGTCGAATTTGATGTAGTAGACCTCTTTGGTTGAGTCGACCATCACGAAGCCGGGGGTAATTCCCTCGCTTTTGGCGCCGATGACGGTCCACTTTCCTTCGAATGACGGCGGACGCTGACCGCCCGGGCCCGCCACCAGTTCCGCCTCGGAGAGCGGCTGGTAATAATGGCGTTTCACCCACCATGCGCCTTGCAGAGGGTCGCCCAGCGTGTTGACGGCCTTCGCCGGGATGGGCGCGGGAAGATTCTTGTTCAGCTCGCCCGGGGTCTTCAGAGTGTGAGTTACGACATCGTAGTAGTCGCTCAATTTCCGGCGAGCGACGTCCCCGGCGTTCACCGGCTTCAACTCAAACTCCAGCGGATCGTCGGGCCGCAACTTCTGTGCCCAAAGTCCGGCGACAGCGACGAGGAACAACAGGATGAGGCGGCTCATAAGATCGGTTGGGAATCCGCGGTTCCCACCGGGCGCTGGAAGAAGCTATCGCTGAATTTGAACCAGACCTGGACGCCTTCATGACTGAAGCCGACGTCGAAGCGCATAAAGGTCCGATTGCGGGCGTTGAATCGCAAGCCGAAGCCAACGCTTCCTTCCAGATCCTTGAAATTCAACTGGCCGCGAGTGTTGAAGACTTTGCCGCCGTCGACAAACACCGCGCCGTCGCAACCGGAAAAGATGGCCCAACGGTACTCGCCGTTTAGAACCAGGCTATTGCGTCCGGAGAATCGAAATGCCCGGAAGCCGCGCAGATCGTCCGGACCTCCGATGACAGGTTGCAGGTAGAACGGCACAAAGTTGTTGTCCAACGAATCGGTGAGTTTGGTATGCGCCCGCAAGGCAAAGACCCGTGACTTGTTGAGAAAGCCGATGTACTGCTGAAGGTCGATGTCCAGCAGATTGAAGCTGTAGACTCCAAACTTCAGATCGTTATAGCGGGTGTATTGAACGACATAGTTGCCTCCCTGCCGGGCGGCGAACTGGTCGTCGCGGTAATCGATCTGCCCGAACACTCCATAGCGGAGGAAATTGGTCTGGCGGTCGATGCCGGGAACCAGAACCGGAGGAAAGAGCTGATCGGTTGAAGAGTACCGCTTGTCATTGCCGGGGCCGGTATTCACGGCAAGATAGCCCGCACCGCCGCCGACCCGAAGCCACGGCTGAATCCGGATGCCCGCAGTGCCGTCCACCGCGGTATTTTCCAGGCGGTAGTTGGTACGGACCTTTTGAGAGTCGGGGCCCGGACCGTAGTAATTGATACCCGGGTAATTGATGTAAGTGCCCTGGACTCCGAAAAATGCCTTGTCATTGAGAAGCTTCGGCAGGACGAAACGCGCATTCAACTTTTGATAGTTCTGGAACGAAATCTGTGCCGAGGCGTTGACAAGAATCTGCCCGTCCTTCAGGTCGTCCCGGAGGTATTGCGGCCCTAAGGCGAAGCCGCCGCCCGTTACCAGGCCGCCGAGCTTCAGGCCCAATCCGTTATAGCCATAATTCAGGCGCTGCAGGATGCTTTCATCCTTAACCCACCGAAGGAAGTTTTCGGCTCCGCTGACCGTTTCCGGCGCCTGGGCGGTCGAGTGCTGGACGCGCTGGGTTTCCAACTCTTCGGTGCGCGTCTGCTGGCCCCAGCCAGAGAGAGCGGCAGCCAAAAGAACCGCCGGCAACCTCCTCATGCGTGCAATGTCCCGCCGTCCACGATCAATTTTACGCTCTCCCGCCCGCCCGGCACATCCAGATCTGCCTGTTTTCTCATCACGTTGTTTTTACACGCGAAAAGAGGCTTGGCAAACTCTCAATGAGGGTCAGTTTTCCCCATAGTCCTAGTAGCTAAAAATGGGACTTTGGCGCAGCAGTCCAGTGAGCATAGAATAGTCGCAGCGGTTCATGAAACTCTTTCGTCCCTCGTCCTGTACGAAGCAATCTTTTCAACGGTCTGCCGGATTAAGAACCGGCGCCGGATTAGCCGGGCTTCTTCTCGCCTTTGGCACTTTGGGCGGAGCGCCTCCGGCGGCGGTGGAATCGGCGGCCACCTTCCGCCAGTACTGCGTCCAATGTCACTCGGCAAAGACCAAGATGGGCGGGGTGAACCTCGAAGATTTGCTCGCCAGGAATTCCGTAGGCGAGAGCTTTCAGCAATGGCAGAAGGTGACGGCGGTGCTGCACGAAAAACGCATGCCGCCGAAGGGCCTGCCGCAACCGTCCGGCGAGCAGCGGGATCAAGCTATCTCCTGGGTTAGCAACGAGTTATCTTCCTATATCAAGGCCCATGAGGGAGATCCCGGACGGGTGACGGTCCGGAGGCTGACCAGCGGTGAGTACGCCTATACCATCCAGGATCTGACGGGGCTGGAGC
Source organism: uncultured Solibacteraceae bacterium (assembly GCA_964515165.1). Lineage (GTDB taxonomy): Bacteria > Acidobacteriota > Terriglobia > Bryobacterales > Bryobacteraceae > JAPKYZ01. The sequence continues at coordinate 10,932 of CAZETQ010000090.1, read as the reverse complement.
TGAACACCGGAATTGATTCCACCAGCGATTCGGTGGGCGGCGAGGGGTTTGCCAATTTCGGCGATGTGCAGTTCATGCAGGACTCCAACCTGGAGCGGTACCTGGAGGCGGCAAAGCTGGTGGCCAATCATGCCGTGATCGGCGCGGGGCCGCTGGAGTTTTTCACCGATCCCGGCAAGACCGGTTTCGAGTTGTCGGCGATTTCCCGGATCCGTGAGATTTACGCCAAGTACGGATTCCGGACGGTATCCGGAGAAGGCGGACGTCCGTTTGGCTTGGACAAGTACGGAAAGGCGATGTTCGCGGCATGGTACTACCGGAACCGCACCGCTTTGGGCGAGCCGAACCTGACTTTGAAAGATCTCGCGGCGCGGGAAGGAATCACGCTCCGCTTCACGGAGCATATCTGGACGGTCATGAATCAGCCGGCCCTCGGATTTCCGTCATCCGAGATTGCCGCCCGCTGGAAGAACCTGCCTGCGGCAACTTCCGATGCGAAAGGATCGATGGCATCGGCGCGCGCCTCCTGCGAGGAGATCCAAAAATTTCTGGTCACCTGGCCCAGTTGGCTGTTCGCGCGGGGCGATCTCGCCGCTGGAGGCGCCGGTGACGAGAGTCCGCTGGAGTTCAGCGACCGGACGCTGAAGGCCACGGCGCCGCACCGGTTTCAGTTCTTCCGCGGAGGCCGCTTCCTGGGAAGCGCGAAGTTTGCGCCGCCGCCCAAGGGTCCGGTGAAAGTGTTCGTCAATGTTTCGACCATCAATCCTTCGGCCACCGGCCAGCGGGTGCTGATCTGGCGAAATCCCACGGTGGGAATCCGGCCGTACGTTCCGCCGCGGCAAGCGGCCCCCACACCACCGGCCCCGCCGGCGCCCTCAGCGGGTGCGGAAAGCGCTGCGGCCAAAGCGCCCGCTACGCCAGCGGCGGGGAACGCCAATGGCGCACAGGCGGCCGCCGCCACGCAGGCCGCGGTTCAGGGAAGCCGGCGATTCCGGTTGCCTCCCGGTCCGAGAGTTCCGCTCCGCTCCGTGGTGAGTCCGGAGACGGCGGCGCGGCTGAAGTTCGGCGAGAGTCCCGACGGTTCGGAAATGGGCCCCAACGACTTTGCCACCACGGGCTCGTTCTTTATCGAGGTACCCATGCCGGAAGATCCGTCGACGTTCGACATCGAGGTGGATGTCGATCTGGGCAAAGACCGCAACCAGGTATTCCGCGTCATGCTGTCGGACCGCGAAGACATGGCGACTCCGCGAGGCCGCCCCACCTGGGCTTTGATCGGCGATATGAAGACCGGCGGATACAAAACCTTCCGGTCCGGCGTGATGGAGTTTGCTTCGATACTGCCGCCAAACTCGCACGGCGAGGCGACGCCCGCCGATAAAGACCCGGTTCCCGATCCGTTCGACAACACCTACAACGTCCCGGAGCACGACGATTTCGTGGTGAAGGTGAAGTACATCCGCGACGACAAGTTTGTGGTCGACAATCTGCTGGACGAGCAGCAGCGGATTCGCCTGAACTACGCCTGGAACGATCTGTTTGCCTCCTTCGAGTACTTCGACAACTACCTCCGTCTACTGGCCAGCCACTACAAATTCGATTTGAAGGGCAAGGGCATCACGGCAATGGATAAGGCGACGATCGAAACCTTGCCCCTCGAGATGCGGCAGTACGTGCGGCCTCTCCGCCAGCAGTACGAAGCAGTCATGAAGGCGGAGAAAGCCGGTCAGGCGGGGCATATAGACGATTGCCTGAAGTTCGCCAGCCGCGCCTGGAGGCGGCCGCTGACGGAGCGCGAGAAGATTTCTCTTCGGACGTTCTACAACAAGGCTCTCCTCACGGAGAAGGATCATGCCAAGGCGGTTCGGGCCGTGATCGCCCGGGTGCTGGTGGCCCCGCAATTCCTCTATCGCGTGGAGCCCGCCTCTGTCGCCAGCGGCACCACTCGAGCCCTCGGAAGCTGGGAGCTTGCGGGACGTTTGAGCTACTTCCTTTGGTCGTCGATTCCGGATGACGAACTGCGGCGGGCGGCTGCGGCCGGAGAGCTGGAAAATCCGGAAAAGCTGCGGGCGCAGGCGAAGCGGATGCTGGCCGGCCCGAAGGCTCGCCGGTTTGCGACGGAGTTTTTCGGACAGTGGCTGGGCTTCTATCACTTCGACGAGCATCGCGGCGTGGACACCAGCCGCTTCCCGGAATTCACCAACGAAGTGAAGTCGGCGATGTACGACGAATCCGTGAGTTTCTTCGAATACATTGTCCGGAAAGATCGTCCGGTTCGAGACATCCTGTTTGCCGATTATTCGTTCCTGAACAAGCCGCTGGCAAAATATTACGGAATCGCGAAGGAAGTGAAATCCGACGGCGACGTTGAACTGGTCGAGGGAGCGAATGCTTTTCATCGCGGCGGTCTGATGCGGCTGGGATCGGTATTGACGGCTACTTCGGCTCCTCTGCGGACCAGCCCGGTGAAGCGCGGCGATTGGGTGCTGCGGCGAATCCTGGGCACTCCCATGCCGCCGCCGCCGGCCGACGCAGGGTCGCTGCCTGCCGACGACAAGCAATTCGGCGGACTTTCCGTAAAGGCCAGGCTGGAAGTACACAAGCGGAACCCAACCTGCGCCACGTGTCACGTGAGAATCGATCCGATGGGATTTCCGCTGGAAAAGTACGATTCCACGGGCCGTTGGCGGGAGACATATACCGACGGCAAGCAGGTCGACGACACGGCAACGCTGCCCGATCAAACCGCGGTCGACGGCGTGGATGGCCTGCTCAGCTACCTCAAAGAAAAAGACTCGCAAGTCCGGAAAACGATGTCGTCCAAACTGGTAGGCTACGCGCTGGGCAGGACGGTGCAGGCGTCGGATTTGCCGCTGATCGATAAGATGGTCGCCACGGGCAACGAAACCGGATTCTCCACGCTCATCGGAGAAATCGTGACCAGCCGCCAGTTTCGCTATCGTCTTGGCGTCGAACCGGTTACTTCCAATAAGAAATTAGCGTCCATACAGGAGCCGGGCAAGGAAATCGCACGATGAACATGACCCAGAAGAACCAGAAGCGGCAGACGTCCCGCCGCCATTTTCTGCGAGGCGCGGGAGTAGCGCTGGCGCTGCCGTGGATGGAGTCTCTTCCGCTCCACGCGCAGTCTCCCGCATCGAACAAGCCGCCGGTCCGGTTTGCGTGCGTCTATTTTTCGAACGGCGTAGAACCGATCCATTGGTGGGCCAAGGGTGACGGCGCCTCCATGGAGCTGGGTCCCGTGCTGCAGCCGATGCTGCCGCATCGCGAGGACATGACGTTCCTGCGCGGGCTCTACAACCATCAGGCGTTCATTTCGACCAGTCCTCATTTGGGACGGATGCCGAATATGCTGTCCGGCGCCACGGTCAGCCTCGACCCCAACGACATTCGCGTCGGGACGACGATGGACCAGGTCATGGCCAGGGCAATTGGCGGGCGCACCGCCATTCCGAGCTTGGCCCTGGGAATCGAACCGAACGAGCTGCGGCTGGAAGACGGCCTTTCGATGATTTATGGTTCGGCCATTTCGTGGGCCTCGCCGACCAAGCCGGCCACCAAGGAGATTTATCCTTCCCGCACGTTCGACACGCTGGTGGGCGATGGGACCGGCCGCAAACTGGACAAGAGTATTCTGGACGCCGTTCTGGCGGAGACTCATTCTCTGCAGCCGAAAGTATCCACCGGCGACCGCCGCAAGCTGGACGAGTACCTGGAATCGATCCGGTCGATCGAAACCCGCATCGAGCGGGCGTCGAAGGAAGAACGCATCGAAGGCTGGCGGCCGGCGCTGAAGCAGCCGAACATGCCGCGTCCCGCCGACCAGATTCCGCAGAACGTTCCGGACCATATGCGGCTGATGCTGGACTTGTCGGTGCTGGCATTCCAGATGGACAAGACGCGAATCATCACGCTGATGCTGAATAACGATCTCTCGCAGATGAATTTCAAGTTTGTCGAGGGCGTTCACGGAGCGCTGCACCTGGATCTGACGCACAACGGAAAGGCTCCCGCGGCCGAGGCGATGTACCTGAAGACGAACCAGTTCCACATGGCCCAGGTTGCCTACTTCATCGATCGATTGAAGAAGGTGGACGAAGGCGGAAGCTCGCTGCTGGACAACTCGATGGTCCTGGGCGGCTCCAACCTCTTCGATGGCGATTCGCATGGAGCCGACCAGATGCCGCTGATCCTGGCCGGCAAAGCAGGCGGCGCTCTGAAGACCGCCCGCAATCTGAATTACCTGGACCGCGGCAACGAGAACCGGAAAGCCTGCAGCCTGTACCTCTCCCTAATGGACATCATGGGAGTAAAGCTGGACCGGTTCGGCGACGCCGACAGAAGGCTGGACGACCTGATTCCGAGCTAGCGCGCCTAACTCACCCCGACCGGCTGTGCCCTTTTTCAGCGAGACCCTCTCGCAAGCAATGAGGCCTTAATCCGCCCGAAGAGATTTCACAGGGTCGATTCGCGCCGCTCTCCAAGCCGGAAACGCCGAAGCCAGAACCGCCACTCCGAGCACCAGCGCCGTCACCATCGCGAATGTCAGCGAGTCGGTCGCGGCGACACCATACAGCAGCGCTTCCAGAAAGCGAGTCAACACGATCGCGGCGACAATGCCGCCCACCACGCCGTACAGCGAGACCCGCAGACCCTGTGCCAGGATCAAGGAAATAATCTGTTCCCGCGTAGCTCCGATGGCTACTCGCAAGCCGATTTCATACGTGCGCTGGCTGACCGAGTAAGACATCAATCCATAGATCCCCACGGCGGCAAGTACAATGGCCGCGCCGGCAAAAATGAGGAACACCTCCATCATCGAACGGAAGTTCCCGATGGACCCCGACACGATCTCTTCCAGCGATTCCACTCTTCCCGCCGGCACATCCGGGTCCAGGTCCGTTGCCAGCTGCCGGATGTCGGACTGCATGCGGCCATTGTTCGCATCCACTTTCACCACCAGCGTCATTGCCGCCTGAAGCTTGCCGTCCTCAGTTTCCGCCTGCGGGTACGGCAGATAGACGGCCCCGGCGATCCAATCGGGAAGTCCCTTGCTGAGAGTTGCGTGATGTACATCGCCGACAACTCCCACCACCGTGCGCCATTGCTTGCTGCCCGTTGGCCGGATGTGTTTTCCGATCGCGCTCTCCGCCGGCCAAAAATGTTTCGCGGTGGATGCCGAAACGATCGCCACACCCGCCGCATTGGCTCCATCGGACCGCATCAGGTACCGTCCGGCCAGTAGCGGAATGCGCATCATTTCCAGATAGCCCGCACTCACCGCCCCCAGCAAAAACATATCGGCCGGATGATCGCTCGTGCTGGGTTGTGTGTCCACAACAACGGGAATCGTGGGGAGTTGACCGTCGAGTGGTACTGCATTGGCGATCGCCATATCCCTGACACCCGCCACGGCTCTCGACCGCTCCAGTAGCCGGTCGTACAGCGCAATGCAGGCCGCCCGTTGCGCGCATAAGGAAGGGTTGGGACTGATCTGTACCGTCAATATCCGGCTCGGATCGAAACCCGGTTTCACATCCGATAGCTTGTAGAGGCTCCTGATCAACAATCCGGCGCTCACCAGCAGCACGAGCGTCAGTGCGACTTCGCTGACGACAATCGCACCTCTCATTCGCGTCCAGAAGCCTGAAGTGGAGCGCTGGCTTCCTGTCTTGATTGTCTCCATGACAGTGACCTGACTGGCGCTCAAGGCGGGGGCAATCCCAGATGCGAGGCCCGTTAATACCGCCAACACACTCGCTGCGGTCACAATCTGCCAGTCGATCGCCACTTCAGCCAAACCCGGCAGCGAGGAAGGCAGTAACGTCTTAAACAGGGAGAGCCCACCCGCTCCCACGAGGATCCCCAGCCCGGCGCCCGTGAGTGCGAGTCCAACACTTTCGGTGAGCAACTGTCGGACGATCCGCCAGCGGCTTGCCCCCAGAGCGCCGCGCAGCGCTATCTCCTTGCGGCGTGTTGTGGCACGCGAGAGCAGCAGGCTGGCGACATTGGCGCAGGCGATCAGCAATACCAATCCCACGGCAGAGAGCAGAATGATGAGCTTGCCGCGCACATCGCCCATGATGTCCTGCTGCAAAGGGATAGCGGTGGAATCGGCATTCCAGTTGTGCGGCATCGCGAACGGAAACACACCCCTGAGTTCAGCTAGGAGCTGCCGAAGCTCCCCCTGCGCCTCCCCAATCGCTGCTCCAGAACGCAAGCGCGCGACCAGCGGCATATACTCCGCACCCCAGTACTCCACAAAGTTGGATGGATCCAGTCGCATCGGAATCCATAGCTGGACGCGCGCGGAAGGATAGCTGAAGCCCGCCGGCAGGATTCCCACAATCTCGCGAGCGGTACCATTCAACCGGATCACCTGGCCTACTGCTGATGGATCGCCCCCAAAGAGATCCTTCCACAGGGTGTCGCTCAGAATGACGACGTTGTCCCGCCCGGGCGCATCTTCGCCCGGCTGGAAAGTCCTCCCTCTGGCAACGGATATCCCCAGGACAGAAAGGAAATTTGTCGAGGCGCTGCTTACCGTCACCCGGACCGCAGGACCATGTCCTGCGAGGTTACTCTCCGACCCGGCACTGACCGCGGCGATCTCCATGGCTCGCGACCGCTCTCGAAACAGCGGCACGGCCGCACGCGGATATGTCCCCGTAATCCGAACCAGCTTTTCCGGTTGCGTATAAGGCAAAGGACGCACCAACAGTGCATTCACCAGGCTGAGCATTGCGGTGCTGCCGCCGATCCCGAGCGCGAGCGAGACCACGGAAATTGCGGTGAACACAGGGGTGCGCGCATACATGCGAATGGCATAGCGCAAGTCTTGTACGAATCGTTCGAGGCCCACAAAGCTCCACATGTCCCGGCATTCCTCCTGCGCCAGCGTGAGATTTCCGAGTTGTCGGCGGGTCTGCTCCGCTGCCGGCCGTCGAGGCATCCCCGCGCTATCGAGTTCCGCTTGCACTTGGTCGAAATGAAAGGAGAGCTCTTCCCGCAGTTCTTCCTCGAGCCGGTCCCGCCGCCATCGGAATACCACTCGATGCCAAGCGCGGGACAAGAATGTTTGGACTGGACCATTCATGCCATGTTCAGAACTCTATGAATGGCCTCGACCACGCGTGCGAATTCTTCACGCTCCGACGCGAGCTGCCTTTTACCCGCTGTCGTTAACGAATAGAACCGCGCGCGGCGATTGTTTTCTGACACTCCCCATTCCGCTTTCACCCAGCCATTGAGCAGCAACCGCTGCAGCGCCGGATAGAGTGAGCTTTCGCCGACCTGTAGCACGTCGTCGGAAACCTCCTTCAACCGCAAGGCGATTCCATAGCCATGCATTTCGCCTGGCACCAGCACCCTCAGGATCAGAAGATCGAGTGTTCCGGGCAGAAGTTCGGATGGTCTTTTTGGCGCTCCCATCGTCTATCGATGGAGTGTAGTGAGCTTCTCCCGCGATGTCAAGCAATTCGTGCGACGACGCATTGGAGCGGAACAGTTTCGCTGAGCGGCGTAGGGATGGGTAGAAATATTCTAGAGCTGCGCGTTCGCGGCAAAGTCACAAGAGGGGCCGCTTGGAGTGCCGGCGCAACAGATGAACGAAGCGACTCCTGCGCTGCCGATATGGGGTATACATAACTGCTATGAACCGACGCAGCTTTATCGGCCTCGCTGCCGCGGCCGCCAGTGCCCAGACGCCGCCCGCCATTTCACCGGTGCCCACGCCGCGGGATTGGACCAACGCTCAGCCCGTCCAATATCCGGACCCCGATGTGGTAGCTCTGGATCCGAAGTTCCGCCGTTACATGATCGGAAACACGGCAATGAAGCGCCTGTATGTCGGCACGTCGTGGGCCGAGGGCCCGGCCTGGAACGGCACCGGAAAATTTCTTGTCTGGAGTGACATTCCCGGCAACACGCAGCTTCGCTGGATCGAAGACGATCGTCGCGTGACGACGTTCCGCAATCCTGCCGGCTACAGCAATGGCAATACGTTCGACTATGAAGGCCGCCAGCTTTCCTGCGAACACGGCGGGCGCCGCGTCGTCCGTTACGAGACGAACGGCACGGTGACCGTGCTTGCGGACAAGTTCGAAGGCAAGCGGCTCAACTCGCCGAACGACATTGTCGTTCATCCGGATGGCGGCATCTGGTTCACTGACCCGCCCTACGGGATCAACGGCAATTACGAAGGCTATCAGGCCGAAAAGGAAGTGAAAGAGGCTGTGTATCGTGTCGATTCGAAGACGGCACAGGTGGTCAAGGTCACCGATGAGGTGGTGGCTCCGAACGGAATCTGCTTCTCGCCGGACTACAAGCGCCTCTATGTTGCGGACACCGGTGCACGCGAGACGAAGGTCTGGGAGTTGGACGGCAACCGCCTCGTCCGCGGCAAACTGTTCATCAAACTGGATGTCCCAGGCACTGGCGCTCCCTCGGGTTTTGACGGCATTCGCTGCGATATGGAAGGCAACGTCTGGGGCGGCGCCCGGCCCGGAGTGCAGATTATCGCGCCTACCGGCGAACGCATTGGCATGATCCGTTTGCCCGAGAATTGTGCGAATGTCTGCTTCGGCGGTCCACGGCGCAACCGGCTCTTTATGACCGCCAGCCAGTCACTTTACGCACTGTACGTTCAGACGGCGGGTGCGCATATTTGCTAGCTGTATTGTTCATGTGCCGCTTGCCTCATCTTCGTCAGGTGGATTGGCTCGGTTAGGGAGTCGCTTCGCGGAGGCCTCCGCTCCAGGTGGTTCACGGAACGGTTCTACCGAAATGCGCTCGTAACGCACTTCCAGCACGGTCAGGTATGTTGTACCGCCGGGCGCTTGGAGAACTACGCGATCGCCCGCTGCCGACTTCATCAACGCGCGCCCCAAAGGCGACACCCAACTGATGTGGTTGCGGTTGAGATCGACCTCGTCGGTGCCCACAATGCTCACCACTCGCTCTGTTCCTTCGGCATTGGCGTAGCGCACAGTCGCTCCGAAGAAGGCCCTCGACGCCGCCTGCCCCACTCTGGGAGTTTCCGGGTCAACTACTTCCGCGGCCTCGATTCGTTTCGTGAGAAAGCGAATCCGCCCATCGATCTGGCGCAGCCGCCGCTTACCGTACTGATAGTCGGCGTTTTCACTGCGGTCGCCGTTGCTTGCAGCCCACGCCACCACCTCCGTCACGGCCGGGCGTTCCCGAGTGAGCAGAAACCGATATTCATCTCTGAGGCGCTGCAGGCCGCCCGGCGTGATGTAGTTCTTGCTCCGCGTTGCGGGCTCGTCGTCGTGGGGTTTTCTGGTAAATCCTTTTCGCATCTATTCGTCCTTCCCGCGCGAATCCAGCCACAAAGCGCTCGCCTCAATTCTGCCCTCAAATCGCCCAAGTTTCCTGGCGGAACGGCGACGGCGTCTCGGCTACCCTCCGGTGTCAAGGATTGGCAGGTCCGGGGGCAAATTCGCCCAGCCGCTCTCGGGGATCCAGAAGAATAGTTCGTTTGCGTCCGGATCGCGGAGCACGAGTGTCGGGCGTCCCCAGTCCGCGCGCATTGGATTGAGATTGTGCTCGCGGATGTGTTGCAGCAATTGCGGGGCCTGCTGGTCTTCCAAACCGATGAAGACGCGACCGTGTCCTGCTCGAGTCTGGGTTGGGCCATAGACTTGATTCAGGATGAGTTCGAATCCGAATAGACTTACCTGAAAGACCCACGCGCGGCCTTCGTACTGATGGTTCCAGTCCAAAGCGAACCCCAGCGTGCGTGTATAGAAGGCCAGCGATTCCTCAGCATTCTTCACGAAGAACACGCTTCTCGCGTAGAAGTTTTCCATCTCCCTGAGGTTGTCATAACCAGGTATCGTTTGGCGGTGGGCGGGATGAGGCAGTTGATTTCAGTAGTGAAGCCGCCTTCACGTTCCTAATCGACGGCCGGCCCATCGCCCGCGTACCCACGCATGAAGACATAGCTGCCCTGCAGACAATTACCACGGTCTTGGCTCTTGATTTGCTGCTGGTGAACAGATGGAACGTTGAGAGATGCGGAAGCCGAAGTAACGTCAAAGCGCCGCCGTCGTTTTCAAAGCGATCAGCTTGGGTCCCGTCAGGCCGGATTTTGGCTTATCGTGTTCCACGAGTTCTTCGTCGGCACACCACCTTGTAGAGGCCAGCGGTTGCGAATCCAACGATGCCGAAAACGACCGTGTTGGGCTCAGGAACCGGGTTAAACTCGAGGTGGGCAGACGATACCGCCCAACCGGGCGTGGGGCCGGCTATCGGATCGTCAATATTTATGTCTCTTTTCGTCAGTGATATGGTTGCTACACCGCGGCCCTGAAACTCAGCGAAGAAGGTGTCCGGCACGCCTGCAGAAAAAAGTGCGCTGGCCTCGAAATCCGACGTGTAGGTCCAGTTCTCCGGCCACTCAAACCAATCTGAGCCAAGAAAGGGAGGCGCATCGAAATACAGATTCCAAACGGTAAATCCGTCAATTTCCGGGCGGTTGAAACAGCATTCTGATTCTGGGGGATCGTGATGCTCGATGCCATCGAAGGTCAAGGTGCTCTCATATATCCCAAGCTCGGGATAAATATATAGTTGACCGCTGAAACACGCGGTAATGGGGTTCTCCCCCGGGGCCAAACAGCTCCCGGATAAACTGAAGCCCTCTCCTTCCCACGCGAAGTTTGCTCCCCCGACCGAGAAGCCTATGTTCCAATCCAGGTGACCCCTCGTGATCTCAAATGGCGCGGCAACTGCACCAGATGGAAATGCAGCAGTGCAAAAGAGTGCCAGCATGCCGATACCCAGAAATCGCATCGAGTCGCTCCTTTCCGACGCACTCACTACGTGAGTTGCTCTCTTCGACAGACCGCAACCCTATGTGATGACATGCAGCTTATAACTATCTGTGGCCGT
>CAZETQ010000089.1:13463-18809 GCA_964515165.1 uncultured Solibacteraceae bacterium | reverse complement strand
TGATTCTTTTTACTCTCGGCGCCGCCTTGTTTGCCGCCGACAAGCCTGAGAAAGGCTTTACGTCCCTGTTCAACGGCAAGGATCTGGACGGTTGGACGAAGGCCGAGGAAAACGAAGGCACGTTTACGTTCAAAGACGGAGCGATCGTCGCCAATGGCCCTCGCTGCCACATCTATTACACGGGACCGTTTCATAATCATGACTTCAAAGATTTCGAGCTGAAGGTCGACGTGATGACGAAGGCCAATTCCAATGGCGGGATTTATTTCCACACGGAATACCAGAAGACGAGCTGGCCCGATAAGGGCTTCGAAGTTCAGGTGAACAACAGCTTTGAGAAGGATCCTCGCAAGACGGCCAGTCTCTACATGGTTCAGGACAACATGAACAAGGTTGCTGACGATGACAAGTGGTTCACGGAGCACATCGTCGTGAAAGGCAACCATGTGCAGGTGTTTGTGGACGGGAAGAAGGTGACCGACTGGACGCAGCCGGACGGCTACACCGGGCCGAAGAATACTCCAGGCCGCGTACTGTCGCATGGGACCTTCGCGCTGCAGGGTCACGACCCGGGCAGCACCGTGTACTACAAGAACATCCGGGTGAAGCCGCTTTAAATTGAATCGTAATGAGGTAGGCCCTCTTTCATGGCCTGCCTCAACTTGCCGTCAGACGCTGACCTTCTTGAGATTTTCGAAGCTCAGCTTCAGGCTGTCGATGGGATCGCCGGGACACTGATCCTGTTCGACGAAGAATTTGTCGACTCCCGTTTTCAGGGCAGTTTTCAAAATCTTCGGAATGTCCAGCGTGCCCGTTCCCACTTCTTTGAAATCCGCCGGCTTCGCCTGGGACTCCGTTTCGACCGTGCCCATGTCGCGGGATTTATCCTTCACGTGCATCAACGCGACGCGGCCGCGCCATTCTTCCAGGAACGCGACGGGATCCGACCCTCCCGCAGCCACCCAGAAGATGTCCATTTCCAGCTTCACCAGCTTTGGGTCGAGTTCTTTCTTGAATTTGTCGATCACTCGCTCGCCGGGCTTTCCGGCGAACTCGAATGCGTGATTGTGGTAGAAGAACGTCATTCCCGCTTTCGAAACCGCCTCGCCGGTCTTGTTCATTTTTGCCGCCAGCGCGGAAAACTCCTTGCGTTCGCTGGGCGCGACGTAGGGCATGCCGACATAAGACAGGCCCGCGGCTTTGGCGCCGGAGAGAAACTGCTGCAAGTCGATGGGTGTCTGATCTCCCCAGTTGCCGGTCACGAGGGGCATGGGCAGGTGCATGCTGGTGGCTCGCATGCCGAGCTTATTGACGATTGGCACCAGTTCCTTCAGTTGCGGGTAGGCGAACAACTCTACTTCCTTGTAGCCAATATCCGCAATGCGCTTTAGCGTGCCTTCCGGGTCCTTCGGAAGAATCGTGCGGGCGGTGTAGATCTGCACGCCCAGGGGCTTGGGGAAGGGCTTGGCGGCGAGCGTGGCCGCTGAGGTCGACAGAACGAAAGTACGCCGGTTCATCTCGTAAGAAGTTTACACGTCACGATTGCCTGGCCCAAGTGGCGCTGCGTGTGTTCGGCAATGTGTACCAGCAAGCCTCCCAGAGTTGTCGGCAGTTTCCGGCGGCCGACTTCGCGAGGAGCGGCGAAGTCCGTGAAACCGGTGATGGATCGCTCGGCCGCTTCGAGGCTGGCGTGCAGATCTGCCAGCAGTTCTTGCAGCGAGGCTCCGGGCTGCGTTTCATTTTTGAGCGCGCGAAGCTGTTCTTCATTCAGCTGCTCGCCCTTTGCGTAAATGACCAATCGATCCACGCTACCGGCGATGTGGCGGAGCTGGAAACCCAACGGCGCCAAACCTTCGATGGACTGCCAGGTTTGCTGGTCCGTGAGGCCGGCGGTCCACTTCGCCAGGTCTTCCCGCACTTGCTGGAAGCTGTGAAACACCGCGCGAATGATCGGATCGGGATGCAGTTTCGTTCCGCTCAACCAAGGTTCCATACTTCTATGGCAGCACGGGAATGGTTTCGGCGTCGCGCCGCCATTCGGGCACGGGTATGAAATCGGGAACCTGGTAGCGCGGTTTGCGGCTGCCGCTGAAATCCAGATAGAGCTTCCGCCGCAGATACCATTCCGGAAAATGCGCCAGACGGAACAGCGCGTGCTGCATCGGAGGTCCGAACAATTTGCGGCCCAGGGAGTAGTAGTACAGCGGAATTCCGAGATTGAAAATCCATTGGACACGCGGGGAGCGCCGGAAGAAATCGATGTTGTAGCGCCAGCAGGTGAAGAAGAATTCCCACTGCAGGTCGGTCAGCCGAGCGACCTTGGCGCTGTCTTTCGACCCGAGCCGAGTATCGTCCAGCGGAACGAATAATGTCGGAATCACGCACCATTTCGAGTCTTTCAGCGAATAAAGCAGGTCCAGAGACTCCTTGGTATCCTCGCGCGTTTCTCCGGGAAGGCCGACGATGAATGTCGCCATGGGAAACCAGTTATGGCGGTTCATCACCTGCATGCCCTTCATAATGACTTCCGGCCACTGTTCGGGCTTGAAGGGATAGGCTTTCCCGGGCATGTATTGCTTGAACAAGCGAACAGAGCCTGTTTCCAGGCCGACGAACATCATTCCGTAGCGTTTTTCCGGATGGGTAGAGGTTGGGTGGGTAAGCCAGCTTCGGCCGACCGCTACCGGCGTAAGCTCCTCGATGACTTCGGGAGTAACGACGGCCGGAGCGATTGTGCCGTGCGTCATCATGACATTTTGGACGCCGGGGACTGCTGCCACGGATTCGAACAACTGCTTCAGCGCGGGAAGATTTGTCTTGAACTTCCTGCCCTGCTGGTAGAGGAAGATGTCTTCGGTTACGAGGGTGATGGTGTCGGCGCCTTCGGCCACCTGGCGCCTGACGTTTTCCAGAATATGCTCCAGCGGAAGCGATTTGCCATTCCGCAGCGCCACGGAGCAGAACTGGCAGCCGCGTCCGCAGCCGCGGGTGATTTCCACGGCGCCGAAGGTGGAGCGATGCCGGATGGTGGGAATGCTTTCCAGGCGGGGACTCTTGCAGTCCATGCTTTTGGGCAGCGTTTCTCCGCGAACGGCGCTTTCGAATAGCGACGGAATCACTTCCTCGGCTTCGCCGTTGACGATGCAATCGATTCCCCAGGAATCCACCAGTCCTTTGTGTTGGATCTGCCACGCTCCCGGGCCGCCGACGATCAACTTCAACCCGGAGCGGAAGGCTGCGATGGCCGGATGGGTGATGAGCCGGCGAAATTCCATCGCATTGATCGGCTCGCATTCCTTGCCGTAGAAGCCGGCATAAACGTCGGTCGCGAACGTAATGCCGAGAGGGTTGTGGGCGTGAATGCCAACGGCTCGGGTGGCGGGTCCGACGAAGCGATCGAGCTGGTCGGGATAGCAGACCACTACATTTTCGGGTCCGAATCTGTCCGCCAGCAGACTCTCGACGACGCGAAGACCGTTGGGGACGTAGAGGGCTCTACCGTCCGAGTCGGTTTGAACGGCGGTGGACCAGTCGGTTCCCATCATCCGGGCGTACTGCGCCGGCAGGGTGGCCAGCAACATCTGACGCCAGGTGCTTCGCTGATATTCCGTCGATTCCGAGGTGCTCGCAGCCAGAACGATTAATGTTCCTTGAGGGTTCAAAACCTGTGCCTCCATCACCAAAACATTTGCAATCTACAATGTTTTTACGCTTCAGAGAGGTTTTAGGATACCCGAATCTGCGAAAAAGCCCGGAAAATCGGCCTTTTTCGCACTTTCTCTCTTTACATCCTCATACCCGGACTGTATCATGAGGACGAAATCGGGCAATAAACATCGTCGTTACATGGGCGAGCGCCCGACGGGAGAATCGATAAAAAGGAGTGACATGGCCGACAGAATGACGCAAGCGCAATTGGTGGCGGCGATCGCGGACCAAAACGAAGTCAGCAAGGCAGTTGCCAAGAACTTTCTGGTTACGTTGTCTGAAATCGCGACAAAGGAAACGAAGAAGAACGGAGAGTTCACCATCCCCGGCGTCGGGAAGCTCGTCCGCCGGGAGAGCAAAGCTCGCATGGGACGCAACCCGGCGACCGGGCAGGCGATCAAGATTCCGGCAAAGAAGACCGTGAAGTTCCGCGTCGCTAAGGCGATGAAGGACGCGATCGTCCCGCCGAAAAAGAAATAGCTGCGGATCAGCTGCTAAAACACGAAACCCCGCGGATTGTCTTCCGCGGGGTTTCTGTTTTTCTATGCCGGTGAGGTCTGCCTCTCACTGCGGGCAGAGCCAGGAAGCCTTATGCCTGCTTCTTTTCCTCGGGTTTCTCTTCTTGCTTCAAGGCGTGCTTAAAGTTCTTGATGCCCTCGCCCAAGCCCTTCGCTACCTCGGGGATCTTCTTGCCGCCGAACAAAAGTACGGCTACCGCAAGAATGATGAGCAGTTCCATCGGACCGATTGACCGCATTGGGCCTCCTTACAAACTCTACTCTATTGTCCAAAAGTCCTGGAGTCTCCGCAACTCTCGAATATCATTAGAAAAAGGCCCCAGATGCAGCTGATCAGCCACATCCCGGCGCCGCCCCTCAACCGGTTCGTCGAACAACTCTGCTATTTTTCGATGTCCGGCCCGGCGCATCGGTATGAACGGGTTTTGCCGTCGGGGCGAATCCAGCTGATTCTCAATCTGGAAGAGGACTCGATCGCTGTTTTTGTGGGGCTGGATCCTCTCACTCGCCGGACGATGCCGGGGATGCTGGTGGCCGGGCCGTCCTCCCAGTGCGCGCTGATCGGGACGGATTGCCTGCGGTCGATCCTGACCGTCGTCTTTCATCCGGGCGGGTCGTTTCCGTTTCTCCGGCCGCCGGCGCTGGAATTTCGAGACCGCGACACCGCGCTGGAGGATGTCTGGAGCCACGAGTCTGCCCGGTTGCGGCAGCGGCTTCTCGAAGCGCCGTCGGTGGGCTGCAAATTCCGGATTGTCGAAGCACTGCTGCTGGAGCATTTGCGCCGGGCGAGCCCGGCTCATCCCGCGGTGGAGTACGCCGTGGCGCAGCTGGATCGAGAAGGCCCTGGGGTTTCGGTCGCGACGGTCGCTGACCGAATCGGGCTGAGCGGCCGCCGATTCCAACAGATTTTCAACGAGCAGGTGGGGCTTTCACCGAAGCTGTTTTACCGGGTACGGCGTTTTCAGCGGCTGCTTCAAACGGTTCACAATCGGGCGGAAATCGATTGGGCGGAAGTGGCGCTGGACTGCGGGTACTACGATCAAGCGCACTTCAATCACGACTTCCGCGAATTTTCCGGGCTGAATCCCACCGCCTATTCCGCCAGCAACCGGCTGCATCA
>CAZETQ010000089.1:3847-13363 GCA_964515165.1 uncultured Solibacteraceae bacterium | reverse complement strand
GTGTACGTCCCGAATGTGGATGAGACGTACAAGAAAGCGCTGGCCGCGGGCGCCAAATCTCAATCGGAGCCGCAGAATCACTTTTACGGCGACCGGAGCGGTGGATTCTTCGATCCCATCGGCAACAACTGGTGGGTGGCCACGCATATCGAAGATGTCTCTCCGGAAGAGATCGAGCGCCGCATGAAAGCCGTGAAATAGCGGCAGGAGTGGACGCCCGCTCGCAACTTTGGCGACAATATTGCGGGCGGGACCTCCATGCGAAAGAAAGCTCCTCTCCGCTACGATGCCGGCAAGGGCGCGCGGGCCATCTCGCGCGAGCGAATCGGCACCGTGCCCGCGGCAAAGGTGATAGGCTCAAAGCGCACGAAGTCCCCGAAACATAAGAAGCCAATCTCCGAGGATTCCGAATGAAAGGTCCAATTGTCCTGCTGGCCGCTGTGATCGCCTGGCAGGCTCCGCTGTTTTCCGAAGTCAAGTTCCTCAAGAATTTCTCGCTCATCGACGGTACGGATGGAAAGCTGCGTCAAGGCGTGTCCATGGTTGTCACCGACGGACGGATCACGCAGGTGGGATCGGGCGCCAAGGCTCCCAAGGGCGCCGAGGTGATCGATCTGAGCGGGAAGGTGGTGATGCCGGGAATCATCGCCGGACACGGACACCTTGGCAACGTTCGAGGATTTACGCAGGACCCGAAAAACTTCACTCGCGAGAATGTCGACGCGCAGTTGAAAAAGTACGCCTCCTACGGCGTCACTTCGATGGTTTCCATGGGGAGCGACCAGCCGCTGGTGTTCGAAATCCGCAAGGAGCAGCGCGAAGGCCGGCCCTCCGTTTGCCGGATCATCACGGCGGGGCGCGGATTCACCGGCAAGAACGGCTACCCGACATCTGTTCCCGGTATGAAGGGCGTACCGAATGAAGTTGGAACCGTTGAAGAGGTAAATAAGGCAGTCGATGAGCAGGCCGCCGCCAAGGTAGACATCATCAAGATCTGGATGGACGATCACCTGGGCAAGGAACGCAAGATCTCGCCGGAGCTGGCCAAGGCAATCATCACCCGGGCGCATTCCCACGGCATCAAGGTAGCGGCCCATATCTTCTACCGGGAAGACGCTCGAGCTTTGATCGACGGCGGTCTGGACATGATTGTCCACAGCGTGCGAGACAAGCCGGTCGATCCGGAATTGATCGCGATGATGAAGAAGAAGGGTGCCTGGCAGGGAGCTGCTACGCTGGCCCGCGAGATTTCGATGTTTTACTACGCCGAGCCGCGCCCGATGTTCGACGATCCGTTCTTCCTTCGAGGAATCGGCGGACCGGACAGCGAAGTTGCCACGCGCATCAAGTCCAGCTCCTGGCAGCAGGGACTCAAGAAGATCGACCCGGATTTCGATCTTTACCCCGGTTTCTTCGAGCAGGCCAAGAAGAATCTGAAGACGCTGTCGGATGCCGGAGTCAACATCGGTTTCGGGTCCGACTCCGGAGCATCTCCGGTTCGGTTCCCCGGCTACTTCGAGCATTGGGAGATGGAGCTGATGAAGGACGCGGGGTTGACTACGCAGCAGGTTCTGACGTCGGCTACACGGAATATCGCCAAGTGCCTGGGAATCGACAAGGATTTCGGGACTCTGGAGAAAGGAAAATGGGCCGATCTGGTGGTGCTTGATAAGAATCCGCTGGAAGATATTCGCAACACCCGGACGATTCATATGACGATGATCGCCGGCAATGTAGCCTACAAAACCAATTGAGCGCCACGGCAATTATTGGAGGCTCGGTGCGCGGCGCGTTGCACCAGCCGGAGGGCGATGCAACGGCTGGGCTGGTGATCACCCATGGTGCGGGCGGCGACTTCGAGATGCCTCTGCTGGTCGCCGTTGCAGACGCGTTTGCGGCCGCCGGGTTCGCGGTGCTGCGCTACAATCTGCCCTTCCGTCAGAAACGCTCGTTTGGCGCGCCGGGAGCGTTGACGGCGCCACTGGACCGCGTGGGAGTTGCGGAAGCAATCGACTGGATGCGAGAGAAGGTATCGGGACCAGTGTTTGCGGGCGGCCAATCCTACGGGGGCCGGCAGTCGAGCATGGTGTCCGGCGAGCAGCAGGGAATTGCCGACGGCCTCTTGTTGCTTTCTTATCCGCTGCATCCGCCCGGGAAACCGGACCGGCTACGGACTGCCCATTTTCCGAACATCCGGAAGCCTGCGCTGTTTGTTCAGGGAACGAAGGATCCCTTCGGCAGTCCCGCCGAACTGGCCGATGCCATGAAGCTTATTCCGGCGCCCACCCGTCAGACGATCGTGGAGGGCGCCGGACATGATCTGCTGCGCGGAAAGTTCGATGTCAAGAGCCTTGTTGTGGATCCGCTTCTGGATCTGGCGGTGAACTTCCGAAATGGCCGTGCTGGCGCTTGAGCTGGTAGTTCTCCTTTCTGTGAAATCTCACCGCGAAGTTCCGCACGCGTTACGCTGGCGCAACCAATCCTCCAGGTTTGCCTACCGATGCGATCATAGTCCCTGGTGAAGAAAGTTCTCATTGCCGCGGTGATCCTGCTGGCCGCCATCGCCGCGTATGCTCCCGCTCGTCTGGCGGCCTATGTCCTGATCGGGCGAGGCACCAACTGCACGGTGGAGCGGGCGATCCGGAGCGGCCAGGAATTGAAGGATCAGATCCGGTTCAAGGACGAGATTCTTGCCTCCAGCAAACTGATCGAGGAAGACCCCGGTGGGTTCAAGCACTTCCACACGCCTTTGGGGGACTACTGGATTCCGGCCGGCTCGGAGTTCGTGCTTCCGTATAATCTCGCCGAAGACAAGAGAGCGATCTACTTCACCGAGTCGCACACGATTCATCCCGGCGATATCGTTCTGGACTGCGGAGCCAATGTCGGAGTCTTCACCCGCCAGGCTCTGGCGAAGGGCGCCGCGAAAGTCGTGGCGATCGAGCCCGCTCCCGAGAACATCGAATGTCTGCGGCGCAATTTCAAAGAGGAAATCGCCGCCGGGAAAGTGATCGTCTATCCCAAAGGTGTTTGGAACAAGGACGACGAGCTGGAGCTGAATGTCGATCCCAACAATTCCGCCGCCGATAGTTTCATCATCAAACGGGAAGGCTCGCACGCCATTGCCAAAGTTCCTCTAACCACGATCGACAAGCTCACCGCGGAGCTAAGCCTGCCCAAAGTAGACTTCATCAAGATGGACATCGAGGGCGCGGAGCCGAACGCGATCGAGGGAGCGGCCGAAACGCTGAAGCGGTTCAAGCCGCGGCTTTCGCTGTCGGCTTATCATGCCGCCGATCATCCGGTGCTGGTTCCGGCAAAGGTGCGGGCCGCGCGCGGCGACTACACTATGACATGCGGCCCCTGCGCCGAGATTTCTTTCGGTGTCCGGCCGGACATTCTTTACTTCGACTAAGGCCATGCGATACTTCCTTCCTCTCCTGCTGATTGCCGGCGCGGCCTACGGGCAAAGCCATTGCTCGGTTCCTCCCGGCCCGGACGCTCCGAAGCTTCCCGCAAAGCTGCTGGAAGGGATGGGAACGGAGCACATCAATTTTCCGATCACCACGTCCAACCCGGAAGCCCAGAAGTTCTTCAACCAGGGTGTCGCCCAGATGCATAGCTTCTGGGGGCGCGAAGCGGAGCGGAGCTTTCTACAGGCCGCGGCGCTGGATCCCGAAGCTCCGATGCCGTGGTGGGGAGTGGCGATGGTCGCCGGCGGTCAGTATCAGCCCTACTTCCAGATCGCCAGTTGGGATGAGATTTCGGGCAAACAGGCGCGCACCAATCGGCGGGCCATCGACTCCACCCGGAAGGCTCTCGACCTGAGCGCGAAGCCGGGCAAAGCGACGGAGCTGGAGAAACTCTACATTGCCGCGGTGGCAGCGCGGCGGATTCCGGGAAAGGAAGATCCCGACGAAGCCTACATCGCCGCATGGCGTGCGCTGCTGGAGAAGTATCCCCAGGAGATCGAGGCTCGGACGTATTTGTCGCTCCACCTGATGCGCGGCTTTGAGCTGCCCAGCCACACGCCCCGGAAGTATTCGATGGAAGCGGTGGCGATTCTGAAGCAGCTTCTTACGGAAGCTCCCGATCATCCCGGGGTAAACCACTACGTCATCCATGCGTGGGAGGGATCGTCGTTTGCGAAAGATGCGTGGCCCAGCTCCGAAAAGTATTTCACCGAGGCGGTGAACATTCCGCACGCTCTACACATGCCGGGGCACATTTACTCCCAAACCGGCCGCTGGAAGGATGCCATTACCGCATTCAGCGCAGCCAAGGCGAAGGAGGCGGAGTATATGAAAGCCGATTCCACCTATGGCAACGGGCATCATGGCCACAATGTGAACTACCTGGCGACAGTGTATTCCTTCAGTGGCGACTACGAGAGCGCTATCCGGGAAGCGAGGCACTTGCTGGCCATTCCGGAAACGGATGGGCAAAAGAAGTCCGATGATCTTTTCACGACGGCTTATGCGCAGGGATTCATCGCCATGCTGCGAGCGCTGACGCAGCACGAAAAATGGGACGAGATCCTGGCCGGCAACATGCTTCCGCAGATCGCTAGGCCCCGGCAGGAGGCCTGGTATGCCTGGGCTCGTGGATTGGCGTTCGCGCAGAAGGGCGACATTGCCAAGGCTCGTACGGAAGCTCGCAAGCTGGATACGGCGCTCGCCAACTATGCGTCGAAGACGAAGCGTCCCATCCCCGCCGAATTGAAAGTCGCCGAGGAAGAGCTGACAGCGCAGATCGTGCTGGCCTCCGGCAAGACCGACGCCGGATTGCGCATGCTGGAGAATGCCGCAAAGGCGGATCGTGCCTTGCGCTACACCGAGCCTCCTTATTACGCCCGGCCGGTGTATGAATCGCTAGGGAAAGCCGCGGCGAAAGCCGGGCGAACGTCGCTGGCGCGCAAGGCATTTCAGCAAGCGCTGGAGCAGTTTCCCGCCGACGCGATCGCCGAAGCCGGCCTCCGCGAGCTGGATCAACGAACCTCCGCCGGGCAG
The DNA here is from genome assembly GCA_964515165.1 of uncultured Solibacteraceae bacterium. Classification (GTDB taxonomy): domain Bacteria; phylum Acidobacteriota; class Terriglobia; order Bryobacterales; family Bryobacteraceae; genus JAPKYZ01. The sequence continues at coordinate 8,354 of CAZETQ010000089.1, read as the reverse complement.
TGAAAAGCGCGCCGGACCAATAAAAATCCGGCGAGAACTCGGAGGAAATTCTCGCCGGTCTTTGGTGACCACCTTGCGAAACGGAGGAGTCGGGCGTGGCACCAAATTTCTTCGCCCGAAAGGACAAGAGCGTTGTTGCCCTCCATTCATTTGGACGTAGGTTGCGCCGAATTGGTTACGAATTGTTAGGTGGCAAGATAGAAAAGGCTCAGCCGCCGCAACCCGTTATCTTCCAAGAGCCTACGATCCAGAAACTGCTTCTCCAGCATCGCCAGCTGTCCGGTGGTCATCTTGCTGCGATAAGGCTGCAACTGGCGGTCCAGATCGCGCCGGGCGTTGAGCAGCCGGTCCTCGCTTTGCGAGGCTCGCGCAATGGCGATCATCTTCTCTTCCAGCGCGCTCAATCTTCGCTCCAGCTCCTCAAGATCCTGAAAATGTGTCTCCGCCGCCACCGCCAATTCCTCCAGCGATTGCGCGATCGTTTCGAACACTCCCGCCTGGTGACCGCGCAGATGCTCGGCGTTCCCTGCAAGGAAGGCTTCAAGGTCCTGAATTTCAAACGGAGCGGACGGCGGAGCGGAACTGCGGGTAGCGCCGGCATTCGCCAGAATCTCCGCTTCCTTGGAGATCGCCTGGGCGCAGTAAGCCAGCGAATTCACCGCCTGCGACCGCTTCTTACGGCTGCGCCATTTTTGGAACGCCCCATCAATTCCGCGGAGAACGGCCTCCAGCGGGACCCCGGAGTTTTTCCAGGATTCCACCAGGGCCCAGTCCAGCGGCGAAAGCAGAAACATTCCGGAGCCGCGAGCGTTGCGGAAATGTTCTTCCACTTCCGTGAAGTAGTTGAAATAGTTCCTGGGCCAGTCCGGCTCTAGCGGGAGTTCCTCTGCCAAATGCGCAGCAATCCTTTCAGGGTGAGATCCGGGTCGGCGTGCTTGAGGTGTCGGGAGCCCTCGACGATGAGCGAGGCCTGCCCTCCGGTGGCGATCAGCTTCGTTTCGGGGCCAAGCTCGGAAATCAGGCGCTCCAGAATCGAATCGATCGCGCCGACGACGGAATAATAGAGCCCGCTTTGGATGCAATCCACGGTGTTCTTGCCGATCAGCGTGCGAGGCTCCCGAAAATCCACCAGCGGCAGCCGGGCGGTCTTCTGGTACAGCCCGCCGGCGGCCATTCCGATGCCGGGGCAGATAATGCCTCCAAGAAACGTCCCGTCCTTTGAAACCACGTCGAAGTTGATGGCCGTCCCCAGATCGACGGAGACGCAGGGCCCGCCCAGCTCCGCGTATGCCGCCGCTGCGTTCGCCAAACGGTCGGCTCCGGCCTCGCGCGGATTATCAATCCCGATCTGAATTCCCAGATCGAGGTCGATGGAGACAAACATCGGGTCCCGGTCAAAGTAGCGCCGGCACATCTCCGCCAAAGGAGCGTCCACCGGCGGCACGACGCTGGCGATGATCATCCCGCCGACGTCCTCCAGCCTCAGACCGCCCAGCGTGAACAGCTGCCGCAGCTTGATGCCCCATTCGTCGGCCGTTTGGTCGCGATCGGTCCGGAGCCGCCACGCCATCCGGAGCTCGGAGCCTTCGTACACGCCGATGGTGACGTTGGTGTTGCCTGCGTCCAGTGCGAGAAGCATCAGTTTTTATACCGGCCGGACGCCACCAGCATAAACGGTGGCCCGGGTTCCGTCATCTTTCTGAAGCCGTAGAAATCCGCTCTCGTCCAAGCCGTCCGTCGTGCCGTATCCGTAGCCTTCGACATGGACGCGCCGCCCGTGCACATAACTGGACGCATGGCTGAACAACCGCAAAATTTCGGCCGTTGATAATTCGATATAGCGCGGCACTGCCTCGCAGAGCCGTTCCAGCAGAGCGTCGCGGGATTCGCCCATCAACCACGCGGCTTCAGGATGGCCGGGATCGGTCAGGTTCACTCCGATTCCCGCCAGAACCGCGCCGTCGTGCAGGCTGGTGAGAATTCCCGCGAGTTTTCGGTTCCCCACCATGACATCGTTGGGCCATCGAAGATCGCAGGGAATGTGCACGGCGTCCTGCACCGCCAGCCCCAAAGCCAGAGTGATGATGGGAGCCGGCTGCTCCAAACGGAGGATGAACGTGCAGTAGAGACCACCGTTCGGAGAGAGCCAGGAATGTCCGTGCCGTCCCTGTCCGGCCGTTTGCTCGTCGGCCACCACGACGGTCAGGTGGGCCGCGCCTTCCGTGGCCAGGCGCGCCGCATCGATCATCGTCGACGCGGTGGAGCCTACCTTGACGAGGAAAGCCACAGGCGGAAATTCAGGTCGACCGATGTTGCCGAATGGGTGATGGCGCCGACGGAGATGAAATCCGCTCCCGCCTCGGCATAGGCCCGGATGGTTTCGAGCGTCACGCCGCCCGAGATCTCGCAGCTCGCCCGGCCGTTGACGTGCTCGATCCACTTACGAGCCTCATCCGGCGTGAGGTTATCCAGAAGAAGGTGCTTCGCCCCGAATTCCAGCGCTTCGTTGAGCTGTTCCCAGGTGCGAACTTCGATCTCGACGCGAGGATGCTTGCCCATCGCAGCCTGCAAAGCCGGACCGACTCCGCCCGCGGCGCTGATGTGGTTGTTCTTGATCAGCACCGCGTCGTGCAGCCCCATGCGGTGATTGAGAGCGCCGCCAGCCTTGGTCGCCAGTTTCTCGAGCAGCCGCAGGCCGGGCGTCGTCTTGCGGGTGTCGAGCAGTTGACACTTGGTTCCGGAAAGTTGGTCGACATATTTGCGGGTGAGGGTAGCAATACCCGAGAGGCGCTGCAGGAAATTCAGCGCCGTACGCTCGCGCGACAGCAGATGCCGGGCACGGCCTTCGACTTTCGCGATGGGGGTATCCTTGGCGACCGCGGTTCCGTCGGGCGCGAGAATCTCCAGCCGGTCGTACATTTCCGGCAGCAGGAATGTCCCGGCGATGACGCAATCCTGGCGGGCGAAGAAAGTTCCCTTCGCCTCCAGCCGCGCCGCGACCGTGAGTTCACTGGTGATATCGCCTTCGCCGATGTCCTCGGCGAGGGCGCTATCCACGAAGCTTTTGAAGCTGCGCTTCATAGTCGGCGAGTTTGGATTTAAGGCCATCGATGATGTGTGCCGGTGCGCGGGAGACGAACTTCTCATCCCCGAGTTGTCGCCTGGAGTTTGCAATCACTTTCTCCAACTGTTCGATTTCTTTGGCATTTCGCGCCTTCTGCTCTTCGGTAACGACGATGCCGCTGAATGCCAGCGCCTCGCCGGATTTCTCCACACAGGTCAGCACGACGCCCGTGGTGAGCTTCGTAATGGCTTCGGCGTTGGCTTCAGCGGTTTTCACGAAAGCACCATCTCCCTCCAGTGTGAGGGTTTTTGTATTCCGGTGCGCGGCCTTGATGTCGCGCACACGAACGATGATGTCCTGCAGCCGTTCCATTTCGCGCTCGGCTTCGGGATCGTTCCACGAAGAGCAAGGCTTGGGAAACTCCGCCGTCGCGATCGACTTCCCTTCGTCCGGATTCAGCCGCTGCCACAATTCTTCCGTAATGAACGGCATAGCGGGATGCAGCAGGCGCAGCGCCCGCTCAAAGACTCCCAGGATATTTCGCCAATGGTCGTTCAACCCGGAGTTGTCGGTGAATCGCAGCTTCTTTAGCTCGATGTACCAGTCGCAGAAATCGCTCCAGAAGAAGTGCCACATGGTTTGCGCGGCTTCGTGGAACCGATACTGCTCAATCGCCTTGCCGACGGTTTCTGCGGCACTGTTGAGACGGCTCCAGATCCAGCGATCTTCCAGAGTCTCCGGTTTCACCGGCCCGGGAATCTGCGGCTCAATCCCCGCGCGCTCCATGTTGAGAAACAGGAAGCGGGAGGCATTCCAGATTTTGTTGGCGAAGTTTCGCGACGCCGGTAGCTTGTCTTCCGTCCAGACAATGTCCGCTCCGGGAGCGGCAGAGGTCAACAGCGCCATCCGCACCGCATCGGTTCCGTATTTCTGCGTGATGTCCAGAGGATCGACGGTATTGCCGCGAGTCTTAGACATCTTTTGCTTATTGCCGTCACGGACGATGCCGTGAATGTAGACCTTGCGGAACGGCACATCGCCCATGAATTCCAGTCCGAGCATCGCCATGCGGGCGCACCAGAGATACAGAATCTCGTAGCCCATGATCATCAGCGACGTGGGATAGAAGACTTCCAGATCCCTGGTCTTGTCCGGCCAGCCCAGCGTCGAAAAGGGCCACAATCCGGAGCTGAACCACGTATCCAGCACGTCCGGATCCTGCACCAGGTTCGACGATCCGCACTTGGTGCACTGCTTCGGCTCGGTGCGGGCGACGATGATCTCGCCGCACTCCTGGCAATACCACGCCGGAATGCGATGCCCCCACCAGAGCTGCCGGGAAACGCACCAATCGTGAATATTCTCCAGCCAGTACAGCAGCGTCCTGCGCCAGTTGTCGGGCTGGATCTCGATGCGGCCGTCGTTCACCGCCTGGATCACTTT
>CAZETQ010000089.1:0-3747 GCA_964515165.1 uncultured Solibacteraceae bacterium | reverse complement strand
AGCCCGCGCTCATGCAGCCCGTTGAACACTTCGCGCACCGCGCGCGACAGGCCTTCATCCAGAGTGAAGCGGCTGCGCGACCAATCGACGCTGGCGCCCACCTGGCGCATCTGGTTGAGGATCGCGCCGCCGGACTCTTCTTTCCACTTCCAAACCCGCGCAACAAACTCCTCGCGCCCCAGATCCTGGCGGCGAACGCCTTCCTTTGCCAGATTGCGCTCCACAACCATCTGCGTTGCGATGCCGGCATGGTCCATACCCGGCAGCCAGAGGGTGTTGAAGCCGCTCATCCGGTGCCACCGGACCGTCATATCGATCAGCGTGTGCTCCAGCATGTGGCCCATGTGGAGCGATCCGGTGACGTTGGGCGGCGGAATCACCAGGGAAAACATGGGCTTGGTGGAGTTGGCATCGGCGGTGAAACAGCCATGCTCCACCCACCACTGAGCCCAGCGCGGTTCGAACCGGCCCGGCTCGTACACTTTCTCAATTTGCATGGAAACCTTCAGGATAACCCGTAGTGTCGCGCTGCTCTGCGGGACGCTAATGGCTGCCGCGCAGCCAGATTTCCCGGTTTTCATTGCGGCCATCCGGCTGCAATTTCCAGGATGGTGAAATCTTCAGCCCGAACCATCGCGCCGCTTCGGAGTAGTCCAGTTCCTCGGTCGACTGGAACCACGGGCGCAGATCCATTCTCGCCGCTTCGGCAAATTCCTCCAGCGTATAGCCGCGCTCCGGCGGGTACCGCTGCAGCATCTCCCGCATGACGGTGTCCAGCGACCGCGCATTGTTCGACTGAGCGCGCAGCCGGGCATCCAGAAGAAGCCCGACAACCGCACCCTTGGTGTAATAGCTGATTGTGGTCTGGCTGGAAATTTCGTTCGGGCGATAGAACTTGATCCAGGCGTCGAAGCTGGCATCGGCCAGCGACTGCACCTTCCGTCCTTCGCTCCGTTGCAGAGCGTCAATCTCGCGCGACAGCAGCTCATAAAACTCGTTGCCGGAAATCACGCCCGCCCGGCGCATGGTCAAGTAGGCATAGTAAGAGGTGAAACCCTCGGCGATTCCCAGGCTGCGTGTGTACTGTTCCACTTCATATTCGCCCGGGACAATCTCCCGAGGCCTCAACCGCTTCACGTTCCAGGCGTGAAACAGCTCATGAGCGGCAAGCGAAAGCCACGCGACATAGGTGTCGCGCCGGCGTGTCGCATTCGGAGCGGCCATCAACACCGTTCCCTCTGCGTGCTCCATCCCGCCGCCCTTACTGGAAAGAATGTTGAAGAATGTGTACTCGCGATAGGGCAGGGAACCCCAGACATTCCGTTGTGCCGCCACGATCTTGGCCAGGTCGGCGGTGGATTTGGCGGCGTCCCAATTGCCCCGGTCCAGAATATTGACTAACCGGTGTCTCTTACCGTCCACCGCAAATTCGTGCACGGCGGGATTTCCCGCCACGATCGGCGAGTCCACCAATTCTTCGTAGTCCTTCGCCCGGTACTGATGCTCGCCGGTCTTCTGCATCGTCGAAAGCGATGTCTTCCAGGCGGAGGGCAGGATCAGCTTCACTTCATGGGGAACTCCCCCGTTTTCCACCAAGGTGAGGAAGCTCGGTTGCCCGTTCAATAGCGCGAACTCGTTGTCGACATAGTTGTCCTGCACGTGCATCGCGTGGGAGTAAACGCGATAGCGGACCACCACTCGCGGCGAGCCGCCCGTTTCGACCGTCCAGCGGTTCTTTCGAGTCTTGCCGATCGGAATGGCCCCTCCGCCGGGACGCTCTGCCGAGATCTGCACCACAAACTGCGAATACTCCCGCACGACATAGGCGGTCCAAACCGCCATCTTCAATTCGATCGATGGTTTACCGCCCGTCGGGATCGATGCCGCCACTTGGATGGAATGCAGCTCCGGCAGAAATTCCACGTCATACCGGATCGGTTCCTGAGCCCGCAGCGGACCTGCGACCATCAAAAGAAGAAGGACTATGGCAGCAAAAGCCCCCGTATCCGTTCGCTTTCGGGAAACATGGCCGCAGATTTGGGAGTTGGTCAAGCCCCGGCGGGCGCTCCTGGTGTTCGGACTCATCCTGATGGTGATCAATCGCGTGGCGGGATTGGTGTTGCCCGCTTCGACAAAGTACCTGATTGACGACGTCATCGGCAAACGCCATGTGGACATGCTGCTCCCGTTGCTCGGGATTGTCATGCTGGCAACCACGATTCAGGGAGTGACCTCATTCTCCCTGACGCAGTTGATTTCTCGCGCCGGGCAAAAGGTGATTGCCGAAATGCGAGTCAAGGTTCAGGCGCACGTCGGCCGGCTCTCGTTGTCGTATTACGACGCCAACAAAAGCGGAGCCCTCGTGTCGAGGATCATGAACGACGTCGAAGGTGTCCGGAATCTGATCGGAACCGGCCTGATCGAATTGACGGGTGGCCTGCTGACCGCGGTTCTCGCGCTGGCCATTCTGGTGCGGATTAGTCCGATTCTCACCGGAGTGACGCTGGCCATCGTCCTCATCTTCGGATTCGTCGTCAGCAAAGCGTTCGGCAAAGTGCGTCCGATTTTTCGGGAGCGCGGAAAGATCACCGCGGAAGTCACCGGCCGCCTCACCGAAACATTAGGCGGCGTGCGCGTGGTGAAGGGCTACCACGCGGAGTCGCGCGAAGAGAATGTCTTCCAAAAGGGAGCGCAGCGCATTCTGGATAACGTCATGAAGTCGCTGACCGCCATCTCGGCGATGACTTTAGCCTCGACGACGCTGATGGGACTGGTGGGCGCGCTGGTGATGTTTCTCGGAGCGCGCGAAATCCTGGCCGATCGTCTCAGCCTGGGCGGCTTCGTCACCTTCACGGTATTCCTGGGATTTTTGGTGTCGCCCATTTTTCAGATGGTGGGGATCGGAACGCAGCTGACGGAAGCCCTGGCGGGACTGGAGCGCACCCGGGAAATTCTGCGCGAAGCGCGCGAAGATGCCGACCCGCGCCGGACGCAGGACATCGGTGAAATTTCCGGCCAGGTTGTCTTCGACCGCGTGAACTTTTCCTATGAGCAGGGGAAACAGGTTCTCCACGAGGTTTCTTTTGAGTCGACGCCCGGAACGGTGACGGCGCTCGTGGGCCCGTCCGGCTCCGGCAAGTCGACGATCATCGGACTGATCGCCGCGTTCTACAATCCGGACGACGGAACGGTCCTGGTGGACGGCGTCGACCTGGCTACGGTGACGCTCAGTTCTTACCGGTCGCAGCTTGGGGTCGTGCTGCAGGAGACGTTTCTTTTCGACGGCACGATTCGCGAAAACGTCGCCTTCTCGCGTCCAGATGCGACGGAAGAACAGATCATGACCGCGTGCGGCCAGGCGCGGGTCGATGAGTTCGCCGAACGGTTCGAGAAAGGCTACGACACCATCGTCGGAGAACGCGGCGTCAAGCTATCGGGCGGCCAGCGCCAGCGGGTGGCGATCGCCCGCGCTCTGCTGGCGGATCCGCGGATCCTGATCCTGGACGAAGCCACGTCCAGCCTCGACTCGGAATCGGAAGCGCTGATTCAGGAGGCGCTCGCTCAGTTAATGAAAGGCCGCACCACCTTCGTCATTGCGCACCGGCTGTCCACGATCCGCCGCGCCGAACAGATCCTGGTGGTCGAAGAAGGCCGGATCGTCGAACGCGGCTCCCATGAGGCGCTCTATGCTCAGCAGGGCCGCTATTGGGACCTCTACACCAAGCAGCACGGCGTTGAAGCCAACCT
>CAZETQ010000088.1:0-19522 GCA_964515165.1 uncultured Solibacteraceae bacterium | reverse complement strand
CGAGCCGCATCCTTGGCGAAGTAAGTCAGTACGAAATCCGCACCGGCCCGCCGAATGGCAATGAGAGACTCCATCATCGCCCGTTCCTGGTCAATCCAGCCGTTCCGGGCGGCCGCCATGATCATAGAGAACTCGCCGGACACCTGGTAGGCGGCCAAGGGGACGTCGAAGCGCTCCCGGGCCTTCGCCAGCAGATCCAGATAGGGCATCGCCGGCTTCACCATCAGCATGTCGGCCCCTTCTTCGAGATCCAGTTCCATCTCACGCATCGCTTCTCGCGCATTCGGCGGATCCATCTGATAGCTGCGGCGATCTCCGAACTGGGGCGTCGATTCGGCGGCTTCGCGGAACGGGCCGTAGAAGCAGGATGCAAATTTCGCAGCGTAGGAAAGAATAGGAATCCGGTCGAAGCCGGACCCGTCTAACTTCCTGCGGATCGCCGCAACCCGGCCATCCATCATGTCCGACGGCGCCACGATGTCCGCTCCGGCTTTGGCGTGTGACAATGCGCTCTTCGCCAGCCATTCCAGCGTCGGGTCATTCGCTACGTCGCCATCGACGATTTTTCCGCAATGGCCGTGCGAGGTGTACTCGCAGTTGCAGACGTCGGTGATCAGCAACAGGCCGGGCACTTCCTTTTTCAGGGCTCGGAGAGCTTGCTGGACGATGCCGTTGTCGTCGTAGCCGCCGGAAGCGATTTCGTCTTTCGATTCGGGAATTCCGAACAGGATCACGCCCCCCAGCCCCAACGAACGGATCTCCGCGCACTCCTTGACCAGCACGTCGACCGACATCTGGGCCTGGCCGGGCATCGAGCCGATTTCTTTCCGGATGCCCTCGCCGGGACAGACAAACAGCGGGAGAATCATCTGTTCGGGAGCGAGCCGGGTTTCGCGGACCAGCCGCCGGAGGGGTTCGGAGGCGCGCAACCGCCGCATGCGCGTCACGGGAAAGGGCATGTCTTCAGAGTAAAGGACGGAGGCTTCAGACCGCGAACACGCGCTTCATGTAGGCGCGATTGATTTTCGCCCCTTCCAGGGGCGACCGCATCGGAGAAGAGTCCAGCTCGCAGGTGAGCCACCCGCGCCAGCCGATGGAGTCCAGATGATCCTTCAATGCGGGGAAATCGACGCCGCCCGAAGTGCCCATAGCGAAAAAGACCGGGTCTTTGATGGGATCGTTGCGCTCGACTCGCGTCTTGGCGCCGCCCTTGGTTTCGGGCTTCGTATCCTTCAAATGAAACTCGACGACGCGATGGCCCAACTGCTTGGCGAGCTGGACGGGATCCATTCCCGCCAGGGTGATGTGCCCGGTATCGAGGACAAACCAGACGTGCTTCGCGTTTGTGTTCTCCAGAATGTAGTGCACTTCGTTGGGCTGCTCGAACTGGCTCCACATATGGGCGTGCGGAGCGAAGCGCATTCCCAGATCGGTAATGCGGGGGCCGATCTGGTTGTAGACGGCGGCCATGTGCCGGAGGTCTTCGGCGGTTGAGCCGTTGGGACGCCGCGAGCCGGCGTTGCACTTCAGGTGCGTGCAGCCCAGGCGTTGTACGAACTTTGCCAGTTTCACGTGCTCCTGGACGATCTGGGCGTGCCTGGTTGGATCTTCAAACTGCATGTTCATTGGGCCGCCGTTGGAGATAGTTACGAACTTCACTCCGATTTCGGCCATGCGATCGGCTAAAGGAGCGGGGTCGTCCTTGTCCCAGGCGTCCTTGAAGTAATGAATGAAGGTTTCGACATTCTCAAAGCCCGCGGCTTTGGCTTCGCGGAAGGCCAGCCAGGTATCGTTTTCCCAGCCTCCCCGAGTATTGGTGGTAACGCCGAGTTTGTAGCGCCCATCGGCCCCGAATAGCGTTGCCGACAGCGAGGCTGTAAAGGTGCGTCGAGTGAGGCGGCTGTCACGATTGCGCATGGCAAGATCTTATTGACTTGGCCGAAAATGCGCAACGGGCTGAGGAACGCTGTCCCTCAGCCCGGTAGCAAGTCGTGGTGGGAGGAAGATTACTGCCGGCGGTAACGGCGGAGCGAGAACAGCGCCGCACCCATTGCCGAGGCGAGCAAGAGGCCGGTAGAGGGTTCCGGCACGGCCGACGGATCCGGGGCAAGGCCATAGGTCCCGACAGTAAAGCCGTTCCAATATTCGTTGGTCAAGCTGGTCCAGGTGATGGAAGAAATCGCCGAGGTGAAGCGAATTACGCCGTGCGGCTCGCCACCGGTCGAGTTCATCTGAAAACCATCGGGAACCGCAACTTTCGTCAGTCCGCCGCAACCCCAGAATCCGCAACCGGTGCTGACAATTTCGAAATCGGAATCGAACTGGTAGCCGTTGCCATTCAGGCTGACAACCGCGAAAAACAGGTTGTCAATGGGTTTCGAAAAGGTGAGAGTCTTTTTCGTCGCTTGCGAGAGGGCGATCATTTCGGCCGCGGGAGGAGCGTTATCTACAGTCGCGCTGATGTAGGGAGTTGCCGGATTGAAGTAATTCGTACCCACTCCCGTCTGAATAAAAGCGATTTCACCGGTATAGGTGACATCGACGATGGTGCCCCCGATGTCGAGAACACCGGTAGCCGATCCGTTGGAGCCGGCCGTGCCGGCTGTCCAATCAACCCAAATGACAGGAGCAGCAGACAGCGCCACGGCGGCGGCGGCGGTGCAGAGCAGCGTTTTGACGATTCTGATCATAGATTCCTCAGTTTGTTCGCTTTGTCGGTTATTCACAGTAGGACGAAACAACGCTGGTTGTAAATCCTTTTATATGAGTTAGCTGCCTAGGAAGGTCCCCCAATAAGTACCGGTACTACCGCATTCAGCGCCCGTTCAACGATAGCGTCCGCAGATCTTCAAAACCTCGGCGCCGTACAGCTCGGCTTTGCGGGCACCGATTCCCGGGACGGCGAGTAGTTCATTGACGGTCGCGGGCAGACGGTTGCTCAACTCGGCAATGACGCTGTCGGGGAAGATCACGTAGGCAGGCACCTTTTTCTCTCGCGCCATCTGGCGACGCCAATCCTTCATTTCCTGAACGAACTCGTTGTCAGGCTGAGGCGAGCGGCTCGGCGCGGCAGCCGAAACCGCAGGAGCGTCTTCCACCGCGGGCATATGCAGGCAAACGTCGCACGCATCGCATGATTCCCATTTCGGAGTTTCGCCGAAGTAGTGGCAAATGGTCCGGTGGCGGCAGTTGGCTCCGGTAACAAAAGCTTTCATGGCGTGATAGCGCTGCCAGGAGCGCTCCCGCTCCGCCGGATCCTCCAACTGGTTGATGAAATGAACCAGCAATGCCACATCGCGCTTGCGCCAGAGAAGAATGCATTCCGAAGGCTGTCCATCCCGGCCGGCCCGCCCGGCCTCCTGGTAGTACTGTTCCACGGATTTCGGCAGTGCCAAATGAATGACGGCCCGGACGGAGGGCTTGTTAATCCCCAGGCCGAATGCGAGCGTTCCGACCATGACGTTGACGTCTCCGGTCATCCAACGTTCCTGGTTGGCCCTCCGGAGCGAGGCGTCCATCGAACCGTGATAGGCGACGGCCGGATGCCCCAGGTGAGTGAGAAGGGCGGCCGTTTCCTCGACCTCGTTGATGGTCGGAGCGTAGACGATGATGCTCTCGCCGGCGTGGGCGTTCACGCTGGCTTTCAGCATCGATATCCGCAGGTCAGCGATCTTTTTCTTCGAGCCGCCGTCGCAGTTCCGGATGAGGTAGCGCAGATTCGGCCGGTGGAAGCTCCGGATGAATTTGGCCGGGTCGCGCAGGGAAAGCTGGGAGACGATATCGCTGCGGACCTGCTTTGTAGCGCTGGCGGTGAACGCCGCGATCGGGGCTTCCGGAAAGGACTCGCGAAGGCTCCGGAGACGCCGGTATTCCGGACGGAATTCGTGCCCCCATTCGGAAATGCAGTGCGCTTCGTCGATCGCAAAGAACGCCACTGGGGTTTGGCGGAGCTTCGCCGTCATGTCCTCGCGAGCCAGACGCTCCGGCGAGAGGTACAGCAGGCGAAGGTCGCCGCGGGAACCGTTCCGGAGCACTTCCAGCTGTTCGGAGTACGGCATCTGGCTGTGAAGCGAACCTGCGGAAATGCCCATCTGCCGTAGTTGGGCGGTCTGATCGTCCATCAGTGCGATCAGCGGAGAAACCACCACCGCCATCCTGCCCGAAACGACCGCTGGGAGCTGGTAGCACAGCGATTTTCCGCCGCCGGTCGGCATGACGGCGGCAACATCCCGGCCGTCGAGGATCGACCGGACGATGGCTTCCTGCTGCGGGCGGAATTCGTTGTAGCCCCAGTATTGCTGGAGCGCTTGCCGCAGCAGATCCATCCTTACAGCATGTCTTTATAGGTATCGAGGATCTTCTTCAACTCGGGCAGGTCGCTGTCCCGCATCGGAGACAGCGGTGACCGGACCGCGGCTCCGCATAGGCCGAGAATCTCCATCGCCTTCTTCATCACCGAGACTTCGTAGCCCTTCACGCGCTCCCGCAATGCGTAGAGCGGATGGACATACTTGTCCATCAGAACATCGAGCTTGTTGAAGTCGCGAGCCACGCCGGCTTCGGCGAGAGCAACCGAAACCTTCGGAGCGATGTTGGAAATCGAAGAAGTGTAGGCTTGTACTCCACAAGCGAAGTACGTGGAAACGCAGTCGTCGCCCAGCCCGCCAATCCAGGCCAAACGGTCACCGACTTTGTTCATGATGCGGCGATAGGTGCGGCCATTTCCCTGCCCGTCCTTCCACAACTGGAGGCTCGGTACCATCTCCGCCAGCCGGGCTACCTGGTCTGGCGTAAAGACCGCCCAATCGCGCGAGTAGACGGCGAGCGGCAATCCCGTCGACTTTCCGATCTCCTGGTAGTAGGCAAACAAACCGGCTTCCGGAGCATTGTTATACGAAGGAGGCATCACCAGCAGCGCATCTGCCCCGGCCTTTTCCATGCCACGAGCCATTTCAGTTGCGAGCACGGTCGAGTAACCGACTCCAGCGACGACCGGCATGCGTCCGTTCACGACTTTCACGGCGCGCTCGACGACCGTGATCGCCTCCTGGGGGCTCAGCGAGTAAATCTCCCCGGTACCGCCAGTCACGACGATGGCGCAAAACGGGTGGCCCATCATCATTTCGACGACTTTGTCCAGGGCCGGCAGGTCCAGCGACAAATCGTTCTTAAACGGCGTGACCGGGAATCCAAAAACGCCTTTCAGCTTCTGCTTGAGATCTACCATCGTGGGAGTACTCGCTTCCAATTGGGATCGACGTGTTTGCGCATTTCCGCCTCGTCGTCGCGCTTGCGGAACGGCAGTTTTTCGTAGCGCTCCTTCAGTCGCGCCAACTGATCATAATCCAGCTCCACGCCAAGGCCGGGACGATCCGTCACTTCCACGCAGCCGTCGATGAACGGCACCCGGCCGCCGTCGACAACCTCGTCGTGGGCCGTCTGCCAGGGATAATGCGTATCGCAGGCGTGCGTCATGCCGGGAGCGGCAGCGGCGGCATGAGCCATCTGCATCAAGCTGACGCCCAGGTGATTGTTGGAGTGCATCGACAACCCGCGCCCCAGCACGTCGCAAAGATGAGAAAGTTTCTGCTGCGCCCGAATGCCGCCCCAGTAGTGCGGGTCAGACAGCACCACCTGAACAGCACCCAGTCCGGCGGCTTTGACCACGTGCGGGAAGCAGGTGACGCTGACGTTCGACGCCATCGCCATGTCGATTCCTTTGGCCGCCAGCCGCTTGCGAACCTCGGCCATGCCCGCCAGCTCCGCACAGGGATCTTCCAGGTAGCCGCCATTCGCCAGCTCGTCTTTCAGCGCTTCGCCGACCTTGACGGAAGTATCGATGCTCCAGGCGCAATTGGGGTCAATCCGAAGGGGAGACTCCGGAAACTCTTCGCGCAGCGCTTGAATTGTACCGATCTCCACATTCGGGTTGAGAACGCCGCCTTTCAGCTTGATCTCGCGGAACCCATAGTTGTCGACCATCTGGCGAGCCTGTTTGACGATCTGCTGCGGCGAAAGAGCCTCGCCATACTCGTCTTCCCGGACATCGTCGCCCATGCCGCCGCCGCCCGCATGTTTGTAAAACAGGTAGCAGGAAAACTCGACTTTCCGGCGTGCGCGGCCCCCGACCAGATCGCAGACCGGACGTCCCAGGGCCTTGCCCACCAGATCCAGGCACGCCATCTCGATTGCCGCAAAACTGCGCGTGTGCTGGTCCAGCGGATTTTCGCCGGGGACTAGCCAAGTCTGGGTGCGGCCAGCGGTCTTTGCCGGATCCGCGTCGCGAATTTCGGCAGCCTGCGCTTCCAGATCCATCCAAAGCGGCGTCATGTGGAACGGGTCCATCCCGACCACGCGATCCCGCAGAGCTTCCAGGGCCGCCAACGGGCGATCGCCGCCGTACGTTTCACTGATTCCGGTGAATCCGTCGGTACACTTCAACTCCACGATCGTTCGCAGAGCGTAAGGAGCGTGCAGCCCGTAGGAGCTGCGTAGTGGTCCGTCCGCCACCGCGATCGGGTGGAGGCGCATCTCAGCAATTCGCATCAGGGGAAAGTTTACTGAAGAAGGCAGGAAGAGCGGATAAAGACAAATCCGCGTTGTCTACTTGCGAGCACCGCGCTGCGGGCTTTTCACCCGGCTCTGGCGGAGCTTGTGCTTCTTGCGCTTCGGCTTGGTGATGAGGAACGTGCCGGAGCCGATTGCCTCGGCCTGATAAAGCTTATCGTTTGCCATTTCTCTTAGTGTAGCAACGGTATCCTGAGGTTTGTCCGTCTTTCGAGCGCTTCGGCAGCCCAACTTCCGGATTTTCTTCGTCGGCCAGACCATTTCCCTTACCGGTACCTGGATGCAGAACGTCGCCCAGGCGTGGCTGGTTTATCGTCTGACCCATTCGGAACTGCTGCTGGGAACGGCTGCTTTTCTCAGCCACATCTCCACGCTTCTGCTGGGCCCGTTCGCCGGCGTGGTGGCCGACCGCTTCGAACGGCGAAGAATCGTCGTGATCTGCCAGTCCCTGTTTTTTCTACAAGCGCTGACCCTGGCGATCCTCACCATTGCGGGTACCGTAACCGTTACCCAAGTCCTGGCGCTGGCCGCGTTTCAGGGAATTGTCGATGCGTTCGACCGGCCCGCCAGGCAGGCCATGCTGATCCAGTTGGCCAGCCGGGAGTATCTCCACAATGCAATTTCGCTGAATTCGCTGATGTACAACACCGCCCGTGTGGCCGGACCGTCCATAGGCGGAATGATGGTAGCGGCCTTCGGCGAAGGTCCCTGCTTCGCCGTGAACGCGGCCAGCTTCCTGGCGGTGATTGGGGGACTGCTGGCGGTGAAGATCGACCGGGAGCAGCCCAACCGCACCGCCGGAGCGATGTCGCACCTGACGGACGGATTTCGTTACGTTCTCCGGAATCCGCAAACCAGCTCGCCCCTGATCCTGGTGGCGCTGGTCAACATCGCCACCGCACCGGTGTGGGCTCTGCTTCCCGTATTCTCCGATGCCATTTTTAACAAAGGCTCTGAGGGGGTTGGCTTTCTAACCGCTTCGATGGGTCTGGGCGCCGTTGCGGGAATGCTGCATCTGGCATCGTTGACAACGGCGGAGGGACTGCACCGCGTGGCATTTTGGAATGCTCTGATTTTGGCGGTGGCGCTGATCGGATTCGCCTGGTCCACGATATACATCGCCTCTTCGGTCCTGATGGCGCTGCTGGGAGCCAGCGTGATGCGAGTCAACGGAGCCACTAACACCGAGATTCAAACGCAGGTGCCGGAAGACATGCGGGGCCGGATCATGGGGTTCTTTGCGGCGGCGAACGTGGGCGTGATTCCGATCGGATCGTTGGGAGGCGGAATGATGGCGCAGGCGGTAGGCGTGAGATGGACGGTATTTGCCGGGGGGATGATCTGCCTTTTCGCGGCGCTGCTGTTCCATTCCAAGAGGAGCACCACTTGAAAACGCTGCTGTTTGCCGTTTGCGCAGCGGGGCTGGCCGCGGAGCTGCCCACCAAGAGCGAAGTGCAGGAGATCTTCCACGACATCGGCAAGATCGCCGGACTGGCTCCCAGGAAACCGGTCAACGTCGAAAGGATCACGCGGCAACAGCTTCGCGCGGAGTTGGAGAAACGGATTCAGGACTCGGTCAAACCCTCCGAAATTCGCGCCGATGAGCTGACGCTGAAATGGCTGGGCTTTGCCCCGGCCGACTTCGACCTGCGCCAGACCACCATCGACCTTTTGACCGAACAGGCAGCGGCCTTCTACGACTATCGAAAACGCAAGCTGGTGATGCTCGACAATCCGATCGGTGAGTTCGACCCCGGAATTCTGGCGCATGAGCTGGCCCATGCGCTCGCCGACCAGCACTTCAAGATCGGACGTTACATGGACGACGGCGCCAAGACCGATGATGCGGCGATGGCGCGCATGGCCGTTGTCGAAGGCCAGGCACAGTGGATCATGACGGCCTACGAACTGCAGAAGCGCTCGAAGATCAACCTGGCAGAGCAGCCGGACCTGTTGCCGTCCTGGAAATCCACCGATCCGAACAATACCACCCGGTATCCGGTGCTGGATAAGACTCCTTTCTACATGCGGGTCACGCTGCTGTTTCCTTACTGGGAGGGCGGCCGGTTTCAGCAGGCTGTCGTGGCGCGGGAAGGGCTTTCGGCGTTTCGCACCGTCTTCACCGATCCCCCGTTGAGCACGCAGCAGATCCTGCATCCGGAAACCTACTTCGGGCGGCACGCACCCGTCGCCGTTTCCCTGCCCAAAGAAAAGACGCCGGGCTTTCGCGGGCTGGCCCAAGGCATCCTGGGCGAGTTGGATCACCTGGTGATCTTTCAACTGAACAAGGAAAGCGAGCCGGAGAAACTCGCCGCCGGCTGGCGCGGCGGTAGCTACAAGGTTCTCGATTCGAAGAAGCGCTGCTGTGTGCTGCTGTACGCCTCGGAGTGGAAGGACGAGGAAACGGCCGAACTGGCGCGCGAAGCCTGGTCCCGGCACGCCGCCGCCAAGCCGGTTCGAGGCGTTTCGCGGGTGAATCGCACAGGCCGCGTGGTGACATCGGTAGAGTTGCCGCGCGACTAAGGTGTTGAATATGCGACAATTCAGCAAGCAGTTTCAGCGCTCGGCCTCCGCGCCGGCGTGTTCTCGGGAAGCTGTCTAGTTTTTCAGGAGAAGAAGTGTAGTGAGAGAAAAAGGCACAGTAAAGTGGTTCAACGCCGCGAAGGGCTACGGATTCATCCAGCACACCTCGGGCAAGGACGTCTTCGTCCACTTTTCGGCGATCCAGATGAGCGGTTATCGGACGCTTGAAGAGGGCTCCGAAGTCGAGTATGACGTGAAGGAGGGTCCTAAGGGCCTGCAGGCGGAAAACGTCACGAAACCGTAAGCAATCATTCCAAGTTTGAATTCGGTGAGGGCCGTCAGGGTTGACGGCCCTTTCGCTTTTTCGTCAGACTTCCTGCATGGCTCGCCTTCTTGCCGTCCTCCTGTCGCTCGCCGCATTCGGTCAGATTAAGCCCTTTCCTCCCGCTGGCGTCGCCGTTTCCGGCTCCGATCGCGCCGCGCTGAAGACGCTCCTGGATCAGAAGCGGAGCAAGTTCGCTCTTCATCCGGATCTCGCCATGAGAATCAAGGCTGTCGATTGGGCGCTTCGATACAACGAATTTTTTAAGCCGGAGGACGTTGCGAAAGCGCGGCAGATTCTCGATGAAAATTTCGGAGAGCCGGGGTTGGTGGTCCACGCCTACAAGAGCCGCATCGATGACAGTTTGCAGCCCTATGGAGTGGTCCTTCCACGCTCCTGGTCGAAAAACGCTCGCGGAAAATGGCGAGTCGATGTGTGGCTTCACGGGCGCAGCGACACGCTCAGCGAAGTGAACTTCATCCATGAGCATCTGACGAAACCGGGACAGTTTACGCCGCCGGACACGATCGTGGTGCATCCTTACGGACGGTACTGCAACGCATTCAAGTTCGCGGGCGAAACCGACGTTTGGGAAGTGATCGAGAGCGTGCAGAAACACTACCGGGTCGACCCGGACCGCATCGCCATTCGCGGCTTTTCGATGGGAGGCGCCGGGACGTGGCATCTCGCCGCCCATCATCCGGGCGAGTGGGCCGCTGCCGCTCCGGGAGCGGGGTTTGTCGACACCGAGGAGTACCAGAAACTCCGGGAGAAGAATGGTCTGCCCGAGCCGTGGGTTCAGAAGCTCTGGACGATGACGAATGCCAAGGAGTATGCGCTGAACTTCTTTAATCTGCCGGTGATCGCCTATTCCGGCGGGGACGATCCGCAGAAGGCCGCGGCGGACATCATGGCTCGCGAAATGCAAAAGAGCGGCCTCGCGTTGGCTCACATCATTGGCCCGAATACCGGCCACAAGTACGAGCCCAAAGCCAAAGAACTGCTGGAGCGGGATTTCGACCGTCTGATGGACCGGGGCCGCCAGCCGCAGCAGCGTGTTCGCTTTGCCACTTACACGACGCGGACAAATCATTCGCATTGGGTTCTGGTGCACGAGTTAAAACGGCACTGGGATCGCGCGGAGGTCGATGCGGCCATTGTGGATGGCGGCATCACCGCGACGACGAAAAATGTCAACCGCATCGAGTTTTTCTTTGGTCCCGGACAGTCGCCGTTTCCAGCCGGTCAAGCGGTGAAGATCACGCTGGATGGGAAGGCATTCACGGGACCGGCGCCGGGTACGGACTTGAGCTGGAAATGGCACTCTCCCGGCGCAGAAGCGGAGATCTACAAGCGTCACAATCTCTCCGGTCCCATTGACGACGCGTTTTTCGAACGCTTCATCATGGTTCGTCCGGCGGAGAATGCTCCGGAATGGGCAAAGAACGAATTCGATCGCGCCGTTCAGCAGTGGCGCGCGGTATTCCGCGGCGACGCCATCGTCAAGGACGAGTCCGCTGTCACCGAGAGCGACATTGCGACCGTAAATTTAGTCTTGTGGGGGACTCCGCAGACCAGCAAGCTGATGGCAAAATGGCCCGCTCCGATTCCGTGGCCGCAGCCGGCAGATCAGATGCTGATTGCGATCTATCCGAACCCGGAATCGAAACGCTACATCGTTCTCAACTCCGGATTCACATTTCGGGAAGCGCACCATGGGACCAACTCGCAGCAGACTCCGAAGCTGCCGGATTGGGCCATCGTTGATACGTCAGTTCTGCCCAATGCGGAACGTCCGGGACGGATCGTAAATGCCGGGTTCTTCGATGAATCGTGGAAGCTCACTGAGCCGAAGCGCTCCAAGTGAAAAGAGCGCCAGACCTTTGGAGTCTGGCGCTCTGCGAGGAAAATGTTTTCGTCAGGCGTTGACGGGAGTCATTGCCGCGTAAGCGGCTCGAGCAGCCTCCGCGCCGCTGCCCTTTATCTTGAATCCCTCCGCGCCCAGCGCCTCCTCGAAGGATTTTAGAAGGGAGATCACATCTGCTTCGGTGGAGAGAACACCCATAATTCCGATCCGGAAGACCTTGCCCGCTAACGGACCGAACCCGCCCAGAATCTCGATACTGTCTTTGGCCAACATGCGTTGGCGGACCTTCAAATCCTCGATTCCTTCCGGAACCTGGGGAGTATTCAGGGTCCACAAACGCTGGCCCTCGGCGACATGCATGGTCAGCCCCATCGCCTCGACGCCGGCGACGAAGGCAACGTGGTTGCGGCGGTGCCGCTCGAACCGGGCCTCCAGCCCTTCCTCGGCGATCATGCGCAGCCCTTCATACAAAGCGTAGAAGCTGGTGATCGGCGCGGTGTGGTGGTAGCGGCGGGCGCCGTCGTAGTAATCCGCCAACAGGGAGAGATCGAAATACCAAACGTGTTTCGGAACTTTGCGGCCGTTTTTCATCCAATCCATCGCGCGTGGCGAAACGGTCATCGGGGAGAGGCCGGGAGGACAGGACAGCCCTTTTTGAGAGCAGCTATAGGCTACGTCTGCGCCCATCTGGTCGATTTGAATCGGCATCGATCCCAGCGACGTAACGCAATCGACGATGGTGATCGCGCCCACCTGGCGGGCGGCTTCACAGATCGCCTTGCCCGGCTGAAGCGCTCCGGTGGACGTTTCCGCGTGGACAAAGGCGACAGTCTGCGGTTTTTCGCGAAGAATAAACTCGCGCGCCTCGTCGTCGCCGAAGGTCTCACCCCACGGCTTTTCGAACCGGACGACGTTGGCGCCTTGGCGCTTACCCATTTCCGACTGGCGGTCGCAGAAGAATCCATTCGCGAATACGGCGAACTTCGAGCCGGGCTCGACAAAGTTCGATACGGCCGTTTCCATACCACCCGAACCTGTCGCTGAAATTGCCAAAGTGAAGGGATTCGCGGTGCCATAGCACTCCTTCAACATGTCGCGAATTTCCGTGCAGATTTCGAAAAAGTATGGATCCAGGTGGCCTACGATCTGCTTCGACATCGCTTCGTAGACACGCCCTGCAACTTGGGACGGACCTGGTCCAAACAGCAGCCGCCGCGGCGGATTCAGAGCTTTCATGATCCTTTCAGCATATCTTGCGCCGCCTGGACCGGCGCCGCGACGCGTCCCAGCATGGTGCCGATACGCTTGGCCACCGCCACCAGGATTCCCTCAGCCGGTCCCGGATCGGGAATTCCAGCGATATCCTGCGCTTCTTCAACGGTTTTTCCGGAATGGAGCGCTTCCAGGAATGCCTCGGTCTGCGCGGGCGAAAGATCCAATCCCCGCGCTACATAATCCGCCAGGTGCTCCTTCTGCTTCTGTTCGACACCTTGCTCGTGGAGCAAGTCCTGCACCGCTTTTAAGACTTCCGCGTTAATCATGGGCATATCGTTCCTCCAAGCAGTTTCGCTGCCAATCCGTCCATCAGTTACTCTTCGCAATAGTCGGCTGATAGCTGACGAATGCGAGTCTGCGGCTGTCGGGTGACCACGACGGAACATTGATGGTTCCCTGCCCCCCAAACAGCCTGGTCAGAACATGAACTTTTCTGTCGGCCAGATTCATCAGCCGCAGCATCACTTCCTTGTTCGGAGGGTGGCCGGTGACCTCTTTCTCATAAGTGAGGAATACCATCAGGCGGCCATCCGGTGAGATGTGAGGAAACCAGTTGTTGGATTCGTCGAAAGTGATCTGTTCCTGACCGGAGCCGTCGGGTTTCATCCGCCAGATCTGCATCAGCCCGGTTCGAACGGAATTGAAATAGATGTACTCTCCGTCCGGCGAGTACTCCGGACCGTCGTCCAAACCCTTCGCATCGGTCAGGCGGGTTTCTTTTCCGCCTTCGACGGGAATCGAATAGATGTCGAATTCCCCGTTGCGCTCCCCACAGAAGACGAGAGTCTTTCCATCCGGCGACCATCCGTGCCAATACGACGGCGCATTTTCCGTCACCAGCCGCGGAGCGCCGCCCGATATGGGAACGATATGGACTCGCGATCTCCGGTCCGGGTGAGACCCGTCGCTAATGGCGAGCATCGTACCGTCCGGCGAGATACCGTGGTCGTTATTATTCCGGACCGCCGCTCCGGTATCGATGGTTTCGGGCTTGCCTCCCGCAACGGGAATGCGATGCAGCCGTCCGCTTCCGTTGAAGATCAGGAACCGGCCATCGCGGCTCCAGTTGGGAGCCTCGATCCGTTCCGGCACGACGTGGACCACACGGCGGTCGCCCGTGGCGGCGTTGATTGTCTCCAGCGTGCTGAAGACCGTCGTCGCAGCGGCGTCGATCTCGACATTCGAGAAAACCGCGGTCTCCAACCGCTCCTTGTTGTGGGAGCAGATTCCGATGCCCACATAGAACGGGTCATTCAGAGAGAATCGGGTGGACCCGCCGGCCGGACGGAATTCCTCGCCGTCGCCTGCGACCCACATCGAGAAATCATTACCGCGCTTTGTCAGCCGCAAGCGGCGCGGCTTCGAGACATTTGCCTGAATCTCGTGAGTCGCCGCCCCCTTGGCGGCCCGGACCTGTAGAGACGTCAAGCCATCGCCATGAAGGGCAGCGTCGGCGTAAGCAGAATCGGCGTCCAGGCTCTGGCGGATGATCAGTACGGCTTTCCGGTGCGGATCTCCACCCTGCCCGGCAAATTCGATATCGGCGGAAATGCTGACGTCTCCGGAGACTCGCTTCCAGACGAAATGAAAGGCATCTTGCGTGGACCACATATTCTCGCCGCTGCCGGTGACTTTGTAGATGCGAGTTGCGGCATCGTAGGAGACCGAACCCGGGTGGAGCACCGAACCGACATCCCTGTGGCCTTCGAAGACTCCCAGCTCCGGGGAGGGAGTCTGCGCGGAGACGATACTCAGGGCCAGCCAACAAATCGCAACCAGGCGTTGCATGTCGACTGATTCTATCGTCGATCGCAGTAGTGGATTTCCAGTATTGTTTGGCAGACGCTCCGGCACATAGAATCGCCACCGCTTGCGCAACTCAACCCCGTCTCTCCGCGAAAGCGACGCTGCCTATCCTGGCTGGCGCATCGCAATCGCCTGTTGTATCGCGGTCATGGCCGGATTCGGATCCGTGCTGATCTATACGTTCGGCCTGTTCGTCAAGCCGCTGGGCAGCGAGTTCGGTTGGTCGCGCCAGACCGTCTCCATCGGATTTGCCTGTGCCTCCATGACGCTAGGGTTTTGCTCTCCCTTGCTGGGGCACTGGATTGACCGCTACGGGGCGCGGCGGGTGATTCTCTGCTGCATCGCGATTTTCGGGACGGCGTACGCTTCCCTGGCCACGCTACAGGGCAGCTTGGCGCAGCTGTTTCTGACGTTCGTGCTCATTGGCGCAGTGGGGAATGGCACTGCTCAGATGGGATATGCGCGGGTGATCTCCACATGGTTTGAGAAGCGCCGGGGCTTCGCACTGGCAATCATGATGGCCGGTTCGGGCTGCGGCGCTATTGTCATCCCGATGCTGTGCCAATACCTGATCACCAATGCCGGGTGGCGAACCGCCTATTTCGTTTTCGGAGTTTCCGCATTGGCCATCGGTCTTCCACTGGTTGGGTTTGTCATTCGCGAGAATCCGGCTGCCAGCCACTCGCTGCATCGCACAGATACCGGAACCGTCCGAAAGGCCCTGCGAAGCCGCGGGTTCTGGTTTCTGATCGTGATGCTCGCGATGGTCGCCACCAGCACTACGGGAACGGTAACGCATATGGCGGCGATGCTGACCGATGCCGGCATCTCTACCAGTAGCGCTGCCTTTGCAGTAGCCGTGCTGGGAGTCGCGAGTTTGATGGGCCGCCTGGTGACCGGCTGGTTTCTGGACCGCTACTTCGGCGGATGGGTGGGATTTTTCCTGCTCTCGATGACCGCGGCCGGGCTGATGGTTCTGATCAATGCGCGGTCGGAGACGGCGGCTGTTGCGGCAGCCGTGCTCATCGGATTCAGCATGGGCGGCGAAATGGACATCACTCCGTACATGCTGGCGCGCTATTTCGGACTGGGAAATCTCTCCGCGATCTACGGATTTACGTGGACAGCTTATGCCGCATCGGCAGCGGCGGGGACGGTCATTATGGGCCGGGCGTTCGATCAAACAGGAACTTATGGACCGCTTTTGTGGAAACTGTCGGCGATGACCTTCGTGGGCGGAGCGCTGCTTGCCTTTATGCCGAAATATCCGGACGCCCGCGCCACAGACAATCTTCCGCCAGCGGCAATCGAGGCGGAAGCGATGCCGACGTAGGACAACGCTTCCGCGCTCATAAATTCTCGGCGAACGACCGGTCAGTCGGTCAGCGAGTTGACGAACGTATCTTTCACGATGCCACGCAGTGAAAAGTCTTGCGTGCCAATCGGAGAATTGACGAACAGCGCCAATTCCATGTTGTTTGGCAGGAAGTAGGCGACACACTGCTCCTTCTTGCCGTCTCCGGTACCCCAGCCGCCATTCTTGTTGTAAAGATTTCCGGCGGGAGTATCGATTTTCTGATCGATCCCGAACTTGTTGTCCAGCATGTACTGAGCGTCCGCTGCGGGAATGACCGTATTCTTGCGCCGGACGTGATGCATCACGTTCAGCAATTCTTCGGTGCTCAGACGGAAACCGGCTCCGCCGGCAACGGTCTGCAGATCGCCGGAGTTCCAGCCATCCTTATTGGCCCAGGGGAAAGGATAGGCCAGCGCGTTTTTGGTGGCGCCGGTCGGGGTGAATCCAACATTGGCGACACCTGCGGGCGTGAACACGTTCTGCTGCATGTAGTTCTTAAAGTGATACAGCGTGACGGCGTCCCAGGCTTTATCGTTCAAATCGGCATCGTTGAGAAACTCGGCGGATTTGGAAATCTTGCCCAGCAGAATCGGCAGCAGGATCCGGCACAAGCCGAAATTCATGTTCTCGTAGTCGTACGATCCAACGCCGGCCACTCCCGCGGCTACCCTGCTTTTCATGAAGGTATAGCTCGAAGAAGAGCCGCCGGTGGAGAATCCGGAAGTATGGGTCATCAGGTGGCGGAACGTGATCTGATTGATCTTCGACCCTTTGCTCCAATAATCCGGCAGGTAATCGACAATCTTGGCGTCGTAGGAGATGCTCTTGCTCTTCAGCGCCTTTACGACGCCGGCCGCCGTCAGGAATTTGCTGACGCTGGCGACATGCATCCGCGTGTCGTCTGTCCATCCCTGGCTTGCATCGGCGGGAGTCTGCGCCCAGTTCCAGATGCCCACGTGGACGAGTGTTCCGTTCTTCCGGACCTGCAGCATATATCCGGCGACGATGTCCTTTAGAAGCGTGTGGATTGCCAAACCCATCGCGCCCAGATCCACATGCGGCGTTGTCTTGAATTTCTTGGGAGCAATCGGAATCCTGAGTCGAATTTCCCGTGATTCGACGACTTCCGCCAGTTTGATATTGCGAACGTTCGGCGGATCCACGACATGATTGCGAATTGCGGCTTCGGGCAATTCTTTCGGCAACGCGACAAGGCGAATCGGCGTAATAGTGGCCATGCTGAGTTCCTCTCCATTCGCCAACTCCTGGTTGGCTTTTATTCATTGAGCCTCTGTATCAGGCGCTCGATTGGAAAGTGAGAGGGAGACTGCAATCGTTGCAGGAAAAGTACAACTACAGTAAAAATTCGCCGGAAATTAGGAGATTTCTCTAAGCGATGGACTGAAACAGGGCCGGCAGGATTTCTCCGGCATATCCGCAAGGAGAGCAGTCCACATTTCCGGGAACGGCGTGTCCTCCAGGTTCACCTCAATCACTCTTGCGCCATGGGATTTCGCGGAGGGGATCAGACCGGCGGCGGGATAGACAACCGCCACAACCCACCGGCCCCGCGGAAAGTGGGAATTCCACTTTCGGCGGACACGCCCGCGCCCGTCAGGACGGCGATCGACTGGGCGTCACGCAACCAGCTACGTGCGTTTTCTTTGGAGCCGTTCACGAGCTTCGATGACCGCCTCTGCTGCTTCGCCGGGAGTGTCGGCCAACACCGTCAGATGACCCATTTTCCGGCCGGGCCTCGGTTCCGCCTTGCCATAAAGATGCAGCTTCACGCGCGAGTCGCTCAGCGCAGCCGCCCAATCCGGTTCGCCATTTTCCCAGACATCGCCCAGCAGGTTCGCCATCGCCGCCGGCTTCAGGTAATTGGTGGAGCCCAGCGGCAGCCCGCACACCGATCGAACATGCTGTTCGAATTGGCTGGTGACGCACGCCTCGATCGTGAGGTGTCCGGAGTTATGAGGACGCGGCGCCAGCTCGTTGACAACCAGCGATCCATCCTTCAACTGGAAGAACTCCACGCAGAGGAGCCCGACGACATCCAGTCCTTCCAGAATTCGCTTCGCGATCGCGATCGCGTCATCCGCTCCGTCCACAGGTGCCTTGGAGACATCCAGGATGTGATTCCAATGAGCGTTCTCGATCACGCCGAAATGCGCAAAAGTTCCGTCGATTCCGCGAGCCGCAACCACGGATACCTCGCGGCGAAAGTCGATCCACGATTCCAGAATGCACGGCTCCCCACTCCAGACGCTGCGAGCTTCGGTGGGATTTGCTACTTTGTGCTGGCCCTTCCCGTCATAACCGAATCCGGCAGTCTTCAGAACACCGGGATAGGTTCCCTTGTCCAGATCCTCGGCCTTTTCGATCACCACAAACGGAGCCACCGGGATGCCGTTGTCCCGAAGCCAGGTCTTCTCGCGTACGCGATTCTGCGTCGTCCGCAAGACGTGGTAGCCGGGGCGAACGGGAACCGGTATTTCTACCGGCTTCATGTTTTCGAATTCGTAGGTGACGACCTGGGCATCGGAAAACTCCCGATCGGCTACCTGACCGGCCGGAGATTGACGATCTTCCGGAGATACCGCGACGTGGTACCCCATCGCCCGCGCCGCCAGCGCCGTCATCCGGCCCAGCTGACCGTTTCCCAGGATTCCAATGGTCGCCGGGGGAAGAATCACGGGAGAATTTGAGCGAGTACGTCGGCAGTCTGTTGTTCGCGAAATTGTTTCAATTTGTCGCGCAAACTATTGTCATGATTCGCCAATATCGCTACGGCCAATAACCCCGCGTTCTTGGCGCCTGCCTTGCCGATAGCTAATGTTCCCACTGGAATACCGCCAGGCATCTGGGCAATAGACAGCAATGAATCCATTCCCTTCAGAGCATGGCTTTCCACTGGGACTCCCAGGACCGGAATCCACGTCTGCGCCGCCACCATTCCGGGAAGATGGGCGGCCCCACCCGCGCCCGCAATGATGACCTGGATTCCGCGGGACTCCGCCTCGTGGGCGTACTGGCGCATCAATTCCGGCGTGCGGTGCGCCGACACCACTTTGCATTCATGCGGAACTCCGAAAGATTTCAGAATTTCCGCCGCATGCTGCATGGTGTCCCAATCCGACTGGGAACCCATGATGATGCCGACTTGCACCGCCACTCGATTTGGTCCTTACTGACCCTGGCCCAGCGAGTAGCCCGCTTTGCCGTCGAAGTTATAGAGGCTCTCGTACTTTGCGACATCCAAGCCTGCACCCGCAGCTTTGGACACAAGAGCCGCCGCATCCACGGGAGTGATGGCGGAGGAGCCGATGAACCGGCAGCGGAAGACGTCGCAAGTAATCGTGTCCGGAAAACCGTTCGGCCAAACCTTGGTGCCCCGGTTGTCGATCATGTCCAGCTTCAGCCCAGCGGTCTCGACACCTTTCAGGGCGGCGGCAAGATCATCTGCGTTCTTTGTCCAGCCGATGAACACATCGGCGCCCACCAACTCCTTCTTGGATCCGGAAGCGACGGGCTTCAGAGCCGGCAGCTTGAAGTTTTTGTACTCAACCGGCTTCAGCTTCTCGGGTCCCTTTCCCATGCGGGCGGCGACGGCTTCCGCAAATTCCTTCGTGCCAACCTTCTTCGTGGAAACGCCTTCTTTGAAAATGTCGTAAGTGTGGATGCCGTCCTCGATGGTCTTCAGCCACGCATTGTGAGCGCGCGTGGCGACTTCGGGCTGATCAATGTGGCTCATCATCATGACGCCGCCCAGGAAAAGACCGGACGGATTCGCCAGATTCTGGCC
>CAZETQ010000087.1:0-20241 GCA_964515165.1 uncultured Solibacteraceae bacterium | reverse complement strand
ATGACGCCCTGACTTTCCTGGAGACCTGCCAGACGTTAGGTGTCCCCGCTGTCTTTAATGCAACACTCATTATTAGCTTGCATGCAAGCTCTTTCTGCTGCTGTTTGTACTGCCTTTTCGGAGCTAAACCGACGTCACCAAAACTGTCACCAATTTTTGGGGCATCCAGGGGCATGCAGGGCACACTGTCACCAACGCTGTAACCAAACTGAGGGCAATCCAGGGCAATGAAATCACTACTTTTGGGCAACCGAGGGACATGGAGGGGAACTGAGGGCAACGCCAGGTTTGGGCTCATAACCCAAAGGTCGTAGGTTCAAATCCTACCCCCGCAACCAACCTCAATCTGTTGTCCGGACCGGAGACAGGCTCTGGCTCTAAGATCTTCCCATGCCGGGCTGCGTCTGGATGAGTTCAATGGAATCAAGAATTCTCTTTGCAACAAGAGCTGCGTTTTGTTCTGAATCCTTGGCAATGTGCCTTCGCAGAGAAACCAGGTGCTGGATCGCGCGGCGTGACCAAACTACCTCCATCTTGGAGCTTTTGTCTCACCGGCCTTGCCCCAGGACTTCAGCCACTTTGAAACCTTCTCATGGCTGGCAGTCTGCGCCGAATCCAGTTCTTCGAGGCCTTTATGAATCTCTCCCAGTTGCCACTCTTCGGACTCGACGAAGGCAGTGATCGCCTCAGCCGCAAGAAAGGACTTGGATCGTTCGGAGCGTTTAGAAAGCGCGTCGAGCCGCTTCTTGGTTTCGGAATCGATTCGGATCGACAAGGTCTCGGTCATGGACTGTGCTCGCTTGTACACATTTTCACACGGTAAAGCGCGCATTCTCCAACAAAATCCGTCCCTCGCGAGACCGGGATCAGTCATAACGCAGGGCAATCACCGGATCGATTCTTGTCGCTCGCATCGCCGGCAGCCAAACTGCGGCCAATGCAATCACGCACAGCAATAGCGGAACGGAAACAAACACCACCGGATCCCACGCGGTCACGCCGAACAGCAAGGCGGAGATGGTCTTCGCCAATCCGAATGCCGCAGCTGTGCCGACTACCACGCCCGCCAGTGCGAACTTCATTCCTTGCGAGACTACCATTTGCCGGACATCGCCGGACTCCGCTCCCAATGCCATGCGAATTCCGATCTCCTGAGTTCGCTGCTGGACCGAATAGGCCATCAATCCGTAGACGCCGATGGCGGCCAGCAGCAGCGCCGACGCGCCGAAGATGGTCATCAGGAGCATGTTGAATCGCTGCCGGGACGTCGATCGCGAAACGATCTCCTCCATGGAGCGCACATCGGCGACCGGCAGCCCGCTGGCTTGCCGAAGCTGTTCCTGAACGGCGGCGCTCATCGCCGTGGGCTCGCCGCGAGTCCGCATCACCCAGGCCAGCGGGGTCAGCCGCACATTCAGTGCGTTGAGCGCATCCGGAACCTGCGCATTGGGGATGTACATCGCCGGCTGCGGGTCGCGGTTGAGTGCTCCGTCGCGTACGTCGGCAGCGATCCCGATGATCTCGCGCGGAACCTCGCTTTCGAGTTCCGACATCACTCCTTTGCCGATCAAAATGCGCTCGCCGACCGGATCTCCCTTGGGCCAGAATCGCTGCGCCAAAGCCTGGTTGATCATGACGACCGGCGCGGAGCCGGCGGCATCGCGCTCCGTGAAAGCCCGTCCCCGGACGGTGGGGATCTTGAAGACATCGAAATAGCCGGGAGACACGGTCTGCCAACCGCCGCCGCCATGAAACGGCCCGTTGTCCAAGGGACGGCCCATGATCTTGAAGGGAAGACCGTATCCTCCCTCCAGAGGAACGCAGCAGGTGGCGCTGGCCAGCTCAATCCCGGGGAGCGCCTTCAAACGTTCCACGCCGTCGCGGACTAACTGCTCGACGGCCGCGGACTTCTGGAATCGCGGTCCTGTCAGCGACATCCGCATGGTGAGAACGTGGCCGGAATCGAAGCCCGGCCGCACGGACGCGAGCGCCAGCGAAGTCCGGATCAACAGTGCCGCTCCAATGACGAGAACGACGGCCAACGCCACCTCGCTGATCACCAGCAGAGTGCGGGCCTTGTTCTGGCGGAACCCGCTGCCCGACCGGCTGGAGCTTTCCTTCAGTGTGGCGGCCAGGTCCGCGCGCGATGCCTGCAGCGCCGGGATCAAACCGAAAAGGACTGCCGTCACCAGGGCGATCCCCATCGTGAATGCCAGCACTCGCCAATCGAGATTGACCAGGGCGCCTTCCCGGCCCACTCGCGGAAGGCCCGCGGTGTTGACGGAGAGCAGCGCTCGAATCCCAATCATTCCCAGCGCGGAGCCCAGGACCGCGCCCGCCAGAGAGAGCAGGACGCTTTCGGTCAGAAGCTGCCGGACGATCCGGCCGCGCCCGGCGCCAATCGCGGCGCGAATCGCAATTTCCCGCCGGCGGCCCACCGCTCGCGCCAGCAGAAGATTCGCCACGTTGGCACAGGCAATCAGCAGCACCAGCGTCACCGCGCCCACCAGAACCAGCAAAGAAGCCCGGACGTTCCCCGCCAACGCCTCACGAATTGTTTCCGCATTGAAGGTCTGACCGGTCAACGCATTGGGAAACTTCTGCCGATAGCCTTCCGATGAAGCAGCCAATTGCGCATTGGCCTGCTCCAGCGTGACTCCCGGCTTCAGCCGGCCGCCCACCCGGAAATAGTGGCCCTGGTCACGAGTATTCGGATCCAACTGGAAGGGCACCCAGACTTCCGGACCGTCCGACAGATCACGAAAATCGAAGGTTCCGGAGAGCACTCCCACAACAATGTGCGGATCGCCGCCCAGTTGGATCGTGCGGCCGACCACGTTCGGATCGCGGCCGAACCGCCGAGTCCACAGCCCCTCGCTGATCACCGCCACCTTCGGCCCGTTCGGCCGATCCTCTTCCGGTGAAAAGGTGCGTCCGCGCAACACCGGAGCGCCAAACAGGCGGAAGTAGTCGACACTGACCTGCGCGGAGCGCAATTGTTCCGGAGTCTCGCCGCTGGTCCAATTCAGGACGCCGCCGCGGAACGCGGCAACGTCCTCCAGAATGCCAGTTTGTTCCCGGTAATGCTGAAACTTCGCCGGGGAGCCGCCGGGATTCGTGCCCTGCTGCGACGCCGTTCGAAAGAACACTAAGCGCTCCGGCTCCAGAAAGGGCGGCGGTTTCAGGAGAACGGCGTTCACCACGGAAAACACGGCGGTGTTGGCGGCAATTCCCAGCGCCAGCGCCAGAACCGCCGCCGCGGTGAATGCCGGACTTTGGCGGAACATCCGCAGGGAATGCTTCAGATCTTTGAAGAAGGTTTCCATGGGCAGCTTCGGCTTTGCCGTTTAGACGCAGAATCCTGGCCGATGTTTCAAAATTGCTCAATTCCAGTTGACGTGATCGCCGGGAAGAAGGGGCAGCCGCAGGGCACTCCCATCGCGAGCATCAATTTCGAGCGGCGTCAGCTTGCCCTGGAAAGTTCGCAAAATCTCCAGCTGCGAAGGCTGTCTGGCGACGTTCATCACCATGCTGCCCCAGGCGACTTTCTGCGCGGTCCCGTTCACGACAATCTTCATCTCCAGGGCAACGCTGCAGGCCTCCGGGAATATGGTGCAATGATTTCCCGGACCTCCGCAGAGGGCATCGGGATTGCGCAGGAGGCTCGCCGCCAGGGCTTCCAACTCGCTCGCCGACTTTCCGCCCAGCAGGACCGCTCCCCGGGATTCGCCGCCCTTTTTGAAGACGATGGCGTAAAAATACCGGTGAAACCGGTATTGGGCCTGCTTCTTTTGGATCAGATCCTTGGTGGGCACCTGATCCGCGGGCCGGTTGTTCAGCCCTGGGCCGGCGTCCGCCAGCCGGAGGGAGCCGTTGGTACGGACTTCGAAACGCGCCGTCTCGGTCCCCAGGAAGCCGTTCAATCCCCGCCGGGGCTGGCCCGGCTGGTAATACGCATTCTCGATGCGAAGATCCATTCCCGGGCGAAGGTCCAGCCAGCCGCGGCCGGCGACGAAGCCGTTGAATTGCGTCAGGGTCTCCGGAAACGGAGTCTGCCGGCGCTCCGGATCGCTCAACAGATAGTCCGGCTGTCCGGAGACGACGCGAAACTGTCCGGGCTTTCTGGCGGCGCAGGAGCTTGCAAGCAGCAGAACCGCGCCCAGAATTATGCCTCGCGTCATTGAGCCTTTTAGACTCTCCGTGCTGCCGAAAGTTCCCGCCGGGAGAATCCTGCGGGTAGACTGTTACTTTATGTCTCGAGCCAAAATTGTCGCGAAGATCGCCGAAGCCGGCATCGTTCCGATCGTTCGAACTTCTTCCGCGGACGCCGCGATCCGGGCGGTGGAAGCCGTCTTCGAGGGGGGCATTCCCGTCGCCGAAATCACGATGACCGTCCCCGGCGCCGTGACCGCGCTGGAGAAGGTGGCCGACAAGCTGGGCGACAAGATCATCCTGGGCGCGGGAACGGTCCTCGATCCGGAAACGGCTCGGATCTGCATGCTGGCGGGAGCGCAGTTTTTTGTCACACCCGCCTTGCGTCTGGCGACGATCGAAATCGCGCACCGGTACGACAAAGCCATCATGCCGGGCGCGCTGACTCCCACGGAAGTGTTGACGGCGTGGGAAGCGGGCGCCGATGTCGTCAAGGTTTTTCCTTGCGGAAATGTTGGCGGGCCCAAGTACATCAAGGCTCTGAAGGGGCCGCTGCCGCACGTGGAAATGGCGCCCACCGGCGGCGTGAATCTCGAAACAGTGGGCGAATTTCTCAAGGCCGGCGCTTGTGCCTGCGGGGTCGGCAGCGAGCTGATCGACGCGGCGACCATCAAGGCCAATAAATACGAAGTCTTCACGGACCGGGCGAAACAATATCTCGCCGCGGTGAAGGCCGCGCGCGCTTAAGCTCGCTTTCTCTTGCGGGCGGCGGCTCGCAAAATGTACTTCGCGGCATCCGGAGTTTCACAGTTCGTTGCGCCGTGGTCTACTTCCACTTTGCCCACGCGGCGAGCCGTCGCAAGCGCCTTTTTCTGAAATTCCGGACTGCGCAGCCCCAGGGCGATCAGCGCGTTGTTCATCGCGTGGCGGGTCCGGTTTTTGGCCTTATGAATTCCCGTCTCAATCGTTTTCAGGTAAGCGTCCGCTTCGCTGGCCTTCATGCGCCCGTCGATCACCTGCAGCGCCAGCACGTCCCAACCCACTTGAGAAGTGAAGTCCTCTTTCGACTTCAGCCACTTCAACATCAGCGCGCGGGCGTGCGGACTCTTGGCGGCCACGTGGCGAGCGACAAGATCCGCGTGCACGTGATAGGAAAGGCT
The DNA here is from genome assembly GCA_964515165.1 of uncultured Solibacteraceae bacterium. Classification (GTDB taxonomy): domain Bacteria; phylum Acidobacteriota; class Terriglobia; order Bryobacterales; family Bryobacteraceae; genus JAPKYZ01. The sequence continues at coordinate 14,929 of CAZETQ010000087.1, read as the reverse complement.
TTTCACCCAGGTGTCCAGATCTTTGGCGGTCATGACGCTGGGATCGGCCACCAGCGTGGCCAGGCTGCGGGCATCGGCATTGCCCGTGTCCCACAGCTCCAGCGCCAGGGCATGATCGCGCTTGATCGCCTTGGCCAGTTTGTTGAGATTTTCGAAGCTGACGCCGAATTGCAGATCGCCGGCGCCGTGGCGCTGGTAGGTTTTTCGAATCTGCTCTGAACCGAGAGATTCCAGTTTTTGCAGTGTCTCCTGCAGCGTCATGGCTTCCTCGCACGATTACTGCATCTTGCCGAATTCGGCTGCGCCCGCTCCGGCGATCTGTCCGTCCTGCTGAGAAGTCACTCCGCTCACTCCGATGGCGCCGATGACGGCTCCGTCGGACACCAAGGGAAGGCCGCCTTCGACCGGGATCGCTCCCGGTAATTTCAGGATCGCCTGCCGGCCGCCGGCAACCGCCGCTTCGAACGCCTTGGAGGGGCGCTTGAATTTGACCGCGCTGGCCGCCTTTGCGATGGCGACATCGATACTGCCGATTTGCGTAGTGTCCATCTTCTGCAGATAAACGAGATTTGCGCCATCGTCGAGGATCACGATCACAACGTTCCACTTGTTCTTCACCGCTTCGGCTTCCGCGGCCGCCGCAATCTTCTTGGCCGCCGTCAGTGTCATCGTCTTCTTCGTCGCCAGGTCGGCGGCGCCGGCCCCCATCGCCAGCAGCAAAGTCAGAATCAATCGAACCATGGATGCAATCGTACACCTTCGACGCTTTTTTTGAGGATGGCAGAATGATTTCAGAATGAGCTTCACCTACGCGGAAGTGGCGAAGATGATCGACCACGCCCTTCTCATCCCGTCTTTGACCCAGAAGGATCTGGAGCAAGGATGCCGGATGGCGAGGGCTTACGACATCGCCAGCGTCTGCATCATGCCGTACTTCGTCCGGCGCTGCAGCGGAATTCTGGAGGGCAGCACCGTGAAGCCATCGACCACGATCGGATTTCCCCACGGCGGCCACGCCACGACGACGAAGGCGGCAGAGGCCCGCCAGGCCATTCGCGACGGCGCCGAGGAACTCGACATGGTGGTCAACATCAGCCAGGTGTTGAGCCGAAACTGGTCCTACGTCGAAGACGACATCCGCGCCGTGGTCGAAGCGGCTCATGAGCACGGCAGGAAGGTAAAGGTCATCTTCGAAAACGCCTACCTCGAAGACGGGCACAAGATCCGGCTGTGCGAGATTTCAACGGAGATTGGCGCCGATTGGGTGAAGACCTCCACGGGATTCGCCTCCGGCGGCGCCACGCTGGCCGATCTGGCCCTGATGATGGAAAACGTCCGTCCGCCCGTGCAGGTGAAAGCGGCTGGCGGGATTCGCGATCTCAACACCCTGCTGAAAGTTCGCGAGCTGGGAGCGACCCGCTGCGGAGCGTCCGCCACAGCGGCCATTCTGGACGAAGCGCGGCAGCAGCTCGGCCTGCTTCCGATCGAAACCCCTTCATTGCCCGTCTCCGGCGGCTACTGACGCTAGATGTGAAAGTCGACAAAGAAGGCGTAGAACGTCCTTCCCGCGCCGGGCGAATAGGTTTCCAGGAACTTTCCCGGAGTCAGGTGGCCCCATTGTGCTCCGATGTTGTAGTACCGGGAGGCCACGATGTCGCCGATCAGATCGAACTCATGACCGACGTCCCGGTACAGCGCGCCCGTAGGAACTCCAGGAACGGTGACCGTTCCGTTGATCTGGTACAGACCGTCGTAGCGGCTGGCGAGCCAAAGCCAGCGCTGCTCCGCCCGAATGGTCAGCCACTTTCGCGGCTGCAACCGTAACGCCACCCGGGCATTTTCGGCGTTGCGCCGTCCCTGCTGATCCGTCACGCCGTAGATCAAGTGGTTGGTCGGATACAGCTGGTCGAACGTATTCACCACTCCATCGTTGGGCCGCTTGTCGCCGGATGCGTAGTTAAATTCTCCCGCCAGGGCCGCTTTCCACGGCAGCGCCTGAATCTGGCGGTTGACCTGCGCCAGATACGCCCAACCGCGAAGCGGCGTGCCGGCGATTGTGCCGCGCTGCCCGACGATTTCCGTTTCGTAAGTCCAATATTTCCTGAATCCACCGGCGGCGCGCACGCCATAAGTTCCGGAGTCGTAGTGTCCCACCATTCCCGGCTCGCCGGTGAAGCGTGGACTGACCCGCCACAGAAAGTACGGCTCGATCTTCGAGCCGGGAATCCACGATCCCATCGAAGCATAGGCGCCGTACAGATTGTTCCCTTCCTGGTGATGATCCTGCGCATCCATGTCGGAATTGACCACCGACGAAGCAAACAAATCCAACCGGTCCTGTCCGTGGTGGATTCCCAGCCGCGCGGCATCGAATACCCGCGGAACGTTCCCCCACTCCGATGCGCCGACCAGACGCTCGGAGCCGAAGGTCAATCTCTGGCGCCCGGCCTTCAGGTCCCACCAGCCTCCCTCATGCCCGATATCGACGAAAGCCTGGCGCAGGTCGAAGGTATCCCGCATCGACGCGTCGGGGGGTGTGCCAACAACTCGGGAATCCTGCACCTCTCCGTAGAAGTTCAGCCAATCGGTGGGGCGAACACCGACCGAAAACCGGAACCGTTGATAAAGGAAATCCTCGTTATTTCCATCCTGAAAGCCAATTCCGTGCTGGCCTTCCGGCCGCATGCGTTCCTGCACTCCGAGGGTCAGCCAGGAGGGGAGGCTGTCATTGATCAGGCCTCGATTGGAAACGGCGGCCTGGGCGGGCGTTGGGGCGGGATGATCTTCCGCCAACGCATAACTTATTACAAATAAGGCAATTATCGGTAGAGTAAAGTAGCGCATCGACATCTATCTCCCAGCGTAAGGACTAAGGGCGCGAATCCCAATCCCGTTGAGAGGGTGTTCGACACCCCGTCCGCAAGGAATAGGCACACCCCCTATCGCCGGAGCATTCTGGAAGCATGACGCGCCTGGAGTCTCTAAAACCCGATGTCATTTCGGGTTTTCTTGTCTTTCTTATTGCCCTTCCGCTTTGCCTCGGAATCTCTCTCGCCAGCGGCTATCCCCCCACGGGCGGGTTGATCACCGCCATCATCGGCGGAATGCTGGTGTCCTTCATCGGAAGCGCCCGCCTCACCATTAAAGGTCCGGCAGCCGGCCTGATCGTTGTCGCGATTGGAGCCGTTATGGAGCTGGGCGGCGGAGTCACCGGTTACAAGCGCGCGCTGGCGGTCGGCGTGGTGGCGGGAATCATCCAGATCGCATTTGCTCTTCTCAAGGCCGGGGCGATTGGCGACCTGATGCCGTCTTCCGTTGTCCACGGCATGCTGGCGGCCATCGGCGTGATCATCATTGCCAAGCAGGCGCATATCGTCATGGGCGTAACGCCCCATTCGAAGGGGCCTCTTCACCTGTTGGGCGAAATCCCGAACAGCCTTCTCAGCCTGAATCCCGAGGTCTTCTTTATCGGACTTCTATCGCTGCTGATTTTATTCGCGCTGCCGCTGCTGAAGACCAGCTGGGTCAGGCGCATTCCCGCTCCCATGCTGGTGCTGGCCGTCGCCGTGCCGCTGGGTCTTTATTACGACCTGGAGCACGAGCACGTCTACAACTTCGCGAATCACATGTACCATCTGGGCCCGAACTTTCTGATTCGCCTGCCGGCGTCTCTGCTGAACGCCGTCGTCTTCCCCGATTTTTCCATGGTGTTCAGCGCGGTTTCCCTGAAATACGTGCTGATGTTTTCGCTGGTGGGAACGATCGAGTCCCTGCTGACAGTGACCGCCGTCGACTCAATGGACCCGGAGCGGCGCCCCAGCGATCTCAATAAAGATCTGTTGGCCACCGGCATCGGAAATACAATCTCCGCCTGCATCGGCGGTCTTCCGATGATCTCCGAGGTTGTCCGCTCCAAGGCGAATATCGACAGCGGCGCCAAGAGCCAATGGTCGAACTTCTTCCATGGGACCTTTCTATTGGTGGCGCTGGCCCTGATTCCCGGGCTGCTGCAGGAGATCCCGATGGCCGCCCTGGCCGCGATGCTGATTTATACCGGCACACGGCTGGCGTCCCCGAAGGAATTCGTTCATGTCTACAAGATCGGTCCGGAGCAGTTGTTTCTGTTCATGACCACCTTGCTGGTTACTCTGGCGACCGATCTTCTGATGGGCGTCGGCGTGGGCCTCGTTCTGAAGCTGATCCTGCACCTGATCAATGGCGCTCCGATCCGCAGCCTGTTCAGCGCTACGGTTCATGAGACGCGTACGGGCGATACGGTGGTCCTGGAAGTGCGGGACTCCGCCATCTTCACCAACTATCTCAGCCTGAAGCGCCGTTTGATGGCGGTTCCGGCCGATGTCCAGCGCGTTATTATTAACTTTGAGAACGCCTGGGTGGTCGATCATACGGTGTTGCAGAAGCTGCACCGGATTTCCTCGATGTGGACGGACCGGCAACTGGTGATCGAAGGGTTCGACGGCCACCATGCCATGTCCTCCCATGAGCTTGCCGCGCGCCGCAAACGGCGCATGGCTACGGCGTGACAGTTTTCCGGTTCAAAGTCTCGGAGTTGAAATGACCCATGACGTACGCGCGGAACGCGTCTCTCACCTGATCGATCATTTGGGGCATCTTTTACCCGTCCAGGGTCCGATCAGCGTCTTCATTCATCACAATACGCTTCACGCCTTCGAGCACCTGCCGTTTGAAGACGCGGTCAAGGAAGCGTCCCGGATCTACGGCACCGAGCCGTATATGACGGAAGAGGCGTTCCGGCGTCATTTTGAGAATGGCCGGATTACCGCCGAGGACGTCGAAGAAGTCCTCTCGTGGGAGCCGAACCCCGGCATCCTTCCGCATCTGCTGGACCGCAGGTCGTTCCGCAAGGCATTCCTGGTCCACGGCATTCCGATGAGAAACGCGGGCGATATTTCCTGGTGGCTTGCCGAAGGCTCGCTTTCGGCTCCGCGCAGGGCGCTGTTTGAAACGTGCCTCAACCTGACCCTGGCGCCCGCCGTCGAAACGGAGGAGACGCCCGGCGCCGTTCCGGAAGTGGATGCGCTGCTGATCCGGTTGAGCGCGGCATATCTGGACCAGGGCATTTCCCATTGGGCGATGCCGGGCCGGCGACACGGATTTCTGACGGATGTCCGCTCCATGCTGATGTGGTCCGGCCTGGCGGAGCCGTTTCCCGGATTGGCCGAAGAGATGCGCCGTCAATGGCGCGAGAAGCTCAGCGCCGTGCAAGCGATTGAGCAGATGCTGGACCGGCTGGGCATTTCCGCCGGCGAGGAAGAATCGTTTCTCCGGACGGAGATGCTGGCGCTGGCCGGATGGGCCGGAATGTTCCGCCGCCTGGAAAAGGAGCCGCAGCTGGTTCCGCATGAGCCGATTCCCAGTTCCCTGATGGAATTCGTCGCCGTGCGGCTGACCTTGCGGGCTTTCGCCCCGGCGGCGATGGAGTGTTCCGCCTCCGGACCCGAAGATCAACAGAAGCAGCGCCGTCTGGAGGCCGCGGCCGCTCTTTTTCACGCGGCCGAGGCCCTGTCGATGCGATCGGCGGATCTGGAATCGCTGGGGCGCGCCAACCTGGAGAGTTTGCGGCGTGAAGTGCAGGCCTTCGACCATTTCGAGCGCCGCCGCATCTGGCATTCCGCCTACGAGCTTCGCCATGAAAAAATCGTCCTTGCGCCGCTGGCCGCCCGGATGGAGCGCGGCATACCGCCGCAGTCCAAGGCCCGGCCGCGCGCGCAGGTGTTTTTCTGTATCGACGATCGAGAGGAGTCGATGCGCCGCATGATCGAGGAAATCGAGCCGTCGATCGAAACCTTCGCGGCCGCCGGATTCTATGGCGTGGCGATGAACTATTCCGGCATCGACGATGCCTTCGGAGTTTCGCTTTGCCCGATCGTCGTAACGCCGCAGCACGCCGTGCGGGAGCAGCCGGTTCCCGAACATGTGGATCTGCACGAGCGGCGGAAGGCGCTGCGGCGGGTGTGGTCGCAGTGGGCGCACAACGCCCGGCATTCCTCGCGGGTTCTGTCGCTCGGCTGGCTGAGTACCGCCGTGTTGGGAGTCTTTTCGATCTTTCCTCTTCTGGTTCGCGTGCTGGCGCCGCGCCGCTACGGCCAGCTTCTCCAGAAGCTGAATGAATTGTTCCTGCCGGAGCCGCGAACGGAAGTCACTCTCGTTCGCACCGACGAACACTCTCACGATCTGGACGAAGGGCTGGTCCTGGGTTTTACGGAAGCCGAAAAGATCGATCGCGTAGAGAGCGTCTTGCGCCCGGCGGGCTTGACCCGGAACTTTGCCCGGCTGGTGGTGATGCTGGGTCACGGCTCCACCAGTTTGAACAATCCGCACGAATCGGCCTACGATTGCGGCGCCTGCGGCGGCCGCAACGGCGGTCCGAACGGCCGGCTGTTTGCCGCGATGGCGAACATCCCCGCCGTCCGGGAAGGCCTGCGAAAACGAGGCATCGACATTCCCGGCGACACGTGGTTCATCGGCGGCCTTCACGATACCGCCAGCGACGAAATTGCGCTGGCCGATCTGGACGCGGTTCCGGAAACTCATCGCGGCGAATTTGTGTCCCTGCGCGAGATCCTGGACCGCGCCCGGGCCGCAAACGCCCTGGAACGCTGCCGGCGGTTTGAATCCGCCGACGGCGTCAAGACTCCCCAGGCCGCGCTTGAACACGTGGAAAACCGCGCCGAGCATCTGGCGGAGCCTCGTACCGAATGCGGCCACGCGACCAACGCGGTTGCCTTCGTCGGCCGCCGCCTGCTGACCCGCGGCCTGTTTCTCGACCGGCGCTGGTTTTTGATTTCCTACGATGCCGCCCAGGATCCGGATAACGAAAGCCTGACGCGATTGCTGGTGGCCGGCGGGCCGGTCTGCGCGGGAATCAGCCTGGAATATTACTTCTCCTACGTCGATAACCAGCGGCTGGGCTGCGGCACGAAGCTGCCGCACAATGTCACCGGGCTGCTGGGTGTCATGGATGGCCATGCCAGCGACCTGCGCACCGGGCTTCCGTGGCAGATGGTGGAAATTCACGAACCGGTGCGGTGCCTGTTCATCGTCGAGACATCGCCCGAACGGTTGACCGAAACCGTCAAGCGGCTGCCGGCAGTGGAACAGCTGGTGGCGAAGAACTGGGTTCGGGTGGCGACCGTCGATCCGGAGACCCGGCAGGTTTCCGTTCTCCGGCCCTGGGGGTTCGAACGGTTCCGCGCTTCCGGCGAGAGCATTCCCCGGGCGCTGAGTTCCCGCGACTGGTATCGCGGGCAGCGCGATCACCTGCTGCCTGCCGAGATCAGCGGACTGGCGGGGGCGGCATGATGGAACAGATTCTCGTACTCTCCGTATTTCTTCCGGCGGGCGCGCTGCTGTTTTTCGCCACCGCGTGGCTGCTGGGCTGGTATCCGTCCGAAAAGTTCATCGCCCGCGCGACGGCTGCCGTATACAGCCTGACGTCGCTGGGCATTGTTGCCGGAGCGGGTTTGATGATCGCCGGCGGATCGCATTCGCTGCGTATCTATCTGCTCGATTGGGTCCATGTGGGCGAATACGCCTTTCCCATCGAGTTTTATTTCGATTCCGTCTCGTTGACGATGCTGATGCTCACGTCGGTATTGACCGGCGTGGTCGGCGCGTTCTCCACGACGTACCTGCATCGTGAACCCGGCTATCTGCGGTTCTTCCTGCTGCTTCATCTGTTCGGATTCGGGGCCATGCTGGCTTTTGCGGGAGCGACGTTCGACGTGATGATCTGCGGCTGGGAGCTGGTGGGGTTAAGCTCGGTCCTGCTGATCGCATTTTTTTCGGAGCGCCGCGATCCCGTCGAAAATGCGATCCGCGTCTACGGAATTTACCGCGCTACCGACATCGGGTTGCTGGTGGGCGTCTTTTGCCTGCACCATTTCGCCAGATCGGCGGTTCTGCCGGCTGCCGGAGGTCCGGCGCTGGATGAAACCGCGGCAACGATTGCCGGCGGGTTGCTGCTATTTGCCGCGATGGGTAAAGCCGCGCAGGTTCCGTTCTCCGGCTGGCTTCCGCGCGCGATGGAAGGGCCAACCCCTTCCAGCGCGATTTTCTATGGATCCATCTCCGTCCATCTCGGAGCTTACCTGCTGCTGCGGGCGCGCCCTTATTTCAATGAGAGCCCGGCGGCGCTTGTGGTGCTGGTCGCAATCGGGTTGTTGACAGCCGTTCACGCGGTGATTGTCGGACGCGCCTGCCCCGACGCCAAGACATCGCTCGCCTACGGCTCCGTCGCCCAGCTGGGATTGATCTTTGCCGAAATCGGCTTCGGCTGGACGGGGCTTGCGCTGCTGCACATCGCCGGCCATTCGATTGTCCGGACACTGCAGTTTCTGCGCGCGCCGTCCATGCTGCGCGAGTATCACCATATTCGCGCCGCGGCCGGAGGGCAGATTCCGAACGGCATCTACTCGATCGCCCTGCTGCCGGCGCATCTGCGCTACCGGTTCTATTGGTTTGCGCTGGACCGCGGCCACCTGGATTCTCTGCTGGACCGCGGATTCGTCAGGCCGCTGGTGAAGCTCTCGGAAGCCTTTGTTTCCCTGGAGCGGCGGCTGGTCGAACCGCATGGAAAGGGGCTTGCGCATCCGGCAGCTGCCCGGGCGATGGAGGAGATCGATGCCTAATTCCCTATTTCTCCTGGACTCCCTGACGGCCGTACCGTTGGGTTTGTACCTGCTGCTGTGGGCCGGGGCCGCCTGGACGGCTCCCCGGCAGGATCGCACGCCGAAGAATGTGACGGCCTGGCTGACGATTCTCGCCGGAACGGTCTGCGCCTATACGGCGAATAATCTTTTGCTGTTCCTGGCCGGATGGGTGCTGACCACGCTGCCCCTGCTTTTGGACCGCACCGTCAAAGGAGCGGCGCGGCTGGCCGCGCTGATGGGATGCGTTGCCATGGGAGTTTCGGTGGTGTTGCTGGTGTTGATGAGCAGCTCCGGCACCTGGTCGATTTCGTCGCTGAGCGCCGCCAATCTCAAAGGCGGGGAGTGGGCATTCGCACTTCTGATGTTCGCCGTGATGCAGCGCAAGGGGATTTTCCCGCTGCATTTCGGAATCACCGGCACAACGGAGACCAGCGATCTCACTTCGGCTTCCCTGCTGCTCAACAGTCATCTGGGCGCGCTGATCGTGGCTCGCATCGCGCTGCCGGTGTTGGGAGACGCCTCCCGCTCGGCGCTGGCGCTATTGGCCGATCTGGGTTTGTTCACCGCCGTCGTCACCTCGGTGTTCGCGTTGACCGACCGTCGGCCGCGGCGCCTGCTGGGCCTCATTTGGATCAGCCAGGGCTCCATCATCCTGGCGGGGCTGGAGAGCATCAATGCCGAGGCCATCACCGGAGCCCTGCTTCAATGGATGGCCGTCTCGCTTAGCACTACCGTTCTGTTCGCCGTCCTTCGGATGATTGAAGTGCGCCAGAACGAACCTATGAACGGCCGCACGTATCTGGGGCTGGCGGGGCGATATCCGCGGCTGGCGGCGTTCTTTGCGGTCGCCGCGGTGGCGCTGGTCGGCCTGCCCGGCACGCTGGGCTTCTGCTCCGAAGATCTGTTGATGCACGGCGTGCTGGAAACGCACCCCTGGATCGGTCTGGCGATTCCGGTGGCCACCGCGTTAAACGGCTTCAGCATCTACCGGCTGTTTTCCGTGATCTTCTTCGGAAAGCGGGAAGCCGCCTCGATGGTCGTTCCCGACGCGACGGCGCGCGAGCGCTGGCCCATCGCGGCATTCGTCGCTCTGCTGGTGCTGTTGGGCCTGGCTCCGCAATTCGCCGTTCAGCTGCGATCGCAGGCGGCCCATTCCCTTTCGCAGCGGGAGGCGGCTTTAACCGCCGGGGGCGCGACGCTGGTACGAAATACTCCGGGCGTACACTAGAGAATCGGCGCCTCCTCGCGGTCTGCGCGCCGCGTGAATGATCCGAATACCCCGAAGTACCATTCTTCAACTGACGATCTTCGGCTTCACGCTGGTCGTCTCGCTGGCGATGGGCGCGGCCTATCTCGGTTACCGGGGCTCGCGGTCGATCCACCAGAACGCGCGGGAGCTTGTCCGGGAGCATCTGGTGCAGGGTGGACGCGGCGCAGAACTGGAGAATTTGATCGAATCGGAATCGCAGGAACTCCTCGACGAATTGATGATCGTTCTCGGCCTCTGCGTGCTGCTGGCGTTCGGATGCGCCGCGGTGACGACTCTCACGATTACCCGCTCCTTTGAAAAGCTGGAATGGCAAACGCAGGAGCTGCAGCGCGTCTCCTGGCACATGCTGGAAACTCACGAACGGGTGGCTCGCCGGTTCTCGCACGAGATGCACGATGAGCTGGGCCAGGCTCTGACCGGACTGAAGGGACTGATCAAGCGCCTGCCCGCCGAACAGTTTGCCGGCCGCCGTGGGGAATGCGTCGAAGTTCTGGACGGGGTGCTGCAGAATGTGCGGGAACTTTCGCAGCTTCTGCGGCCGGTGATTCTCGACGATTTCGGACTCGACGCCGCGCTGCGATGGCTGGTGGACGGATTCTCCGAACGTACCGGCATTCGCGTGGGATACCGGTCGAACTTTACGGGGCGCCTGTCGGAACAGCTCGAAACCCAGCTTTTCCGGATCAGCCAGGAGGCTTTGACGAATATCGCGCGCCATTCCGGAGCCAGGACGGCCTCGATCTCCATGAACGTTGCGGGGGAGAAACTCACTCTGGTCATTGAAGACGACGGTCACGGACTACCGGCCGGCAGGAGCGCCAATCACGTCAGTCTGGGTATGGTGGGAATGCGGGCCCGCGCGCGCCAGGTGGGCGGCGACCTGAAGGTAGAGAATGGTGTGTTGGGTGGCCTGCGTCTGCGCGTGGCCGCTCCTGTTGCTCTTGCTGCCGATGCTATCGATGAAGAAAATCCGCGTTTTGTTGGTTGACGATCACACGGTCGTGCGCCGCGGCTTCGGGATGATTATTGCGTCCCAGGGCGATATGGAAGTTGTCGGCGAAGCGCAAAACGGGCGGGAAGCCGTCGAGCTTGCGGAGAAGCTTCAGCCGGACCTGGTGGTGATGGATGTTTCGATGCCCGAGTTGAACGGAATCGAAGGCACGCGGCGCATTGGCAACGTCGCGCCCAGGACCCGCGTGCTGGCTCTCAGCATGCATCGCGATTCGATGTACGTGCGGGAGATCCTTCGCGCCGGCGCGCAAGGCTATCTCGTCAAGGATGCCGACGACGACGCTCTGCTCGACGCGGTTCGGGCGGTGGCGCGCGGCGAAGGCTATCTCAGCCCCGCCGTTTCCGGCGCGGTCCTGAACGACTACCGCAAGCACGTCACCGATCCGATCGATCTGCTGACGACGCGAGAGCGGGAAGTACTCCAGATGATCGCCGAAGGACTGACCAACAAAGAAATCGCCAATGTGCTGGAGTTGAGCGTCTATACCGTCGAAGCGCACCGCGGCAAGCTGATGGAGAAGCTGAATCTGCATTCCACCGGCGATATCGTGCGCTTTGCCCTGCGCAACGGGCTGATCAGCTAGCCGCTCTCCGGCCGGGAGGACCGATCGAGTATGCTCGACCGAGGAGCTTTTCATGTCCCATCGCTATCTTTTGGCGGCTGCGATCCTGGCGATTCCGGCGCCGGGCGCCCCGCAGGCTTGCGAGAAGCTGAGTTCCCTCTCCCTGCCTCATGCGCAGATCGTGTCGGCGGAAGCGGCGCCCGCCGGCAAGGTGCAGGCCAATGCCAACACGGCCATCGATGTTCCGGCGCGATGCGTGGTGAAGCTTGTCTCGCGGCCCACCAGCGACTCCGAAATTAAGATCGAGGTTTGGATGCCTGCCGAAAAGTGGAATGGCCGCTACATGCAGGTGGGCAACGGCGGATGGGCGGGAGCTGTTCCGGTGCCGTCGATTGCCACCGCCCTGCTGCGGGGCTACGCCGCCGCCGGTACCGACGATGGACACGCCACGAATCATCCGGACGGTCCGGCCGGTTGGGTCATCGGCCATCCGGAGAAGCTGATCGACTTCGGCCACCGCGCGCTGCATGAAACCAGCATCCAGGCCAAGGCAGTGATTGGCGCCTTCTACGGCAAAGATCCGGCGCAGAACTATTTCTTCGGATGCTCCGACGGAGGAAGAGAAGCGCTGATGGAAGCGCAGCGCTATCCGGAAGACTTCCAGGGAATCATCGCCGGAGCTCCCGCGAACCAGTGGTCGTACCACTTTGCGGGTTTCGTCTGGAATGAGCAGGCGCTGTTGAACGATCCCGGAAGCCGCATTCCGCCGAACAAGCTGCCGGCCGTGCAGAAAGCGGCTCTGGCGGCGTGTGACGCCAACGATGGAGCGAAAGACGGGCTGATCGAAGATCCGCGAACCTGCAAGTTCGACCCGTCGGTGATGGCCTGCAAGGGAGACGAAACCGCCGAGTGCCTGACGCCGAAGCAGATCGCCGCGTTGAAGAAAATTTACGAGGGTCCGAAGAATCCGCGTACCGGCCGGCAGATCTACCCCGGTTATCCTCCCGGGCATGAGGCTCTGCCCGCCGCCTGGGTTCCCTGGATCATCGCTCCGGAGCAGGAAAAGAGCATCCAGATCTCCTTCGGCAATTCATTCTTCGGGCAGGCCGTTTTCGAGAATCCGAAGTGGGACTTCCGGACTCTGGACTTCGATGCCGATGTCGCCTATGCCAATGAGAAGGCTGGAGTGGTGCTGAATTCCGACAATCCGGACCTGCGGTCGTTCCGGGCGCACGGCGGCAAGCTGATCCAGTATCACGGGTGGGCCGACGCGGCGATTTCTCCGTTCGGGTCGATCGACTATTACGAGAAAGTGCTGAAGTTCTTTGCGAAGTATCCCGATCCCCGCGGGGGCGGAAAGCCCGTTTCCGATTTCTACCGTCTGTTTATGGTGCCGGGCATGGGACACTGCGCCGGCGGCGCCGGCCCAAACAGTTTTGGAAACGCGGGACTGCAGTTTTACGGAGATCCCCACCGCGACGTGGTCAGCGCGCTGGAGCAGTGGGTGGAGAAGGGCGCCGCGCCGGAGCAGCTTATCGGCACCGGAAAATCGGCGCTGGACCCGGCGAAGCCGCTGACCCGGCCGCTTTGCGTATATCCCCAGGTGGCCCGCTACGACGGATCGGGCGATCCGGCCAATGCGGCCAGTTTCCGCTGCGCCGTGCCGCAGCAGTAGAATGAGGGCCGGGCGGTGCCCGCAATGAAGATCTCCAGACGCCGGATGGTCCCGGCTGCGCTTGCCGGAGCTGCGGCGGGCGTGTTTCCTTTCCAGCGTGCGGGTGCGCAGGTCACTCCCGCGATTTTCCGGTTTCAGGCGGAAATCGAGCCGCTTGTCGCTTTGCTGGAGGACACGCCGCGCGAGAAATGCGCGGCCATGCTGGTGCAGCAGTTTCGAAAAGGCGTTTCCTACCGGCAGGCGCTGGCGGCGCTGTTCTTGGCCGGCGTTCGCAACGTCAATCCGCGGCCGCCCGGTTTTGCGCTGCACACGGTATTTGTCATCCATTCGGCGCATTTGCTTGGTCTCGAAGCTCCGCCGGACGTGCGGATGTTTCCTTTGTTCTACGCGCTGGATAATTTCAAAGCCTCCCAGGAGCGCGATGCCAAGGCCGCGACAGGCGACTTTACGATGCGGGAGTTGACCGGCAAGCTGCCTTCGCCCGATCGCGCGGCGGCGGAATTTACCGCGGCTCTCGACGCATGGGATGGGGAACGGGCCGAGCGCGCCATCGCGGTCCTGGCGCGTTACCGCAGCCCTGCCGCCGTTACGGCGCTTCTGTTGCCAGTCGCGGTGCGGGATTACCGCAACGTTGGCCACAAGGCCATCTACGTGGCCAATGCCACGCGCACGTTGAACACCATCGGATGGCGCTTTGCCGAGCCCGTCTTCCGCTCCATCGCGGTGAGTCTTGCCGATTTCGGGCCGGAGCAGCAGATGAACGGCTACGCCTTCGACGATCAGTCCTACCGCGGAAACGTGAAGCGGGCGGCGGAACTGCTGCCGTCGCTGGGAAGCGAGTGGGATTCGCGCCAGGCAGACCGGATGGTGACTCGCGCCATGGTGGAAACCATTCGCACCGCCACTCCGGCCGAAGCCTGCGACGCTGCCGCGGCGCGGTTACGGAAGGGCGCAACGGCGGGCAGCCTCTGGGATGCGGTTCATCTTGCCGCGGCGGAGCTGCGGCTGCGCGCCAACGCCGCAACGGGTTTCGTGGCGGTCCATGCGGTCACCACGGCCAACGCGGTTCACCACAACTACGAAGCCGCCGCCGATCCCGCGGCTCGGGTGTTGATTCTCCTGCAGGCGGTGGGATGGATGACGCAGTTCCGGGTGTTTTCCGGAGCGCGCGAGGATGGCTTGCGCTCGCGCTCGATCCTGACGCCGGCGGAAGGCGAGCCGTCCCCGGCGGGCGAAATTCTGGCGGAGATTCCCGGCAATCCCGATCGGGCATTCCAGCAGGCGCTCCGGGCCGGCGAAGACCCGGCGGCGCGATCGGCGTTGCTTTCCGCGGCCGCCCGCTCCATTGCCGTCAAGGCGGACGAAGTTCACTATCTGAAGTACCTGGTGGCGCTAATCGAAGACATCCCCCAGGTCAGCACCGAATGGCAGCCTCATCTGCTGGCGACGTCGGTTTACTACATGAAAGGATCGAAGGACCCGGTGCCGCCCGCAACCCTTCGGGCGCAGGAGGCCTTGGGCATCGTCGCCCGGCCATAGAGCTTTCGCGCGATTGCCTCTCCCCGGCCTGAATTGGTAGACTCCCAATTTGGTAACTGCGCGCCGCAGGCGCGTCCGTAACACCAACAGACGCGAATTTCGCGCTGCATTACCAACCCATCGGAGCATTCATGGCGAAGGAAAAATTTGATCGCAGTAAGCCGCACGTGAACGTGGG
>CAZETQ010000086.1:9250-20400 GCA_964515165.1 uncultured Solibacteraceae bacterium | reverse complement strand
CCGGATCGTCGCCGGCGAGCATGCCGTTTTTCGCCGTGAGTCCGTGGCGGATGGCATTGCGGCTTGCGGCGGCTTTTCCTTCCGGAGTTTTCGGTCCGGTGGAGAGAAGCGCGTTGGCCTGGTTGGCTGCGAGTTGCGATGCAGTCATGTGGTTATACCGGCTTCACGGTAGCGGCGTGGCGAGGCTGTTTGCGGGGTGGGGTTACGGAAGTTGTTGGGTTTAGGGGGAAAGTAAATCTGTTTGGGGCGTGACTGGTAATTAATTTACCCTGGCGTTAGATTTATTGACGTGAACGTGCCGACGGAGGGGACGGCGACGGCCAAAAGGCGGGTGGGGCCTGACGCCTGAGTCGTTAGACACTCATGGAGGACATCAATGAGAAAAAAGTTGAAGCACGGTATTGTGATTGGGAGTGCGCTTGTCGCGGCGGTTGGCGTTGCTGATCGTGCCTGGTCGGCTACGGCGGCAGTGCCAACCGCGGGAGTTGCCGTCACCTCCATTCTTGTCGGAGCTGCGGGCGCGACGGAATCCGGTCTCGATGACACGCGCAGCAAGTGGAACCGTAGGGTCCTTGGCTTCCTTTCCATTGTGGTGCTGACCGCAGACCCCGACCCCGCCACTTATCTCAGTGGTACCAGCGTCTTCGCGTTTCCCGATGAGCTACTCGAGTTTACTGGGCTCACTTGGTATGGCCCCTTTTCCGATATGTCAACAGGCGATACTGGTCCCGTCGCTGGACCGGACGCCATCCAGGGGTCGGGCTTTGTCGACGATGTGCAGCTCTTCAAGCCGCAGGCCCCGAATCCATTTTTGGATATCACCACAACTGTGATTGACGGTAAATTGACCGTGAGTTGGACCGCCAATCCGGGCATTGAGGCGGCCAGCACATCGGTGAACATGTTCGGTGCGGCGTTCACGAATATCTCGGGTAGAGACTTACCATTTGCGATCACGCCACCCGGTTCACCATCGGCAAATCTCTACCAGATAACTTCGGCGCAATCGCTAGTCTGTATTCCACCCGGCGAGAAGATACCTCGAGGCTGTGGCTATCCGGATGAGCCGATTCGATTCGCCATAATTCCGGAGCCGGCCACCCTCACGCTTTTCGCGATTGGCCTCACGGGATTCGCTGCGTCACGGAAACAGAAGCGTAAGAGTCTGCGTGAAAACTAGCAAAGGCAGATTCCTACGCTCACGCATGGGGCTTCACAAGTTTAGTATTGTCAGTGTTTTAGCCCCGGCCGTCAGGCTGGGATTCAATCTGAATGCCAGTTTTTCACACAGACTCGTAAGCTGCAGGATCGTTGAGAATGCGTCGATCCGGCCAGATCCCGCGCCAACCCGATGTTGGGCCTTTCAGGTCAAGTTGACGAGAAAGGCCGTCGCTTCCGGTGAGCCAGCGCTGGCGAGAACGCCGATTCAATTGGCGAGTTTCTGGTACGACATATTGTTGACCTTGACCTGAACTTTCTTAGCGGACGCATGCAAGATCGCCGAAGTAACGTGGTTCACGCCGTCCGGCAGCTTTTCGAACAGCGCCTCCAAGGTTACGGGATCCTTCGGGCTTCCCAAGGAAGATGTCACATTCGCCCGAAGTAATGCCTTCGATGCAGAATCATAGCTGAATACAAACGTGTCTCCGTCCTCAAAGTAGTTCGTGAACCGGACTTCCGACGTAGTGCCAGTCGACGGTCCGAGGGATGCCTTACCGTTTTTCAACAGCGAGTCGATCTGTTCGGGATCCGGCGGCACGTACCTGTAAATCCGGCTTATTGCCCTCTCGATGTAGTCCTGCATCTCGGCTTTACTGCGCACCTTCGGCCGCTTGGATACTGCGCTCGCCGGGTCCATTTGCTTGCCGGTACCGATCAGGGTCCTGGTGAGTTGGCCGGTTTGATCATAACGGCACCTGTACTCACCAGACGATTTGACCTTTCCTTTTACGGAGACTTCGGTAAGCGCGGTCCATGCGTACTGGCGGAGCGCGGCGTTGTTGCTAGCCACTTGTGCTCTTACGGCAGACACTTCGCGAATCACATGGGGGTCAACTTCCTGGGCGCGAGTCCCGTATGGCGAACAGAGTCCCAACAGCAGGAAAATCCTAGTCATTTTCATTGAATCGCTCCATTCTATCTGGCAGCTTCCCTCGTCCCGGGAGATGCACTGGCCCTGACCGTGGCCGGCTGTCCGGACATTGAGTCTAGGCTTAGTCTAGAACTCTACCGTGGAATGGGGGATTCTCCCGCAACCCAAAATGACCACAATGTTAAACTGAGTGTTCCCGATGAAAATCGCCATCGGAGCCGATCATGCAGGGTTCCGGCTCAAAGAACAGGTGTGTGATCACCTCCGTGCCGAGGGTCACGAAGTCGTCGATGCCGGCACCTCGTCGGAGGAGTCCACCGACTATCCCGATTACGCGAAGGTGGTAGCTGAGGATGTCTCCATGGGGAGGGCGGACCGGGGAGTTCTGGTTTGCTCCACCGGGATCGGGATGTCCATTGCGGCCAATAAGGTACACGGCGTTCGTGCGGCGGTCGGCACCAGTGAAGATTCCGTGCGCCTGATTCGGGCTCACAACAATGCCAACGTCCTCACGATCGGCGCAAAATACACAGACCGGGCTTCCGCGGAACGGTTTGTCGATATTTTCCTCTCCACGCCGTTCGACGGTGGCCGCCATGAGCGCCGTCTGCAAAAAGTAGCTCAGATTGAGGAGTTTCAGAAATGACCGACCAACAGCGAATGTCGCGCCCCCTGGCGCAGACGGATCCGGAAGTTGCCGCTGCCATTCAGCATGAGCTGGAACGCCAGCAATCTTACATCGAATTGATCGCCAGCGAGAATTTCACCTCCGAGGCGGTCCTGGAGGCCACCGGCAGCGTTTTTACGAACAAGTATGCCGAGGGTTATCCGGGCAAGCGCTACTACGGCGGCTGCGAATACGCCGATGTCGTGGAGAATCTCGCCCGGGATCGCGCGAAAAAGCTATTCAACGCTGCGTACGCCAACGTGCAGCCGCATTCCGGCTCCCAGGCCAACCAGGAAGCCTACGCGGCCGTCCTGACTCCGGGCGACACGATTCTGGGGATGAATCTGGCGCACGGCGGCCACCTGACGCATGGACATCACCTGAATTTCTCCGGCAAGACCTACAACGTCGTACCGTACGGCGTCCGCCAGGATACGGAGCTGATCGACTACGACGAACTGGCGCGCCTGGCGCTGGAGCACAGGCCCAAGATGATCATCGCGGGAGCCAGCGCGTATCCCCGGGTGATTGATTTCAAGCGCTTCCGGGAAGTGGCCGATTCCATCGGAGCGATATTCCTGGTCGATATGGCGCACTACTCCGGGCTGATTGCCGCAGGCCAATATCCCAACCCGTGCGAGCACGCCGACATCGTTACTTCGACGACTCACAAAACGCTGCGCGGTCCCCGCTCGGGCCTGATTCTGGCGAAGGAAAAGTACGGGCCGGCGATCGACAAGACCGTGTTTCCCGGCGCGCAGGGCGGGCCGCTGGTTCATGTGATTGCGGCGAAGGCCACTTGCTTCCTGGAAGCGATGCAGCCGGACTTTATCGACTATCAACGCCAGGTGATGGCAAACGCCAAGGCTCTCGCGGCGGGAATGATCGAGGCGGGTTTCCGCGTCGTTTCCGGCGGCACCGATTCGCACCTGGTCCTGGTCGATGTCTTCGCCAAGGGCGTTCGCGGCAAGGAAGCCGAAAAAGCGCTGGACCTGGCGCATATTACCGTCAACAAGAACGGGATACCGTTCGACGCCAATCCTCCGCTGAACCCCAGCGGGATTCGCCTGGGGACTCCGGCGGCGACCACCCGCGGCTTCGACGAGGCCGCCTTCCGGACGGTGGCCCAACTGATTGCGGAAGTGCTGGCCGATCACACGAATGAAGAGAATCTGGCGCGAGTACGGCAGAAGGTTCAGGATCTGACGGAACGGTTCCCGCTCTACTCCTGGAAACTCTCGCCCGCCCACGCCTGAGCTTTCCGCGATTCAGAATTTATCCGTGCGGAGCGGGCCACACGCTAGACTGTTGAAATCGTGAGCCGGATTCTTCGTGTAGCCATCGATATCCGTCACATTCGTGACTTTGGAATCGGATCCTATATCCGAAACCTGATTCACGCTCTGGCGCAATCGAACGATCCGTTCGAATACGTGCTGGTGGGACGCGCCGACGATCTCGCCCACGCTCCGGCTTTGCCGCCGAACTTTGAAAAGGCCGAATTTCCACGCTCGGATTCCGGTGCTCTCAACCAGATCACCTTTCCGTTGTTTCTCAGCAAGTTCAAACCGGATGTGATTCATATTCCGCTGAACTCGGTTCCGATCTTTCTGCAGCGGCCCTACGTCGTGACGGTGCATGACATGAGCAGCCTGCTCTATCGCGACGATCGAGGAAACGTGTCGTCCAGCCGCCGCAGCTACCGCCTGTTCCGGTTTCGGCGCGGTCTGCTCCGGGCAAGCCGGGTTCTCGCGGTCAGCCAGGCGACGCAGCATGATATCGAGTCTCTGCTGAACATTCCGCCGGAGCGCATTTCCCAGATCTACGGAGCGGTCGATCCGCAGTTTCTCCAGCCGTCGCCTTCCGGCGAATCCCAGCGCCGGCAACTGTTCGAGCGGTATCAGGTTCGCTATCCGTACCTGCTCTATGCGGGCACCATCCGGCCCCAGAAGAACATTCCGCGGCTGATCGAAGCGTTTGCCGTGCTTCGCGATGAGCTGGCAGCGCATCCGTTCTATCGGGAGCTGCGGCTGCTGATCATCGGCGACGAGGTTTCGCGGTATCCGGCCGTACGGCGCGCGGTGCTGACATCGCGCCTGGAAGGCTACGTACGATTCTTTGGGTTCGTCAGCTTCGATGCGTTGCGGATGTTCTATGCCGGCGCGGAGGCTTTCGTGTTTCCTTCGTTGTATGAAGGCTTCGGCTTGCCGCCGCTGGAAGCGATGGCCACCGGCGTCCCGGTCATCGCTTCCAGCACCAGTTCCCTGCCCGAAGTGGTGGGCGACGCCGCCGAGCTGGTCAACCCGGAGAACGTTTTCGACATTGTCCGCGGAATGCGGGAAGTTCTGCTCCACACCTCCTACCGCGAGCAGTTGATCGAGCGGGGCCACGAGCAGGTTCGTAAGTTCCATTGGGACACGACCGCCGCCCGCATTCTGGAGGTCTACCGGGAAGTCGCCCGGCCGCGAAACTGATCCCACCCCGGATCGATATCCCGCCGTCCCAGATACTCCGTCAATTCTTCCGGTGTGAGAAGGTCGAAAACGCCGATGCCGGCGGCCTGCATCAATCGATCCGCGTTGGCGTTGGACGGCTGTCGAATACCCTTCAGCATGTTGTGAAGGTGCGGCTGTGAGATTCCGCTGCGCCTCGCCAGGGCGCGAACGGTCCATTCTCCATTGCGCACCCGGCGCTGGAGCTGCGCGATGAGCCGGCGTTGAATCAGGCCAAAAGTCATCTTGTATTTCCGTGAGAAATATGCCGAGTTATTTTGGACAAAATCTCACTAAATTTCCATAATTCTTTCGAAACTTACGCCTCAAAGTTTCGACGTATAACCACTCATAATATCAATCTATTATCAAACACTATCACTCCAACTACGGGCCGGATAATTTGCTTAATTTTGGAAAGTTAATTGACATTTTTTGATTGAAAATTAGGATTGATTTCAGGCAACGCGCTCGGAGAAAACAAACCGGTAAGCTCGGAAAGCAAAAAGCCGGTGAGCGTTAGCTGAAAGGACAACTCGACAACATGGAATGGACCCCTTCGGAAACTTTAGCCCTTGCATCCCACACCTGCACGCTTTGCCACGGACTCGGTATGAGAACGTGCCGACAAGGAGGCTCGTCTCCCTGCAGCTGTGTTTACCGCTCTGTCTTTCGCACATGCCTGGACCGTTTCCGCCTCAGTGCCAACAAAGAGAAATCGCGGACCAAGGTCACCCTGGATCGCGCCGGGGCCAGCGGTGAGCGCCGCTACTCCTGGGGACGCAAAGACGAGGAGTACCTCGCCGATTTCGTACTCGTTAGCCGCCGCACCCTAACCGACGAAGAATATCGCCTTTTCAGGTTTCACGTGCTGCTGGGAGCGGATTGGAAGCTCTGCTGCCGCCAATTGAAGATGGAACGCGGCCGCTTCTTCCACGCCGTCTACCGGATCCAGGAGAAGCTGGGTAAGGTGTTTTCGGAATTGCAGCCTTTTGCTCTCTACCCCGTGGACGAGTACTTCGGCAGCAACCGCACTTACTCCACATTGCCGGCTCCTACGCCGCAACCTCCTGCTTCCCAGACTGGCGTATCCATGTTCGGCCGCCGTGACAATCTCGTGGCATTTCCAGCGAAACCCGTGTCTGCGTCGTTCCCGATACGAAAAGCCGCGTAGCCTTTCCTCAGTTCCGCCCAACAAAAGCCGGAGATCCGCCAATCTCCGGCTTTCCTGTCTGACCGGCCAGTTTTCTCTGTCTTCAATATTCTTTACGATGATTGGAGAACTCGCTATGCAGATTCGCTTCGGGCTGTTTCTCCTCGCAGTCGGCCTCCTGGGCCAGGCTCCGCCTCAAGCGAAACCAAATTCCGCTCCAACTTCCGCGGCTCCCGCAAAAGGTCCGACAGACCTGTGGCCGCAAACGGTTTCCGGCGGGAAAGCCAAGTTCCAGATTTATCAGCCGCAAATCGATTCCTGGGATGGCACCGTGCTGCGCGCCTATTGCGCCGTCGAAGCTACTCCCACCGGTGAAGAGACCCCTACCTTCGGCCTGCTTCATTTCACGGCGCATACCTCGATCAATCACCAGACGCGCATGGTTTATTTCGATAACTATCAGGTGGAAAAGATCGAATTTCCCGGAGCGGCGGAGCGTGCCGGCCAGTTGCAATCGGCGCTTCGCATCTCTTCGGTCAAGACGATCAACAAGGTTGCGCTCGACCGCTTCGAATCTGCTTTGGCGGCGACCGACGCGGCCAAGCGTGCCGCCACGGTTGAACTAAAAAACGATCCTCCCAAGGTAATTTTCCAGGTAGTTCCCAGCCTGCTCGTTCTGGTCGACGGCGATCCGGTATTCCAGCCATGGCCGAAGACTTCCTTCGAACGGGTGATCAACGCTCGACCGTTACTTGTGAAGGACGACGGAAAACTATACCTCCACCTCTTTGACGGATGGATGGAGTCGTCGTCGCTGACGGGCGATTGGTCCCTGGTGGGCCACAAGCCGAGGGACTTGAACAAGATTGTCACCGAGGCTCGAAAAAATGCGCAGATCGATCTTTTAGAGGGTCAGGCCGATCCCGAAACCAAAGCGAAACCCAAGCTGGAAAAGGGCAAAGTTCCGATGGTGATCGTTTCCACCACGCCCGCCGAGTTGATCGTCAGCGAGGGCGAGTGGCAATGGGAACCGATTCCCACCACAAAGCTGGAATTTGTCAGGAACACAACCGGCAACATCTTTCGAACCATTCCGGAAAATGAAATCTACATCCTGATCGCCGGACGCTGGTTCAAATCGCAGGATCGTTCCGGCCCTTGGGAATTCGTGCGAGGCGGCAGCCTCCCGGTGGACTTCGCCAATATTCCCGACGACAGCCCCAAAGAGAACGTGAAAGCGTCCGTACCGGGAACGGCGCAAGCGGAAGAGGCAGTCATCGCCAACATGATTCCCCACACGGCGGTGGTGAAGCGGGCGGACGCCAAACTGACACCGCCCGTGTTCGATGGAGATCCGCAGTTGAAACCCATTGAAGGAACAACTTTGCAGTATGTCGCCAACACCCCGACGCCGATCCTCAAGGTTTCCGACAACGAGTTTTATGCGCTGGAGAATGGGGTGTGGTTCAAGGCCGAATCCGTGAAGGGGCCGTGGAAGATTACCGAAATTGTTCCGACGCTGATCTACGGAATACCGCCCAGCTCGCCGCTGTACTATGTGACGTTTGTGAAAGTGTACGGATCGTCGTCCGATACGGTCACGGTCGGCTATACTCCCGGTTATTTCGGTTCTGTCACGACGAGTTCGCCTTCGCCGGTGGTCGTTTACGGAACGGGCTACTATTACAGCCCGTGGGTTGGCAGCTATTGGTACGGCGCTCCGGTGACCTACGGCTTCGGTACGGCGATGGCATACACGCCATGGACCGGTTGGACCGTGGGGTTTGGCTTCGGCTGGAGCTACGGCTGGGGATCGATGACCGTCGGCTGGGGTTGGGGCTGCTATCCCTGGTGGGGACCCATGGGTTGGGGCTGGTATTATCCGCCTCCGCTGTACATGGGCGGTGCCGCCTGGGGACCGATGGGCGCGGCGGCGTGGGGACCGTATGGCGGCTGGGCCGCGACGACGAACAACATTTACGGCCGTTGGGGCAACACGGCTTACGTACGCCGGGACTATGGCGGCTACAATCCTTGGACCGGCAATCGATGGTCCGGCCAAGTGGGCACATCCTACAACTCGCGAACCGGAACGTTGGCCGCGGGCCAGCGCGCGGCTGTTGGGAATGTCTATACCGGCAACTACGCCTATGGAGGGCGAGGAGCGGCGATCAACACTCCATCGGGAGTCAGCGGGGCAGCGGGGCGCGTTACGGTTGGGAACGCGGGAAGCGGCAATCAGGCAACCATCAGCCGCGGGGTGATCAACAATCCCAACACCGGCAATAGCACGCAATTCGGCGGAATTCGAACGGATCAGGGCTACGTTGGCCGCGCCGGTGACAATGTTTTCGGCGCGAAGGACGGCAACGTTTACCGATACAACAACGGTGGTTGGGAACAGGTGACGCGGGGCAGCGGCAGCGCCAACGTGG
The DNA here is from genome assembly GCA_964515165.1 of uncultured Solibacteraceae bacterium. GTDB lineage: Bacteria > Acidobacteriota > Terriglobia > Bryobacterales > Bryobacteraceae > JAPKYZ01. The sequence goes on along the minus strand of CAZETQ010000086.1, from coordinate 11,561 downwards.
ATTCTCAACGCATGCAAAATCTCAGCCGGGAGCGCGACTATCGAATGCAAGGTGGCGGCCGATTCGAGGGATTCCAGGGTGGTCCCGCCTATCGAGGCGGCGGCTTCCGCGGCGGAGGTTTCCGCCGGCGCTGACGTTAGTAAGATCAGTCCCGGTCATCCGCCCAAAAGCACCTTCCTGGGCTCACGGCACGGAAGATGGCGATGTACTGGCGGACGGTGTCCGCCGTAAGCAGACGACAAAAGGCGATCGTCCGCTCCACGGGATGCAGCCTTACTAGCGATAGGTCTTGTCGTCGGCGCGCTTCAGATCCAAGTCTTCGTCGAAAACTCCGATCGTCAGAATCGCAAAGGTAAAGACGTTGGTGTTCGGCTCCAGATGACCGCCGAACGCCTTCTCGGAGTTCGTCATCGTCATGTGGCAATGGACCTTGCCGTCGATGATGTAGCCGTTCATGCTGACGATGTCGGCCGGAGAATCCGGATCTTTCACATACAGGTTCTTCGAAGGAAACGTGCGATTGCTCACGGAATGCACGTGATAGTTCCGGACCGAGCCGACTCCGGAAAGAATCACGCCATTGGTGATCTTTTGCTCTTTCACGACACGCTCGATCCCGCCAAGAAGATCCGCCTCATACTTGAAGCGAAGCACGACTACGCGCTTCAGTTGGCCTGAGACGGCGTACACTTCCGGAACGTCCGCGCTGTTCGCCTTGGAGTCGTCAAACTTCGTCGTTGCCTTTGTAACTTCGGTCTTCGTTTGTTGACCGGGAGCCAGCCCGCATCCCACAATTCCAGCGAGAATCGCGCGCATTGTATTTACTCCTGTCGGGAAATTTTTAAATGAACGCCGTGGTGCGAATTCCGGATATCTCAAAACGCTTACGGCAGCGGATGTTCTTGCATTGCGCGTGAGTGTCCAAAAGCACCATGTAGCTCAATGCCTTTGCGAACTTCGCCCGATCTCTCTCGTCGCCACCGGGGGGCAATCGGTCCTTCTTCTTCCTGACGACCCATTTCAGATCGTAGGTTTCGACCGTCTTGCACCAGGTACAGTTCAGCTGCGCCGGCTTGGTTGTTTGGGATTCTGTGTAGTACTGTTTCTCGTCCATCTTTTATCGTGCCATCGCCATCACTTTACTGAATGCGCGGTCCAGACGTTCCACGAACAGGTCCACGTCGGACGTTGAGATGTTCATCGGAGGAGTGACGCGCAAGACATTTCCGTACAATCCGCCCTTGCCGCAAAGCACGCCTTCCTCGCGCATCGCTTCGAGCATCTCCAGAGTTTCCTGCGGGGCGGGCTCTTTCGTCTTCCGGTCACGCACAAGCTCCATTCCCTGAATCAGGCCCATGCCCCGAACCTCGCCGATCAGCGAATGCTTCTCTTGCATCTCCTCCAGCCGCGTCCGCAGATGAGCACCCACATCTTCAACGTTGGCCCGGAGATTTTTCTCTTCGATGTAATCCAGCACGGCACTGGCGGCGGTCGTAGAGACGGGATTGCCACCGAACGTCGAAAGCGTCAGTCCCTTCATCGAGTCGGCAATTTCGGGCCTCGCGATCGTCACACCAATGGGCGACCCGTTGGCCAATCCCTTTGCCGAAGTGATGATGTCGGGCACTACGCCCCACTGCTCGATTCCGAACCACTTGGTGCCCGTTCGTCCCCATGCGGTCTGAACTTCGTCGCTGATGAAAATCCCGCCGTAGTTGCGGATGATCTTTTCGACTGCCTTGAAATATCCGGGCGGAGGCGTAATGTAGCCGCCGACACCTTGGATCGGCTCCGCAATAAATCCGGCGATCTTCCCGGAAGTCGTGGTGCGAATCAGTTCCTCCACGTCCTGGGCGCACTTCAGATCGCAATTCTTCGGGGTCGATCCAAAAGGGCACCGGTAGCAGTAAGCGTTATGCGCATGCACGATGCCGGGCTGCGCAAACCCCAAGCGCCAGCCTGATTGGCCGGTGATTCCCATCGTGAGTGCCGAACGCCCGTGATAGCTGTGGCGGAGGGCGATGATGTCCGACGAGCCGGTGTAGCAACGCGCGGTAAGAATCGCCATCTCATTCGCTTCGGTGCCGGAATTGGTGAAGAAGCTCTTTGTCAACGCGCCTTGCGGCGTGATGCCTGCCAGCTTTTTCGCCAGCATAGCCTGCGGCTGGTTGAAGAAGAGCGGTGAAATATGGACCAGCGTCGCCACTTGCTGCTGGACCTTGGCGGTCACTTCGTCATTGCAATGACCGACGCTGACGGTAACGATACCGCCGAGAAAGTCGAGATACTGCTTGCCATCGGCATCCCAGAC
>CAZETQ010000086.1:0-9150 GCA_964515165.1 uncultured Solibacteraceae bacterium | reverse complement strand
CGGCCCGCGACATCGGTGAGCCGGAAATCACGACCCTGGTAGCGATAGGTCAGCTTCTCGTGGTCCAGTCCCATCAAGTGGAGAATCGTCGCCTGGACATCGTGAACACCGATCGTTTCGCCGGCCGGACTGAAGCCGAGTTCATCGGTGCCGCCCACGGTCACGCCCGGACGAATGCCGCCGCCCGCCATGAACATCGTGTAGGCGTCGATGTGGTGGTTCCGCCCGATCTTGCCCTTCTCGCGAACTTCGCCCATCGGCGTACGGCCAAACTCGCCGCCCCAGATGACCAGCGTTCGGTCGAGCAAGCCGCGCTGCTTCAAGTCGCGAATCAGCGCTGCTGTCGGCTGGTCGACTTCGCGAGTGACTGTCTCCAGCGGAGTGGTCAGGTCTTCGTGATGGTCCCAATCTGTGTGATAGAGCTGGACGAACCGTACGCCACGCTCGACAAGCCGCCGGGCCAGCAGGCAGTTGTTCGCAAACGACGCCTTGCCCGGCTGCACGCCGTACATCTCGAGCGTCTCTTTGCTCTCCTTACCGAAATCGATCAATTCCGGACCGCTGGTTTGCATGCGGTACGCCATCTCGTACTGCGAAATGCGCGTCTGAATTTCGGGATCGCCGGTCTTCGCCAACTCCATCTGGTTGAGATCTCGCACCAGATCGAGAGTCTGGCGCTGCTCCTCGACGGAAACTCCCTTGGGATTGGACAAGTCCAGAATCGGATCGCCGGCGGAACGCAGCGGGACTCCCTGAAACTTGGTGGGGAGAAATCCGCTGGACCAGAGCGCCGCGCCGCTACGAGGACCGCGAGGACCCGATTGCAACACCACGAAGCCCGGCAAGTCGTCAGTCTCGCTGCCGATGCCGTAGGTGATCCAGGAGCCCATGCTGGGCCGGCCCGCTCTCACCGATCCGGTATTGGTGAACAGCTTCGCCGGACCGTGATTGAAATTCTCCGTGGAAACGCCACGCACCATCGTCAGATCGTCGGCAATCGATCCGATGTGCGGCATCAGTTCCGAAAACCAGAAGCCGTTACTGCCGTACTGCTGGAATTTTCGCCGGGTGGCGAGCAGCTTCGGCGGCTCCTTCGCAAAGGAGTCCATGAAGGCGAAGCGCTTGCCTTTCAGCAGCGATTCCGGGGCCGTCTTGCCGTCCCATTTTTGCAGTTCCGGCTTGTAATCGAACAACTCGAACTGGCTCGGTGCTCCGGCCATGAAGAGATAGATGACCCGGTCGATCCGCGCCGGAAAGTGGCCCGTCTTCGACGCGGCCATCGCGCCGCGCGCCAGCATCGAGGCCAGCGCCATCTTGCCGACGCCAACACCGCAATCGCGGAACAGTTGCCGCCGGGTTTGCCGCTTTAGAGGGTCTCGTGATTCGTCCATGTCTCTACTCCCTTGTCATGAACTCGTCCAAGTTCAGCAGTGCTCGGGCAACGCTGGCCCAGACTTTCTCGTCGCTGGCGCCGCCCGCGGCGGAGTCTCGCCGCGCCTTCACAAACTTGAGCACTCGTTCGGTTTCATCGGGCCGGGAAGGCCGGCCCAACACCATCAAGTAAGCCGACTGAACCCGGGCCTCGTCGGACGGCTCTTTCAAAATCCGCGGCGGCATGGCATTCGCAAACTCCGTGAAGGCCTCGTCGTTTAGCAGTGTCAGTGCCTGGAGCGGCGTGTTGGAACGCACGCGCCGGGTGCAGGCAGCCGTGGCGTCGGGAGCGTCAAAGACCATCAACGCCGGGTGTCCCGCCGATCGTTGGAAGAACGTGTACAAGCCGCGCCGATAGCGTTCCGGACCGGTGGAAACGGTCCATTCGCGCTGCACCTGCGTCACCGAGTTGGCACCGGCCGGAATTGGCGGATAAACGCTCTGTCCTCCGACTTTGGGATTGAGCAAGCCGCTTGCCACCAAGGCGGAATCGCGAATGATTTCCGCATCCAGGCGGAGCCGGTTCTGCCGGGCCAGCAGCTTATTCTCGGGATCCTTGGTTGCCGCATCCGGCCGTGCGACAGAAGCCTGGCGATACGTCGCCGATGTCACAATCACCCGGTGCATGGCCTTCTGGCTCCAGCCGCGAGCCATAAACTCCGACGCCATCCAGTCCAGCAACTCGGGATGGGTGGGCTTGTCACCCTGCGATCCGAAATCGTTCTCCGTGTCCACAATCCCGCGGCCGAAGTATCGCTGCCACATGCGGTTCACGGTGACGCGGGCCGTCAGGGGATTGGAAGAATCCATCAGCCATCGCGCCAAATCGAGGCGATTCGCCCGATGTCCGGGAGCTTGCATGGCGGGCAATACCGCGGGAGTGCCCGGAGCCACCGGAACGCCTTTCCGCAGGAAGTCGCCGCCCAGATGAATGTAGGCGGGACGAGGCTCCGGCTTATCGCGCATGACCAGCGTCCGGACCAGATAAGGCTTCTCGCGCCGCACCGCGCTGGCCTGCTTCCGCATTTCCTTCAAGACGGGATCGTCGCCTGCACCGCCATTTCTGCTGATGTACGTGTTGATCTCGTCTTCCAGCTTCATGACGCGCTTGGACCACTCGTCGTACTTGGCCTTCTCTTCGTCGGTGCCCAACTCCAGGAACGGCCGGTTGAAGTACTTGCGTTCGGCTTCCTTGTCGATCTCGTCGATATCGTTGAAGAACGCGAAAAGCTGGTAGAACTCGCGCTGGCTGATCGGGTCGTACTTGTGGTCGTGACACCGGGCGCAGCCCAGGGTCAATCCCATGAAAGCCGCTCCCGTCGTGCTGACCCGATCGACGACAGCTTCCACGCGGTACTGTTCAAAATCGATGCCGCCCTCATAGTTCGAGGTCGTGTTGCGATGAAAACCCGTGGCGATCAGTTGATCGCTGGTTGGATTCGCCAGCAAATCTCCCGCCAGCTGGTCGATCACAAACTCGTTGAACGGCATATCGGCGTTCAACGCCTTGATCACCCAATCGCGATACGGCCAGATGTCCCGGGGAGCGTCGATCGTATAACCGTCGGTATCCGCATACCGGGCGATATCCAGCCAATGCCGCCCCCAACGTTCGCCATAGTGCGGCGAGGCGAGCAACCGGTCGACCGTCTGCTCATAGGCATCCGGGCGCTTGTCCTTGAGAAAGGCTTGGATCTCCTCGGGCGTTGGAGGAAGTCCGGTCAAATCCAGGCTGACCCGGCGAAGCAGCGTCGTCTTTTCGGCTTCCGGCGAAGGCGCAAGCGATGCCGCCTCCAATTTGGCCAGCACGAATTGGTCGATCGGATTTCGCGCCCAACCGGTAGTCGTCACGGCCGGCGGATCTGTGCGCTTCACGGGTTGATAGGCCCAATGATCGGCGCCCGGACGCTTGGCTTTCAGGTAGGCCTCCGGCATCGGAGCGCCCTCGGCGATCCACTTTTGGATCGCGGCGATTTTATCGTCCGCCATCTTGCGGCCGGGCGGCATTTTCACATCGCCGGATTGCTGAATCGCTTTCAGCAGCAAGCTTTCCGCGGGGTTCGCGGAATCGAGTACCGGACCGCGATTTCCGCCTCGCAGCAGCGACTCTTTGCTCTCGACGGATAAGCCGCTCGAAAGTGTTTTATCCGAATGACATGCGAAGCAATTGGTTCGCAGAATCGGCCGGATGGTTTGCTCGTAAAAGGCTTCGCCGGAAGGCTGCTGGGCCATTGCTTGAACGGCGGCAAAGACAACAAGACTGCCCGAGAACTTCATGAGAGAATGCTCGTTCCGAGGCCATCATATTTCATTTGGAGCCCGAGTGCATGCTAGGATGGCTCCGTTCCGGTATGACTCGCGATTGGCACAGCTTTCGCCGTTTGCTATTCCAGCGTGTCATGGCGGCCCTGCTTCTTTGGTCTTTCCTGGCGGTTCCGGCAACTCCGGTCCTTTCCGCTATGACCAGCGAGGCGATGAAGTGCTGCAAACGGAACAGCAAACACGACTGCTGTAAGCGGCAGGAGCGGGGAACCGGCATTCAACTGTCGGGAACTCCGGGATGCGCCAAAGGCTGCCCTTCGCAACCGGGAACTGCCGCTGTCGCCGCATTCGCGATCCTGCCGGACTTGCAGGATTACGATACTGCGGGTATCGAGGAAAGACTCGTTTCCTTCGAGACTCGCCCGGCGCACGCCGCCCCGGCGAATTCCGCGCTCTTCCAACGGCCCCCACCCGTCTCGCCTCTGCTGTAGCGCCTGCGAGGCGTTGCCCTCGCCCATCCAGTTCCTGCAGTTTTTCAGTTGAGGTCTCTTCGATGAGAGCTGTTGTCTATTTATTGATTGGGGTGGCGCCTCTTTGCGCGCAGCAGGGGGTTTCCTCCGCCACTCTCGGGGGCGAAGTCGCCGATCCCAGCGGTGCGGGAGTGCCAGGTATCTTCGTTATCGCGCTCGACACGGAGCGGAATCGCGAGATCAAAACCACCGCCGACGGTCAGGGCCGCTATCAATTTCTCTATCTCCGGCCGGGTGCGTATCAACTGCGCGTAGAGGATCCCCGGTTTGCGGCATTCTCTTTCGACGTGACGGTGGCTGCGGGCCAGGCGCTGAATCTGCCCATCCATCTGGCCGTAGCAGGCCAGCAAACTTCGGTGCAAGTTACGGAAACGGCGGCTGCGCTGGAGACTGCCCGGTCGCAGATATCCACGATCGTGCGGCCGCAGGAAATCGACTCCTTACCGCTGAATGGCCGCAACTATCTCGATCTGGCGCTGCTGGTTCCCGGAGTTTCGCGTACGAACACCGGCACTCCCCAGCAGTTCGCCGAAACCTCCGCCGTGCCCGGAACGGGAATCTCCTTCGCCGGTCAGCGCAACCTGAACAACAATTTCGTCCTCGACGGCCTGTCCATCAACGACGATGCCGCCAATCTCGCCGGAACCTACTTCTCGCAGGAAGTGATTCGCGAGTTTCAGGCAGTGAACTCCGGCGGATCGGCCGAGTTCGGGCGGGCGTCCAGCGGGACGCTCAATATTTCGAGCAAGTCCGGCACCAACGATCTGCACGGGCGTCTCTATGGATTCTTTCGGAACCAGCGGTTCGACGCTCGCAATCCGCTGTTCACCAACAAGGACCCCCTCACCCAGACGCAATATGGAGCCTCGCTCGGCGGGCCGGTTCAGCGGAATCGCAGTTTCTTCTTCGCGAATTTCGAGCAAACCCGCCGCAACGCCGCCGGCTTCGTCACGATTTCTCCGGCAAATGCGGCGGTCATCAACCAGACACTCGCCGCCACCGCGGGTTATCAAGGCCCATATCTGACCCCCGGTGAGTTTTCGACAGGCTGGGACATTACCAACGTGTTCGGACGGCTGGATCACCACATCAACCAGTCGAATCTGCTTACCGCCCGGTACAGCTTCTACGACATCGCCAGCCCCAACTCCCGCAGTGTCGGGGGACTCAGCGACATCAGCCGCGCTACCCGGCTGGACAATCAGGATCAAAGTATCGCCATCACGGAAGTGGCGACGCTCTCGCCGCGAGCGGTGAACGAAGCTCGATTCCAGTTCATGCGCAGCCGCCTTTCGGCGCCGGGGAACGATCTCACCGGGCCGGCCGTCAATATCGCCGGAATTGCCAATTTCGGAGCGTCCACGACATCTCCCGTCGGGCGCGACAACAATCTCTACGAGCTCAGCGACAGCCTGTCGATCCTGCGCGGCGCGCACTCCATTCGCATGGGCGCGGATTTTCTCTGGAATCGCCTGAACATCTACTTCCCCGGCAGCCAGATCGCCGCGGTCTATGCTTTCTCAAACCTGGCGAGTTTCCAGACGGGCCGATACCAGACCTTCCAACAGGCTTTCGGAGATCCGTATCAATTTCAGTCGAATCCGAATTTCGGAATGTTCGTGCAGGACGAATGGAAAGTCCGGCCCAGCCTGACCATCCAGGCCGGGTTGCGCTACGACATGCAGCGGCTGCCGCAGCCCATTCAGACCGACTACAACAACATCGCTCCGCGAATCGGATTCGCCTGGTCGCCCGGCTCTCACCGAACGGTCGTGCGCGCTCACTACGGATTGTTCTATGACCGCATTCCGCTTCGTGCGACGTCCAACGCCTTACAGCGGGACGGCAGCAAGTATAAGGTGGCGCTGCTGTCCTTCGGGCAGGAAGGCGCTCCGGCGTTTCCGTTTCAGGCAACGGCCTTCCCGCCGAACCAGTACATCAACATCACGACGATCGACTTCAACATCCAGAACAGCTACGCCCAGCAGGCGAGCCTCCAGATTGAGCATCAGTTCGGGTCCAGCCTGACCGTTTCCGCCGGGTATCAATGGCTCCGCGGACTGCACATGATCCTGTCGCGGAACGTCAACGTCCCGACGCTCAGCGCCGCCCAAGCCGCCGCTCTGGGAATTCCGAATCTCGGGCGGCCGGATTCCCGCTACGGCAATATCTCGCGGTATGAGGGCTCGGGCGATTCTTACTACAACGGTCTGTTGGTTTCCGCGCAATATCGCTTGGCCCGCCGGGCGTTCGTGCGGCTCTCCTACAACTTGTCGAAAGCGATTGACGACTTCGGCAATGCGTTTTTCAGTGGACCCCAGGACAACAACAACCTCCGCGACGATCGCGGACTCTCCGACAATGACCAGCGGCACCGCGTCACGGTCGCCGGAGTGCTCACCTCGCCATTCTCGAATGCGCTGATCCGCAACTGGGAGCTGTCGCCGTTATTCCTCTATACCTCGCAGCTTCCGTTCAATATCCTTCTTGGATCCGACCGGAATAACGATACGAATACCAACGACCGTCCGGTCGGGGTCGGGCGCAATACCGGCCGGGGATTCAGCTATGCCAGCCTGGATGTTCGGCTTAGCCGGGTATTCCATCTGACGGAGAGGGTTAGTCTCCAGGGAATCGCAGAGGCATTCAATTCGCTGAACCACACCAACCGGGCGGTGCCGAATGGGACGATCACCGCGCCCACCTTCGGCCAGGCAACCTCGGTTTACGACCCGCGGCAGATTCAATTCGCGCTGCGCCTCAGCTTTTGACCCATTCCGCCGATATGACGGATAGCCATGGGCATCGCACCGCTGACCTTTACCGGCGTCTCCAGCTTCTCGGAAGACTTCCAGACCATTCTCTCCCGAGCCGAAACCATCGCTTCGCTTCCGTTAAAGGCCCTTCAGAACGAAAAGTCGGACCTGCTGCAGAAGAAAACGCTGTCCACATCGCTTCAGGCGGTGATGAGCAACTTCGCCAGCGCGTTGGAGAATCTTTCCCGCATCGGCGATGCCAAGGCCATCAGCGGCTCCAGCAGCAATTCGTCGAAGGTTTCGATCAATTCCGTCACGGCAACCGTTCCCGCTCAGTACACGATTGGCGAAATCACCTCGCTTGCCTCGGCCGCGTCGGAAACCAGCCTGCACGGCTACGGTTCCACCGACACGGTTTCCACCACGGGAACCGTCCGGCTGACGCTCGGCGGCAACAACTACGATCTGGTGCTGACACCGGCGCAGAACAACCTGGCCGGCCTTCGGAATGCCATCAATAATCTGGGGATCGGCGTAACCGCCTCTGTCATGACCACCGGCTCCGGCGCCACGCCCAATTACCTGGTGTTGTCGGCGTCCGCTTCGGGAGCAACAACGCTTTCGCTGACCGACGATCCGGAAGGCGCGGCGACGGCGCTGGTCACCAACGCAAATCAAGGCTCCAATGCGGAGTTTGTTTTGAACGGTGTCGCTGTCTCCAAACCCACCAATATCATCAACGACGTCATTGGCGGCGTGACATTCACCGTCAATGCCACCAGCTCCGATCCGGTCTCGATCAATCTGGCCAGCGACCGCAACAAGCTGACACCTGCCATTAACTCGCTTGTTTCCGCCTATAACAGCGTGGTCGATTTTCTCGATTCGCAAATCGGCGAGGCGGCCGGCCTGCTTTCCGGGTCGAACCTGGTGCGCGAGGCGTCTGCCGCACTTCGCCAATTTGTCAATTTCGACGGCGAAGGCGTGCTGCGAGGTCTTGCCGACCTGGGAATCTCTCTCGACAGCCAGGGCGTCATGACGTTCGATACGCTGGCCTTCAATCAGCTCAGCGACACACAGCTCTCCGCCGCGTATTCCTTCGTGGGCACGAGCGCCACGGGCCTGGGCAGGCTGGCTTCTTCCTTCAGAAGTCTCTCCGACCCTGTCACCGGCTCTGTGAAGATCGAACAGGATCAGTTCGACCGCACCGAAGGCCGCCTGAATCGCCAGATCACCGAGTTGACGGAACGCATTACCGCGCAGCGGGCGGCGATGGCTATCCGGCTGCAGGCGGCAGATACGTTGCTCGCCACGCTCGAATCGCAGCAGAAGATGGTGAGCGCTTCTCTGGAAGGTCTCAGCCTGACGCTCTACGGCAAGAAGGAATAGTCATGTCTCTCGAATTTCTGGCTCAGAAAATCCGTGAACGGGAAACGCAGATCGCACACGCAGTATCTGCCGCCGAACTGCTTCGATTGGAGGCCGAGGGGGAACGACTGAAGGCGCTCCTGTTGCAGTTTCGCGCCGAGCTTGCACAGGAAGACAGCGAGTTGGGCCGGATGGCCCGGTTCGTTCAAGCTTCGCGAGTCGATACGCCGTCAGCGGTGATCGACGTTAAGGGCTAGCGGAGTACGTCGGAATCCTGCGGTTTTCAAGCAGATCCCCGCGCTGAGAAGCTGTGAAAAATTGGCTGGACTTAAAGAAGCCCTGAAATTTCCGGCGTAATCCCCCCAGGAGTACCCTCCTACGAGGCGCTATAAGCGATTACAGCGCGCGGGGGAGGCATTTTAGATCCCCCAAAATCACGCTTTTGGGCAACTCCAAATTTTCACAGCTTCTGACGCACGGGGCTTAAAAAGTGCAGTATTTTCAAGCGTTTAGCCCCGTCCGTAAGGGCGGGGATGGTTCAGTACGCCCGCTTGCTTCGCACGCGGCTGTTCACGGGCGCAATTTTTCACGCGCTCTTCGAGGCTGGGGATCTCGCCATAGAGGTAGTCGTCGTGGTTTTCCGAATAATCTAACGGAGTGTCGCCTGGAAAAAGCGCCTTGTCGCTCCAAAAGGGATCCGGATCTGTCTGTGGCATGGGCTTCTCCTTGGGGGCGGCTACTCCCCGAGGCCGATGACTGCGCTCTCCTCAAAGTCTCAGGCCGTGCATTCGCACAAACCCGCT
>CAZETQ010000085.1:0-20798 GCA_964515165.1 uncultured Solibacteraceae bacterium | reverse complement strand
TTCGCGAAGGCGGACGCACCGTCGGCGCCGGCACCGTCGCCGAGATCGTCAGCTAATCGAATCCGATTTTCCACGAACAAGCCGCCGGAGATCCGGCGGCTTTGCTATGTGTGCCCTACTGTCCGGGACCTTGAATCTTCGAAGGCGCCAGGATCAAGTTGAAGGCATCGCGGCCTCGTACTTCAAGGAGCTCGCCAATCGCATCGGTAACCGATGGTTGTTCCGTGCGAATTGCTTCTTCGATGACCTTCGCGAAGACATCCGGAGGATTCCAGACCTTGTCGAGAAGGGAAGGCTCTTTGAACCGCCGGAATTCTTTCCGATGGCTTGCGCATTCCTTGCCGAAATCCGAAAAATCCGATCCAAACGTCACGGTTTGGTTCAAGACATCCACCTGACTGGAAAGATCCCAGCTCACGCCGGTCCCATCGACGACCTTGGTCGACAGGAAGAGGATGATGCATGCCGACTCGGGCGGAACGAATAGAGTGAACTTCTCAGCGGCGAAAGAAACATCCATGTTGAACGTGCGATTTTCCACCGTACCCGTTAGCGGCGGGGTGGGCAGCCATACGTCGGAGTTAAAAGTTAGCGTTCCTGGCGCGAGTGTTTGCACCGTGGAATAGGAAACGGGAAAGTGATATTGCGCCGGGGATCGATAGCCCACCTGGATTGTCCAAGGAAAGCGGGTTAACGGCAAGGGAACCGCGGTCGAAGTAATTTCCAGAGTGACCTTCGACTGCCAGGAACGGCCGAGATAAGTGAAGGCAGTCCCGGTTCCCGGCTTGGCATCCATCAAGACGCCAAGGACACCGAGGCAAACGAACGAAGCCCTCCCCTCGGTGGGGATCCCTGCCGGGGACCGCTCGACCGTATCCAAGATCTGCACGCGCGGGTAAAAGGGTCGCGGATCGTCGATAAATATGCTCCAGCGTCCGCGGATTTCCAGGTGCTCGGGAATGACGGAGAGTTTGGTCAACGTGACTCCCGGCGGTAGCCCGGTCACCGGTTTTGCGTCCGGCGGCGGCACTTTGCTGCCGAGGTTCGACGGAACGAACGCCTCCGCAACTTCGGAGACGATTGAGGACAACAGAAATCCAACGACGGCGCCAAGGAAGGCTCCGCCGCCGAGGAGCGCAACGAGAATCCCGGTCGCCCACTCCAACCACACGGGCAACGAAATCGAAATATCCGGATCGTCAATCTCGATGTCGTGCATCTCGATGGCGAGTTTGGGATCCGTGACCAACACCGGTGTGGCGCGAAAGTTGGTGCTGGCTCGAAAGCCGAATCCATTCACTTCGCCTGTGGCAACGGCTCGACCTTCAATCCGGTCCTGGCCCAGCCACAAGTCCAATTCCGGAATCTCAACATCGAAGTCGGAAAAGGGGTCCGGAACCTTCTTGATCCGTTTCCGGAGCCGGCCGTTCCCGGTGGGACCGGGCGTCTCGCCGGCGAGATCCTTCAATCCCTGCGGTGTCTGCAAGTAGTCAGCGAGTCTCTTTCGAGCTTCGGCGCGATCCTGATCCGTCGGGTCGCCCTGTCCCCCGCGCTCCGCAAAGACGTTTTGCACGAATCCGTCGATCAGCCGATCGGAGAGCATGTCGCGAGCGATGGCGCGAACCGCCGGATTTCTCACCGTCCGTTGGAAGCCGTCATTTCGCAGCCGCAGTCCGAAAGCGGAGGGATTACCGGGGGGAAGGAATGGCGTGGGGAGGAAGGGGGGCGGAAGCGGTTCGGCGGCGTACGTCAACCAGAGCGCAAGGGTGTCGGGGTCAATCCAGGCCACGCCGGGCAACCGGTCCACCGTCATCAGGTCTTCGCTGGCAACTCCCGCTGTCAGCGTGAAGTTCAGGCCGGTCGGACGCGTGCCGATGCTTTGGAACTGCGCAGTGAGGGCGGCTTGTATCGCGGTGGTGGCCAAATTTGTCAGAGCGGTTCCGAATTTGGCGGTGAGACGGGTATTCGAAGCCGCATCGAATGAGAAGTTCACCACCGTGTTGGTGAAATCCGCGGAAAGCTGGGCGACTCGCCCGGTTTGCCCGGGAACGTCGAAGAACGCAAGAAAAAACGGGATGGAAATCGTGCCGGCCAACAATGACTCGGACTCGCCGGCAGAGAGCACCTCCAGCGATCCTTCGTTGAAGGTCAGCACGAGCGCGCATTGGGCCGAGCCGACGGCAGCTTGTAAAGAAACCGTGCGAACGATGATCTGTACCCGAACCGTACTGAGGGCGGTTGGAATCGTTCGAAGAATTGCTACGGGCGGCGCGAGAATGTCCGCCGGAGCACCCGCTGCGTCGAACTCGATGGGGATCGTAAGGAGCTGACGCTCGATCGATCCACGAGCAGCTTCAACCTGCAGATGGGGCACACACGCCTCCTAACAGCTAACGGAGAGTAGAGCGAGTGAATGGTAGCACGCGGGCCGCGCGGTAGGTCATTTATTCCTGAAGCTGGTCCGCGTATCGTTCGAGAGCGATCCGCACCAGCTGGCTTCGGGTCCTCACGCCGGTTTTGGCGAACAGAGCCTGGATGGACGCCTTGACGGCGCTTTCGGAAATGCGAAGCTGCCCGGCGATCTCTTTGTTCGCCAGGCCTTCCAGCAGAAACCGGAGAATCTGCCGGTCGCGCGCGGAAATGGGAGGCGCGGGATCGTCGGCGGGCTCGGTCGCTGAAGCGATCAGCTCCCGCAGATAGTCCTGTTCGATCAGGACCTGCCCTTGCGCGATTTCCCGGATGCAGCGCTGCAGCGCTTCCGGAGCATGGTGTTTGTGGAAGATTCCCGCCACTCCGCTGCGAATTAAAGTGAGAGCGTCCCGGTCGGGCAGGCCGGCCGTCACCAGCAGAATCCGGCCCTGGAAATCCCGCTGGTGCAGTATCTTCACGACATCGACGGCCGTCTTCTCGCCTAAGTCATAGTCGAGGATCAAGATGTCCGGCGGGGATGCGGAAATCTCGGCCACCGCGCGGTCGACATCGCCCGTCGCGCCCGTCAGCTCGAACTCCGGATCGTTGGAAAGAAGCCGCAGCAATCCTTCGCGAAATAACGCATGGTCATCCACGAGATACAGCCGGATCCTGCGGGATGGGGCCGGTGGGGTGAGCTCCATGAGATGTTTTGCGGGCAATCTTGAGTGTGACATCGAACTGACAGCCTTGAGCGCGCGGTACGAAGAAGAGATCGCCGCCGAAGCTGCGCGCCAGCATTCGGGAGACATACAGCCCCAGACCGGTACCGTCGGAACCGGGCCGGAATGCCTGGAACAGGATCGCCGGCTGGGCGACGCCTGGACCGGTATCGATCACGCTGACGACGACCTCCTCATCGGTCCGGCGGGCGCGGATGGTGAGTTCCCGGACCGGCTCGTCCTGAACCTCGCGCATGGAGTTTTGCGCCAGATTCAGAAAGATTTGCAGCATTCCGTGGGCGTCGGCCCGGACAACCGGAAGCTCCGGCTCGACGTCGAAATGAACGGCCCCGTCGGTATCGTTCCAGTCCGGCTCGATGATAATCCGAAGCTGGTCCAGTACATCGGTGACCGAAGCGGACGTATGGTGGGTTTCGGCGCGGTGGTGCAGTTCAAACGACGCCATCCGCGACAAGCCATCGATCAGCTGAGACAGCGCCAGGAAGTCCGGATTGCCCTGCAGCTCCGGACGCCTCCCCAGCGCCGCGCTGACCACCGCGGCGGCCGAGCACATGTTTCGAATCTCGTGAGAGACCGCGCTGGCCAGAAGGCGGTTGTAATCCAGCAGGTGACGGAAGTTTTCACGCTCGCGGTCGCGAACTTCCTCGGACACGTCCACCACAATTGCCGCCAGATGGCGGCCGTCATCGTGGCCATAGGTGGAAAACCACGCGGCGATGGGAAAGACGCTGCCGTCGGTCTTGCGGCCCCAGGTCCAGGCGGAAGCCCGCATCTGGCGAGGGCTGGGCAGCTTCAGCGCGTTGGCCAGCGCGGCGACGAAGTCCCCGACGGGCTGGCCCACCAGGGAACGGGTGTCCGGAATTCCGAACATCTGCGAAGCGGCGCGGTTGGCCGCCCCGATGAGCCCGTCGTGATTCACGGTCAGGATGGCGGCGGGACTCGATTCCGCCAGGATGCGAAGCTGCTCCTCGGCTTGCCGCCGGAGCTCCTGCTCCAGCTTGAGATTGGAGTAGTAGGCGATGACCACCCGGCGATTCCGGCTCATCTCGACAAGAAGCAGTCCGATTCCGGAGAAGGCGAGCGTTGCCATCGCGAAGCGGAGAGTGTGTTCGAGAGGAGTGGCCTGGGGAGTGAACTGGCCGCGTAGAAATGCGCAGAAGATGGCCATCGCCACGATTTCCAGCCGGCTGAAGACGGTGGCCGCAATCGCGATGGGAATGACATACAGAATTCCCAGCGAAAAATCGACCTCCATCTTCCATTCAATGACAGCCAGCACCGCAACCAGCACGGCGGCGATCGGCAGAACGTGTTTCCGCCGGAATGTTGTCTCGGGAACCCGGATACCCAGGATGCTTAGTCGAGTCGGCATTTTTCAGGGAGAGCGATACAAGAATTTGGACGCGCCAGCGCGGCGTATCGATGGAACTCTTTCAGATAGCCAAAAGATAGGTTGCCTCACTCCGGCGGCCTATCCACCGGCTCCAGGAGCCCGCCGAGAGATCGCCAACCGATATCTCGATTTTGCCTCGATTCCTCCGCAAACTCGAAACAGGCGGATCGACCCGCTCAAAACAATGATTATCCGAGATCACCTTCCGTTTAAGCGAATCTGGCCTTCCGTTGCGCGCCGGTTGATGATGCTGTTTTTGTTCGACCTGACCGTGGCGCTTTTGTACGCCCTCGCGGGTTGGGAG
Organism: uncultured Solibacteraceae bacterium; assembly: GCA_964515165.1. Taxonomy (GTDB): domain Bacteria; phylum Acidobacteriota; class Terriglobia; order Bryobacterales; family Bryobacteraceae; genus JAPKYZ01. Next base: position 15,949 of record CAZETQ010000085.1, on the reverse strand, counting down.
TTCCTGGCGCTGCCGGGACTGCCGCTGTCCACGATGGGCGGCGCGATCGGAATTTTTCTGGCCTTTCGCACCAACTCCGCCTATGAGCGCTGGTGGGAAGCGCGAATCCTGTGGGGCAGCCTGGTCAACAATTCCCGCACCTTCGCCCGCCAGGCCCTGACGCTGATCGACGACAACTCCCTTTCGGGAGGACCCTCTCTGCTGAAGAAGCGCCTGGTCAATATTCAGATGGCCTTCGTCGCGGCGATGCGGTGCCACCTCCGCAAGCAGAACCCGTTTCCGGAGCTGCGAGGCCACCTGGGGCAGAAGATGACGGACGATCTTCGAGCCTACGGCAATGTGCCTACGGCGATCCTTCTGAAGTCCGGCGAGGCGGTTCGCGAAGCCAAGACAGCGGGACTGCTGAGCGAATACCGCTGGGTCCAGATGGACAACACCCTTACCGAGCTGACCAACATCCTCGGCTCTTGCGAGCGCATCAAGAACACTCCGCTGCCCAGGCAATACGACTTCTTTCCCAGAATTCTGATCACCGCCTATTGCCTGCTGCTTCCTTTCGGCCTGGTCCAGGGAATGGGCTTGCTGACGCCTTTGGCCTCGACGGTCGTTAGCTTCATCTTCATTGCGCTGGACACCGTGGGCCGCGAAATTGAAGCGCCGTTCGAAAACACGGTGCATGACACGCCGATGACAACTTTGTCCCGGTCGATTGAGATCAACCTGCGCCAGCTGATTGGCGATCGTTCGATTCCGCCGGAAGTCCAGCCGGTGGATGGCTTTCTCTACTAACCGAAACGAACGGAGAAAATTCGATGCAAACCAAGAAGAACCTGCTATTTCTGACCAATTTTTCGGAAGCCTGTTTCCAGGCGATTCCTACCTTGGCCGAATGGGCGGATCAGGAAGAGGCGCGGTTGTCGCTGCTGCACGTGCACAGCCCCGGGCGGACGGAGGAAACGCGCGCTCATAAGGCGATGCGATCGTTCTTCGCCGAAGCGGATCGCTACGCCCGGTGCGAGAGACTGCTGCTGTCCGGAAATGCCGAAAACCAGATCGTTTCCTTCTGTTGCGACCGGCGGCCGGACATTGTGTTTGCGCCGGCCAGCCATCCCCCCGGGATTCCCCGGGTGCGTTCCCTGAGAGCTTCGCTGGTGCGAAAGAGCAATGTGAAGATCTGGAGCCGGGGCCGCAGTGGCCATCACTCTTCCCGGAAGGCGCCGGAAAACGTCGCCTACGTGATGTCCGGCCACCCGCGATGGCACAGTGAAGCGATGATGGCCGCGCAGACGGCCGCCCGCTACAGAGCGAACTTCCACATGATCCATCTCACTCCGCACCAGCCTGTGCACGATGGAATGTCGGCCGCCGACATCCGGATCGGCCACCCGGATCTGACGGGGAGAGAATTGGCCGAAATGGCGGAAAGTTTGCCCGTCGAGCCGGTTGTCCACTCTTCCACCGGCGACGAGTTTCGCGAACTGCCCCGGCTTCTGGAGGAGTCTCATGCCACGATGATTTTCCTGGGCGAGCACCATGCCATCCGCAGAAGCCTGTTCGGTTACTCGGTCAACTCGGACCTGGAAACGATGGATTGCGAGTTTGTCTGCTTTCCGGAAAAAGCCATGCCGTCCCAGAAGCAAACCGGCATCGAACCGCTCGGCGTGTACCGGCTCCTTCCGGAACTGCGATAACCATCCGCCAGCCATTTGGTTGGTGCCAAATGGCTGGGCTATACTGATTAGCAGGGTTCCCATTCAGAGCCGGCAGGTCGCTGTGCGTCAACGGCCGCCATGCCTGTTAGGGGCATAGGCTAACGGTAAACCAGCGGTCTCCAAAACCGCCTTTGGGGGTTCGAATCCCTCTGCCCCTGCCATTCAGGTTGGATATCCAAGGAAGGAAGTTCGATGGAAAACGAAAAGCTCCCCGCCAAGGGAGAGTCGTGGCTGGATAAAACCAGAAGCTACTTCACCGACTTGCAGATGGAGATGCGCCGGGTGACTTGGCCCACCTGGTCCCAGGTCCGCGCCACCACCACCGTCGTGATCCTTGCCGTCTTCGCCTTCGCCGCCTATTTTCGCGTTGTCGATTTTGTGGTCGAGCGCGCCATCGCCAAGATCTTTACGACGCTGACAACAAAGTAGGATTGCCGTGGCAGAACTCGACGAAACCCAACAGCCCGAAACGCCGGAAACCCCCGCGCCCGCCGAAGCGGAGAACTCCGCTGGACCGGATGACTCCGCCGGAACAGAAGGTGAAGGATCGGGAAAGAACTGGTTCATCATCCATACCTATTCCGGTTTTGAGAATAAAGTAGCGGAGTCGCTCAAGACCCGCTCCCAGGCCTTTGGGTTTGGCGACAAATTGGGTCAGATCCTGATCCCCACCGAAGAAGTCATCGAACTCAAGAACGGGAAAAAGTCCACCTCCAAGCGGCTGCTGTACCCCGGTTATGTCCTGGTGGAGATGGCGATGGACGAGGAAATGTGGCACCAGGTGAAGGAAACTCCGCGTGTCACCGGCTTTGTCGGCGGCGGAACCAAGCCCGTGCCGCTCACCGCCGACGAAGTGAACGGCATTCTCTACCGGCAGGCCACGGCCGCCGATCGTCCCCGGCCCAAGGTGTCGTTCGAAAAGAACGAAACCGTCCGCATTGTGGACGGTCCGTTTACCAACTTCTCGGGCAAGGTGGACGAGGTCAATCCGGAGCGCAGTACTCTGCGCGTCATGGTGACCATCTTTGGCCGGTCCACGCCGGTCGAACTCGATTTTCTGCAGGTAGAAAAGATTTAGCGTCAGCCCGCCGGGCAACGCATTTTGAGGAAGTGAAATGGCAAAGAAAGTAAACGCACTCGTTAAATTGCAGATTCCGGCGGGGAAGGCCACTCCGGCGCCCCCGGTTGGCACCGCCTTGGGTCCGCAAGGCGTCAACATCATGGAGTTCTGCAAGGCCTTCAACGCGAAAACCTCCGGCAAAGATCAGGAAGGCCTGATCATCCCCGTGGTCATCACCATCTACAGCGACCGCAGCTTTACCTTCATCACGAAAACGCCGCCGGTGGCGATTCTGGTGAAGCGCGCGGTCAATCTTGCCAAAGGCTCCGCGGAACCCAACAAGAACAAGGTGGGCAAGATCACCGAGAAGCAGGTGGAAGAGATCGCCAAGATCAAAATGCCGGATCTGAACTCCTTCGATTTGAAGGGCGCAGTCGAGCAGGTGAAAGGCGCCTGCCGCTCCATGGGCGTCGAAGTCGTCTAGCGTATCCGGAAAATCTCACCAAAAGCCCGGCTCCGGCCGGGCTTTTTCCTTTTCCACCATGCCGGGAGCGCGAATCTCGACGATTCCATCGGTACATTCCCCCGTAACGATCTGCGAGACTGAGAAGAAAGGCGCCATCCCTTCCTCTATGGTTCGCATTCTCGTCTCCGGAGCCGCCGGATTCATCGGATCTCATCTTTGCGAGCGCCTGGTGAGCGACGGGCACTTCGTCATCGGTGTCGACAACTTCATCACCGGCGCCGAGGAAAACCTCAGCGAATTGGCCGGCTGCGAGCGGTTCCGGTTGATCCGCGCCGATGTCTCGCAGATCAACTGGCCGGTGCCGGAATCCGTCAATGCGGTGCTTCACCTGGCCTCTTTGGCCAGTCCCCGCGAGTACCTCGCCCATCCGCTGGAGACGCTGGAAACGGGATCGACCGCCACCCGGAACCTGCTGGAGATCGCGCGGCGTGCCGGCGCGCGGTTCCTGCTCACTTCGACCAGCGAAGTCTACGGCGATCCGGCCGTTCATCCTCAGACGGAGGATTATTGGGGCAACGTCAATCCTGTCGGAGTGCGGTCCTGCTATGACGAGTCCAAGCGGTTCGCCGAGGCAATGACCATGGCGTACCGCCGCGCGCTCGGCGTACGAACCGGAATCGCTCGTGTTTTCAATACTTACGGCCCCCGCATGAAAACGGACGACGGCCGGGTGGTCCCGCAGTTCATCGAGCAGGCGCTGCAGGGCCGTCCTTTGACGGTCTATGGCGATGGCTCGCAAACCCGCAGCTTCTGCTATGTCAGCGACCTGGTCGAAGGCCTGATCCGGCTGCTTTGGACGGATTTCGCGGAGCCGGTAAACCTGGGCAATCCGGACGAGCGGACAATTCTCGAGTTCGCCCAGGCGGTACAGTGCGCCGCCGGAACCTCCCTCCCCATCGAATATCTCCAACTGCCGGCCGACGATCCCAAACGGCGTAAGCCCGACATCTCCCGCGCGCGCTCCGTGCTGGGCTGGGAACCGCAAGTCAAGCTGGAGGACGGCATTCGCTGGACCATGGAACACTTTCTCGCGCGCAGGGAGGTTGTGGCCGTAAACAAAGGCAGCTAGTTCGCTGCGTGCTCAAACAGGTGGCATGGACGCTGCAAATCGCGTATTCTGCTGCTGGAGGGTCGGATTATATGCGAATGCTTGCGACAGGGACAATTCTGTTAACGCTGGGTGCGCTGAGCGCCTGGGCTGGCAAGGATGAAGAGGAGCGCCTGAAAGAGGCGGCAACAACGGTTTCGGAGATGGCAACCGCCGACGACAAGGGAATTCCTAAGGACTTGCTCGGGAAGGCCGTTTGCACGGTGGTAGTGCCCGGCGTCAAGAAGGCCGGATTTATCGTAGGCGGCAAGTATGGACGCGGTTTTGCCTCATGCCGGGACGGTAAAGGCGGGTGGAGCGCCCCGGCGGCGATGCGTATTGAAGGCGGTAGCGTCGGGTTTCAGATAGGCGGCGCCGAAAGCGACGTCATCATCCTGGTCATGAACAAAACGGGAATGGAGAAGCTGCTGCAGAGCAAGTTCACGTTGGGCGGCGAGGGAACGGCGGCGATTGGACCGGTGGGCCGCGATGCCGAGGCGATGACCGACGCTCAAATGCGCGCGGAAATGCTTTCCTGGTCTCGATCTCGAGGGGCTTTCGCCGGAATTTCGCTGCAGGGCGCCACGCTGCGGCAGGATGACGACGCGAACAAGGGTTTGTATGGCAGCGCGCTCGACAACAAGGCCATCCTGAGCGGCGGCACTCCAGCTCCGCCAGCGGCCGCGCCGTTTCTGTCGGCGCTCCAGAAGTTTTCTCCGAAGAAGACCAGTTAGTTCGGGTGTACCCAGATTCTTTCGGCGGCGGAACGGCCCAAGGGGGTTGTTCCGCCACGCAGCCGGAGGATTAGTGTTCCATCGTAGTTTCGCGCGGAGATCCCCAGCCGCGTTCCGGGCCGGATTCCTAATCCGTCCAGAAACTCCAGCAGTTGCCGGTCCCGCTCAAAAATCCCCTGGACGCTGCATTCGCTTCCCGGCTGTGCCTCCATCAGGGGGATCAGTCCCTTGGCGCGGCGCTCTGCGGGCGTTTCCAGGTTGACCGGATTGCCGTGCGGGCAAGGCCGGGAAACTCCCAGCTTGTCGCGCAGCAGCCTTTCAAAATCCGCACTCACCGCATGTTCCATCTGTTCGGCTTCGTCGTGAACCCGATACCACTCCATGCCGAAAATTTCCGCCAGCATGCGTTCAATCAGGTAATGCCGCACCAGCAGCCGGTTGGCGATCCCGCGTCCGGAATCGGTCAGGGAAATGCCGTTCCGCGTGACGACGGTCAGCCCGTCGCGGCTCAGGCGGCGAACGGCGGTCGCCACGGCGGGAGCCGACACGCCCAGCCAGCGGGCCAGCGTTGCCGCAATCACGGGCTCTCCTTCCGACTCCGCTTCGGCAATCGTCTTGAGGTAGTTCTCTTTGGAAATTGTGATTTTCAGATCCGCTTCCCACCTCTGCTATTCTCTCGAAATCTATGTCCTGCCAACTGGCCGCCGCTTTGTTCCTGGTATTTTTGTTGCCCCTGCCGGCAGAAGAGAAAGTTGACCTTCAGACCATTCACAGGATTCGTACGGAAGCGTTTGAGCAATCGAAGGTCATGGACCATCTTTTTTATCTCACCGACGTCTACGGCCCGCGGTTGAGCGGAACGCCGGCCTTCAAGCGCGCCGCCGACTGGACCGTCCAGCGGCTGACGGAGTCCGGTATCTCCAACGCCCGCCTCGAAAAATGGGGGCCGTACGGACGCGGCTGGTCGTACAGCAGGTTCTCCGTGGCTCAGATTGAACCGGTGTACTCGCCCATCATCGGATTTCCGATGGCGTTCGTTTCCGGAACCAACGGGCCGGCCCATGGCGAAGTGCTGGCTGCGTCGATCCGCCTGGAGCCCGATTTCGAAAAGTACCGGGGCAAGCTGCGCGGCAAGATTGTGCTGATCGATCCCCTGCAGGACCTCCAGCCGCAGGACCGGCCGCAGCAAGCCCGGTTTACCGATGCCCAACTGGCGGAGTTTGCGATGGCTCCCGATGGCACGGCCGCGCCGGCGCGAAACCAGCCCACTCGCGCGGGAATGCCGGGGATTGCTCCCGGAGAGCCGTTCGATATGGCGAAGGTCCGGGCGTTTCTGGACAAGCGAAACAAGTTCCTGGTGGAAGAAGGCGCGCTCGCGGTTCTCACCGTCGGGACTCGAAACGACGGCGGGACGATCTTTGCGACGTCGGGCGGCAGCTACGATCCCAAGCGGGCTACTCCTCCGCCGATGATTGCGATTTCGGCCGAGCAGTACAACCGCATGATGCGCCTGCGGCAGAAAGGCATCGGGGTTCAGGTGCAGCTTGAGCTGGCGGCGGAATTTTTCGACGGCGATCCTTACGCCTATAACGTGATCGGCGAGATTCCGGGAACCACAAAAGCCGATGAGATTGTGATGATCGGCGCCCATCTGGATTCCTGGCACGGCGCGACAGGAGCAACCGATAACGCGGCGGGCAGCGCCATCATGATCGAAGTGATGCGCATTCTGAAGGCGCTGGATTTGAGGATGGATCGCACGGTGCGGATCGGCCTCTGGAGCGGCGAGGAGGAAGGCCTGCTCGGCTCCAAGGCGTATGTCAAAGCGCATTTCGCCGATCCGAAGGACATGATGCTGAAGCCCGAGCATTCCAAGCTGGCGGCGTACTTCAACATCGACAACGGGACCGGCAAGATTCGCGGCGTCTACATCCAGGGCAACGACATGGTGCGGCCGATTTTCGAATCCTGGCTGGCGCCGTTTCAGGATCTGGGCGCGACGACGGTCTCCATCCGGAAAACGGGCGGTACGGACCATCTCAGCTTCGATGCGGTGGGATTGCCGGGGTTTCAATTCATTCAGGATCCGGTGGAGTATCAGACGCGGACTCACCATTCGAACATGGACGTCTACGACCGTATCGTCGCCGGCGACCTGAAACAGATGACGGCTATCGTGGCGTCGTTTGTCTATGACGCAGCGATTCGACAGGAAATGCTTCCCCGGAAGCCTCTGCCCAAACCGGGCAATCCCGCTCCGGCAAAGCCGGCAGTGTCGGGCAACTGATTTCCCGCGAATTTCCACTCTGACCGCAAACAACGGATATTTCCCGGAACGGCCAGGGGCTACGCTGTTGGCATGAGCGCAAAACCGAACATTCCCGGCGGATTCTACGGAGTGACGACGACCAGGATTTACTGTCGTTCCGGCTGCCCCTCCCGCGCGCCAAAGCCGGAAAATATTCGTCCTTTTGCAACTTGCGAAGAAGCCGAAAGAGCCGGGTTTCGCGCCTGCAAGCGCTGCCGCCCGAACCAGCCCCTGACCGCGCCGGCGGAAGCCGTCACGCGAGTCTGCCGGTATCTCGACGAATACTACGATTCCAATCCAACTCTCGAAACCCTCGCAAAAGTCGGCAAGCTCAGCCCATTCCACCTGCAGCGGACGTTCAAGGAAGCAACGGGAATGACTCCCAAGTCCTACGCGCAGCTAGCCCGTGTCGCCGCCCTGAAAAAGCATCTCAAGAAGAGCCGTTCCGTCACCGATGCCATGTACGAGGCGGGCTATGGCTCCTCCAGCCGCCTGTACGAGCACAGCGCCCGGCAGCTAGGCATGACTCCCCGTGCGTATCGCAACGGGGGTCTGGGGGTGAAAATCCGCTACACGATCGCCAGGTCGCCGTTGGGCGGAATGCTGGTAGCGGCAACCGGCAAGGGAATCTGCGCGCTGTACTTCGGCAAGGCCTCCGATGAGCTGGAACGCGAATTGAAGCGGGAGTTTCCCTTCGCAGAGCTGGAGCATGAGGCGGCGCCGATGCTCGATTGGCTGGAAGAGCTCAACCGTCGTTTGGAGGGATCGAAGCCACGGATCGATTTGCCGCTGGACCTGCGCGGGACCGCATTCCAAAGGCGTGTCTGGAGTCTGCTGCAGAAGATTCCGTACGGCCAGACCCGGACGTACTCGGACATCGCGAAACAGTTGGGAGAGCCGAAGTCCGCTCGGGCCGTAGCGCGCGCCTGCGCGACAAATCCGGTGGCAGTGATCGTGCCTTGTCATCGGGTTCTGCGCAACGACGGCACTCTGGGCGGCTATCGCTGGGGTTTAAGCCGCAAGGTTCAACTGATCGGGAAAGAGCGGGAAACCGTCTCCTAGCCGATTTCTGTCGCCGCCGGGCTTGACTCCGGCTCTTCATTTGCGGAGAGTCGTGAGAAGGATTTCCCCATGCGATTTTTCACTGGACTGATTTTGCTGGCCATGACGAGCTTCGGCGCCGACGTGACAGGCGCCTGGAAGGGCACCGCCGAAACCGAAAACGGCAAGATTGAGCGCACGTTCCACTTCAAGCAGGACGGCGCCACCCTGACGGGCGAGACGGTCAGCGAGATGATCGGCAAGTCCGTCATCGAAGACGGCAAGGTGGAAGGCGACGCCATCTCATTTACGATCAAAGCGAGCTTTCAGGGCACTGAGATCAAGCTGATCTACAAAGGCACGATCAGTGGGGACGAAATGAAGCTTCATGTCGAAACCGCCGATGGCGGCGGCTTCAGCGTGGACTACGTCGCGAGGAAGACGTCCTGATCAGCTTTCCGCTTTCGGGGCGGCGTGCAGCCGCGCAGCGTCGATCGCCCCGCGCAGCTGATTTACCAGTCGTTCCAGGCTCGCGCACTGGTCGGCAGAAAGGTCCGTCATCCGCGCCTTAATGCCGGTGTAAACATTTTCGGCCTCCTGGAGAGCCCGGGAAGCCGCGGTGAAATCCTCAATCCGTTGCTCGGCTTCCGCCATATCCACCAGACTGAACCCGATATCCACATCCGCCTTGAGCAGGTCGACGGAGACTCGGCGGAGTCCCGCCCCAGGATAGGCCATCGCAAACCCTCCTTTTGTACAGGCCATACTCTACAGCAAAACATTGCCGGGGAAAACCGGTATGGCACCCGGCTGTCGCTAACGAGCAATTCGGATGCCAACCGGTGCGGGGAACTCCTCATTGCCGGGAATGGTTTCCGGTGACCGCCCGCCCCGGAAACGTATTCGGCACCGTCCGGCCGTCGCGAACCACCGCAACTCCGTTCACCAGCACGTGATCGATTCCTTCCGAGAAGCTAAGGCCTTTCTCGAATGTCGCCGTATCGCGGATCCGGGCGGGGTCGAACACGGTAATGTCGGCGTCCGCCCCCACCCGCAGCCGCCCTTTGTTCTTCATCTCCGGAGCGATCGGTTCCAGACGTTTCGCCGGCATGATCGTCATCTTCGCCAGGCCGTCCATCAGGCTCATGACCTTCTGCTCGCGAACATACAAACCCAACACTCTTGAAAAAGTGCCCGCGCTGCGGGGATGCGCTCCCGGAGCGTAAGGCATTCCATCGGATCCGATCATCACGAACGGCGACGACATGGCCCGGGCGATCCATTCCGGCTTCATCATGTGCATGATGACGACTCCGCCTTGCTGGCGGTAGCGATCGAATGTCTCCTTCGTCAGCCGCTCGCCGGTTTTTACCCACTGTATGTCGCCATAGGACATACCCAGCCGTTCCTGCCACCCCTCGTCGAAGATGGTGGACTCCAGGAAAGTAGACGCCGCGGTGTAGGGATAGGCTTCGGTGGTGATGTCCAGGCCCTGCTTCCGCGCGGATTCGATCAAATCCAGCACGAAGGGCAGCGCCCCCAGGCTCATGCTGTTGACGTGGACAATGTGCAGCGAAGCCCCGGTGGCCGCCGCATTGGCGATCACTTCCTGCATCGCGCCGGGAGTCATCGACCGCACATGCGTAAAGATCGGGACTTTCCACCGCGCGGCAAGCTGAAAGACCCGGAAGATCTCTTCGTGCGAGGCTCCCGGGTAGTATTGGTGCGCCACGCCGACGCCCAAGCCGCCTTCCCGCAGCCCTCGCTCCAGAGCCGCGGCCATCGCGCTATACTCCTCCGGGTGCGTGAGCGGCTTGTACCGGGCCTTGTAGCCGATCTCGCTCCATCGCATGGTCGAGTTCTGCCACGAAGCCGCCTCCTGGGCGAATTCCCGCAGGGACATCGCCCGCATCGCTCCGTGAGAAGCGGTGGCGCCGAAATTCAGCAAAGCTTTCCCCTCGCGAGCTTTCAGGAAGGCTCCCACGGCGGGCACTCCCACTTCGAGTTCGAGAGCGGTGGTCACCCCGTCGTGCGCCTGAAACTCGTTCGACTGGTTGGTTTGCCCGTGGGCATGGGGATCGATAAAGCCGGGAGAAACCACGCGCCCGGACGCCTCCAGCGTCGTCGTGCCCGTCAGCCGGTCCGTCGAAATCGCCGCGATTTTGCCGTCCCGGATCCCGACATTCCGGACAGCGTCCAGGCCGCTTTCCGGATCCATCACCCGCCCACCGGCAATGACAACATCGAAATTGGCCGCGGGTTGGGCCGCCGCGGTCCAGATGAGTAAAGCGATTCCGGCGAATTTCACCGCTTGAGTCTAGCGCCGCCGCCCCGCCCAACACCAGTGCCCCTTGCACAAAACTACCCACTGTGCTTCGTGTTGTTTAGCTGTTCTTTCGAGTCTCCTTGAACCTCCATTGGAGGAAATCCAAACAGAGAGCCCGGAAACCCGCAATCGCAGCGTCGCCCGGACGCTGCACGATTGATGTCCATTTTTCTTCTATTGCTTAGAACCAATTGGTGAGTCTCGGTTTGATTTTCGCTTGCGGAACGCCCGCTTTGGTCGCGCCGATCTACGAGGCAATCGCGCTGGAAGCTTTGAAGTCTCTGAATCTGTTGATCTGGCCCTGGCTGGACCAGAAATTTCGCGCCGAGTATGGGCCGTTCGTCAATTCCGTGACGATTGTGGTTTGGGGATTTGCCGGAGCGATGATCGTGATGGGGGAGCGGAGTGGACGGCGCGGCACCTGCGGAATCGCGATAAACTGTTGGCTTAAACTTCGAGTCCGAGGTGTATTCCGTGTCGAAAACTGCTGATCCCACACGCCGTCAGGCGGTAAAGACCGCCGCAGCCGCCGCTGTTGCTGCGCCGTTTATCCAGAAGGTGAAGGCTGCCAACGATGTCGTCCAGTATGGCTTCATCGGAAGCGGCAGCCGTGGACAGTACCTGTTGGGCCACATGAAGGCGCTGGACAACGGACGCTGTGTGGCGATCGCGGATATCGTTGAGGAGAACGCGAAGAAAGCGGCCGGGATCATCGGCACGAATCCCAAGCTTTTCAAGGACTACCGCGAGCTTCTGGCGGACAAGAACATTGACGCGGTCTGCATTGCGACGCCGCTGTTCATGCACTTCCCGGTCACCAAGGATTCCCTGGACGCCGGGAAACACGTCTTCTGCGAGAAATCTCTTGTCTTTCGCCCGGAAGAAGTGCACGCCCTGCGAGCGCTTGCCGCTTCCAAGCCAAAGCAGGTGCTGCAAGTGGGCCTGCAGCGGCGGTATTCGAAGTTCTACGATGCCGCCCACCAGATGATCCAAAAGGGGATGATCGGCGACGTCCAGCATGTCTACGCGCAGTGGCATCGCGGGCCGATGGGCGCGTGGCGGATGAAAGCGCAGGCGCCGGAACAGACCAAGGAACTTTGGGAGATCGCCAACTGGCGGCTGTTCCGCAAGTTCTCGGGCGGGCTGGTAGCGGAGCTGGCATCGCACCAGATCGACGTTGCGGATCGGATGTTCGACGCGCAGCCCGAAATGGTCGTGGGTATTGGCGGCTTAGACACGATGAAGGACGGCCGCGACGTCTATGACAACATTCAGCTGATCTTCCAGTACCCGGGCGGCCGAAAGCTGATGTACAGTTCCCATTCGACGAACGAGCATTGTCCGCTGTTCAACGGCGCGCGGACGCAGTTTGGCGAGATGATCATGGGAACCGCCGGGACAATCCACATCACGGTCGGGACTGACAAAGAGCCCGCCCTGGGATTGTGGTTCATCGAAGCGAATCCCCCGAAGCGCACCGGGGAGAAAAAAGAGGCCGCCCTCGCCGGAGCTTCTCTCGCCTCGACCGGCAAGGGGCAAACCGCCCTGCCGATTCTGTTGGACAAGGACGCGCAGCGGGACAACGATTCGTTCATCGACAAAGAACTGAAGTTCGCCCGGCGCTGGCTGTATTCAAAAGGCGTGATGCTGCCGGAAGAGGACCGCAACCCTGTGGATGTGGCGATGGAATCGTTCCTCAATGATTGCAAGACCAGCGGTAAGCCGAAGGCGGACGTCGAGGTGGGTCTTGCCGATTCCACGGCCGTGATTCTCGCCAATCTGGCGATGGATGAAGGCCGCCGCGTCTATTTCAATGAAATCGACAAGATGGGCAAGGGCGCTCCTTCAAGGCGGTCTTGAAACTCACGACATACCGCGAGCGCAAGGCCGCGCAGATCGAAAACGATCAGCTTCGTGTGACTGTGCTAGTGGAAGGCGGCCATCTCGCGGAGATTTTTCATAAAGCGACAGGGATCAACCCGCTGTGGACGCCTCCGTGGCGTTCGATTGAACCCTCATCGTTTCGCCCGGAGAACCGGGACTACGGCGCCGATTCGGAAAGTAAGCTGCTAGCCGGAATCATGGGCCACAATGTCTGCATCGATCTTTTCGGCGGGCCTTCGCCCGAGGAAGCCGCGGCGGGAATGACGGTACACGGAGAAGCGTCCGTTGTCCCCTATGAGGTGGCGGAGATTCCAAACGGCCTGCGGCAAAGCTGCCGGATGCCGATGGCGGGCCTGGAGTTCTCCCGCCGCCTGACGCTGAGCGGCACGAATCTGGAGTTTACGGAGACGGTTCGAAATACGCAGGCGCTGGACCGTCCCATCGCCTGGACGCAGCATGTGACGCTGGGCCCTCCGTTTCTGGAGCGCGGCCAGACCAGGTTCGAGCTGCCGGGCACCAGGTGCCGGACCTACAAAGAGGATTTTACGGACGGCAAGGGCGCGATGAAGCTTGCTGCCGATTTCGACTGGCCGCTGATGCCGGCCCGGGACGGAAGCCGCGTAGATCTTCGAACGTATTGGCACGGGCCCGTGGCCGGCGGATTTGTCACCGTGTTGATGGATCCGCATCGGGAAATGGTGGGATTTTCTGCTGGGAATGCCGGAGTGGAGTTGCAGTACAACTGGCGGCGGGCGGATTTTCCGTGGCTGGGGATCTGGGATGAATGCAATCTGCGGGCGCAGCCGCCGTGGAACTCGCGCACGATGACCCGCGGGATGGAGTTTGGCGCGTCGCCCTTTCCGGAATCGCGGAAGTCGATGATCGAGCGGGGCAGCCTTTTCGGCGTTCCCGGGTACCGATGGATTCCGGCACAAAGTTCCGTCACTGTCGAATACCGGGCCAGCCTGACAGTCCGCAAGGGTTAGCGGCCGGAAGACGAATCCCGGCGGTGGTATTTCTTAAAACTGGAGAACTGGCTGCGCTCAGATTTCCAAGCCCACCGATCGCATGAGTTCGATCGCGTTGCTCTTCCGCACTACACCAGGGCGCATCTTGTAGTCGAACCGAATCTGCCCGCCTTCAATCTGATCTTCAAAGTGGACGTTGGCGGCGCGGTCGCCGAGGATTGCGGTGATCTCCGCCAGCGCCAGGTCATGGGTGGTGATGAATCCGATGGCGCCGCGTTCCACCAATCCGCGCACCAGCGCTTCGGCACCGATGCGCCGGTCATGCGAGTTGGTGCCGTGGAGACACTCGTCAATTAAGAAGAGGACCGGCGGTGCTCCTGTTGTTTGGTCGAGAATCTGGCGCAGGCGCAGGATTTCGGCGTAGAAGCGCGAGACTCCATCCTGCAGCGAGTCGGAAATCCGAATCGACGCGCCGATGGCCAAAGGAGAAATCCTGAGGCTTGCCGCTCGTACGGGAGCACCGGCCTGGGCCAACACGACGTTGATTCCCAAGGTCCGCAGAAAAGTGCTTTTCCCCGACATATTCGATCCGCTGATGACGATCACTCTCAAATCGCCCCCTATCCGCACATCGTTGCGGACTACGGAGGCTTCGGGAATCAACGGATGCGCAATGGCCCTGGCGTCGAGATACGGTGATTCTGTAGTGAACTCCGGAAACGGATCGGCCGCATGCTCGAACGCATGGGCCGCCAAGGAAGAGAGGGCTTCGATTTCACCAACTGCCTGGAGCCATCGCCTGACGGCCGTGCCCGAGTGGCGCCGCCAATCTTCCACGGCAAAACTCAGATGAGTCGTCCAAAAGGTAAATGGCTCCATCATCCGCACCGCCAAGTGTTCCCGGGAGTCCAGCAACTCCATCAGGCGATTCAGCCGGGTCATTCGTTTCGATGCCGGATCTCCTTCCGCCTGGAGAGAGGAGCGCAGCTTCGCCAGCAGTGGTGACTGGAACGCTTCGCGCTCCAACCGAAGTAATACTCCAGACAGAAGCTTCAACTCATTTGCCGCCTCATTGACGGCCGCGACTGCCGCCTCTACGCGCCGGTGCACGCGGTACATGAAGACTCCGTTGATGAGCATCACAATCAGGAAAAAGTCGCGCAGCAGCGCTGCCGTAGAATCGCTGAATTTGACGAGGCCCATTTGGTATCCGATGTAGGCAAGAAATGCGCATCCGGCGGGCAGTCCAATAGCGGTCAACACGAATGTAAAGATGCGAAGTTTCGTCCCCTGGAATAGCGGCGGCCCTTCGACCCAATCCGCAAGCGCAATCGGATCGACGCCTGTCCGCGCCTCTTCGGCGAGAACCGCCAAATCCTCACGGAGGTCCAATCGCGGCCGCAGCTCGTCCACCGCGGCGTTGCGAGCGCGAATCATTTCGAGATCCGCGGGCGTCAGCAGCCATTGCGCCAGCGTGTCCTCGCCAATGCGCGTGCGTGCCGTGCAGAGCAGCTCGAAGAGCGATCCCTTGCCGAAAATATCCAGATCCTGCGCATAAGGGTGCGCAGGATCCAAATAGCGGTCTCCCGTCGTTCCCTTCCCTCGCCATTTTTCGTCGACGCGCGCAATCGCATGTTCGAAATGTCGTACCGCGCGGCGGCGACGCTCCATCAATCGGAGCACTCGCTCATGAAAAATCGCCAGGACAATAGAGAGCGCAATCGGAACGCCTACCGTCAAAATGGAAACAGCTCGATAGAACACCGCCATCAATAGCAACACCACTGCCATGGCCGCTACGGTGAGCCTTACGTAACCGACCATGCGATGCTGTCTCTCATAGTGAGCGACGTCGGCTTGGCGTGCTTCCAGAAGTCGTGAATATACGAGACGCGGATCTTGCTTCACAAGTGAGCTTCATTTTATCGTCGGAGTTTCTTCGTCACTCTCCCACGCCGAGCCGTAGTATTGACATATGGATCTCCGGCAGGCGTTTCGTCAGTGGCGTCGCGACCCCGGGTTCGCCGGGCTTGCCATCTTCGTTCTGGCGCTGGGAATCGGCGCGAACACGGCCTTGTTCAGCGTCGTTCACGGAGTATTGCTCACCCCTCTTGCTTACAAGAACCCCGACAAGATCGTAGCCATCAACACTCGCTGGGCGGGCAGCCCCAATAGCTTCGGCGCCGTGTCCGGCCCGGATTTTGCGGATTTGCGGGAGCGTAGCTCCGCCTTTTCGGCAATCGCCGCCTATGGAGGAGGCGAGGGTTCTGCCGTCACTCCGCAAGGCGCCATCTATGCCGAGA
>CAZETQ010000084.1:11548-21965 GCA_964515165.1 uncultured Solibacteraceae bacterium | reverse complement strand
CCTTCGAGATTCTCAATCTCCATCTCGAACGCCACGATCCCCTGCCGCAAACCTTTCTTATACGACTCCGGCAGCTTGGCGAGGTCCCAGCCCGTCCCCTGATACGACTCGAACTTCGATACCAAATGCTCCAGCAGCTTGGCGACTTGCGCGTCATCGGTTACGGCCTTGGGCTTTCCGCTGGCGTGAACCGCGGCGAAGTTCCACGTCGGCACGGCAGGACCGGGAGACTTGTACCAGTTCGGCGAGATGTAGCTGTGGGGCCCGTGAAACACGATCACCGCATCGTGAGTTCCCGTGAATGTCTCATGCTGAGGATTCGCTTTCGAGACATGGCCAACGATCCTGCCATGCTTGCCCTCCACCGGCTCAAACACGACGGGAATGTGAGTCACCCGGATGCCGGACACAGCCGTGATGAGGTCCGCAAACGCGAATTCCCGCATGAACGCGGAGAGTACCTTCGGGTCAGTCACTTTGTGCCGGTCCGGGATGTAGACGGAGTCGGACTCCGCCGCGGCCATCTCCATCGCCGCGATTCCGGCAAGGAAGTTGCGTCTCTCCATCCCAATATGGTGGCGTATTGAGGTGAAGCTCCGCTCGCAGGGGTGGTTTAGCGGCCCCGAATATTATGCCTTTGCCCGCCGCGCGTGGCTGCGCAGCGAAGGTCATTCGCACGCCATCTTCGACGGACGCCCGATTGTCGGCATCGCAAACTCCTGGAGCGAGCTGAACAACTGCAACGCCCATCTGCGCCAGGTCGCCGAAGCCGTCAAGCGCGGAGTCTGGGCCGCCGGTGGAGTCCCGCTGGAGTTCCCCACCATGTCGCTCGGCGAAATCTACATGAAGCCGACGGCGATGCTGTTCCGGAACCTGATGGCGATGGATGTCGAGGAGTCGATTCGCGCGAACCCCATGGATGCTGTCGTACTGCTCTGCGGCTGCGACAAAACCACTCCAGCCATGCTGATGGGCGCCACCAGCGCCGATGTTCCGGCGATTGTCGTCACCGGCGGACCGATGCTCTCCGGGCAATGGCGGGATCGGCGGCTCGGCTCCGGAACGGACGGCCGGAAGCTATTCGATCTCTACCGCGCGGGCGAGATCGGCGACGAGCAGCTTTGCGAGATCGAAGGCGGCCTCTCGCGCAGCGCCGGACACTGCACCGTGATGGGGACCGCTTCGACCATGGCCGTCGTATCCGAGGCCCTGGGAATGACGCTGCCCGGATGCGCCGCGATTCCCGCTCCCGATGCCCGTCGATTGTCGCTGGCCGAGGAGTCGGGCCGCCGAGCCGTTGAGATCGCTAAGAACGACGTACGGCCATCGAAAATCCTGACTCGCGAAGCCTTCGAAAACGCCATTACCGCAAACATGGCGATCGGAGGCTCCACCAACGCTTTCGTTCACCTGCTGGCGATCGCCGGACGCGCGGGTGTTTCGCTTGCGATCGACGACTTCGACCGGATTTCCCGGCGCACTCCGTGCATCGTGAATGTGAAACCGTCCGGCGAATACCTGATGGAAGACTTTTTCGCGGCCGGAGGCGCCGGAGCCGTCCTGCGCGAAGTTCGGCACGTGCTGCATGAAACCGCTCTGACCGTCAACGGCAAGACGCTTGGCGAAAACATCGCCGCGGCCGAGTGCTGGAATCGGGATGTCATCCGCGAAGCCGCCAATCCGCTCTCGACCGAAGGCGGCACGGCCGTTCTCTACGGCAACATCGCTCCCCGAAGCGCGGTCATCAAGGTAACGGCGGCCACTCCGGAATTGCTGAAACACCGCGGGCGCGCCTATGTGTTCGAGAATCGCAATCAGATGATGGCCGAAATCGACCGCGACGATCTGCCGGTGGATCGAAATACCATACTCGTGATGAAGAATTGCGGTCCCAAAGGCGGCCCCGGTTTTCCGGAATGGGGGCAGATTCCCCTGCCGCGCGTGCTGCTGAAGCAGGGAGTGAAAGACATGGTCCGCATTTCCGACGCCCGGATGAGCGGCACCAGCTTCGGAACCGTCGTGCTTCACGTCACGCCCGAATCGGCGGTGGGCGGTCCTCTGGCCGCGCTTCGCACCGGCGATGAAATCGTTCTGGACGCCGAAGCACGGCGCATTGACGTTGCTTTGAGCGACGATGAATTGATCCGGCGGCTGGCTGAATTTCAGCCTCCCCCGCCGCACTACGGCCGCGGGTACGGAAAACTGTTTCTCGATCACGTCACCCAGGCGGACGAAGGCTGCGACTTCGACTTCCTTCGCGGGGGCGGCACGGCCGATTGTCTATAATCGCGGTGTGAACTTACGGGTCCGGGCGCTGGTGTGCGCTCTTGCGCTCGCTGGCTGCGGCCGCAACATCCAGAACAAGGAAGCCGTCAAAGAAGGCGTAATGGCGCATTTGAAGACCAGAAGCGACATCGATCTCACCCACATGGATGTCGAGGTGGGGAACGTCTCCTTCCGCAAAGGAGAAGCCGACGCCACCGTGATCTTCAAGGTGAAAGGCGCGACGGATGCCGCCTCATCGATGGCGATCGTTTACACGCTGGAGGAAAAAGGCGGCAGCTGGGCTGTCAAGGGCCGGCGCTCCGGGGCGGAGGGCGATCCCCACGGGCCGGCAAAAGCTCCCGCGCAAGGCATGCCGCCGGGACATCCGCCCACGGGCGGGGCGAAACCTTGAAACGAGTTGTTGTTCTCGGGGGAGGGCCCGCGGGCGCGGTCGCTGCCCAGCGTCTGGCTTCCGGCGGAATCGAAACGATCCTGATCGACGAGAAGCTGGCCTGGGAAAAACCCTGCGGCGGTGGACTGACCTATAAGGCCTACAACCGCTATCCGTTTTTGAAAGACAACGACACTCCCAAACGCGTGGTGACGGAGACGGTGCTTTCGGTAAAATCCTCCGGAACCGCCCGCCTGCTCTTGCGCCAGCCGCTGCTGATCTATTCGCGCTATGCGCTAAACAACATGCTGCTGGAGCGGGCCGGCCGCGCCGGAGCCCAGATCGAAAAGAGCCGCGTCATGGCAGTGGAGCGCGCCGGGGCAAAATGGCGGGTACAGACGCGCAACTCCGAAATCGATGCCGATTTCTGCGTTGTCGCCATGGGAGCCCGCAATCCGTTCCGGCACGTCGGAACCGAATGGACCCCCGCGGACACGATGACCGCTTTGGGTTACTACGTTCCCACATCCCAGGCTCATGTCGATATTCAGTTCTTCCCGCAATTCGAGGGGTACATCTGGGTTTTCCCGCGATGCGAGCATCTCTCCGTCGGCATTTGCGGCAAGGGCGTTTCAGCCAAGGAACTGCGCCTGTGGCTGGAGCGGTACATGAACGAAAAGGGAATTTCCTTCAAAGACGCCGAGTTCTACGGCCACATGCTGCCCAGCCTGGAGACGCCGAATTGGAAGCGCAATCGCCTGGCCGGCGACGGCTGGCTGGCCGCGGGCGATGCGGCGGGCCTGGTCGATCCCATTACGGGTGAGGGACTCTACTACGCCATTCGTTCCGGCGACCTGGCCGGGCAGATCATCCTCGACGGTCACCACGCCGCCGAGCGCAAGCCCGCCGCCTACAGCGCCCTTCTGCGGCAGGACTTTCTTGCGGATCTGGAGTACGGCTCCACCATCGCCAAACGATTCTTCACCGGGCGATTCTTCTTTTCGGGCGCCACCGCGCGCATGATCGATTTCATGAAGCGCAGCCCTCGATTCCACGACCTGATGCAGGACTTGTTTGCCGGAACCCAGGATTACCTCGGCCTGAAACAGCGCGTGTTCGACCAACTGCAGTTCACCCTTCGCGAAGCCATGGTGAACGGTTTCCTGCGTCGTATCGTGGTAGGGTGACACGTTCGCAATCCGCGCTGCCGCAGGCACGCTCCCAGGAACTTCTTCATCGAGCCGAACAGATCATTCCCGGCGGGGTGAACTCTCCCGTCCGCGCCTTCCGAAGTGTCGGAGGAACGCCGCCTTTCATCGCTCGGGGTGAGGGGTCTCGCCTGTTTGATGTCGACGGCAACGAATTTATCGACTACGTTCTTTCCTGGGGTCCGCTGATTCTTGGCCACCGTCCGCCGTGCGTGATCGAGGCGCTGACGAAGATGCTGGAAATCGGCACCAGCTTCGGAGCTCCAACCGAGCGCGAAATCGAGCTGGCCGAAGAGATTCGGGATGCGGTGCCGTCGATGGAGATGGTGCGGCTGGTGAACTCCGGCACCGAGGCCACGATGAGCGCGCTTCGCGTGGCCCGCGGGTTTACGGGCAGGAAGCTGACCATCAAATTTGAGGGCTGCTACCACGGCCACGTGGATTCCCTGCTGGTGAAGGCCGGTTCGGGACTGGCGACATTGGGGCTGGCCGATTCCGCCGGAGTCCCCGCGGAATTCGCCGCCACGACCATTTCCCTGCCCTTCAATTCCCTGCTGCAGGTGGAGCAGGCGTTCGCCGAACGAGGCCAGGACATCGCGGCCATCATCGTCGAACCCGTCGCCGGCAACATGGGCTGTGTTCCGCCGGAGCCGGGCTTCCTGGAAGGGCTCCGCGCACTCTGCACCAGCCACGGAGCGCTGCTGATTTTCGATGAGGTGATGACCGGGTTTCGAGTGGCCCGCGGCGGTGCTCAGGCGTTGTATGGCATGACTCCCGATTTGACGGCGCTCGGCAAGATCGTCGGTGGCGGCCTGCCGATTGCTGCCTACGGCGGCCGGAAAGACATCATGACCCATGTCGCGCCGACTGGACCGATTTATCAGGCCGGAACCCTCTCCGGGAATCCCTTGGCGGTAGCCGCCGGGCTGGCCATGCTCCGGTATTTGAAGAGCCACCCGGAGGTCTATCCGACAATCGAGGAACGAACGGCGAAGCTTTGCAGTGCGGGACTACCGGGAGTGACGGTGAACCGGGTCGGGTCGATGTTTACGTTCTTCTTCACCGGTCAGACCGTCACCGACTACGCGTCGGCCAAGACTTCCGACACTCAGAAGTTCGCGAGATTCTTCCACTGGATGCTCGACGGAGGGATTTATCTGGCTCCCTCGCAATTCGAAGCCGGATTTCTGTCGTCGGCGCACACCGATGCGGATATCGAGGCAACCGTCAGCCGAGCGAAAGAATTCTCCGGCTAGTCCAACTGGCAGCAGCGCATAGACCGAACGTACTGTGTGCGCTTCGCCGCTGTTTCGCTGCTGTTTCGCCGCTGCTTTCAAGAACTGACTGGTCCGAGGCCCATATGAAAACGGCACAAGGTTTTCTCCGCGGCTATGACATAACACGAAAGCGGTCCGCATGCGCCGGGAGTTCGCAGCTAAGTGCCTTGGGGGAAACGAAAAATAAATTCATTTCTGCCGTTAACGGTACGACGCAGTGAAGCGGACGATCGTTTTTGTCGTCTGTCTCAGAGGTTCGCGAAGATCCATGGCTGGACAGATCACGAAAAACGATGATCTGCCCCACGTGTGCCTTCGGGGACTTGAGATCCCCACAAGTCTGTGAAAACTGGCATCGGCACGTGAAAAACTGGCATTCAGATTGAATCCCCAGCCTGACGGCCGGGGCTAAAATACTGAAAATACTAAACTTGTGAAGCTCCATGCGTGAGCGTGGGGATCTGCCTTTGCTAGTTTAAGGTCGCGGATCAGAGCTATTTGAGCGTGACTTCGGCGGCCTCCAGGGCCCGGCCGATGGCGCGCTCAAAGGCGACGATCGATTTATAGAGGTTCAGCCGGGAAGCAATCGCACGGGTGCGTGAATCGGCCAGCTCGTTCTGCCGGGTCAAGACGAGAAAGTTCGTCGATTCGCCGGTACCGAAGAGGCGAAGCTCGCTTTCCAGCTTTTCGCTGGCCGCGCGGACACTGGCATCGGCGGCGCTGATTCGCTGGCGGGCGGTCTGGATCTGCTGCAGCGCATTCCGGACTTCGGCGGTGATGATCTGCTCGACGCGGGCGGTGTCCAGCTTGATTTGGCGCTCCGTTTGGACGGTCTGCTCGAATACTCCCTGCGGACCTCGATTTCGCAGATTCAAATCGAAGGCGATGCCGGCCTGGATGGTCGGATAGTTGCCCTGGAAGAGATTCGACAGGGAGCCTCCGAGACCGCCGACGAGATTCGCCGGAGGGAGCGGAAAGCCGGGCAGCGGGAGAGGATCCAAGCCTCCTTCGACGGAAAGACGGTTCACCCGGAGATACAAATCGACGTTGCTTTGAGAGAAGGGATTGGGAACGGTGTTGATCGTTCCGGCCAGGCCCTGGTTGATGTAGTTGAAGACGAGATTCGCCTGAGGCTTCGTCAGATTCTTCGCCAGCTTCATTTGCGAATCGTTATTGTCGCGCTGCAGAGACAGGACCCGCAGCTCCGGCCGGAGGGACTGCGCCGTTTTCAGCGCCTCGGAGAGGTCTTCGGTGTCGGGCTTGAAGAATGGCTCCAAGTCGGTCGGGATGATGCGCTGGGGCCAGATCTGGTCTTCCTTGCCGCCGGCCACCAGAGTCTTCAGGAGATTCTCGGTGGTGATTTCCAGCTCCACGCTCGCGAGGTAGGAATCCTTGCGGCGCTCCAGCTCCGCTTCGGAGGCGGCGCGCTCCACCGCCGCGAGCGTACCGCTTTCGATCATGCGGATGTTCATCTCCAGCTGCTTCTGCGCGTAATCCACGGAGTCCGCTTTCACCTGAACGTCACGCTGGGCAGCGAGCAGATCCCAGTAGATCGCTTGCACTCGCGAAACGATCTCGATGGCTTTCGTTTCAAAGTCAATGTCCGAGATCTTCGCTTCGCGCTGACGGATGATCAGCTGCGTGCGGTCCTGATCCGTTTCGCGTCCGCGCCAGAGCGGTTGGATGATCGAGCCGACCAACTGCGACGTGTAGAACGGCGTCAGCGCGGTGAAGGCATTATTGGTCACCTGGCGGGAATTGTCGAAGTCGGCGCGGAACTGAAGGCCGTTCCAGTTGAATTTCTGCTGATAGCCTGCGCGAATCGTGAAGAGATCTTCCTGAAGCTTGCCGGTGGCCGATTGCAGCGGGCTGGCTACCGGAGTGTTGCGTTTTTCGTAGTTGGGCTGGACATGGACAATCGGATCGAATGCTCCCTGGGCAGCTTTTACGACAGCCCGGCGGAAGGCGGTGGTGGTGCGGCTGATCTCGATTTCCAGGTTGTTTTGCAGCGCCGCGGCGATCGCTTCCTTCAGAGGGAGCAGGCGCTGCGGAGCGTCGGCGTCGGGACGCCTGGGCAGCTGGTGAGCATCGGCGGTTCCTCCCAGCGCGAACAGAAGGACGAAGATTCCCGCCGCCCCTTGAATGCCGCGACGAATGCGGAACTTCGAGAAGAAGCGGCCCAAGGCTCCCCACACAGGCGAGTGCGCGAGGTCGTCGAATAGGGAGTAGGCCACGGGAGTCAGCAGGAGGGTCAGCAGCAGACAAAGCGTCTGGCCGCCGATGACGATCAGGGCGGCGGTGCGGCGCGTGCCGGCTCCGGCGCCGGTGCCCAGCGCGAGAGGAATCATTCCCGCCACCAATGCGGCGGTCGTCATCAGAATCGGGCGAAGCCGATCCTCGCAACCGCGAATGATGGCATCGAGCTTTGCCACGCCTTCCCGGCGCAGATTCTTGATGTGATCGATCTGCAGAATCGAGTTCTTCTTCACGATGCCGAACAACACCAGCACACCGACCGACGAATAGATGATCGAAAAGTTCTGCCCGAACATCATCAGGCTGATCAGCGCGAACGGAATCGACATCGGCAGCGAAAGCAGAATGATGATCGGGTCCAGGAAACTTTCAAACTGCGCCGCCAGAATCATATACATGAAAGCGAACGACAGGCCGATGGCGAACAGGAAGTTGCTGGCGGCGCGGCCGAACTCGCGAGTGCCGCCGATCAGGCCGGAAGCGTAGCCCGGAGGCATGTTGAGATCCGCGACGATCCTGTTCAGGTCGTCGATGACAGCACTGAGGGAGCTCTCCGTTTGAATAATGTTGGCGGTGATCAGAATCTGGCGCTGGCGGGCAAACCGTTCGATCTGAATCGGGCCGCTGGCTTCTTCCAGGCGAGCCACATTCGACACGGGAACGTTGCCCAGTGTCGACGACGGCACAAACAAACGCTCCAGCGCGCGGGAAGAGTTGCGAAACTCCTCATCGACGCGAAGCTGAACGTCGTAGCGATCGTCGCCCTCGCGATACGTGCTGACCTGGTCGTCGCCGCCCACCAGGACTCGCATGGCGTTGGCGATCGAGGCGACGCTGACGTTCAAGTCTGAAGCCTTGTCGCGATTGATGCGAACGCGCAATTCCGGCTTGCCGGCTTCATAGGAGCTTTCGAGGTCTGTCACTCCTTTGATGGCTCGCAGCTTGCCGATAATCTGCTGCGCGTAGACGTCGAGCTGGTTCAGATCCGGCCCCTGGATGTAGAACTGAAGCTGCTTATTGGGACCGGCGCCCTGGATGACGGCCGGAGGCTGGACGCCGATAATGACGTCGCGAAACCGTGCCAGGCGGGCTCGCGCCATGTCCATCAACTCCAACTGAGACTGTTTGCGCTCCCGCTCCGGCACCAGCTCCACCAGAACGGAGCCGCGATCGACCTGCTGGCGGACGTCGGCGCCGATCACGGTTAAGAGGTTGCGGACTCCGGGAAGAGGCTGCAGCTCCGCTTCGATCTGCTTGAAGACTTCGGACGTTCCTTCGAGCGACGATCCCGGCGGGACGCGAACGGTCACTTCAAACTCGCTCTGGTCGTCCTGCGGCAGGAAGTCCTTGCCGATGATCATGAACAGCGGAACCGTCGAAAGGAACACCAGCGCCGAGACGCTGACAATCACCCAGCGATGGCGCATCGACCAGCGGAGCATCTTCGCATACGGCCGGTCGAGAATCTTGAACAGCCACGTCTCTTTCGACGCGGTTTTGTTGTGCGAGCCGAGCTTCAGGAATCGCGAACAGAGCATCGGTGTCAGGGTGAAGCTGACTAGCAGCGAAATCATGATGGCGAAGGCGGCTGTGTATCCGAAGCTCGACATGAATTTTCCGA
Organism: uncultured Solibacteraceae bacterium; assembly: GCA_964515165.1. Lineage (GTDB taxonomy): Bacteria > Acidobacteriota > Terriglobia > Bryobacterales > Bryobacteraceae > JAPKYZ01. Next base: position 12,947 of record CAZETQ010000084.1, on the reverse strand, counting down.
CGATGCCGCTCATCAGCGCGACGGGCAGGAAGACGATGACGAGGGATAGCGTTGTCGCCAGAACGGCCAGACCGATTTCGCGCGTACCTTCCCGGGCCGCTTCCATCGGGGGAAGACCCTTCTCCTCCATGTGCTTGAAGATGTTCTCCAGCACGACGATCGCGTCGTCGATGACGATTCCCACCATCAGCACCAGCGCGAGCATCGTGATCTGGTTCAAGGTAAAATCCATCGCCAGCATCAAGGTGTAGGTGGCGATGACGGACGTCGGAATCGCAACGGCGGCGATCAGCGTGGAGCGCCAGCTTCGCATGAAGACCAAAACGACGAGCGCCGCAAACAACGCGCCTTCCCACAAGTGGGCCTGGATGGCCTGAAACGATTCTTCGATGAACGTGGACTGGTCGCGCACGTAGCTGATCTTGAAGTCACCGGGCAGGGCCTTTGTCAGCTCGCCAATCCGAGTTTTCACCAAAGAGATGACGTCGAGCGTGTTGGTTCCGGCCTGTTTCCGAATCTCCAGAACGACCGCCGGAATTCCGTCCAGGCGTGCAAGAGATCGCGCCTCTTCGACGCCATCGACGACATAGCCGATGTCGGAGAAGCGAATGGGAGAGCCGCCGGTGTTGGCGACGATGATCCGGTCGAAGTCTTCCGGACGCTCGACGCGGCCCATGGTGCGCAGGCTGACTTCGCGCCGTCCTTCATCCACGCGGCCGCCGGGAATTTCGACGTTCTGATTCTGGACCGCCAGGCGCACCTGCTCCACATTAAGCTTGTAGGAGTAAAGTTTGTCTCCATTCACCCAAAGCTGAATCTGGCGCTCGCGGTCGCCGACGAAACGAACCTGCCCCACACCCTGCAGCGACTCGATGTTCTTCTTGATCAGATCGTCGACGATCTTGGTCGTTTCGCGAAGATCGCGGCCGCTGGCGACGACGACGGAGAGAATCGGGCTGGCATCGGTTGCCACCTTTTCAATGATCGGCGGATCGGCATCCCGCGGAAGCTGGTTCAGGACTTTGTTGACCTGGTCCCGAACTTCCTGCGCCCCCACGTCGGGATCTTTGTCCAAGGCAAACTGCACGAAAACCTGGGAAATTCCTTCGGCGGATGTGGAGCGCAGCTCCTCAATTCCGGAAATGGTGTTGACGGCTTCTTCGATGCGCTTGGTGACCTGTGTTTCCACCTCTTCCGGAGCCGCGCCGCGAAGGGTTGTCGTGACGGTCGCGAAGGGGAAATCGATTTTGGGAAACAGATCGACGCCCAGGCGGGAATACGATGCCCAACCCATCACCATCAGGGCGACGATCAGCATCGTCGCGAATACCGGCCGCCGGATACAAACTTCAGCAAGTTTTTGCATGATTAGTGACCTGTCGGAAAGAATTCGTTAGCG
>CAZETQ010000084.1:0-11448 GCA_964515165.1 uncultured Solibacteraceae bacterium | reverse complement strand
GCGGCCACCAATTCTCCTGGTTTGATGGATCCCGAAGGAACTTCCATCCAGTTGTCGCCCTCGATGCCGGGAGGAATTCGATACTCGTTTGCCTTGCCGTCGCGGATGGCGAACACCTTCGTCAAACCGGCGATATGGTAGAGCGCCGACTTGGGAACGGTCGTGATCTCGACATCGCGTGCCGTCACCAGCCGTACCTGCACGAAGGTCCCCGGGCGAAGCTTCGATTGCGGGTTGGGGATTCGAGCTTCGGCACTCATGACGCGAGATTTCTGATTGAGCTCCGGATTGAGCTCTCGAATCGTTGCTGTAAAAGTCTGCCCGGGAACGGCATCCGTCGTGAACGTCATCGTGGAGCCGATGCGGATCGTTCCCGTCGCCGATTCCGGCACTTCCAGGCGCAGCCGCAGCGGGTCGGACTTGACGATCTTGAGGACCGTGGTGTTTTCCTTGATGTACTGGCCGGGCGAGACGCTGCGCTCGGTCACCGCGGCGTCAAACGGCGCCCGCACGGTGGTGTCGGTCAGACGTTTTTCTGCGAGGTTGAGATCAGCTCGCAAGGATTGGACATTGGCCGTCAGGGTCCTCAGATCATCTCTGGCGGCGTCCAGCGCGGCTTGACGCGCGGCCATGACCTTGTCGAGTTCCGTAAAGCGCTCCTGCGCGATATCTCCGGTCTTGATCAGCTTTGCGGCCGAGTCATATTTCGACTTCGCATCCGCGAGTTGCGCCTCCGCCTGGCGGATGGCCGGCGAAGTGGTCGGAGTGACGTCGACTTGGTCGGCAGCCAGGCCAATGCGCGCCAAGGCCTGGGTGAGCAGCGCCTTGGTTCGATCGACCTGGATCTGATACTCGCGCGGGTCGAGGGCCGCGAGAACCTGGCCTTTCCGCACCTGCTGGCCGAAGTCGGCGTGAATGGATGCCACCCGGCCGGCTACTTCAAAACTGATCGAGACGGTCTCATCCGGCAACAGCTCGCCGGTCACGAGAATTGCCCGCTCCACGCGGCGGGATTCCGCCTTCGCCGCTTGCAGGGCGATGGGTTCCGGTGGAGTTCCGGAAGCCTGCACCTGTTCCCCCTTCTTATTGCAGCCAGCGAACGCCAGGGCGAGAAAAACGACGATGGGAAGTCTCATTTGCTTTCCTTTTTCAAACCGTTCAAGAAAATGTCGACCATATGCGTGATCACCTGCTCGTCAGAGGCGTTGCTGAGCGGGTGGCGAAACAACAGCCGGTCCATGCAGTGCTGGCCGACCATGGCGCAGAACGTATAAACGGCAAATTCGGTGGGGACGGGCCGAAGTCCTTCGCGTTGGATGAGCTTGCCGAAGGCATCGATCAGCGTGGGGAAGTAGCTGTTCATCATGCGCTCATGAAACATTTCCCGGAGCTCATGATTTTCCAGACTGCTGAGCAGCAGCAAGCGCATGAAACTGGGGTCGGCCTGATGCCAGGCCATGATCATGGCTGCCAGCTGCTGAAGAAACGCTTTCGGATCCTGGGGGTCGCGGCAGATGGCGCGGAAGTCCTCATGCAGACCGTGAGCCTTTTCCATCTTGCGTTCGATCAGCGCGCGATAGAGGTCCCGCTTGGAGGGGAAATGCTGGTAGAGAACCGGCTCCGTTACGCCAACGGCAGCGGCCAGCTCGCGCGTGGTCACGCCGCGAAAACCGCGCTCGGCGAAGAGGTCGTGAGCAGCCGCCAGGATCGCTTCCCGGCGTTCGGGAGCGGACAGACGAGGAGGGGTGGACATCGAACTAGTGAATGCTAATGATGTTAGCATTCCCTAGGCTAGCAGACGCAAACTTTCACCCCAAACTTTCCCCTAGTTCCCTAGATTATCTTCTGGTAGTCTAGATCCGATGGCTAAGAAAAGCCGGAATGACGCTCGGGGAGACATGCTGCAAGGGACGCTAGATATACTGGTTCTCAAGGCGCTTATCCTCGCTCCCGCGCATGGCCACACCATCGCCCATGCCATTGAGAAGTCCTCAGAAGAAGTTCTTCAGGTCGAGCATGGCTCGCTCTATCCGGCGCTGCATCGCCTGGAAGATCAAGGCCTGATTGCCTCATTTTGGGGTACCTCTGAAAACAACCGTAAGGCGAAGTATTACCGGATTACGCCCGAGGGCCGAAATCACCTGACGCAGCAGCGAAGCCGGTGGGAGACGCTGGTGCAAGCCGTGACTCGCGTGCTGGGCCCGGCCACGGAGTGATTCGGGATGGCTCATGAGACCGGCGAAACCATTGCCCGGGGAATGACGGAAGAGGACGCACGCGGCGGCGCGCCGGAAATTCGGGAACGCCACCGCGATCCCCGACCTTACGAGTCTGTGTGAAAAACTGGCATTCAGGATGAATCCCCACGCTCAGAAGCTGTGAAAATTTGGAGTTGCCCAAAAGCGTGATTTTGGGGGATCTAAAATGCCTCCCCCGCGCGCTGTAATCGCTTATAGCGCCTCGTAGGAGGGTACTCCTGGGGGGATTACGCCGGAAATTTCAGGGCTTCTTTAAGTCCAGCCAATTTTTCACAGCTTCTCACGCATGGGGCTAAAATACTGATAATACTAAACTTGTGAATCCCCAGCCTGAGCGTGGGGATCTGCCTTGCCGGTTTTCAGACAGACTCGTCACCCCGCGCATCGCCCCCCGGGATAATGGGAGGACATGATTAAGGCCGTCATCTTCGACCTCGGCAATACGATTATTCCTTTTGACTTTACTCGTTCCTACGCGCGGATGACCGCGTTATGCGGGCACGATGCTCCCGAGATTCGCCGGCGTATCGGAGCCACCGACCTGGTGGTGCGCCTGGAATCCGGTCAGATCGATCCGGAGGACTTCATCCGTCAAATTTCCGCGCTGCTGGGAATTTCGATCAGCTTCGATGAATTTCTGGACCTCTGGGGCTCCATCTTCGAGCGGGAGACGCTCATCCCCGATTCCCTGCCGGCTGCGCTGCGCGAAAACGGGTACCGCCTGGTCGTTTTGTCGAATACCAACGACCTCCACATGCGCTTTATTCGCGACCGCTATCCGATCCTCCGGCACTTTCACAGCCTGGTCCTGAGCCATGAAGTCGGGGCGCAAAAGCCATCCCCGAAAATCTATGCCGAAGCGATCCGCCAAGCCGGATGCCTGCCGGGTGAGTGCTTTTTCACCGACGATATCGAACAGTACGTGGAGGGGGCGAAGCAGGCGGGGATCGATGCGGTGCAGTTCAAAAAGTACGAGCAGCTCCGCGAAGAGCTGCTCGCACGGGATGTTCGAATTTAGTGCGGCTTAGAAAATATACTTCAGGCCGAACTGGATGTTGCGCGGCGACTGCACCTGAGAGGTGATGTTGCCGAAGGTGCCGACGTTCTGGATCGACGCATTGCCGGTCGTGGGATTCGCCCAGCTGGCGTGATTCAGAAGGTTGAACGCCTCGACCCGGAAGTCGAAGTATCGGCGCTCGCTGATGTTGAACTTCTTGCCGATGGAAATGTCCATGTTGAAGTAGCTGGGACCTTGTTCGGTGGCAATACCGGCATTGCCCAACGCCCCGTCGGCCGGTTGGCCGTAGGCGCACTGCCCATTGTCGACTCCGCCCGCGCAGAACGGCGTGGTACGAGTGCCTCCAGACGGGAACAAACCAAAGTAATCGTCGATCGTGCTGGGACCGGTTGCCGCCAGATCACGATAGGCATTCGCCCGGACGTTACCGCGAGGAGCGCGGCTGGACCGGTCAACCGCACGGACGGTGATGGGGAAGCCGCTTCGCGCATTCACGAAGTAGTTGATGCCCCAACCGCCCAGCAGCAGATCAGCGCCCTTATTACTGAAGGTGTGAGCGCGTCCCGCCCCCCAAGGCAGCGAGTACAATCCGCCGACCGTGAAGCTGTGGGCGACGTTGTAGAACGCCAGACCGCGGTTGCAGGTCCGGCAATAGGCGTCCTGCCAGTAAGCTCCGTCGCTGGTGGTGAGACCGCCACCGTAGTATCCGGCGTTGTCTGTCAGCGTCTTTCCGAATGTGTAGGATGCCAGGAACTCCAGTCCCGCCGCGAATCGGCGGCGTCCGGAGACCTGCAACGAGTTGTAGTCCATCGTCGCCGATGCTTCCGTCAGAGCAATGTTGTTGACGTTCGGAAGCAGGTTATACAGCGGACGGCGCGTGTCCAGCGGAGCCCAGGTGTTGAACGGCCCAGTGCCGGCCACCGGATTGTTAGCCTCGTGCGGGGCGACGAGGTGACGGCCCCGCTGCCCGACGTACCCGGCGGTGAGCGATGTGGCCTTGTCGAACATATATTCCACCGACAGATTGATCTGCTGCGTGGTCTGAGGCCGGAGATTCTGATCCCACGCGCGGCCCTGCAGCTGGGGATTGATGCCCGCCGCGGGAGGACGCTGCATGTCCAGCGTGACACCCGTCGTCACGACATCGGCAAAACCCGTCGTGATGGAACCCGGCCGAAGCCCGTCGTAGGTGACGTTCGATTCCGTGAAGAAGGGAGGATTCATCGGAAGGCGAAGGTTCGCACCCGTTCCTTCCATGAAGCTCATGTAAGCGTAGCCGCCACGAACAACCATCTTGTTGTTCAAAGCCGCCGGCGTCCAGGCGAAACCGAAGCGCGGCATGAACTGCTTCCAGTAGCCGTTGTACAGCGCCCGGCTATTTCCGTTCTGACCGGCGTACATAACTTGACCCGTATACGTGTCGATGTTTACCTGGCGATCGGCAACTTCGTACAGCGGCTGCATGTACTCCCAGCGCAAGCCGAGGTTGAAGGTCAACGTTGAGGTGACCTTGAAGTCATCCTGGAAGAACAGCGCCGAACGCCAGGAGCGCTGGCCCCACTTTCCGACTACGGCTCCGCGGCCCTTGATGTGAAGCTGATCCATCAGGAAGTCCGCGTAGTCGAGGCCGCTATAAGTACTGTCGTAGGTGAACAGACCCAGCGCACCGTTATTGCCGGCATAGTAGCGATTCTGCTGATAGCGGGTGAACTGTCCACCCATCTTCATCAGATGCCTGCCCTTTTGCCAAGTCATGTTGTCGTAATACATGATCTTGTTGTCCACTGTCGATTCGATGCTGGCAGCACTTCCAACGCCAGTGAGACCTTGGCCCAAATTAACAGAGCTGACACCGGCAAACGGTTGACCGCCGGGAATTCCGAATTTTGCGTTGCCGTCTGCTCCCAGTTGACCGCTCCAATCCACAACGCCCGTATCGAACGCGAACCGGGAGTAGGCCATACGGGCTTCGTTTACGATGCTCGGCGAAATCGTACGAACCCAGTTCAAAACCGCCGATTGGGTTGGGCCACTGGAAGATCCAGGCATCTGGATCGGAAGCGCTAGCTGGCTTCCCAACTGCTCATATCGAGCAATCGACCAGCGAGCCGAGAGATTGTCCTTGTCGGAGAGGCGGAAATCGCCCTTGGCATCGGCCTGATGATTGTCCGTTTTTGTAGCCGTACCGCCGGCGTAGTTGCCGACCACACCCAGCGAGCCCGTTCCTGCCTGATTTGGAAGCGGGTAGAGGCTCGGATTCGAGAACAATGTGCGGGCTACGGGATTCGTGATCCGGCTTTCCGGAATCCGATTGCCGGGGAAGGGATTGCCGGTCAGAGGATCCCGCACGGTGGTGGGAATGCTGCTGAGGTCGCCGGTACGCCACGCCGCGGGAGCCACGGCGCTGCTGGCGGGACCGCCCTCGCGCTGGATCGTTCCTTCGTAGTCGACGAAGAAGAATACCTTGTTTTTCACCACGGGGCCGCCGAGCGTACCACCGAAGATGTTGCGCTTGAAGCCGAGCCGGCGGCCCGTAGACGCGTTGCGATTCCGGAAATAGCCGTTCGCATCCAGAACGTTATTGCGGAAAAACTCGAATACGTTGCCGTGCAGCTCGTTGGTTCCGCTCTTCATGGACATGACCACGACCGCTCCACCGGCGTTGCCGTAGTCGGCCGCCGCGTTGCCGGTGACGACCTTCACTTCTTCCAAAGCGTCGACGTTCGGCTGATAAGCGATGCGGTTGTCGATCGAGTCGTTGACGTCCACACCGTCCAGCAGGAAGTTGTTCGTCTGCTCGCGGTTGCCGTTCACGAAAGGACGGCTGCCGCTGCCCTGCACGCGAGCCGAAGTGTTCATCGCCTTCGGATCGGTGGTGATGGCTCCCGGAATCATGATCGTGAGTGCCGCAAAGTTCCGTCCATTGAGCGGAAGCGACGTTAATTGGGAAGTTCCGAGACTGTTGCCGGTCTGGGTAGACTCGGTCTGGAGGACCGGCGCGGCCGCGTCCACATTCACCGATTGACTCGCATCGCCGACTTCCATCTTTACGTCGACGCGGGCAATCTGGTTCACTTCCAGACGGAAGGGGCCAAGCTGCGCCTTCTTGAATCCCGTCAGCTCGGCACTGAGATTATATTCGCCGACCGGCAGGAAGAGAAGGTTATACAGGCCCGAGGAGTTGGTAACGCCGTCGAAAGTGACATTCGTTGCGGTGTTGGTTGCGGTGACCCTTACGTTCGGAAGAACCGCCCCGGAGGAATCGGTTAAGGTGCCTGTAAATGCACCGGTAATGGTCTGGGCAGACGCCGTCCAGGCGGTAGCCAGACAGACTACGGCTAGTACTGCAATTTTCTTCATATGACTAACCTCGTGATGCAATTGTATCAGTCCAATTGCAAACCGAGTTATCCAGGAAATGAGGGGTTAATCCACTGAGATTGGCATGAAAAGGAACCTGCTAACCCTGCATCCGCCGGCTATATCCCTGTCGTTGATAGCGGGATAAGAGATCGCCCAACCGCGTAACGATATCCGGTTGATCTGTGTATAAGTTACGATCCTCATGCGGATCGGATTCGAGGTCGTACAGCTCGCCAATGGGTTCGTTTTTCCGCGGCTCGATCCTGGCTGGTGGGGTGAATCCCCCCGACCCCCGCCCCAAGATTAATTTCCATTTTCCTTGCCGGATGGAGAAGAGACCCTGGGCGGAGTGGTGGACAACCGCCTCCCGAACTGATCCGGTGGTCGTACCTCTGAGAATGCCGGCCAGCGAGTCGCTGTCTTCCCCCATCGAATCGGTCATCGTGGCGTTCGTCACGTCGGCCGCGGTGGCAAAGATGTCGGTGAGGCAAATCGTCTGGGATGAGGTGGAACCCGGCTTGACGACGCCCGGCCAGCGGGCCAGGAACGGAATGCGGTGTCCGCCTTCCTGGATGTCCGCCTTTTGCCCTCGCCAGGGACGGTCGGCCCAATGGCCCGCCGCCTCGTCGGAATCCCGCTTCTCCCAGGGAGCTCCGTTGTCGCTGGTGACGATCACCAGAGTATTCGACGCCACCTTAGACTTGTCGAGTTGATCGAGAATCTGTCCGATGGAGGCGTCCACCTGCTGCACGAAATCGCCATAGAGGTTGGCCTTCGACCGTCCCTGGAATCCGGCCGACGGCACCCAGGGAGTGTGCGGAGCGTTCAGCGGAACGTAGGTAAAGAATGGCTTGCCGGCGGAGGCGGCGATAAAGCGGCAGGCATTTTCGGTGATCTTCGGCAGGACGTCTTCCATCCGGAAACCGGGAGCGATGGGGCCGCCGCGCCAGAAGGGACCGCGCTTCACTTCTCCGTTGTCGCCGATGGTCGAAGTGGGCTGTTCCACCGCGCGGCGATTCTGGATGTAGACATAGGGCGGCATATCGAGCGAGGCGGGAATGCCGAAGTATTCGTCAAAGCCGTAGTCGTTGGGGCTGGGACGGAATTCGCTGGCATAGTCCAGCTTCGGCTCGGTTCCCAAGCCCAGGTGCCACTTCCCGAAGCCGCCGGTTCGATAGCCCTTTTTCTTCAGCAGGGAGGCGATGGTTTCCCTGCCCGGCTCGATCAGCGCGGGGGAGTAGCCGTTGAGAACTCCGCTCTTGAGCTTCGACCTCCAGCAGTAGCGGCCGGTGAGGAGTCCGTACCGGGTGGGGGTGCAGACGGCGGACGGCGAGTGGGCGTCAGTGAACCGCATACCCTGCGACGCCAGGCGATCGATGCGCGGCGTGGCAATGGGCGACTCCGGGTTGTTACAGCCGACGTCGCCGTAGCCCAAGTCGTCGCAGAGCACGACCACGAGATTCGGCAGCTTTGGCTGGGCGATCGCCGCGGCTCCGGCGAGCGTTCCGAGAGCGAACTGGCGGCGCGTCATTCGCCAATCACCTTGGTGACGATCTTGCCATTCGTTTCCCAGGCGGCCAGCACGCCACCGGGAACACTGACGGTGGCGGGGTAGGCACCGCCGGCGCCGACGAGGCCTTTTCGGCTGACCACGCCTTCGGGGGTGGTCCACAGCACCAGGTTCCCGGCCATGGCGGCGTCTTTGCCGGGACCCAGACGCTGTTCCGGTTTTCCGGATTCCGCCTGGAAGATCTCCGATCCCCGGCGCCAGACGCTCAGCGGGCGGTCGTCTGCTGTCAGCATCAGGGCTCCCCCATCCATGGGACACGCGTTGAGGGTCCAGTGTTCCTTACCGAACTGTTCCGCCTTCGACCAACTTTGCCCGCGATCCCGGGATTGCAGCCAATACATGTCGCGGTTGCCGCCCAGGTTGTTCCGGAACATGACGGTGAGGACTCCCGCCGAGTCGGCGACCATCGACGGATGGCAGCAGGTACAGATCGCGCCGTCCGGTGAGGTGTAGACGGTCCGGTTCGGCATCCAGGACTTTCCGCCGTCTCGGGAGACGGACGAAGAGAGGGTCATTTTTCCCGTCCGCAGATCCAGCCAGGTGGCGGCGAGGAAGTCCGGGCCGGCGGCCATCGCGTGCAGCCCTTCCTTGGCGGCTTGTTCGACATCGTTGACGCGGGAGGGAGAAAGCCAGGTCTTGCCGCCGTCGGTGGATCTCCAGGCCCAGAGGTCGCCGCCGGCAATAGCGGAAATCACGATGGTCCCGCCGAAAATCACCGCTCGCGGGCCACGGTGACGTCCCACCATCGGTTTGGCCGGAGGAACGATTTTCGAAACCGGTCCGAACGTCTTTCCCCCATCGGTGGAAACACGAACGGCGATCTGGCCCGCTTCGCCATAGGCCAGGACCGCTTCCGAACCGCGCGCGGCCAACTGGGGCTGCGCTTCGCCTGTCCGCGCGGCGGAGTGGTTGTGCGGCTTTGCACCCTGCGAACCGGGATGGTGTTGGGCTTCCGCGGCCAGAAGCGGCAATGCCGCAAGGATCAACAGAACAGACATCATTGATAAACTACTAGCATGCGGGCAGTTTTTGCACTAGCGATCACTTTTGTTCTGGCAGTTTCCGCCGCGGACGTTTCGGTGGTGGAGGAGATTGTCGCCAAGGTCAACGGCGACATCATCACACGATCGGAGTTGGATCAGTCGCGGAAGACGATGGCGTCGGAGATTGCCCGTTCCGGCGCGAAAGGGCCGCAAATCACGCAACAGCTGCAGGAGCGGGAGAAGGACGTTTTGCGGGATCGCATCGACCAGCTGCTGCTTGTGCAGAAGGGCAAGGAGATGAGCATCAATGTCGACAGCCAGTTCTCGAAATACCAGGCCGACCTGATGAAGTCTCTGGGAATTGCCGACCAGGATAAGTTTCAGCAAGTGGTGCGGGAGAACACCGGCCAACCTTACGAGGATTGGCGCAATGAAGCTCGCAACATGATGCTCACGCAGCGTGTCATCGGGCAGGAAGTGCAATCGAAGATCAATATCTCCACCACCGACAAGGCCAAGTACTACGAGGAGCATAAGGCGGAATTCGTCCGGGAGGAGCGGGTATTCCTCCGGGAAATTTTCTTGAAGACCGACGGAAACAACGACGCGGCGGTAGAGAAGAAAGCGAAAGATCTGGTCGCCCGGGCCAAAAAGGGCGAGAGGTTCGGCGAGATGGCGCGGGACAATTCCGATGCCGAATCCGCCAAGAACTTCGGCGACCTGGGAGGCTTCAAGCGGGGCGAGCTGGACAAGTCGATCGAAGACGCCGTGTTTGCCGGCGGCCGGAGCTTTGTCACCGATCCCGCCATCCGGCGTCCGAACGGCTTCCTGATCCTGAAGGTCGAAGAAGTCCACAAGGCCGGGCAGGCCACGCAGGAAGAAGTCGAGAACGAAATTATGGAGAGGCTGTTCGGTCCGCGGATGAATCCCGCCGTGCGCACGTATCTGACACAGCTTCGCCAGGAAGCCTTCCTCGAAATCCGTGAGGGCTATACGGATTCGGGGGCGGCTCCGGACAAGGACACCAAGTGGACCGATCCGGCGCAGCTGCGTCCGGAGACTGTCTCCAAGGAAGAGCTGGCCAATCAGAAACGCAAGAAGCGTTTTCTAGGCATTCCGGTACCCGGCACCTCGACCTCCGTGGCCGAGGAAGAGAGCGCCAAGGGCACTTCCTCGTCGCCGACCGTAAAAGAAAAGCAGTAATCCCGAGTGAAATCACCCTACGTTAACGAGCTCACGCCGAATACCGACGTGTCGGCGGTGTTCCTCGTCGAATATAAAGAAGTCCGCCAGAAGCGTTCCGGCGAACCTTATCTCATCCTGACGCTGTCGGACAAAACCGGCGATCTGGAAGCCAAGATGTGGGACAACGCGGCGGCCGTCGCCGATGCGTTCGACCGCGACGATTTCGTCCGCGTCCGCGGGCAGGTTCAGATTTTCCAGAACAAGCCGCAGTTCACGGTTCACCGGCTGCAGCGCATCCCCGACCGCGAAATCGAGATTGCGGATTTTCTGCCGTCGTCCAAGCGCGATTCGCAGGAGATGTTCGCGGAGCTGCACGGCATTGTCGCCTCGCTGTCGAACCCCTACCTGAAGGCGCTGCTTGCCGCATTTTTTGCAGACGGCGATATCGCCAAAGCTTTCCGTACGGCTCCCGCGGCGAAGACTGTTCATCACGCCTACATTGGCGGCCTGATTGAGCATGTCCTGTCGATGTGCAAGCTGGCGCGGGCCACCGCCGCGCATTACGAAGACATCGATCTGGACCTTCTGCTGACCGGCGTGATTCTGCATGACATCGGAAAGATCCGGGAGTTGAGCTACGAACGCACATTCGGATACTCGACCGAAGGCCAGCTTCTGGGCCACATCCAGATCGCCATACGGATGCTGGGCGAAAAGATTCGCGCCGTTCCCGGGTTTCCCCCAAAGCTGCGGTTGCTGCTGGAACATATGATCCTCAGCCATCACGGCTCACTGGAGTTCGGTTCGCCGCGAGTTCCACTGTTTCCCGAAGCGATGCTGCTGCACCAGCTGGACAATCTAGACGCCAAGATGAACACGTTGAAGACCGTGGTGGAGGGGTGTTCGCGAGTAGACGGAGAGTGGACGGGTTACGTCAGTTCGCTGGAACGCGCACTTCTGAAGAAGCAGAAGTTCCTGGAAGAGCCGCGTCCGGCAGCGGCGGAGCCTCCGTCCAGCCCGTTTGCCGAGGCTCTGGAAAAGGCGGTCAGGGAGTAAGAGCGGCTCGCCTAG
>CAZETQ010000083.1:0-22084 GCA_964515165.1 uncultured Solibacteraceae bacterium | reverse complement strand
TGTGTTAAGCGCGCCGCCAGCGTTGATTCTGAGCCGGGATCAAACTCTCGTTTGAACCTTTAGTTTTAAAAATTGCCCTGAATTTGCCGAAAACTGCTCAGCATTTCCAGAACAAGTCGCTCCAGCTTTTAACTCGAGACTTGACTCAAATATTTGCTTGGCATCCAACCAGATTGTCAATGATCTGCCCAACAGACAATAAGATGCTATCTCACTATCTACTGGAGGCCTCGAAACTTGGCCCGCGACGCGATTGGATTACATCTCAATCAAACGTCTCGGATTAAACTCGAGAATGAAAGAACTGCAGGAATAAAACCGCCGTTCAATCTACGGCTTTGGCCCAGTCTTATCAGAATCAACCCGATTCCGACAACCGCTTGCGCTTTCCACCAACTTCTTATGCGCCCGGCGGTTTCGCTGGCTCCTTGTGCCGCTTTGTCAGAATAGCAAGGGTCCCCAGGGTACGCAAGCCTTTTCGTAGGAAATCCGTTACATTTTTGTATTCTCTTGAAAACACTGGAAATATACCTTAACCCAATTCCGCTACCTTGAATTTTGCCCCCCGCAATACCCCTTTCGCCGCCTCCGCCCCCTCCGGAACCACATAGAAGAACGCTCCCGTCAGCTCCCGCTTAAACAGTACGCCGCCCAAATAACGGTCCGGCTCCACCGCATAGTCGATCCCCGCCCCCGTCAGAACATCCTCCGCCCGCAAAGCTTCCCTTAGCGTCTTGGCGATAAAGATCAACTCCATCTCCTGGTCGCCGAAAAACTCCCCGTCCCTCCGCATACCCTTTTACCGGATTCGCTCGACAAAGGCCGTATACATCTCCGGATGCTGGCGCTCCATCCAGGAAATGAACTGCCCCGCCACGATTTCGAGATTCCGGAACGCCGTCGGATCCTTCATCGCGTCCCGGTAGGCCGCCGCGATCCCCTGCACCCGGGTCCACACCAACAGAAGCTCCCGGTTCGATTGAAAGAAAAGCTCCGGATCCAACAAGCCCGAGGTCACGAAGCTGGCCGCCATGTCCCAAAACGTCGTAACTTGCCGGAAATACGCGTTCTCCTGGCTTCCGGGGGGGCAAAGCGCCCGCAGCTCGTCCAGTGTTCCCGGTCGAGCGCTCCGCACGAACCAATCGCGCGCCGTCCGCATCTTTTCTTCCCGGCGCAAATCGTAAAGCCGTAAAATCAACTCCGCATCTTGTTGAGTAGCCATTCGCCTTCCAGCCTACTGCAAACTCTTGAGAAGGCGAGCGCCTCCGCCGCACAAAACAGAGAAGGCGAGCGCCTTCCCTACAAACTAAAGATGACGTCTTCTGTCCCCGGCTCCACGCTCACCCGCGAAGAAGAGCTGTATTGGCTCGCGCTGCACCTCGCTCCCGGCCTCGGTGTCCGGAAAGCCCATCGCCTCATTGAGGAGTTCGGCAGCCCATCGTCCATTTTCAGGGCCTCCCGAAGTGAGCTGGAATCCATCGGCTTAACCAGTTCCACCGCCCAAAGCGTCGCCAGCGGCTGTATCTTCGAAGATGCCACCATCCAGCAGCAAAAGATGCTCACCGCCGGAGCCCGGCTGGTCGCCTTCACCAGCGAGCACTACCCTGCCCGCCTTCGCGAAATCTACGATCCGCCATTGGTACTCTTCACCCGCGGCAAGCTGGAGCTGCTCAACGATGTCAATGTGGCCATTGTCGGCACCCGCCGCCCCTCCGCCTATGGGATGGCTGCGGCTGAGCGCCTGGCGACAGACCTCGCCGCCGCCGGCGTCACCATCGTCAGCGGAATGGCCCGCGGTATCGATACGAAAGCCCACACAGCGGTCCTCGATAATAAAGGAAACACCATCGCCGTCTTCGGCTGCGGCGTCGATGTCATCTATCCGGCTGAAAACAGGAAACTTGCAGAGCGCATCGCCGCCGAAGGGCTCCTCCTCAGCGAGTTCCCCATGGGAGCGCCCGGCCTCCCCCAGAACTTTCCGGTCCGCAATCGCATCGTCAGCGGATTGTCCGCCGGCGTCGTCGTTGTCGAAGGAGCCCAATATTCCGGCTCGACCATCACCGCCAAACTGGCCGTCGATCAGAACCGCGAAGTCTTCGCCGTTCCCGGAAATATCACTTCCAAGCTCAGCTGGGCTCCTAACCTCTTGATAAAACAAGGAGCAAAACTCGTTCAAGATGCCAACGACGTCCTGACTGAGCTTCCGGAACCGGACCGGGCGCGGCTGGCCCAGCGCCACCGGCAGCGGCTTCTGGAATTGGAAAGAATTGAGGATCCGCAACAAGAGAAAGAAAACAAAGGAGTTTTTTCAGCCGACGATCCGATGGCACCGGCGAAAAGCGGTCTTTTGCGTACTTTGACATTTGACAAACCTGCGAATCTGGATCATCTAATGGAAGTGCTGGAAGGCAACTCGGCGTCGGAACTGATCGCCGCCCTGTTTGAACTTGAGCTCCTCGGCCTGGTCCGGCAACTTCCGGGGAAGAACTTCATCAAAGTCTGGACGGACTAATCCTCTTTATATGCCTAAATCTCTCGTCATCGTGGAATCACCGGCGAAGGCGAAAACCATCGGTAAATACCTTGGTAAGGATTTCGTCGTAAAGGCTTCGCTCGGTCATATTAAGGACCTTCCTAAGAAGGATCTGGCAGTCGATGTCGATAACGATTTCCGCCCCAAGTACGTGGTCATCGAGGGCAAGAAGAAGCTGATCGACGAGCTGAAGGCGGAAGCCAGGAAGGTAGACCAGATCTACCTGGCCGCTGACCCGGACCGCGAAGGCGAAGCGATCTGCTACCACCTGCAGGAAGAGTTGCAGCCCTCCTTGAAGGCAAAGGGCAAGAACGGCAATATCGCTCCGATCTATCGCGTGATGTTCAACGAGATCACGCCGAAGGCCATCGGAAAGGCGTTCGAGACGCCGCAAGCCGTAAACATCAACTTGGTCGAGGCCCAGCAAGCTCGCCGGGTTTTGGATCGCCTGGTCGGCTATAAGGTTTCGCCCCTCCTATGGGATAAGATCCGCCGCGGTCTCTCGGCCGGCCGTGTCCAAACCGTTGCCCTTCGGCTGGTCGTCGAGCGGGAGCGCGAGATCCGGGCATTCGTCTCCCTGGAATATTGGAGCATCGATGCCGAGCTCAACGGCAAAAAACCGCCGCTCCTCCGCGCTCACCTGGCCAAGCTCAATGGCACGAGCGTCGAGAAAACCATCAACACCCAGGACGCGGCATACGGCATCGTTTCCAACCTGGAAGATGCCGAGTATGTCGTTCAGTCGGTAACGAACCGCGAGAAGCGCCGCAACGCCGTACCGCCTTTCATTACCTCGACACTCCAACAGGAAGCGTCGCGAAAACTCCGCTACTCGGTGAAGCGCACCATGGGTCTCGCCCAACGCCTCTACGAAGGTGTGGAGCTGGGAAAAGAAGGCTCCGTCGGCTTGATCACCTACATGCGTACGGATTCCACGCGTGTCTCGGCCGACGCCCTCAGCGAAGTTCGCGAGCTGATCGGTCAGCGATACGGCAAGGAATATCTGCCGCAATCGCCCAACGTCTATAAGACCAAGAAAGACGCGCAGGACGCTCACGAAGCCATCCGGCCCACCTCCGCGATGCTTACGCCGGAGTCTGTCGAGAAGTACCTCCAGGAAGACGAGCTGAAACTCTACCGGTTGATCTGGATGCGCTTTGTCGCGTCGCAGATGGCGCCGGCGGTGTTCGATCAAACCACCATCGACATCCAGACCAAGGGAAAAGACGGAACCGCTTATCTCTTCCGGGCCACCGGCAGCGTCCCCAAATTCGACGGCTTCCTGGCAGTCTACGAAGAAGGCAAGGATCAGAAGGACGAAGATGACGAGGAGCTGAAGAATCGCCTGCCGAAAGTCGAGCAGGGCGAAAAGCTCAAGCTCAAGGCACTGGTGCCGGAGCAGCACTTCACCGAGCCCCCGCCCCGCTACACCGAAGCGACGCTCGTCAAGCAGCTCGAAGCCGACGGTGTCGGCCGCCCGTCGACGTACGCCTCCATCCTCAGCACCATCCAGGACCGCGAGTATGTCCGGAAGGAAGGCGGCAAGTTCTATCCCACCAGCATCGGCGAAGTCGTCACCGATATGTTGGTCGCGAATTTTGCAGACCTGTTCGATGTGAAGTACACCGCCCGGCTGGAACAGGAACTCGATGAGGTCGAAGAGGGCAAGCTCGACTGGCGGGTCGAGATGGCGGAATTCTACGAACGCCTTCTCCGAGACCTGGAGAAAGCATCCGAAGAAGCCGCGTCGCTGAAAGCCGGCGTTCCCACCGATGAAAAGTGCGAAAAGTGCGGCAAAGTCATGCTGCGCCGTATCGGGAAGAACGGCATGTTCCTCGGCTGCTCCGGTTATCCCGAGTGCACCAACACTCGTGAAATCGAAGTCGAGCTCCCCGAAGGGGAAGAAGAAGAATACTGCGAAAACTGCGGCCGGCCCATGGCCTTGAAGAAGGGCCGCTTCGGCACCTTCTACGCCTGCACCGGCTATCCCGATTGCAAGACCACCAAGCCGATTGGACAAACCAAGAAGGCCGACGTTCCGCTCGACGAGCCCTGCCCGCAATGCGGCAGCAAGCTGGTGCAGAAATACGGCCGTTTCGGCGAGTTTGTTGCATGCTCAAACTACCCCACGTGCAAGTACGTCAAGCAAAAGACTACTGGCGTAAAGTGTCCCAAGTGCACGGATGGCGAAATCATCGAGCGCCGCTCCCGCCAGGGACGGACCTTCTACGGCTGCAACCAATATCCCAAGTGCGATTTCGTCGCCTGGGGCAAGCCGATTCCGGAGAAGTGCCCGGATTGCAGCAGCCCATACTTGATCGAGAAGCACCTGAAGTCCGGAAGCTTTGCGCAATGCCCGAATAAGGAATGCGGCTACAAACGGCCGCTTGTCGCGGAGGAGCCCGTTCCCACGGCCGTTTGATCTATGACGATTGCTGAAGTTCTTCTCTTAGATTTCGACGCGGAAATTTCCAACACGCGGCGCACGCTGGAGAGAATCCCCGAGAACGATCCTCAGTGGAAGCCGCATGAGAAATCCATGCCCATCGGGCGATTGGCGCTCCATACGGCCCGGCTTCCGATGTTCTGCTCGCGGATTCTGACGACACTGGAGCTGGACATGGCGAAAGACAAATTTCCGGACTTTGTCTTCGAGTCCACGGCGCACCTGGTCTCTGAACTCGATCGCACCGCAAAAGAAGCGCGAGCCCACCTCGCCGCCGCCTCCGGCGACGACCTGAAGAAGCACTGGAAGCTCCGCATGGGAGACAAGATCTTCATTGATGATTCGCGAATGGCTCTGTTCCGGACAATGTTCTTAAACCACATGGTCCACCACCGGGCGCAGTTGGGAGTCTACCTGCGTTTGCTGAACATTCCCGTTCCCGGCCTCTACGGCCCCTCGGCCGACGAACCGATCCTCTAAATCTTTCACGACTGTTGGCAGGATGGTATGGTAAATGGTATGGCAACAACTAAGGTGACCGTCACCTTGGAGGACAAGCAGTTGGAGGAAGTTCGCGCCCTGGTCGCATCCGGAAAGGCTGCCAACATCTCCGCTTTCGTCAAACACGCCGTGGCCGTTGCGCTGCATGATGCAGCCGGCTGGAAGGAGATGCTGGAGGATACGCTCCACCAGACGGGTGGACCGTTAACCTCGGCGGAACGAGCGTGGGCCGACGCCATTCTCTCTCCTCCCCGGCGAAAGGTTCACTCCGGCAAAAGACCAGCGGCGTGACCGGCATTACTCTCGATGCCGGCGGCTTGATCGCGTTGGACCGCGGCAATCGCCGGGTGCTTGTCTTGGTTGCGCGCGCCGTGGAGCGTGGACTCCAAATAACGGTGCCCGCCACTGCGCTCGCTCAGGCGATGCGCAACCCCGCAAGACAGGTGCGGCTCACCCGGCTGGTCCGGCAGGTCCATACCACTCTGGTTCCTCTAAACGGACCGGATGCGACCCTGGTTGGAATGCTTTTGGCCCGAACGCGGACTACCGACATCGTGGACGCCCATGTTGCCGTTTGCGCCCGGCGGGCTGGCCAGGCAGTCGTTACCACGGATCCCGGCGATCTGAAGCGATTAGACCCGGGATTGGATTTGATCGCCGTCTGATCCGGCAGCAGTTAGAGAAGCCAATCCCGAAGGCGGCCGGCCGGGCCGCCTCCAGGCACGAACTTACTTCTGCGTAGTAACTTCCGGAACCACAAAGGGCACCCATGCGCGAAACGCTTGAGCCCCCACCGTCGTCAGATACGCTTCCACCACATATCTCCCCGGAGTCTTCAGCGGAATTGGCTCCAGCCACGTTTTCTCACCCGTCACGGGGAGCGTACTCATCATCTGAGGAAACAGCTTATCGGCGGACCACACGTACACCCGCTCCCCTTGCTCGTTCGTCACGATAATGTCGTACTTCTGCCCCGAGGAAAACTCCAATACCAGCGGATTGCGGCCCGTATGCCGCAGCGTCAGCCGGACCGATTGCGACTGATCGTCCACCCCAACGGTGAATGCGCTCTCCGGCTGCGTCAGCGCGGACGTGCCGCGAATCGACGCATACACCAGGTCCCAATGCGACTCGGCGATCCCGGCCAATTCGCTCCGGTATGCCAGTCCCACCGAAGGAAGAAAGGTTTCGCCGCCAATTCCCGGCTGCGCCGCTTGCGGATACTGAATCTCCAGCGCGTTCCGGAACGATCCGGTCCTGCCGTGATACTCCGCCTGGCGGTTGTGAATCACCGCGCGCGAACCCGTACCCGGTATTGCGGTCTGATAGCCTTCGCCCTTCGGCAGCGCAAAGTCGTACCAGAGCTTCTCCGGCTGCTGCATCGCCGGATCCAGCGCATAGATCTTGCCGTGCCCGTCCGGGCGCAGCCATACATCCCCTGTCGGAAGTCCCTTCAAAAGCGAGTAAGTTACGCCGTTAATTTCCTGCTGGCGTTCGACCGAGAGGGTTATGTATCCCCGCGACGCCGCCTGGTAAATCCACGTATTGCCCTGGTCGAGAGGCCAGTAATCGTCTTGTGCGAAAACCGCGCCGGTAACTAAAAGACTAGCTATAAAAGTTTTTATCCCAAGCATGCTTTCTCATCACTCCAAGAGTTTCAACAGCTAATCCCCCAGCGTCCGGGACGCGCGCATTTCGCTCCACGTTTCGAACTTTTCGCATACCGGGAATAACGCTGGAAACGGCGGGATGAGACAGACAGAAGCGCAATGCCTTGTCCGCCAGCGTACCGGGAACTCCGGCGAGATCTCTTTCGAGCGCCGCAACGCGCTCCACCACTTGCTTTTTTCGATCGCCCCGGAAGTACATCGCGCGAAATTCCGAGTCTTCGAACTCAGTATTTTCCGTAATTGCACCGGTAAGCGCACCTTCGTCTAAGGGAACACGCGCAAGAACTCCGATATTTCTTTCAAGACAGAGCGGAAATAATTTCGTTTCCGGAGTCTGGTCGAAAATGTTGTAAATCACCTGCACCGTGTCGATCAAACCGGTCCGGATCAGGTCCACCGCCGAATCCGGCTGGTGATCGTTGATGGAAACTCCCACAGACCGGGCTTTTCCCTGCTTCTTTAGTTCCTCGAAGGCACGCCTCCAGGTGTCGCTGGAAAGCCAGTTCGGGTTCCAGACATGCAACTGCTGCAGGTCCAGGCATTCCACGCCCAGATTCTGCAAACTCGTCTCCGTGGAACGAATCACATACTCGTAAGGAAAAACGTCCTCAATGCTCACCCCCGGAGAAGCCGGCCAAACCCGATTCATGGGCGGCACTTTGGTCGCGACATATACCGCGGCGCCCGTCTCCTTCAATATCCCGCCGATCAGCCGTTCGCTGTGTCCCTCGTTGTAAGCCAGGGCGGTGTCGATAAAGTTCACGCCCAGTTCGATGGCTCGGCGAAGGGCCGCAAGCGATTCGTCGTCGTTTCCTCCCATCCACTGGCGGCCGCCGATTCCCCAGGCTCCGAAGCCGATCTCGCTGACGCGCAGGCCCGTGCGGCCTAAAGTGCGATAGTTCACTATTCCAGAATTACACTGGAGATATGGTGAGCGTGCTCCTGTCGCTGATGCTCGCAGCCAACTTCCGCCTTTACTTGACGGATGGAGGACACCACGTCGTCAATGAGTACAAAATCCTAGAAGACCGCGTTGCCTACTATTCGGTCGAACGGTCCGACTGGGAGCAGATTCCCCTCTCCCTCGTCGATCTCAAGCGCACCGAGACCGAACGCAAGGCCGCCGGCGACAAGCGGGTCCGCGATGCGGAAGCCCAGGCGGAAGAAGACCAGGCCGAACGCGAGCTGGCAAAGGAAATTCGCAGCGTCCCCGCCGAACCGGGGGTCTATCTTTCCGAGGATGGCAGGCTGCGTGAGTTTCCCGTCGCCGAAGTCACCCTTGTCACCGACAAGAAGCGCAGCGTCCTGAAAGCGATCACGCCCGTCCCCCTCATTAGCGGGAAAGTTACCGTGGAAATAAATGGCGAAAGCTCGGCGAATTTGGTGCCGCAGCGCCGTCCGGAATTCTATTTGCGCCTTGCCACCGAAGAATCCTTCGGGATTATCCGTCTCAGCGCCAAAAAGGGGGCGCGCCTCGTGGAAAAGGTGTCCGTTGTTCCGGTCGTAAAAGAAATGGTCGAAGAGCGGGACAGCGTCGAGATTTTTCGCCGCCAGTTCGCCGAAGGCCTTTTTAAGATCTGGCCCAGCAAAAATTTAGAACCGGGCGAGTACGCTGTCGTTACTTTTCTCGAAGGAAAAGTAAACATTCGCGTCTGGGATTTTCGGGTGAATTAGAGAAAGCCGGGCAACGCCGCTGGTGAACGGTTGATAATAGAAGCTTGAGAGTCTCCGACATCCTCCGCGCCTGGGGGCGTATATTAGCCGGTGACTGCCCCACCCTTTCGATCGAAATTACGCGTGAATGCCCGCTTCGCTGTCCCGGCTGCTACGCCTACGATCAGGGTCATCTCGGGGGCGAAGTCACGCTGCGCGAGCTGGCGGACCGGAAAGGCCCCGCGCTGGTCGAAGGCGTCCTGGAGCTGGTCGATCGCCTGAAGCCGCTTCACCTGTCGATCGTCGGTGGCGATCCCCTGGTACGCTACCGGGAGCTGGACGAGATCCTGCCGCAGCTACGCCAACGCGGCATCCATGTCCAGATCGTCACCAGCGCCTTCCGGCGCATTCCCGTCGAATGGGCCGCCTGGAGCGCTTTTGACGCTGTCGTCTCCATCGACGGCCTGCAGCCGGAGCACGATGTTCGCCGCAAACCGGCCACCTATGAGCGCATTCTCAAAAATATCGAAGGCGGCCGCGTCACCGTTCACTGCACCATCACCGCGCAGATGATGCAGCGGCCCGGCTACCTCGCCGAGTTCATGGAATTTTGGGCCCCCCGCCCGGAAATCCAACGCGTCTGGTTCAGCATCTTCACTCCGCAGATCGGCGACCGGTTGGACGAGATCCTCACGCCGCAACAGCGCAGCCAGGCCGTGCGCGATCTGCGGGAATTGCGCGCGCGGTATCCCAAGCTCGACATGGCGGAACGGCTGATCGCCGAATTCGAAACTCCGCCGGCATCGCCCGGGGAATGCATCTTCGCCAAGACCACCAAAACCATTTCCGCGGACCTTCAGACGGTGGTTAACCCCTGTCAGTTCGGCGGCAACCCCGACTGCTCGCAATGCGGCTGCATTGCTTCAATGGGACTGGCGGCCGTAGGCCGGCGGAAACTGGGAATGGTGACAGTGGGGAGTATTTTTCACGCTTCCGCTCGCATCGGAGCCTTGGCGGCCCGTCTGCGCAGCGGAAACCTGAACGGCGGAAGCAATGGCAGGCAAAACGTGAACGGCAGCGGCCTCGTTCACATAAAGTAGTCGCGGACTTTTTCGAACAGCCCCTTTTCGCGCATCTGGTTATCTTCCGGAAGCGAAATTCGCAGCTGCTCGAACAGCTTGCGCTGTTCCTTGTTCAGCTTCTCCGGAATCCGCACTTCAATGCGAACAATCAGGTCGCCCCGCCCGCTGGCGTTCACCCGCGGAACCCCGCGGCCGCGAATCCGGAATCGCGAACCCGGCTGCGTCCCTTCCGGAATCTTGATTGTTTCCACCCCGTCGAAGGTGTTCAGCTCGATTTCGCACCCCAACGCCGCCTGCGCGACTGTTACGGGAATGGCACACAGCAGGTCGTTTTCCTGACGCTCGAACAGCGGATGCTCCCGCACGCGGATAACGACATAAAGATCGCCCGCCGGTCCGCCGTTCTGGGACGCCTGCCCTTCGCCGCTCAGACGCATCTGCGTTCCCGTATCCACTCCGGCGGGAATGTTCACCTTCAGCTTCCGGTCCTTGCGAACCGCGCCCTTCCCCCGGCACTCCGGACACGCCCGGCGAATCAGCTTGCCCCTGCCGCCGCAGGTCTGGCAGGTCTGGCGCAGTTGAACGAAACCCTGACTGTAGAGCACCTGGCCCGCTCCGCGGCAGGTGGAACACGTCGTCAGCCCGTCTTCTTTCTGCGCTCCTGTCCCGTCGCAAACCGAACACGGATCCATGTGTGGAACCGCAATGTCCACCTGCTTGCCGTGCATCGAGTCTTCGAAGCTGATCTCCAGGTCGAACCGCAGATCCTCTCCCCGGCGCACCCGGTTGCGGGAGCGTCCCCCGCCGCTACCGAAAAAGTTCTCGAAAATATCGCCGAAGACATCCTGGAAATCCGTAAACGCGGACGAATCGTAGGACGCGCCATTGCCGGCGCTCTGCAGCCCCTCGTGCCCGAAACGGTCGTACAGGCGGCGTTTTTCCGGATCGCTCAAAATTCCATAAGCTTCCGCGGCAAGCTTGAATTTCTCCTCCGCTTCGACGCTTCCGGGGTTGCGGTCCGGATGGAACTGCATCGCTTTCTTACGATACGCGCTCTTCAGCGTCTGCTCATCGGCATCGCGGGTAATTTCAAGAACTTCGTAATAGTCGAGTTTGATCATGGGGCACTGCTTAAGCTTTGACAGCCACTTTTACCAGTGCGGGCCGCAGCAGACGGCCCCGGAAGTTGTATCCTCGCTGAAATTCGTCAAGGATCGTCTGATCTTCCTTATCGGTGGAAGAATCCATTTCAATCGCGTGATGAAGATTGGGATCGAAAAACTTACCCTGTGTTTCGATCGGCTCCAAACCCCCTTTTTTCAAGGTGTCGAACAGCCGGTTGTAAATCAGTTCAACGCCCTTCCGGTAGTCTTTGTCGGAGGTTTCCACCTTCAGCGCGCGCTCGAAATCGTCCAGCAAAGGAAGCAGTGACTTCACCGTCTCCATCGCCGCGAATTCGATATGCTCGATCCGTTCCCGGTCGGACCGGCGGCGGTAATTCTCAAACTCGGCCGTACGGCGGAGAAGCTGCTCGTGGACGTCGGCTTTCTCCTGCGCAAGGCGGTCACGCTCGGCAGTCAAGGCAACCAGGTCGGCGGCTGCATCGGCGCCCAGTTCCGGGGTCGCGATGGGATCGATTGGCTGTTCAGGGGCGGCAGGGCCCATATTTTTTCTCTCGGACATCCTAAATTTCAGGGTAACAACTCCAGGCTCGGTAATTGATTTTGGGTGCTGCTAGGCAGGTACGGAGCGCATCGCCTGCTGCATATGCGCAACGGCGGAAAGGGCTCGGGAATAGTCCATGCGCATCGGCCCGAGAACCGCGACTTTGGTCGACATTCCGTTCGGCAGGTGGACCGCGCCACCCACTAGGGCCAGCCCGGCCAAGGCGGGGTGAATCTCTTCCAGCCCCACTTGAATGTCCGGCTGCTCGGAATCCTGCGCAACAAAGCGCTCCAGGATGTCCAGCAGGCGTTTCTTTTCTTCCAGCGTCCGGAACAGCTCCCGCATCGCCTCGCGGGTAATGTGCAGGTCGATACCCACCAGGTTGGACGTTCCACCCAGATGCACGTCCGGATCCAGCGCAATGTCCAAAAGCCCGCGCATGTGAAGGTGCATCAATCGGCCCAGAACGAAATCGTAGGCGGCCGACTCGGTTTCCAGGCGCCGGGCCAGTTCCGCGCGTATCGCGTTCAGCGTCCAGCCGGAAAAATTCTCGTTCAGATAGTTGCGAATCGAGGCCAGTTCCCCGCCCGGAATCGATTCGCTCGAATCGATGATCTGGTTCCGGACACGGCCATCGTTCGTCACGACAATCATCAGCACCTTGCCCACCGGAAGCGCCACCAGTTCCACACGGTCCAGCACTTGTCCCTCGCCCGGGATCGCCGCCACAATCCCGACGTTCCGGGTAAGCTCCGTCAGAATCTGCGATGACCGCTCCACCCGGCTCTCGATCGTCTGCGCCCGGCGCAGTTCCGTACGCATCCGCGCCAGTTCCGCGGAAACCACCCGGACGGCCAGGCTCTTAACGTAGGCTTGAATCGCCTTTTGCGTCGGAACACGCCCCGCCGAAGTGTGGGGCTGGGACAGAAAACCCTGGTCGGAAAGCTCCGCCATGATGTTGCGAATAGACGCCGAGCTCAGGCTCGTCCGGCTCACCCGCGATAGCGCAAGCGACGCAACAGGTTCTCCCGTCTGGAGATACGATTCGACGATCGAATGCAGAATTCCAACGTCGCGGCGGGACAGTGGATCCTGTGTTGTCATCTGGAGAACCCCTGTTTTCATTCTACTATCGGCTCAAACAGATTGTTAGAATAACGGATTCTCATGAAGCAACTCAACGCTTTGCTGCGCTGGTACGCCTATATCTATTTCTTCATTCTGTCGGCTTTCCTCCTCGGTTTGGCCGTCGTCGCCTACCAGAGCGGCCTGCACAACATCAACACCGGCGGCATGACCACCGTCGCCGGAGAGCCGCTTTCCCGCCTCCTGCTGGTAATCGGCCTCTGCGGGCTCGCCGCCGTCAGCCTGGCGATCTTCGGAAAACTACGCTGGTTGCTTTCCGCCTTCGCCGCCGTCGCGATGGTTGCGATGTTCCGCGGCCTGTTCGTCTCCCCCTTCCGCTTCGAGTCGGCCTCCTCGTTTCGCATAGCGGTTCTGATCTTTCTGGGCGGCGTCGTCGCGACGGCTTGTACCTTCTTGACAAAACCCGTGAAGCACGGCGCCCGCCACTCTGCGCGAAAATAGAGATGTGAAGCGTCGAGCCTTTCTTCCTCTGATCTTCATCCCCGTGGCAAACGCGGGGGAAACCGGGAAAACAACCGTCCGGGGAAGACTGGACCAGACACCGGGAAGTCCTCCCAAGCTGATCGATTCCAACGGGAAACCCATCCAACTCTCCGGAGATGAACCCACGCGCGGCGTCCTCGGCGATCCGCGGCTGAAAGATTCCGGCTTCGAAGTCTCCGGAAGCTTCACCGCCCCCGGCAGCTTTCAGATCGACCCCATTCACACCAGGAGTCTGTTTGCCTATCGCGACGGAAAGCGGCTGATGGTCACCTATTGGTGCGACATCTGCTACATTCGGACCTACACTCCGGGGAGTTGCTGGTGCTGCCAGGAATGGACCGATCTGGACCTGCGGCCGCCCGATGCCCCCGATCCGAAACCATGATCGGTTCCCTGCTGCTCGCTTCCATGGCCTTCTCTGCCCAGATCACCACTCGCCCTCTCACTGTCGACGGAATCGAAGTCTACCGTCTCGCCGACGAAAAATCGAAGATCGAAGTGACGATCGCCCCCTCCATAGGCAACATCGCTTACTCAATGAAAGTCGGCGGTACCGAAATTTTCTGGTCGCCCTACAAGTCGCCGGCGGAGCTCAAAGCCAAACCCCAGATGCTCGGCAACCCGTTCCTTGCTCCCTGGGCGAACCGCATCGAAGGAATGTCTTATTGGGCCAACGGCAGTCAATATTCCTTGAACCCCCATCTCGGCAACCTTCGCCTGGACGGCAACAAAAATCCGATTCATGGACTGGTGACGTTCACCGATGCCTGGACGGTAGTAGAATCCGCTTCCTCCAACGGAGCGCTCGTGTCCCGGCTGGAGATGTCCCGAAACCCGAAGATCCTCGCCCAGTTCCCCTTCCCCCACGCCATCACCATGACCTACCGTCTCCACGAAGGCGCGCTCCAGGTCATCACCGAAATCGAGAACCTCGGCACCGAGGCGATGCCTGTCGCCATCGGCTATCACCCCTATTACCAGTTGCCCGGCGGCCGCGACGCCTGGACCGTCCGCATTCCCGCGCAGGAACACCTGGAGTTGTCCCCCACCCTCATCCCCACCGGCCGGCGCGAAAAGGTGAACGCCCCGCTCGATCTGCCGCTCCGCGGAAATAAGCAGGACGACGTCTATACCAGCCTCGTGCGCAATGCTTCCGGCAATGCCGAATTCTGGGTCACCAACGGTAAGCAGAAGTTGAGCTTTCTGTTCGGCCCGAAATACCCGGTCGGCGTCGTCTACGCCCCGCCCGGCCGCGACTTTGTCTGCTTTGAGCCCATGGCCGCCATCACCGACGCGTTCAACCAGCATCACAAGGGGCAATACCCGGATCTCCAGACCATTCCCCCCGGAACAACCTGGCGCGAGGTCTGGTCCATCCAACCAACCGGCTTCTGATCCGGTGCCCGGCGGGAAATACGCTCCGCTGAACAATAGGCGAAAATAGCCTATTGGTATGCCGTTGACCCACTTCGACCCCCTTGTCGCCGAGTGGTTCGAAACCAAGTTCTCCAGCCCCACCCAGCCGCAGATCGCCGGCTGGCGGGAAATCGCCGCGGGCCGGAACGTCCTGATTTCCGCCCCCACCGGCTCCGGCAAAACCCTCGCCGCTTTCCTCATCTGCCTCGACCGGCTGGTGCGAGCCGCCCGCACCGGAACACTGCCGGACGAAACACGGGCTGTCTACATTTCTCCGCTGAAGGCCCTCTCCAACGACGTTCACCGCAACCTGGAGACTCCCCTGGCCGAGATCTCGGCCCTGGCGGAGCGGCGCGGCGTCCGGCTCCAGCCGATCCGGACCGCTGTCCGCACCGGCGACACGCCAGCGGCCGATCGTCAAAAAATGAGCAAGCGGCCGCCCCACATCCTGGTGACCACTCCGGAGTCGCTGTTCATCCTCGCCACCGCGGAGCGCCCGCGCCAGATGCTCCAAACGGCGCAGACCGTTATCGTCGATGAAATTCACGCCGTCGCCGGCGACAAGCGGGGCGCTCACCTGTCCCTCACCCTGGCGCGCCTCGAGGCGCTGGTGGAAAAGCATCAGGGCCGCGCGCCCCAGCGCATCGGACTTTCGGCGACGGTCAAACCCATCGAGGAAGTCGGCCGCTATCTCTCCCCCGATACCTTCATCGTGGACGTCGGCCACCGCCGCGCCATGGATCTGGCCATCGAAGTTCCCAATGACGAGCTCAGCTCCATCGCCTCCAGCGAGATGTGGGAAGAAATCTACGACCGCATCGCCCGCCACATCCAGACCACCCGCACCACCCTCGTCTTCGTGAACACCCGCCGCCTCTCCGAGCGCGTCGCCAAAGCCCTCGGCGACCGCCTGGGCGAAGGCGTCGTCCTGCCGCACCACGGCAGCCTGTCCCGCACCCTGCGCCACGACGCCGAATCGCGTCTGAAGCACGGCCACTTGAAAGCCGTCGTCGCGACCGCTTCGCTGGAGCTCGGCATCGACATCGGCACCGTGGACCTGATGATCCAGATCGGCTCGCCCCGATCCATCGCCGTCGCCCTCCAGCGCATCGGCCGCTCCGGCCACTGGGTAGGAGCCAAACCCCGCGGCATCTTCTTTCCCTCCACTCGCGACGAGCTGGTCGAATGCGGAGCGCTGGTCCACGCCATCCGCGCCGGAGACCTCGAACACATCGAAATTCCCCAAAACGCCCTCGACATCCTCGCCCAGCAGATCGTCGCCGAAACCTCCACCGATTCCTGGAGCGAAGACGATCTCTACGCGCTCGTGAAACGCGCCTACCCCTACCGCAACCTGCAGCGTCCGGTTTTCGATTCCATCGTCGCCATGCTGTCGGAAGGCATCGCCACCCAGCGCGGCCGCAGCGGCGCGTTCCTCCATCGCGACAGCATCCACCACCGCGTGAAAGGACGCCGCGGAGCCCGCCTGGCCGCCATCACCTCCGGCGGGGCGATTCCCGAAAACGCCGCCTACTCCGTCATCGCCGAACCCGAAGGAAAAATCGTCGGCACCATCGACGAAGACTTCGCCATCGAAAGCCTCACCGGCGACGTCTTCCTGCTCGGCACTCAATCCTGGCGCGTCCGTCACGTCGGACAGGGAACCATGCGAGTCGAAGACGCTCACGGAGCCCAACCCTCCATCCCCTTCTGGCTGGGCGAAGCCCCCGGACGCTCGACGGAGCTGTCCCGCGCCGTGTCGCAGGTTCGCGAGCGCATTGCCGCTTCCAGCGATCGGGAGGCCGCCGAATTCCTCACCCGCGACTGCGCCATAGACGACGCTGGAACCGGCCAGGCCATCGCCTACGTCCGCGCCGGAGTCAGCGCCCTCGGAGCCCTCCCGTCCTCCGATACCGTCGTCGCCGAACGTTTCTTCGACGAATCCGGCGGAATGCAGCTCATCCTCCACTCTCCCTTCGGATCGCGAATCAACCGCGCCTGGGGGCTCGCCCTGCGCAAGAGATTCTGCCGGACGTTCAATTTCGAGCTCCAGGCAGCGGCTACGGACAACGGAATCGTCATCTCGCTCAGCGAGCAGCATGCCTTCCCCGTCGAAGCCGTCTTCGAGTTTCTGCGCTCCTCGACCGCCGAAGACGTTCTGCGCCAGGCGCTGCTGACCGCGCCGATGTTCGGAGCCCGCTGGCGCTGGAACGCAACGCGCTCGCTGGCCGTGCTCCGCTTCGCCGGCGGCCGCCGGGTTCCGCCGCCCATCCAGCGGATGCGCTCCGAAGACCTGCTGGCATCGGTGTTCCCCGATCAGGTCGCTTGTGCCGAGAATCTCACCGGGCCGCCGGAAATCCCCGATCACCCCCTGGTCAACGAAACCATCGGCAACTGCCTGCATGAGGCGATGGATATCGGCGGTCTCTGCCGCGTCCTGGAAGGCCTGGAAAACGGCTCCATCCGCCGCGTCGCCATCGAAAACGCCTCCCCGTCTGTCTTCTGTCACGAGATTCTGAACGCCAACCCGTTCGCCTTCCTCGACGACGCCCCGCTCGAAGAACGCCGCACCCGCGCGGTGCAGCTTCGCAGCACCCTGCGCGCCGATGTGGCCAACGGCGCCGGAGTGTTGGACCCGGCAGCGATCAATATGGTAGCCGCCGAAGTCTGGCCCGACCCTCGCGATGCCGACGAACTGCACGACGCCCTGCTCAGCATGATCGTCCTTCCGGCGGCGGCCGCCTGGCAGACCTGGTTTGAAGAGCTGTGTTTGGCGGGCCGGGCGTTCCGGTTCACCCGCGGCGATCGCGAGTTCTGGGCGGCCGAAGAACGCCGCGATGTCACCGCAAGCGCCCTTGCCACCGTCCGCGGCTGGATGGATTGCTCCGGCCCCATCACCGCCGAAGCGCTCGCCCACAGCCTGGCGTTGCCCCAAGACGAGGTCCATTTCGCGCTCGCCGCTCTCGAAAACGAAGGCCAGGTTTTCCAGGGCCGCTATCGGGATCCCAAATCGACGGCCGTCGAATGGTGCAACCGCCGCATCCTGGCTCGTATCCATCGCGCGACGCTGGGCCGCCTGCGGCGCGAGATTGAGCCGGTCACCGCGGCCCAGTTCTACGACTTCCTCCACCGCTGGCAGCATGCATCTGCCGGCTCTCAACTCCACGGACCCGATGGCGT
Organism: uncultured Solibacteraceae bacterium; assembly: GCA_964515165.1. Taxonomy (GTDB): domain Bacteria; phylum Acidobacteriota; class Terriglobia; order Bryobacterales; family Bryobacteraceae; genus JAPKYZ01. The sequence goes on along the minus strand of CAZETQ010000083.1, from coordinate 4,309 downwards.
CCTCCAGGTCGTCCGCCAGCTCCAGGCCTTCGAAATTCCCGCAGCCGCCTGGGAGCCTCAAATCTTCAGCCGCCGCATTCACGACTACCAGCCGGAAGACCTGGACAAACTCTGCCTCTCGGGCGAGGTGGTTTGGGCGCGCCTGTCACCCCATCCCGCGCTGGTCGATGCGGACCGGCGCGTTCGCCCGACACGCATTGCTCCCGTTTCGTTCTTCCTCCGGGAAGACGCCGACTGGCTGCTCCAGACGCACGTCCGCGAGATCGACCTCGGCAATCTCTCGCATGCGGCGCGGGAAGTCATCGAGGCTCTGACCCGGCGCGGTGCTTCGTTCTTCAACGAGATTGCCCGCGCGACGAAACGGCTGCCCAGCGAAGTGGAAGACGCCCTGTGGGAACTAACGGCAGCCGGTTTAGTGACCGCCGACGGCTTTGAAAATCTCCGTGCCCTGATCGATCCCAGGCGCCGCTCCGGCCACGGCCGCAATGGACAGATCCGCCCCCGGCACGCGGCTGGCCGCTGGGCGGCAATTGTCCGCGCCGATTCCGGGCTTCCGCGCGACCGGCAAATCCAGCGCTTCGCTGCGCAGCTTCTGCTCCGCTGGGGAGTCCTGTTCCGCGACCTGCTGGCCCGCGAGAGCGTCGCTCCTCCCTGGCGCGATCTGCTGCCCGTCCTGCGCCGCATGGAAGCTCAGGGCGAAATCCGCGGAGGCCGCTTCGTCGCCGGCTTCACCGGCGAGCAGTTTGCCCGCCCCGAAGCCGTCGACCTCCTCCGGTCCATCCGCCGCACGGAAACCGGCCCGCGCCTCCCCGCCGAAGTCACCCCGGCCGATCCTTTAAACCTGACAGGAATCATCCTGCCTGGCGCCCGCGTCAGCGCCATCTCCGCGATCTCCGCCGGATGAGATATCTCGTTCGCTGTGGGGCAGGCGATCGCTTTCTTCAGGCGGAGGATGTGAGGAAAGCCACGAAAGCAAGCAGCCGCGACCGGAGGAAGCGGGTTTGTGCAAATGCCCGGGACGTGTTTCAGCTCTGAACCATACAGTAACTTTCGACAGAGCGGCCCAGCGTCAGCCTGAACGATTTTCTTTGTGACCATTCATGAGATATAGTGTCGGTAGCCGACAATTGACGGCTACCGACAATGGCTCAAGAAGAAAACCTCCTCCCCGGAACGCTGGATGTTCTCATCCTCCAGATCCTTTCCGGCGGAGCCTGTCATGGCTGGGGAATCGCGCAACGGTTGAAACTGCTTTCGCGAGACATCCTGCAGGTCCAACAGGGATCGCTCTATCCCGCGTTGCACAAGCTGGAGGCGGAAGGCTGGATCACCTCCACCTGGAAGCCCACCGAAGAAGGCCGCACCGCTCGCTTCTACTCCCTGACCGCCGGCGGCCGCAAACAACTGGCCAGGCAGCGTTCCCGGTGGGAAAGATTATCTTCCGCAGTCGGCTGGGTACTCAACCCGAAACCGGAGTAGCCCATGCGATTTTTCCGGCGGCGAAATTCCGATCGCGAGATCACAGCAGAGCTCGAGTACCACCTGGACCAGCAGATCGCCATCTACGTCCGGGACGGAATGCCGGAAGCCGAAGCCCGCCATCGGGCACTCGCCGAGTTCGGCTCCTTCGCCGGCCAAGCCGAGAAATGCCGGGATCTCCGCCCGCTCGAAAGCGTAGCCGGCTGGCTCAGCGATCTCCGATATTCGGCGCGGCGCCTCCGGCAGGCTCCCGCATTCACCGCAACGGTAGTTCTCTCCCTGGCGATCGGGATCGGCGCAAGCGCCTCGCTCTTCTCGCTGGTGAATGCCGCGATCGTCCGCAGCATTCCCGTCCGCCATCCGGAACAACTGGTATGGTTCGATTCCCACCCGCACGGCCGCGCTCTCAGCTATCCCTTCTATCAGCTCGTCCGGGACGACCCGCGATTCCAGGGAGTGCTGTGCGCATTCCCCACCACGGTCAACGTCAACGCAGCCGGACGGGCGGAGCGCGCCGATGCCGAACTGGTCTCCGGCAACTACTTTGACGTCCTCGGAGTGCGGCGGGCCCATATAGGCAGGCTGCTCGCTCCGGCGGATGATCGGCACCCGGTTGCCGTCCTGTCTCACGCGTTTTGGCAAACCCGGCTGGGCGGCTCGATGGACATTGTCGGACGAGCCATACAGATTAACGGCGCGGCGTGGACCGTGGTCGGCGTAGCTCCTCCCGGCTTTGCCGGCCTGGATCGCGGATACCAGCGCGCGCTCTTTGTCCCGATCGGAATGAAGCCGCAGATCACTCCCGGTTGGAACGGGCTCGACAAGCCTCTGATCGCGTGGCTATACATGGCGGGGCGGTTAAAACCCGGTGTTGCGCGCGAACATCTCGGCGCGGAACTGCACCAGCGTCTCCAGGCATTTCAGGAGGCTCACCTGCCGCGGGAGCCCAGGCTCAGCCCGGCGCAGCGCCAGCTGATTCGAGAGCGGCATCTCCGGTTGGAGCCGCTTCGCTACGCCGTCCTGAATCCGCAAATGGCTTCTCATCTCACAACGCTCGGGTGGATGGTGGCACTGTTGTTGTGCCTCACCTGCGCCAATGTGGCAGGCTTGCTTCTTTCGCGCGGGATGGAACGCAGCCGGGAAATTGCCACCCGGCTGTCTATCGGAGCCTCACGCGGACGCATCGTCCGGCAACTGATGGGAGAGGCGCTGCTGCTGGCGGGCGCGGGAGGCGCGGCGGGCGTCGCGGCCGCGGCGATCATAGCTCCGGCCCTGGCATCGCGATTTCCGGTGGCCGGCAATGGGTCGAATCTCGACGTTCCGCTGGATCTCACCGTTCTGGCCTTCGCGCTGATCGTCTCGTTTCTAGCGTGTCTGTTCTTCGGGCTCGTTCCTGCGTGGCAGGCGACAAAGCTGGATCTGGTATCCGCGCTGAAAGGATCGATCTCCGCTCCCGCAACGCGTCGCACGAGAGACATCCTCCTGGCGGGACAGACCGCTCTCGCCGTCGTGCTGCTTTACGCCGCGGGACTCTTCGCCTTCAATCTGCGCACGCTGCTGGTCCGGGATACCGGCTTCGACCGGCATCATCTCTTACTGGCGGAACTGGAGCCTACGCTAAACGGCTATGACGGTCCCGAGCGATTGAAGCTCTATGCCGCCCTGGAGCGTCGCCTGAAGGAGCGGCCGGGCGCAGCCTTTGTCTCCGCCGCGGTTTCGAACGTCGCCCCGATGTCGCCGTATCATTGGACCTCGTTGTTTCTGGTCGCGGGCAGAGAGCAGGAGAAAGACCGGATCGTCCGCTCGGTGGCGGTGGGAACGAATTATTTCGAAACCATGGGAATCCCGCTTCGGGCGGGCCGCCTGCCGAATGAGCGTGACAGTGAGAATGCGCCTCGTGTGGCGGTCATTAGCGAATCTCTCGCCCGGCGGGAGTTCCCGCACGAGAGCCCGATCGGCCGCCGGTTCACCGCGGATCTGCGAGCTCCCCAAGAAACCACTTTTGAAATTGTCGGCGTGGTGGCCGATGTCGATCTTTACGATCCGCGCAACCGCCTCCACAGAGAGTGCGCCTATTTCCCTTACCGGCAATGGACGTTTACGCCGCAGGCGATCGTGCTGCAGGCAAGGATTGCCTCCACCGGCTCGGCTGCTGCGGCCGCCGCGGCTCTGCGGCAGGCACTGCGCGACGTCGATGCCTCCCTGGCGCTCTACGATGTCCGCACCATCCGGCAGGCCACCGAATCTCTGCTCGCCAGCGAGCGGTTGGCCGCGCTCCTGACCGCGTTCTTCGGCATCGCGGCATCTTTGCTATGCGCCTTGGGAATCTATGGAGTGGTGTCGCGCGATCTGGCGGTGCGAGGGCGCGAAGCTGCGATTCGCATGGCTCTGGGAGGGCGCTTGCCCTCGGTGGTCTGGACTCTGGCGCGAAAACCGTTGCTCGCCGTCTTCGCCGGAATCGTGTCCGGTGCGGCGCTCCTGTTTGGAATCGTGCCGGTGTTGCGCTCGCTGCTGACCGGCGTGAAACCCTCCAACCCCTGGTTTATGGCCGCCGCCGTGGCGCTGTTGCTCTGCCTAGCCGCCATGTCCATGGTGCTGCCTGCCTGGCGCGTCCGGCGTTTGGACCCCGCCTCGCTGCTACGCCAGGATTAAATCCCGCGAACGAATGGAGCGGACGACCCCCGGTTTGCCCCGAACGCATTTAATTTCCCCGCAATCCCAACAACTTCCCCGCCTCACCCCGCAAACGCCCTTGCCCGGCGTCTACCGTGGAGCCGGTATTCAGCTAATGACCGCTCCTCAACTCGTCGCCAACCAGGCCAACGCGCAG
>CAZETQ010000082.1:2577-23247 GCA_964515165.1 uncultured Solibacteraceae bacterium | reverse complement strand
CTTTCGCGCGCGGCTGTCCTCATCTTGTAAATGTTTCGATTGCGTACAGCCGCGCACGAAGCGTTTTTTGCGGCGTAAGCGGGTAAATTCTTGGCTATTTCGTTGTGTAGACGCCGCGCCGCCGGAGATAGGCGGGCATCTCGATATCTGCCGGATCAGGCTCCGGTTCGGGCTCGGGCTCGGGCTCTGTGATGATGACCGGCTCCGGAGCTTCCGATTCCGCTTTCTCTGAGCTTGCGGTGAAGGGGAAGTCCGGCGAAAGTTCCACCGAGGGGCTGTTGGCGATGGCCGCATGGCCCTTGCGCTCGATGGCCGGCAGGTTGGCCCGCTCAAAGCCGGTGGCGATAACCGTAATCTTCACTTCCTCGCCCATGCTCTCGTTGCAGACCACGCCGAAGTTGATCTGAACGTCCTCGAAGTTCGCGGCGTTTCGGATGAGCGAGCAGGCCTCGTTCACATCGTGGATGCTGAGCTGGCTGGAAGCGGTGATGTTGATCAGGATGCCGCGCGCTCCGTCCACGCCTCCGTCGTCCAGCAGCGGCGAGCTGATCGCCTTGCGGGCCGCATCGACAGCCGCTCCGTTGCCTGTCGCCGAAGCGGTTCCCATCATGGCGTAGCCCATTCCGAGCATGATCGCCCGGATGTCGGAAAAGTCCCGATTGATCAGGCCGGGCGTCGTGATGATGTCGCTGATGCCCTGTACGGCCTGCCGCAGCACATCGTCGGCCACGCGGAACGCTTCGAAGAAACTGGTTCCCCGGGGGACGAGGCTGAGCAATTTGTCGTTGGGAATGGAGATGACCGTGTCGACGGCGCCGGCTAGTTCGCTCAGGCCGCGGTCGCCCTGGCGCTTTCTGCGAGGCCCTTCGAATTCGAAAGGTTTGGTAACGACGGCGACGGTGAGGGCATTCAGTTCTTTGGCAAGCGATGCGACAACGGGCGCAGCTCCGGTGCCGGTTCCGCCGCCCAGTCCGGCGGTGACGAACACCATGTCGGCGCCTTCCAGGATCTCGATGATCTTCGCGGTGTCTTCGAGAGCCGCCTGGCGGCCGATGCTGGGGTCTGCCCCCGCTCCCAAGCCACTTGTCATCTTGGAGCCGATGGCATGTTTATTCGGCACCGGCGAGGCGTTGAGAGCCTGCACGTCGGTGTTGAGAATGTGAAACTCAACGCCGGTGAGGCCTTCCTTAATCATGCGAGCGACGGCATTGGAACCGCCGCCACCGACACCGATCACCTTGATGCGCGTGGCCGGCGTGCCTTCTTGCTGGATCTCGAATTTCAGATCATTGAACATTGCGGAACTCCTTCGCTAGTGGTCCTCAGCGCAAAATTAAATTCAAAAAGCCTGGCGGGCGGGAGCGTCCATCGCGGTACGCTTTCAGCCGAGCCGAATACATCGCCAGACCCGCGGCGGTGGTCCAGGCCGGTGTCATCAGTTCGTCGGGAAGGTCTTTAATGCCGATGGGCAGGCCATTGCGGGCCTGGCACTGCAGCGTGTTCTCCGCCAAATCGAGCATGCCCGGCAGCATGGCGGCGCCGCCGGTGAGAATTACCCCCTCCAGCAGTTGGCGCGTCATTCCCACGCGGTCGACTTCATCCCGGACGAAAGTGAACAGCTCCTCGGCCCGCGCTTCCAGGATCTCGTTCAGGGCTCCGCGCTTGGTTTCGCGGCTGGGCCGTCCTTCATGCGACGGAACATCCAGCAGATTGTCGTCCTGCGCCAGGCCCAGGCGGGCGCAGCCATACTCTTCCTTCAGCTTCTCGGCGTCCTCGAAGGAGGTTTTCAGGCAATAGGCAACGTCGCTGGTGAAATGGTCGCCGCCGATGGGAACGCTGGCGCTGGACATCAGCGCGTCACTGGAATAGATCGCGATATCCGTGGAGTGCGCTCCGATATCGATCACCGCGATGCCGCGCTCCCGCTCGTCGGGAAGGACGGAGGCGTAGGCCGCGGCCACGGGCTCGTAGACGGTTTCTTCGGCCGCCAGATGGGATTCGTGGAGAGCCGCGACCAGGCACTCATGCTCCTGTAGGGAAGCCGTAATGACTTGAACGTTGGCTTCCAGGCGCGCGCACTGCGCTCCGTTGGGGTTCAGGTAACCGGCGCGGCCGTCCACGGTGAAATCCTGCGGCATGACCATCAGCACCAGGCGATCTTCGGCGAGTTTCAGCCGGCTGGCGCGCTCGATGGCGTAGATCAGGTCGTCGCGAGTGATGGTGCGGCGCCGCCCGAATTCGTACAAACCGCGAGTGGACGTTCCATCGATGGTGGACCCGCCGACGCCAATCACCGCGCCTTCGGCGCCCGCGTTGGAAGTCTCCTCGGCCTGCTTGATGGCCTTTCCCATCGTTTCGGCAATGACGCGCGGATCGCCGATGCGGCCCTTGACCCACCCTCGCGACACCGATTCGCCATGACCGAGGTAGCGGACACGCATCTCCTCCGATGCCAGAAACATGACACGAGTGCGCGCGCTGCCACAATCGACACCCGCTGCCACGACCGGTTTATTCGACACGATGCGCTCCTGCCGTTTCGTCCTTCACCGCGGTGATGCGGTCCTCCAGGCGAAGATCGAGAGCTCTCGCCTCCGGAATTCTCTTTCGGACTTCCTCGTAGTTGTCCAGAAATCGTTTCAGACGGAACGCGAAATGGTTATAGCCGACATAGAGAACCAGTCCACGATTCCTCATCGGATAGGTGATTTTCAGATTGTCGGCATCGGCTAAATCGATTTCGGAAATGCGGTCCATGTGCGCGCCGACTTCCGATTGCAGCTTCAGCATCCGCCGAATGCGCGTTTTGCGATCCTCTTCCTTTTGAAGCCGGCTGATTCCGGTGACAACCGGCAGCTTGAATTTCGCATTTCGCGTCAGCGGAAGAAGCACGCCGTCTTCATCGATCAGATGGAGCCGGGAGCTGGAAGTATCCTCGACCAGCCGGACAAAAGCGACAGGTTTTCGTTCGATCACCTCAACCGCCAGCGAATTGGGCCAAATCCGCGAGACACTGGCGTCCTTCACCCACTCCACGCCCAGCAAACGCCGTCGCCGCTCCGCCAAGGGGAGCCGGTACACGCTGCGGCCCTGTTCCGGCCGGAAGACGTCGAAGATTCGTTCGCGGGAGGCATTGCGTACGCCGGCAAGCGAGATGGAAGAGGTTTCGTCGTCTTCGACGCTGGCCAAGGCAAAGCGAGGATCGCGAATCAGAAACTGATCCACCTGTTGATAGGCGAGAATAACTCCGGCGACGCCGAAGACTCCGGCAGCCGTATACGCCGCAAACCGCCACTTGCCGAAACCTGTATCTTTCGGCATCTAATTCCTGCTCCCCAGACGAGCCAGAAGCGCGTCTCCCGCCTGCCAGATGTTGCCGGCCCCGAGCGTCATGACGGCATCGCCCGCCTGAGCTGTTTCGGCCAGCGCTGTCACTCCCTGGTCAACCGACTCGACGTAATGAGCGTTGCGGTGCCCGAAAGCCCGAATCCGAGCCGCTAACGTTTCGCCCGTGACCCCTTCGATCGGAGCTTCGCTGGCCGCATAGATCGGCGTCACCATCACGGTGTCGGCGGTGTGGAAACTGCGGGCAAAATCATCCATCAAAGCCGCCGTGCGAGTGTACCGGTGCGGCTGAAACAGCGCGTGAATCCGGTTGAAGCCGCAGAGCCGCGCCGCGTCCAGGGTGGCCCGAATTTCCGTCGGATGGTGTCCGTAGTCGTCGATCACCGTGACTCCGGCAGCCTCACCGCGCTTCTGAAACCGGCGATCGACTCCTGTAAACGTTCCCAACCCCTCGCGGATCTTCTCGAGCGGAGCCTCGAGCTCCATTGCCACGGCAATCGCCGCTGTGGCATTCAAAACGTTGTGCGCGCCCGGGACATTCAGGTGAAATGTGCCCAGATCCCGATCTTTCAGCCGCAGCGAAAAGTCACTGGCAAAAGCCCCGCAACTCGCGCCGAGAATCCGAAGATCCGTCTGAGCGCTGTGACCGTAAGTGATGGTACGGCGGCGAACCTCCGGAAGAATCTGCTGGACATTCTCGTCATCCAGGCAAAGGATCGCGGCTCCATAAAACGGAACCTTGTTGACGAAATCGAGGAAGGCCGCGCGGATGGCTTCCAGATCCGGATAGTGATCCAGATGCTCCCGGTCGATATTGGTGACCACCGCGACAATCGGCGCGAGCTTCAGGAAGCTGCCGTCGCTCTCGTCGGATTCGACGACCAGAAAGTCGCTGCGGCCCACCCGAGCATTCGAGCCGCCCATGGTCCCGACCTTGCCGCCGACGACAACTGTCGGATCCAGCCCCGCATGCGCCAGGATCGTCGCCGTCATTGAGGTAGTCGTCGTCTTTCCATGACTGCCCGCGATGGCGATGCCGAACTTCAGGCGCATCAGCTCCGCCAGCAGCTCGCCCCGCGGAATGATCGGGATCTGCAGCCGCCGGGCTTCCACCAGCTCCGGGTTATCCGGCTTCACTGCGGAGGACACGACGACCGCTTTTGCGCCGTCGACATTTTCCGCGCAGTGTCCCTCCGAAATTTTGGCCCCCAGCTTCACCAGACGATCCGTAGTTGCGGACAACCGCACATCGGAGCCTGTGATCTCATAGCCCAGATTCAGCAACACTTCCGCAATGCCGCTCATGCCGATTCCGCCGGCACCGACAAAGTGGAAGCGCTGCTGCTTGAAAAACATTTTTAGCCCTTATTGTTTCGGGTTTCCGTAGTCAAGTCAACGAAAGAAGTTTCGTCGGCGCTTCGATATTCGTTTTCCGGAACGGACAGGTAGTTTTCCCATCCGTTTCCCAGAATGTTCGAGATCAGGTTGCTGTCAATTCGCTGCATCATCGCGCGATACTCTCCAGAATGTCGGCCGCCCGTTTGGCGGCTCCGGGTTTTGCGAGGCTGCGGGCGCCGGCAGCCATCGCGGAAAGAGTGACGGGGTGAGCCGCCAAATTCGTAATTTCTTCAAACAAGCGGCGGCCGCTGATGTCCTGATTCAGCACCATGCGCGCAGCCCCGGCGCGCTCCATCGCTTCGGCGTTCTTCCGTTGATGGTCGTCGGCCGCAAACGGGAAGGGCACCAGGATCGACGGACGTCCGGCCGCGGCCAGCTCGGCAACCGTTCCTCCGGAGCGGCACACCACCAGGTCGGATTCCGCGAACGCTCGCGGCATGTCGTCCAGAAACGGCACCACTTCGCCCTGCATGCCGGCTTCGCGGAAGCCCTGTGCGATCTCCTCATGCATCGCAGTTCCGGTTTGATGGATGAACCGGATCGGCAACTTAGCTTCTCGAAAGAGAGGCCAGCTGTCCCGAGCCGCCTCGTTCAGCCGTTGCGAGCCGCGGCTGCCTCCCGTAATCAGAACGGTCAGAGTATCGGTGCGAGGTTTCGCCGGAATGGCGAAGAACTCGTCGCGAACGGGCCTGCCCGTTACCTCTGCTTTGCCTGCGGGAAAAAATTCGACGGCTTCCGGGAAGCTGACCAGCGCGCGGTCGACGAAGCGGGCCATCCACCGGCTGACCATGCCGGGCATCGCGTTCGGCTCCATCAGCACCATCGGAATGCGCTTCAGCCATCCGGCGAGCATCGGCGGACCAGCGACATAACCGCCCATGCTGAAAATGGCAGCCGGCCGCCGGTTGCCGATGGCTTCCAGGCTGGCGGCGATGCTCGCCGGAAGCTTAGCCAGCGTGCGGAGCTGCGCCGCCAGTCCCATTCGCTGCAGCCCGCCGATGCGAATGAATTCCAGGTCGAAGCCTTCGCGAGGAACGATCTTGGCTTCAAACCCTTCGCGAGTCCCGATGAAGAAAGGAGTGTGCCCGCGCCGGGACAGTTCCTGCGCGACCGCGATCGCCGGAATTACATGCCCGCCCGTGCCTCCTCCCGCCATCAGAAACGTCATCCCGCCCGCTCGCTCACGCCCAGCAGCAGCCCGAGAGAAATCAGGCTGCTGACGATCGAAGTTCCGCCATAGCTGATCAGCGGCAGCGGCATCCCTTTGGTGGGACCAAGATCCAGAACGACGCTGATATTCACCAGCGCCTGGAACACCAGCGACACCGTCACGGCTAAAGCCAGGTAGCGCCCAAAGTCGTCCGGAGCGATCCAAAACAATCGCAGTCCCCGCCACAGAAGGATCAGAAATCCCGTCAGGAGCCCGGTGCAGCCCCACAAGCCCAGTTCCTCGCCGATGACCGAATAGATAAAGTCGGTGTGCGCTTCCGGAACGTAGAGCATCTTCTGGCGGCCCTGCATCAGGCCCAGACCCAGCACTCCGCCGGAACCGATAGCAATGACCGACTGGCGCGCCTGATAATTGGGGTCGCGGGTAGAAAGCGAAGTCTCGATCCGCGCCTTGATGTGACCGTTCGGGTCGAACTTGCTGATGATCGTGTAATCGGGGTCCACGAAGTGCACGATTCGCGAGAGCCGGTACGGCTTGGCGACGATCGCCACGCAGCCCAGAACGGCAAATGCCGTCAGAGCCATCACGGTATACCGGCGGCTGATGCCGGCGACATAGAAGACCGCTGCGGCGGTCGCCATCAGCACGATCATCGTGCCCATATCGCCGCTGACGACCAGAATGGCGAGAACCGCCAGGACCAGTGCCGCGGGACCCATCGTGTACTTGCTGTTGATGGCCGGAAGGCGCCGCGTCACAAACCAGGCAAGAAAGATCGCCAGGGCGGGCTTGGCCAGCTCCGACGGCTGCAATTGAAATCCGCCGAAACGAATCCAGCGGTGATGCATCGGGTCGGCGACATAGGCGATCATCTGCAGGATCAGCACAACACTCAGCGGGACGAAAGCCCACAGCGGATCGCACAGGCGGCGATAGTCCACCCGCTTCAGGCCCATCATGAAGAGCATCGCGGCCAGCGTGATCGCCGCCTGCTTCAGTACCAGCGACATCGGACCCTTGCCGGCCAACTCGGCCTTGGGCAGAGAAGCGGAGTACACCATCACCAGACCGAAGAAAGTCATGGCGATGACGGTGAAGAATAGAGTCCAATCCGTTTTGAGACGTTGTGCCATCAGCTGCTCTTCTCCAGTCCCAGGACGATTTGTTTGAAGGTTTCCCCGCGATGCTCGAAGCTCTTGAACTGATCGAAGCTGGCGCATGCGGGCGCGAGTAGGATCGTGTCTCCCGGCTGCGCCTTCACGAAGGCATCCCGGATCGCGACGTCCAGTGTTCCGCACTGAATCAGAGGGAGTGCCGTCCCGATGTGAGAGGCGATCTTTTCCGCTGCCGCGCCAATCAGCATCACGCCGCGCGCGCGGTTCTCCAAAGGCGCGATCAGAGGCTGGTAGTCACTGCCTTTGTCTTTCCCGCCCAGGATGATCCAGAGCGGACCGGGAAGTGCGGCGATTGCCTTCAATGTGGCGTCGACGCTGGTGGCTTTGGAGTCGTTGTAAAACTGGATGCCGCGAAGCTCGCGGACGAATTCCAGACGATGCTCCACGCCGGGAAACGTTCGGATGGCCGCCAGCATCGCATCCGGTTTCGCCCCGGTCAGTGAACAGGCGACAAAGGCCGCGCCGATATTTTCCTGATTGTGGGTTCCGGGAAGTTTGGTCTCGTAGCTTCCGTCACCGGATGCCATCTTCGGAGCGTTGAACCAATGAGTCGCGCCCCGCCCGATGGAAGCAAAGCCCCGGCAGATTGCGTCCTGAGCGTTCAGCACCTTGAACTCCGCATTCGTCTGATGGACGAACATGCGGCTTTTGGCCGCCGCATAGTTCTCCAGACTGTAATGGCGGTCCAGATGGTTCGGCGTGACGTTCAGGCAAACTCCAATTTTTGGGTGAAATGTTCTTGTGGTTTCCAGTTGGAAACTGGATAGCTCCATGACGTTCCACTGATCGGCGCGTGAAGTTTCGATCATCGCCGCCGGAGCGATGCCGATGTTGCCGCCCACCTGGCAGGCAATGCCGCAGTTCTGGAGGATGTGCCCGGTCAGCGCGGTCGTCGTGGTCTTGCCGTTCGATCCGGTAATTCCCAGGATGGGCCCCTGGATATAGGGGAACGCCAGTTCCAGTTCCCCGATTACGTTGCGTCCGGCGAGTTCGGGCAGATCGGGAGGAACGCCGGGCGAGATCACCGTCAGGTCGGCGTCGGCGAATTCGCGGGAGAAGGGAACCTTCATCTCCTCCAGTGCGGCTAACGATTCCGGTGCGGGGCTCGAATCCGCCGCCACGACGGTATCGCCGCGCCGCAGCAGAATGCGGCACGCCGCCAGTCCGGATTTTCCCAAGCCCACCACCAGTACCTTCACCCGCTACCTCAACTTCAGCGTCGTCAAGGCAAACAAAGCCATGACGAGCCCCGCGATCCAAAAACGCGCAATGATCTTCGACTCCGCCCAGCCCTTCGCTTCGAAATGGTGATGTATGGGAGCCATCTTAAAAACCCGTTTACCGCGAAGCTTGAAACTCGACACCTGAATGACTACGCTGAGCAACTCAACGACAAAGACGCCACCGACGAAGATCAGCAGAATCTCCTGTTTGATGAGAACGGCGACGGTGCCGAGCGCTCCGCCCAGGGAGAGAGCTCCGACGTCACCCATGAAAATCTCCGCGGGATGCGCGTTGTACCAGAGAAAGCCCAGCGAAGCCCCCATCATCGCCGCGCAAAAGATCGTGAGTTCCGCGCCGCCGGGTACCCGGGCCAAATCAAGATAGGTCGCCAGTTCCCGATGGCCGGACGTGTAGGCAAGAACGGTGAACGCCCCGGAAGCAATGATCATCAGGCCGATCGCCAGACCATCCAGACCGTCGGTGAGATTGACCGCGTTGGACGATCCGACGATCACCAGGATCATGAACAGGTAGAACGGAGCCACCGCGATGACGTAAGTCCAGGGATTCGTCATCAGCGAGGTGATCAGCAGGTCCGGCTTGAATTGCTTAAAGAAGGGAATGTTCATCGCGGTGGAATAACCGCCCGAAGCATGCAGAGCCAGCAAAAGGAAGCCGATGACCATGGCCACCACAACCTGCAGCAGGAACTTCTGGCGCGAAGTCAGGCCCAGGTTCCGCATCTTTTTCACCTTGGTGTAGTCGTCGTAGAAGCCGATGGCTCCAAAGCTGATCAGGCTGAACAGCGCAATCCAGACGTAGGTGTTGCGGAGATTGGTCCACAGAAGCGTCGGAAGAACGATGCACGTCACGATCAGAACGCCGCCCATGGTGGGGGTTCCGGCCTTCTTCTGGTGCGATTGCGGGCCTTCTTCGCGGATGTATTGGCCTACTGAAAGCTCACGCAGCTTGCGGATCATCCACGGCCCCAGCACAATCGATAGAATCAGCGCGGTGATGGCAGCAAACGCCGTTCGAAAAGTCACGTAGCCGAACAGGCGAAATGGCCCGAAGTAGGGTTGGAGTTGTTCGAACAGGAGCCAGTACAGCATTATGCGGAAGACTCCTCTGTAGCCAGGAACCGTTCGAGCGCCAGTTCCACCCGGGTGCCGCGAGATCCCTTGAAGAGAATGGCGTCTCCGGGCTGTGCCATTTGCCGGACCCAGTTTCCTGCATCGAGGGGATTGTCGAAGAAATGTGCGGCGCTTTCCGGCATGCCGGAGTGCCTGGCGGCCTCCACCATGTGACGGGCGGCGCCGCGTATCCCTGCGAGCATGGAAATCCCTTGCATCGCGGTGTAGGCTCCGATATCGCGATGCAAAGGCTCGGCCCAGCGACCGAGTTCGAGCATCTCGCCGAGAACCGCAATACGGCGGTTGGCCGGCGAGTCCCGCAGCACGTCGAGCATGGCTCGAGCGGCATCCGGGTTGGAGTTGTAGCAATCGTTGAAAATCAGAATTCCGTTGTGAGTGAATCTCTCTCCGCGCATCTTCCCGGGGCGCAGGTCGCGCACGAGCTCGGCCAGCGCGGCGGTATCGATGTCGAACGCCTTGGCGACCGCGATGGCGGCGAGGATATTGCGAACGCCGTGAAGGCCGGCGAGCGATGTCTCGAAACGGGTCCCGTTCACCGAGAAGGCGGCGCCTTCCGCCGTCACCTGAACCGCGGAGGCGTGGACGTCGGCATTTTCGCGAATGCCGTAGGTGATCACGCCAGCGGGAGTCAGGCTTCGGAATGCCGCTACAAACGGGTCGTCGGCATTGAGGATGGCGGTTCCTTCGGCATCCAGCGATTCGATCAATTCGCCCTTTGCCGCGGCGATTCCCTCGATGGAGCCGAAGCTTTCAATGTGCGCGTGGCCCACGTTAGTGACCAGGCCGATATTGGGCTTGGCGATCGAGCAAAGATGCCGGATCTCACCGGCACGGTTCATGCCCATCTCCAGCACGGCGATCTTCGCGGACTCCGGCAGACGGAGGATCGAAAGCGGAACTCCGATATGGTTGTTGAGATTTCCTTCATTCTTCGCCGTGGGAATAAAGGGGGACAGGAGCGCGGCGATGATGTCTTTGGTGGAAGTTTTGCCGGCGCTGCCGGTGACGCCTACTACGGTTCCGCCCCAATGGACGGTGCGTGCACGGCGGCCCAAATCCTCCAGAGCCCGCTGCGTATCGGGAACTACGACATGCGGATAGTCGACGGGGTGATCGACAAGAGCCGCGATCGCTCCCCGTTCGAATGCCTGGGGCAGGTGATCGTGGCCGTCATGATTCGGGCCGCGCAGGGCGATGAACAGATCGCCGGGAGCCAGAGAGCGCGAATCGATGCTCCAACCGGAGGCGTGGAAGGGACCGACGGTCATCTTCATAGCCGCACCCCGCGGAGCACTTCCCGCGCCACTTCCCGGTCGTCGAAGTGGATGGTCCTGCTGCCGAGAATCTGGTAGGTTTCGTGTCCCTTCCCGGCCAGGATGACGGCATCGCCGGGTTGCGCCTGCTGAATCGCGTGACGAATCGCCTTCGCCCTGTCGGGTTCGGAAAAATGCGGAGTGTCGTGACGGCGGATGCCCACCATCGCGTCGTTCATGATGGCCAGAGGATCCTCGGACCGCGGGTTGTCGGAGGTCAGCACGACATAGTCGCTGTACTGCGCCGCCACTTCGCCCATTCGGGGACGCTTGGTGCGGTCGCGGTCGCCGCCGCATCCGAAAAGCGTGATCACCCGGCTGGGATTCAGGCCGCGAGCGGCGGCAATGACGTTCCGCAAGGCATCGTCGGTATGGGCGTAATCCACGACGACAAGAAACGGCTGGCCTTCGTCAATCCGCTCGAAGCGGCCCGGCACCGCGATGCATTGCGCGATTCCTTCGCTGATGGCGCGCTCCTTCAGGCCGAAACTCAGGCCCGTGGCCGCCGCCGCCAGGATGTTGTAAACGTTAATCCGTCCCACCAATGCCGATTGAATCCGAAGGATTCCGTGGTCGTGGTGGATTTCGAAGCGGAGACCCTGGAAGCTGTCCTCAATTTTCGTGGCACGGATGCTGGCGCCCGCGCTCAAGCCGTACCACCAGGCCTGCGTTCCGTTCGAGACTCGAATTCGCCGGCCCCAGGAGTCGTCGAAGTTGATGATGGCTTGTTGCGGTGGCTTTGTTCCCTGGCCTTCGAAAAGCTTCGTTTTGGCTTCGAAGTAGGACTCCATCGATCCGTGGAAATCCAGGTGGTCCTGCGTGAGATTGGTGAAAACCGCAGCCTGAAAATGTACTCCCCACACTCGCCCCAGCTGCAGCGCGTGGGAGGAAACTTCCATCGTGGCGTGAGTGCCCCGGCGCGCGGCCAGTTCGTCGAGCAATCGATACAGATCCAGGGAATCGGGAGTGGTGTTCGCGGCGGGGCGAACGTCGCCTGCCAAGTGATACTCGATGGTGCCCACCAGTGCGGTTGTGTATCCGGCGGCCCGGAAGATGGAGTCGATCAGATAGGACGTGGTGGTCTTGCCGTTGGTGCCGGTGATGCCGGCCAGCCGAATCTTGGTGGCGGCAGGATAAAAGCGGCGAACGGCCAAAGCGAGCGCTTGGCGTCCGTGCGCCACGGTGATCCAGGGGGCCGGGAAGTCCGCGGGCGGAGACAGTTCGCTGATAACCGCGACGGCACCGCGGGCGATGGCGTCGGCCGCGAAGGACGTCCCGTCCGCTTTCGCGCCCTGGAATGCGAAAAAGATCCAGCCGGGCTGAATCCGGCGGGAGTCGTAGTCCAGTCCGGCGACCTCCAGAGAAGACACGGCGGGCGGGATGGCCGTCCCTGCGACCGAGTCCGCCAGCAGATCGCCGAGCTTCATCTAGCGCTCAAAAACCACTTTCACTCGTTGGCCCACAGCCAGGCGGGTCCCGGCCGGAGGCTCTTGCCGGCGGGCCAATCCCGATCCGGATAGGTCCACGCGCACGCCCTGCGCCGCCGACTCTTCAATGACGTCGCGAATTGTCTTGCCGATAAAATTGGGCACCGGCGGGGCGATGGAGACCTCGCCGGAAGCTTGCTGCTCGTCCGCCAGTTCCTCGTGCAGGCGCGTCGCATCGGCGCTCGAGGTATCTGCCATCGTCACGCCTTCGGGCTGTGCTTCCACCGGCTGGGGCGGCGGCTGAGGCTCGACGATGTCCCGCGGAACATTCAGGATTCGCAGCGCCGTCTGCATCACCTCGTTGAATACGGGTCCGGCGACGACGCCGCCGTATTTGGAGGAGTCGTTCAGGGTCGCGACTACCACGACGGCGGGATTTGCCACCGGCGCAAATCCCATGAACGAAGCGTTGTAGCGGTGGGAATAGCGCCCCGTCGAATGATCGAACATCTGGGCGGTTCCCGTCTTGCCGCCGGAGCTATAGCCGTTCAGGCGAACGACGTTGCGGCCCGTCCCGAAGAGAATCACGCCCTCCATCATTTTCCGCATGGTGATCGCGGTCTCCGGCTTGAGGATCCGTTGAGGCTGTTCTTCAATGGGGCGGTAGGCGACCAATTGAATCTGCGGACCTTCGAACGGCCTGGAGATCGTCAGATGAGGGCGAACCAGAAAGCCGCCATTGGCGATCACGGAAAGCGCTCGCGCCAGCTGCATCGACGTGACGAGAACCTCGTGGCCCATCGGAACGGAGCCGATGGAGCCGGGCTGCCACCGGTTCAGGCGGAAGACGAGTCCTTTGCTCTCCGACGGAAGCTCGATTCCGGTGGGCTGATTGAAGCCGAAACGCATCAGGTACTCGTAGAGTTTCTTCTCTCCCATGCGCTGGCCGATCTTCACGGCCCCGATGTTCGAAGACTTGGCAAGAATTTCGGCCACGCTTAGAACGCCATAGCCTCCGTGAGCCTCGTGCAGGACGCGGCCTGCAAAAGCGTAGGCGCCATTGGAGCAGTGGAAGGTGGTTTCCGGAGTGATGCCTGCGGTCTCCAGGGCTCCGGCGATCGTGAAGACCTTGAAAACCGAACCCGGCTCAAACGGATCCCCGACGGCGCGGTTCTTACGCGCGGTGTAATCGTTCTTGCCCTTGGGGGCTTCGTTGGGATCGTAGTTGGGATAGTTGGCTACCGCGAGCACTTCGCCGTTGTAGGGGTTCATCACGACAACGGTTCCGCTGGAACAGCGATTCTCGATGACGGCTTTCTTCAGCGCCTGGTCGGCGGCGAATTGGATGCGGCGGTCGATGGTAGTGACCACATTGCGGCCGGCCTGCGTCAGGCTCTCCATGGAGGAGTCGAAGCTGCGGCGTTTCACGTCGGTGGTTTGGATCTCGTAGCCCGGAGCGCCGCCCAGCTCTTCATCGAACTGCAGTTCCAGGCCGGCATTGCCATGCTCTTCGTGATCGACTCCGCCCAGCAGATGCGAGGCCAGCTCGCCATTGGGGTAGCGGCGAACGCCTTCCGGTTCGTAGGTGAACCAGTCGACTCCCAGGGTGCGCAGGCGTCCGGCCCGCTCCGCATCGACACGGCGCGCCACGACCATATAGCCCTTTCGTGCGGCAGCGTAGCTTTCCAGACGCGTGAGGAGCTCTTTCTCGTCGATGTTCAGCACCGGGGCGACCAGCCGGGCGGCCAGGGCGCGATCGGGCAGCAGCATCGGGTTGACCGACACCGTTTCGACCGGAACGCTCATAGCGAGCGGCCGGCCCTGACGGTCGTAGATGGTGCCGCGCGAGGCGGGAATTACTTTGAGGTGAGTCTGTTGGTCGCGGGCGTACTGCTTGAACTCGTCCCGGCTGACGACTTGCAGATAGACGAGCCGGCCCACGATCAGCGCGGCCCAAACGACGGCAAAACGCGCCAGCCAACGGACCCGCCGTCCCGCGGGGTAGTCGGCATATTGATTCATTCGCTTACTCCAAAAAGCCGGGGGAGGTGGCCGAAGGGAGATTAGCGGGTGTTCTGTAGCTGCGCGACGGAGTCCTTCGGCTGAACAAACTCCACCTGATCCCGCGTGGGCGGCGCAAATTCCTTCGACTTAGCCAGTTCGTTCATCCGCGGCATGCGGCGCTGAAACTCTTCTTCGTATTCGAGCGTGCGGAGTTCCTTCACGGCCTGTTCACGAGACTGTTTCAGGCGATCGATCTGGTAGCCGGCGAGCAAACGGTATGCGCCGGGCAACAGCATCACGACCAGAAATGCTGCGGCCACACCCGCGGCGCCGATGGTTTTCCAGGCGACGCGGCGGGCGGCCGGGTCAGCCTGCCGGACGACGCCGGCGTTGTCGAAACTCTTAAGAAAGAGGTAGACTTCCTCGTTCGGCAGCGGGCGCAGTTGGTAAGGATCCTGCGTCCCCGGCTCGGAATCGGAGACGCGAACCGTCCGCATCCCGCTGCCTGTCTCAGCCCCTTGTGAGATCTTCCGTCTCTCTGATCTAAAAAATGAATGTGCCAGACTGGCCATATTAGTTACCCGACTTCCACACGATCGCCCGTAATTTCGCGCTCCGGGCGGAAGGATTTGCTCGAGTCTCCTCCTCGCCCGGTTTCACGACATGCTTGGTCAAAATTGTGGCGCGCCCCTGTTGCGCCCACAGCTTGAACCGTTGCTTGACTACCCTGTCTTCGAGGGACATGAACGTCAAAACCACGAATCGTCCCCCGTTCCCCACCAAAGCCGGCGCCGAATCGAGCAGCGCCTCCAATTCCTCGAGTTCGCGATTCACCGCCAAACGCAACGCCATGAAGGTCTGGGTTGCCGGGTGCAATCTTCCCGTTCGCGGCGCGACCTGCTCCACTACCCTGGCAAGGTGCAGAGTGCTTTGTATCGGCCGCGCCCGAACGATTGCCCTGGCGATCTGCCGCGACCTCCTTTCTTCCCCGAGCTGATAAATCAGGTCGGCAAGCGCCTTCTCGGCGTAGTGATTGACAAGATCGGAGGCCGTTTCCCCGCCGGAGCGATCCATTCGCATGTCCAGCGGTCCCTCGGCTTGCAAACTGAAACCTCGTTCGGCATCCGTCAGCTGGTACCGGCTGACTCCCAGGTCGGCCAGCAATCCCTGCGCGAGCGGAAGCCCCGAAGCTCGAAATCGATCCAGGAGCGTCGAAAACGGTCCGTGCGAGAACCGGATCCGCGCCGCGACGTCCGCCGTGTTCGCAGCCGCCTGGCGCAGGGAATCCTCGTCCCGATCGCTTGAAAAAACGAACCCATTTGCAAGAAGTCGTGCGATTGCACCGGTATGCCCGCCCAAACCCGCGGTCGCGTCGATATACACGCCCTCCGGCTGGATGCTCAAATACTCGAGCACCGGCCCGGTCATCACTGGGACATGCATCAAAGCGCCTCACCGGAGTCCCTTCGTTTCCTGCTTCTCTATTTCTTCGCTGGTTACTGTCCGAGCCGCCGCGAGTTTCTCCTGATCGACGGCTTCGCTCCAAACCTGGATCACGTCGCGGAAGAACATCAGCTTCACCGGCTGATTCTCCACTCCCATCTCCCGCCGGAGGTCGCTGTTAATCAGGATGCGACCCTGCTCGTCCATCCGGGAATCGGCGCCGTAATGCATGGTCAGGTGGTAGATCCGCCGGCGTTCGGCCAGATCTTCGCCATCCTGCATCAAGAACTTTTCCGTTTCCTCCCAAGCGGGAAGAGTGTAGATTCGAGCTATGCGTCCGTCAAAGGAACTCACGAACACATCTTTCTCACCCAGTTGTTCCAGATATCCCTTGAAGGCCGCGGGCAGCTTAAGCCGGCCCTTGTCGTCCACCCGGGCCGGAAAAATGCCCCGTGGCGGTTTGACGCGAACAGGTTGGGGATTCTCTTCCACTGTGGTCCACTTTTAGACCAGAATCTGGCCACAAAGGAATATTTGCACGCATATCAATGCTGTGCAATACCTTTCGCCTTTTGTTTGCAAAGAAAATTTATGGATTTTACAGGCGGACCCGAATAGCGCCACTTTGAGGTGGGAATATTCCTATTCAAAGGTGGTACTAGCTAGTAAGGTCAGAACGACGCTTGCGGTTTGAAACGGGGATGCGGCCACCGTCACTAGGAGGAAGCCGCTATGAAACTTCTTCTCCCGGTGGTTTGCATCTTAGCCCCGGTCGCGCAAGCCGCCTGGGTGGTGGAAAACATTCCCACAACGATTCAGTACGTGAATGGCGGGCCTCAGCTTCTCGCGAAGGAGATGGCCAGTGCCTACCGGCCGATATATAACAGCAAAGGAAAGATCGGGGAGTACATCGCGATCGCCTATCGCAGCAGATATCTCTACCTGACACAGCGACAAGGAACGGGTTGGACCGGCATGCGGTTCGACGACAATGGGCGCTGGCCGTCGATTTCGCTGGACAGTGGGGGAAACCCTCATATGTCGTACTACCGGACCAGCAATCAGAAGATATACTACGCGCACCCGGTTGCCGCCGGCACCGGAACCTGCGGTCCCAGCCTGACCTGGGCGTGCGAAGAGATTCCCACGACACTTTACGGAGCACCAAAGGGCCGGAGCGCGATTACCATTCACGGATCGAAGATTCATCTGCTGGTTGAGACGCCCTATAACAATCCGTGGTACACCTCGGCAATCGTCCGAATGACAAAGACGATTGGCGCTCCGGGCTGGGATACGACGTTCGACGTGGTATCGGTGGCCCACAACGTCGATAGCCTGGCGATCAAAACCCATGAGGATGGCTTGCCGCAGGCGCTGATCGACCATGAGTATCTCGACTGGTTCGGAAAGACCGGTTCCAACTGGGCCGCGATCGGTCCGCTGGATGGCGCCGGAGCCTTCGACATTAGCGGCGCCGGACATCCGCGCATCTGTTATCGCGACTTTGCCGCCAACCGGTTAATCTACGCTCGGGTCAACGGGACAGACTCTTACTGGACGGAGACTGTCGTGGACTGGGACATCGGGACCTACGGATTGTGCTCCATTGCCATTCCGGAGCAGGGAGAAATTCCGTCCCGGCTGAACATCGGCGCTCGGATCGCTTATTTCGACGATTCCGGAGATGTGATCAAATTTGCCACGGCTCCGGTGCTCAGCTCGCAGTCGTGGTCCACGGAGACGATCACGCCTGCGACGGGAACTCGGGTATTGCATCTCCATTTGGACAAAGAAGCGCGCCCGACGATTCTCTATTTCGATTCCGGAATGCTGACCCTGCGAATGATCAAGTGATCACGGCGGTATTCCACCTGAACGATCCCGCGCTTAAGGAGTCTGTGTGAAAAACCGGCATTCAGATTGAATCCCCATGCGTGAGCGTGGGGATCTGCCTTTACTAGTTTTCACGCAGACCCGGACGGTTAGGGAGGTTATGGTTCCTGAATCCGGAGCCCGCCGGGAGCCACCCGCAGCATGTCCCGAACATTCCAAGTGTAGAGAACAGTCGCGCCCGCACTTGCGACGGAATGCGTGATCAAGCGGTCGTAAATGCGCCCCCCGATCGAGCCCTCAGCTTTAGCGGCTTCCAAGAGGATCCAGGGCTCTCCAATTACCGGGGCCACCGTACTGACAGGCCGCACAGTCTCGTTCAGGAACGTCCAAACCGCTTCCGGTGGCTGGCGATGCGGTACGGGGAGTCTGGTGATAACGGAATAGATTTCGTAAAGACTATGGCTACTGACCAGAACTTTGCCGTGGCTGGTGAGCTGATCCACCAGGGCAAACGACCGGGAATGGTGAGGATGCGTTGGATCGGACATGGCGATCCAGACATTGCTATCAATCGCTGGGTGCAAGGAAATCCTTCACCCGCTCATGCCGGACCTCGTCGAGAACTCGATTCACGTCCTCGTTCGTAAGCGGAGAAGTGCCTTCGGGATGAGAAAACACCAGAAATCGCCCTTTTTGTACTAACTTCCCAGCCGCAGCTATGGGTTCGATCTCCAGGCGGCCATCGCGGAAAAGAATCTCTACCTTGGTCGCGCTAGTGATTCCAAGCTGGTCGCGAAGTGGTTTGGGGACCACCAGGCGACCGGCCGCGTCAATGGTGGTTTGCATACCATTAATTTACCATTAGGCTACCAAAAAAAGAAAACCCGCCACCTTTCGGCTGCGGGTTTTCTTGAGCGAAGCTGGAAGCTTCTTAGTAGTCCATGTCGGGGCCGTGGCCGCCGGGTCCGCCTGCCGGAGCAGAAGACTTCTTCTCGGGGATCTCGCAGATCATCGCTTCGGTCGTCAGCATGAGAGCCGAGATCGAAGAGGCGTTCTGCAGAGCGGTCCGGGTGACCTTCGCCGGATCGATGACGCCTGCCTTCAGCAGGTCTTCATACTCACCGGTGGCGGCATTGAACCCGTAGTTCGGGTCCTTGGAGTCGCGAACCTTGCCGATCACGACCGCACCCTCGAAGCCTGCATTGTTCGAGATCGCCCGGAGAGGCTCCTCGCACGCACGCTTGATGATGTCGATCCCGATCTGCTCGTCGCCGTCGCCCTTCAACCCGGCCAGAGCCTTCGAAGCGCGCAGCAGCGCCACGCCGCCGCCCGCCACGATGCCCTCTTCGACGGCCGCACGGGTAGCATGCAGCGCATCTTCAACACGGGCTTTCTTTTCCTTCATCTCGGTCTCGGTCGCAGCGCCGACCTTGATCACCGCAACACCGCCGGCCAACTTCGCCAGCCGCTCCTGCAGCTTCTCCCGGTCATAATCTGACGTGGTCTCGTCGATCTGAGCGCGCAACTGCTTAATGCGGCCTTCGATCGTCTTCTGCTGACCTGCACCGTCGATGATGGTGGTGTTGTCCTTGTCGATGCTGACCCGCTTTGCCCGTCCCAGATCGTCCAGGCGGACGCCCTCGAGCTTAATGCCGGTCTCTTCCATGATCGACTTGCCGCCGGTGAGGATCGCGATGTCGTCCAGCATCGCCTTGCGGCGATCGCCGAAACCCGGAGCCTTCACCGCAGCCGCGTTCAGCGTACCGCGCAGCTTGTTGACCACCAGAGTGGCCAGAGCCTCGCCTTCTACTTCTTCGGCGATGATCAGCAGCGGCTTGCCGGAACGGGCGATCTGCTCCAGAACAGGCAGCAGGTCCTTCATATTGGAGATCTTCTTCTCGTGGATCAGGATGTATGGATCCTCGAGAACAGCTTCCATGCGGTCCGGATCGGTGATGAAGTACGGGGACAGGTAGCCACGGTCGAACTGCATACCTTCCACGGTGTTCAGCTCGGTCAGCATCGTCTTGGACTCTTCCACAGTGATGACGCCGTCTTTGCCGACCTTCTTCATCGCCTCGGCGATGGTATTGCCGATTTCCTTGTCGCCGTTGGCCGAAATGGTGCCGACCTGCGCGATCTTCGCGTCGTCGGTCACATCGACCTTCTGCTTCTTGATCTCTTCGACGACCACTTCAACGGCCTTCTCGATGCCGCGCTTCAGCGCCATCGGGTTGGCACCGGCGGCAACCGACTTCACGCCATCGCGGAAAATCTGCTGCGCCAGAATCGTCGCCGTAGTGGTACCGTCGCCGGCCACATCGGACGTCTTGGAGGCCACTTCGCGCACCATCTGGGCGCCCATGTTCTCCAGCGGATCCTTCAACTCAACTTCTTTCGCAACGGTCACGCCGTCCTTGGTGATCGTGGGACCGCCGAACTTCTTCTCGAGGACTACGTTCCGGCCCTTCGGGCCGAGAGTCACTTTCACGGCATCCGCAAGCTGGTTCACACCGCGCAGGATCGCCTGGCGGGAGTTTTCGCTATAAACAATCTGCTTTGCAGGCATGTTTGTGTCTTAAGCCTCCTGGTTCCTTATTTCTTCTTCGAGGTGCCGTTTTCCAGCACGCCCAGGACTTCGTCTTCACGCATGATGAGGTACTCGACGCCATCCAGCTTGTATTCGCTGCCCGAATACTTGCCGAACAGGATCCTGTCGCCGGCCTGCACATCCAGCGCGACCACTTTGCCATCTTCCAGGCGCTTGCCTTTGCCCACTGCGACAACCTCGCCCTGCTGCGGCTTTTCTTTAGCCGAGTCCGGGATGTAGATCCCGTTGACGACGTTCTCGCTCTCCTCGACCCGTTTGACCACCAGACGGTCATGAAGCGGACGAATATTCATTTTGCTCACTACCTCCAACTAGGTTATGTGTAGGTTGCTCAGATTTCTTTAGGACGCGCCTGCATCGGCGTGTCCAGACTCTTCGGTTTTAGCACAACGGAAGGTAGAGTGACAAGACAAAGCTGCAAACTATTGATACTATTAGTCAAACTGTTATATTAACTTAGTTTAACAATTGATTTATGACCCTATCTATCGTAATTCCACACACTTAGCGCGGCACAATCCGAGCCTCTACGAGCCTCTAGAAGAATGATCGATCCGGCCGATGTACTG
>CAZETQ010000082.1:0-2477 GCA_964515165.1 uncultured Solibacteraceae bacterium | reverse complement strand
ATAATGTTTCCGGCGTAAGGCGCCTTCGTAACCGGATTCACAATCTGGGTGGAGACTTCGGAAAAGTCGCCGTTGCGCATCTTCTCGCTCAGCACGGATTCGACGCCAGGAATCTGCACTTTATTGCGCAGAGATTCCCAGCCAAACATGAAGAACGTCTTGTTGCGGCCGTTGTAGAGCTTCGGAATCAAAACGGGACCGTTGAACTGCACGCCGTACTGGTTCTGGCGCAGCGGAGGCTTCTTTGCACCCTGAGCGGTGAAGAAGTTCTTGGCATCCAGCTTGTCGTTACGGAGAAACTCAAACAGAGCGCCGGGGAAATCGTTGCCGCCGCTTTTCGTCACAACGTTCACCTGTACACCGAGGTAGCCGCCATATTGAGCCGGATATGTGCCGGTCTGGATCTGGACTTCCTGAACCGCGTCGACGGAGGGGCGGAAGGTGGTGGTCGTGATGAGGTTGTTCATCATGCTGACACCGTCCATGGAGACGCTGTTCTGGATCTCTCGCACGCCGGCTCCGGTGTAGCCTTCGCCGCCGCCGGGCTTGCCGGTGACTGCCTTACGGCCGGGGGATCACACCGGGAGTTACCGCAGCCAATTGAAGCGGGTTGCGGCCGTTCAGAGGAAGCTCCGCCGTGGATTTGGAGCTAATCATCTCGCTCAAGGAAGCTTCGTCGGTCTTGATCGGCGGAACGTCCGCCGTGACTTCCAAGCTCTGACTCACCTGACCGACTTTCAAACTGAAGTCGGTTCGAACAGTTTGATTGGCGCTGACGGGAACGGCTCTCGTGACGACGGTCTCGAAACCGCCCTTCTTTGCGGTGATGGAATAAATGCCGGCCTTTACAAATTGAAATTCGTAGTATCCAGAAGTGTTGGTTGTGGTGGTGTACGTTTCCTGGGTACTTTCGTTTTAAGCCGTTACGCTGGCGGCATCTACAGCGGCTCCGGAAGTATCGGCAACGTTACCCACCAGCGAGGTATTGCTCGCCAGCTGACCAAACGAAAGTCCGCACAGACAAGAAAGAATTACAAGCAAACGAACATTATTCAAAGAACAGACTCCAAAGCGAGATTTATGGGCCTATTGTAACAAGTTATTCACTATTACAGCCAAAGCCGCGATTGCGGCAGTTTCCGCACGCAACATATGTGAACCCAGAGTGATTCGTTTCCACTCGGTTACAAGAGCCCGTTCTTCCGCCGTCCAGCCGCCTTCCGGGCCGATTAGGATGGCGATGGAATTGGTCCCTGGGGGAATCGCACGGCTGATCGGTTCTCCGCCTTCCTCGTCGGCAAACAGACGAATTTCCGCCTGAATCTGGAGCGCTTCCGCAAAACCGGCCGGCTCCTCGATAACCGGAAGAAATGCCCGCCTGGATTGCTGCGAGGATTCCAGGGCAATCTTTCGCCAGCGCTCCAGGCGTTTGACGGCGGCGCGTTCCAGGCCCTTTTCGCTGCGCGCGGCCTCTACGGGCACGATGCGGCCCACCCCAAGCTCCGTCGCTTTTTCGATCATCCATTCGAAATGGTCGAACTTGATCAGGGCGGCGCAAAGGGTGATTTCCGTTCGCGGCGGTTCGGCCGGCTGGCGCTCCAGAACTCGAAATCGCACGCGCTCCTTGTGAGCCTCCGCAACTTCGGCGAGATAGAGCGAGTGATTGTCGGAGATCTGGTAGGTCTGGCCCGGCTCCACGCGAAGGACGCGGGTGAGGTGCTTGGCATCGTCCCCAGACAACTCTGCTGAACCGTTACGCACCTCAGGAACGAAGAAGAGCCGTCGAGCCATGTGCCATCCTCATCGTTATGATTGCGCACCTGCGCGGGAATCTTCTGGAGAAGCATCCGGGGACCGCGATTGTCGATGCGGCTGGCGTCGGCTATGAAGTGACCGTTCCGATTTCGACATTTACCCGGCTTCCGGACGTTGGAGGAACGGTCTCGCTCCACATCCATACGCACGTCCGGGAAGATGCTCTGGCTCTATTCGGATTTGCGGCAAAGGAAGAGAAGCAGGTCTTCGAAAAACTGATCGGCGTCAGCGGAATCGGACCGAAACTCGCGGTGACAATTCTCTCCGGTCTCCCGACGCCCGACCTGATTTCCGGGATTCGCGAAGGCGATGTCGCGCGCCTCACCCGGATTCCCGGCGTGGGCAAGAAAACCGCCGAACGCATGGTGGTGGAGCTGCGCGACAAGCTGGACTTCCTACCGGCGGGCGATGGCCGGAAGCCCGTGGTGACGCCCGCCATGTCTGCCTTGGAGCAGGATGTTCTTTCGGCCCTCATCAATCTGGGCTGCCAGCGGAACGCGGCGGAGGCCGCCTTGGCGAAGCTGAAGGCACAGGGAGCTCCGCAGGAGTTTGAAACACTCTTCCGCCGCTCGCTGGAATTGGTACGGTAGAGTCTGCGTGAAAACTAGCAAAGGCAGATCCCCACGCTTAGAAGCTGTGAAGAATTGAGCTTTGGGCCTCGG
>CAZETQ010000081.1:0-23303 GCA_964515165.1 uncultured Solibacteraceae bacterium | reverse complement strand
CGTTGTCTTTCTCTACTTCGGGATTGGGGAAATTCCGAATGGCGCCTTCGAAAACGAAGCTTGAAAGCTTGCCGCTGCTGACGGTCTGCACGTTCCCAACTTGAGCCAGCGTGCTGCCGCAATCCCGTCGGAGACCCAGATGCACTCCCAACCGCGGTGCTCGCTTTTCGAAGGCGAGAAAGCGTTTGGCTACTTCGCTGCCGCTGACGACTGGGGTCAGGACGACGCGATCCAAGTCCGTAACGCCGGCATGGTCCAGCTGCAATTTCAGCGGTCCCGCCGGCAACCTCAGCGCCAGGAATGCGGGAGGCGTCAAAGTTCCAAGGAATTGACGGCCGGCCATTGTCAGAGTGATGTGTTGTGACACTTCCTCCGCGGGACGTTGAACGAACTGTCGTCCTGGCTGAACCAGCGCCTGGATCTCTGCTTCTCCCAGCGCGCGCCGGTACAATTGCACTTCGCCGAGCTCACCATGGAAAGTTTGTGCTCCGCCGGTACGGCCCAGGTTCAGGTTGGCTTTCGGATTGTCCAGATTCTCCGCCCAGATCGTGCCTTTGGCGACCGGATATCCATTCACATAGATCAGCGATTGCTTCCCGCGCCGGACCACCGCCGCAACGTGTTGCCAGACATTCGCGCGGATCATGCCGGGCGGCGAAAGCATCGTGCCGTTTTCCTGAGTCTCCGGCCCCCCGGAATCGAGCCGAATAGCGCCCTTGTCGTCGGGAAGGTCCAGGTACCACCCATGGCCGCCCGTATTTCCCAGGCCAACAATTCCTGACTTCTGAAGCTTCTTAGGATGGATCCAGGCCGAAATTGAAAAATCTCCCGTTCCGACGCTGACCGCCTCGCTGCGGGAGATAACCACGGCATCGCCATCGCCGTCGAGCGAGGCAACCTTACCGAATGGCGAGTCCACCAGGTGCGCGTTGCCGTCCATCCGGCCGGCGGCGGAAGTGGTTTTCGACAACCACGAGCCGGCTAAGCTTTCCTCCAGACGGGAAGCGTCCATGACCGTCGACGGCTCCTGCCGAGAGCTGGGATACACGTCCACCTGGTAAACGCCGGCCTTCTTGATGCTGACGGTCGCGGGAGCCTTCGGGTCGTTCCAGACGACCGCTTCGGATGCCTGAGCGGCGGAAGGCGTGCCAGGATCCAGCAGCAGTCCGTCCTGGTATTTCGCCGCTTTCACCGTCACCCGGAATCGGCCATCGTCGGGCAGTTCCCGGAGCGAAATTTTGAAATTTGCCTTCGGTCCGTAGGTGCTATCGACGCCGAAATGTTCATCTGTGGGGATCGCCGGCCTCAACAACAGGCCGTCCTTCACGGTGCTGTAAGCCGCGCCTTTCGGATAGCCCGGATTGCCCCGCATGCAAGCGAAGACCGAGTGATAGATGCTGTCGTAATCGCGCCAGTCTCGAACCGTGTCGTTGCCGGCATAGCCTTCAATGAACCGATATTTCGTCCGCATCGGCTGGAACTGAAACGCGAACGGCTTTTGGACGGGAGGCTCCGTCACGACGAAGTCGCGATTTTCCAGCAGCAGGCTGTTGGCGCCGAGGATCAACCTCTCCAGCAAAGGATTGGGATTGAGAGAGGCTCCCAACTCGACCTGGAAGTGTTGAATGGATGGTTTTAAATTGGGATCGATGATCGCGCGATTCAGGGCTTCGTCCGCAATCTCGAAGTACGCTTCCAGAAGAACCGGCGACAGTTGCAGCATTTCCCGATTATTCACAAACCCATCGGTCGAAATGGCCTCTGGAGGAAGGGCTTCGGTCAGATCGTCGTCGATGCCTATCAACTCGCGCAAAGTATTGCGATATTGAGCAACGGTCAACCGGCGCACCAGTCCATTTTTGGCGGCGGGCCTCAAGCGAGCGACGTCAAGCGAATGATGAATCCATTCCTGCATTCGCTGCCGATCTGCGGCATTCGGCTGCGGCTGGCCTTTCGGCGGCATGGTTCCCTCTGCGATCCGCTTGCCCACCGCTTCCCATAGCTTGAGGTAGCGGTCTTCCAGCGCACCATTCAATTGATCTACGCGTACGCCCGACATTGCCACATCCGCGTTATGGCATCGCACACAGTTCTGCTTAAGAAATGGCTTCGCAACATCGTCGAAAGAACCATCGGCCGACGCGGCAGGTGTGCCGACCTGTGCAACCAGGTGGGCTGTCAGAGCAGTCGCCATACAGGCTCCAACCAACCACATCGCACAGCGGCGTCCTCTCAGCGTGCCTGGTGTCATACCATCCTACCTTTCCATCGTCGCACAGCCATAACAACACTTCAAACGTTTTTCGGGAGCTCGCTAATGACGCGTTTTCGACTTATGCAGAATTAAAGCTTTTCTTTGATAGACTTCGCAGCTATCTGTCTGAAAATAACTGATTTATTTCTAGCGGCCAATGTCAGGCCATCATAACTGTATAATTAACCTCTATGGGCAAACTGCTTCTTACGCCGATAGCGAGGACGACTCGGACGGCTGACATCTGCCGGAAGATGGTCTCTCATTTAATTCGCGGTGTTTGGGCGGAGGGTGAACAAATCCCCCCGGAGCGGGAATTGTGCCAGCAGCTCGGAGTTGGCCGGGCGTCTTTGCGAGAAGCCCTCAAGGCGCTGGAAATTATGGGGATGATCGAAACGCGACTTGGAGAAGGCACGTTCGTTTGCGCACGCTCTGAGTTTTTGTCCCGTCCTTTATTGTGGGCAATCACCGGCAGCGATCACAGCGAAGCGAGAGAACTGATCGAGGCGCGAAAGCTGATTGAAGTCCAGTTGGCGGGGTTAGCGGCCGAGCGCGCGAGCGAAGAGGACTTGACCTCGATCGGACAACGTCTCGAAGCGATGGATAGCTCTCTCTCGGAGCCTCCTCGCTTTCAGGAAGAGGACGTCGAGTTTCATTTGGCGGTTGGGCGGGCCGCACACAACAGCATCCTATTAAACGCTCTTCAACTCATCCGCAACCTCATGCGGGAGTGGATCGGAAGCGTTGTGACGAAACCTGGATATGCCGGCGAAGCGCAGGCGCAGCATCGGGAGATCTTCCGTGCCGTCCAGAATCGTGACTCGGCTTCCGCGCGCAAGGCCATGGAGCTTCATTTGGATGCCATGGGCCGCCACCTCTTGGAAACCACCGAGACAGTCGATCTCGCTCGAGCTCTCTAAAACGTCGCAATCGGATTGAACGGCGAACCGGTGCCGCCTTCCACCGGAAGGGGTGCTGCCATCACCATGAACTCCCAGCGATTCATCTTCTTGGCCATCTGGCTGACGCGCTCCAGGTCGCAGTTATCGAAGATCGGCATTCCCATCGCGACAATCGCCAGCTGGTGAACCGGCTGACGGACTCCGTCGACCAGAGAAGGGATTACGTCCGAGGCCGCGTCGCTGCCCAGAATTGCGGCGTCCCGCTGTTTCAACCAGCGCATGCAGGATGCGTGGAGACCGGCGGAACGCCTGCCGACATCCCAAGGACCTTTCTCATCGCGCCGCTTCCAGCGTCCGGTGCGAATCAAAACAATGTCTCCGGCACCAATGCGTATGTTCGCCTTCTTCTCCCAGGCTTCCAGGTCTTGCGGATAGATCGCGACATCCGTCTCCAGATACGCGGCGCCTTTCAGCTCGGGAATGTCCATCAGGATTCCGCGTCCCAGGATTCCGTCCCGCATATTCATCACCGAGAGCTTCCCCGCGCCTTGCCGCGTAACCTCGGAAGCTGGAAATCCATTGAACATCTTGCCCCGATAGATGATGTGGCAAAGCGCGTCAATGTGCGTGTGCCCGTAGCCGTGATAGGCGACCTGGTAAGCGTCGGAGTTGTACGGGGAGTCCGCTTCCCGCTCCAGCATCGTGTACCCGAACGGAGAGGTGTTGTCCTCCGCCTGGTTCTTCTCCGCCTGACGGGCGAGTGACACGGACACTCCTGACTGGACCAGTGCGACCGCTCGCTTCCGCGTCGCATCGGTGATCAGGTTGAGAGCGCCCAGCTGATCCTCTTTTCCCCACCGGCCCCAATTGGAAAGCTCGGTCATCATGCGATCGATATCCGCCTTCTTCAGCGTTGGTGCCGGACTCTGCCCGAACAGGCAAACCAGGCTACAGCCGAGCGCCAATAGTCGGATCGCTAATCTTCGCGTTTGCATCTTTCATCTGCTCCGTGAGTGATTGAACATCGATAATTTTCTCGGCCTTGCCGAAAATGAGGAATCCCGCAATCCCAATCAGGCCGACGGCGCTACAAAGCCAGAACACCGAGGACCAACCTGAGGATTCCACCATATATCCGGTCAGCACGGGAGCCGAGATTCCCGCCAGGTTGGCAAAACAATTCTGGAAGCCGACCAGTGTGCCTGTGTGACCGGGTGCCAGATCCATCGAGTTGCTGGCTTGTACCGGAGTGCCCGCGGCGTGCAGAAACATCGAGACCGACAGCAAAGCAACGATCGCGACTGGAGTATCCGCGGCAGGCACCGCAAGCAGTGTTGCGGTTCCCAGAAACGAGGGGATCAGAAACAGCTTCCGTACCCTCGCGCGGTTCGTGCTGGTCGTGAAGCGATCGATCAAATTGCCGGCAATGTTAGTTCCTATAAAGGCCGCGAGAAATGGCAGGGATGAGCCGAATGCCATCTGGGATAGCGAAAATCCCCGGTGACGCAGCAAATAAGTCGGCAGCCATGACGCCAGAATGTAGACATACCAATTTGAGGAGAAGTGCAATCCGAACAAAGCCCAAACTGCCTTTTGCCTCAGCATCGTGCCAAATGGCAGCTTCGATTTCTTCTGTTCCGGAAGAGCGCCTTCATGAAGATCCGGCGGCTGACTGGCAGTCGCCCGCAGCCAAAACGGAAGCCAGAGCAGCCCTAGCGCGGCAAATAGGATAAAGATCGCTCTCCATCCCCACACCGCCGCGGCCGCAGAAGCAAGTGGAAATGCCAAAATTGCTCCCGCAAAGCCTCCGCCCCAACAGAACCCTGCGACTCGCGAGTATTCTTTCGGAGGGAACCACCGCACCAAGGTTGCATTGATCGAAGGGATCGTCGCGCTCTCGCCAGTGCCAACCAAGACTCTTGCTCCGGTCATTAGGGGAACACTAGAGAACAGCGGAGTCAGCAGCGTAACAGCCGACCACCACGACATTCCCGCGGAAAGCGCCTTCCGCGGTCCCACTCGGTCCACCAAAAGGCCCGCCGGAATCATCATCAGCATGTAGCCCCAGAAGAAGCCCGACAGGATCCAACCCATCTGTCCCGGACTCCAACCGTACTCGCTGGCAATCATCGGCGCGGCGACCGACAGATTCACCCGGTCGCAGTATGCGATGAGCTGTGCGAGAAAACCGAGCAGCGCGATATCGAAGCGCTTTGCCCAGGGAACCGAGCGTTTCGGCAGCGTAGCCATCTGATGGTCTGATATTATATCCACGATTCCGGCGACGGGTGGTATGATTGTCCGATATCTATGGAACCAACACCTTTAGGTATCTTCCAAAACATCCCCATCCCCATGGTTTCCCGGTACTTAGCCATAATGGGCTGGGACTGGATCATCTTGGACGGCCAACACGGCTGCTTCAATTACGAGACACTTTACGAGTGTATTCACGTCATTCGCGCCGGCGGTTCAAAGCCATTTGTGCGAGTGAGTATTGGCTACTTGGCGGAAATCCAGCGAATCCTGGACCTCGGCGCAGCCGGGATCGTCGTGCCAATGGTGAACTCCAGGGAAGAGGCCGCCGCGGCCGCTGCTGCTGCGAAGTATCCACCAAAGGGCGAACGCTCCATTGGCGGCGACTTCCGCACTCATTTTGGGAATAAATACCCGATCACCGCGAACGACGACACCAAGCTCTTCATTCAGATGGAGCACATCCGATCCGCCGAGGCGATCGACGATATCATGGCGCTCGACGGTGTCGATGGCTGCTATGTAGGTCCGACCGATCTGGCGCTTTCGCTGGGATTAGGACATGTCGGGTTCGAGTCGAATCCGACACATCAGAAGGCCATTCAGGACACTCTGGAAGCGTGTCTGCGTCATGGAAAAATCGCATCGATCAACGCTTACTCCGTGGCAGACGTCACCGAGCGGATCCGCGCGGGATTCCAGTGGGTCACCATGCGCAGCGATATGGACCTGTTTATCGATGCCGGGAAATCGCTACTCTCAACGCTGGATGAAGTTCGGACAAGCGCGGCGGTTGCCAGCTAGGCCCTTGCGCGGTGTTCTCGGGCTGCTGCTGCTTGGCAGCCCGGTCTTCGTAGCGTTCGCCCAACCTGCCGCTCCCGATTCCCAAATCGCCGAGTTCGACCGGCTCATCAAAAGCGAGCGCTATCAGGAAGCCGAGCCGGCGCTGGAACGT
Source organism: uncultured Solibacteraceae bacterium (assembly GCA_964515165.1). Taxonomy (GTDB): domain Bacteria; phylum Acidobacteriota; class Terriglobia; order Bryobacterales; family Bryobacteraceae; genus JAPKYZ01. Next base: position 16,936 of record CAZETQ010000081.1, on the reverse strand, counting down.
TTCACCGCTTCGCATGCCGATTCCGCGGAGGGTTGGTATCAACTCGGTTACGTCTATTTTCGGAGCCACAAAATCTGGCCCTCGGTGAAAGCACTTTCGAAATCCCTTTCGCTCAATCCTCGTCAGGCTCATGCGCACAGAATTCTCGGTTTGGACTTCACGATTCTCGGGCGGTTGGATCTTGCAAGGCGCGAGCTGGAACGTACGGTGGAGCTTGATCCCAAATCAGCGGATGGTCACTACAGTCTGGGGCGCGTGTTGTACGAAGAGGGGTTCTATGGGCTTGCGGCCGAACACCTGGAGCGGTCTGCGTCGCTTCGACCTGAGGATGTGAAGACGCTGCACAACCTCGGACTGACATATGAGGCATTGAATCAGCTGGATCGTTCCAGAGAGGCGTTCGAAAAGGCACTCGCCTTGAATGAGAAGTCGCCGCGGCCGTCGGAGTGGCCGTACATCAACTACGGCTCGTTTCTGAACCGTCGCTTCGAGTTTGCGGAAGCTGTATCGATTCTCGAGAAGGGCCAGGGAATTCAGGTGAAATCCGATCCATTGGAGTTCGAACTCGGGAAGGCATACCGGGGACTTGGGAAGTTAGACCTTGCGGCTACATCACTGGAGAAGGCCCGCCAGCTCAATCCGGGAAACTCGGATTATCTTTACGTGCTGGCCTTCGTCTACCGGTCCTTGGGAAAGACTAATGAAGCGTCGGCAGCACTCGCGGAGTTCACTCGATTGAAGAAAGCTCAGGATGCCGCGCAACCGGTTCCCGTTAGGGTCGATTAGCGGGCCTTTGCCGGCCGCAATTCCGTGGCTTGAATTCCGCGACCTTCTGTGACGGTATAGATTCGCCTCGCCGCCAGTTTTTCGAAAACTTCCGATTTTCCGGTGGGCCAACGGACTTCCAACCGCTCCACAGCGGTTTGATCACCCAGGCCGAAGTGAAGGCGAAGCTCATTCTGGGAAAGGTAGCTGGAGCCGCTCTGCACTTCGTCGACCTGCATACGGCCGCCGGCAACGACACGGACGCGCGTGCCGATCGCGCTTCGATTCGAGGTCGTGCCGATGCACTTGACCTTGATCCAGCTTGCGTCCGCAGCCTCCGTTTTCAAACTATTTCGGAGCAAGCTGGGTACGTCGTTCAAGTTATTCACTACCACGTCGAGGTCTCCGTCGTTATCAAAATCGCCGATTGCGCACCCTCGCGCTGATCGTGCTTCGGTAATGCCGGGTCCTGCCTGATCGGAGATCTCGCTGAATTTTCCGTTCCGGAGATTGCGATAGACGACTTTTCGGTCCTGGTAATGCAGATGAGGGAACCACTTGTTCACCTCCGGGTAAATGTGGCCGTTGGCCAGCAGGATGTCCTTCCAACCATCGTTGTCCAGGTCGGCGAAGGCTGCGCCCCATCCCAGAAAGCGTGTGTTGGCGCCGACGCCGGATCGAGCCGTTGTGTCTTCGAATTGGCCGGCCGAGATATTTCGATAGAGGCTGATCGTATCGTCGGAGAAGTTAGTCTTCACGATATCGAGGCGGCCATCGCCGTCATAATCAGCCACTGCAACGCCCATACCACCTTGCTCCCGCCCATCTTCGTTGAACGCACATCCCGCTTCAACGCCAGACTCCCGGAATGTTCCATCCCGATTGTTCCGGTAGAGCAGGGAAGGAGCGGAATCGCACGCTACATAGATATCGGGCCAGCCATCGTTATCGAAGTCGGCACTGATGGCGGCGAAACCGTACACTCCCCGGGGTTGCCACTTTTGGTAGGAGAATTCCGCCGACGCTACAGTTTCCGGCTTCGCGATTCCCGCCTTTTCCGTGACATTCTCGAATGTCCCGTCGCCCCGGTTTCGAAAGAGAAGATTGGTGCCGCCATGGAAGCCGCGAGGACCGCAGAATGTCGCGCGGCCATTCAATTGGCAATAAACTGAACCGCCGGTGCCGGGGTCCAGCTTCGGATCGAACTGAATGTAATTGGCGACGAACAGATCCAGCCAGCCGTCGCGGTCATAGTCGAGAAAACAGCAGCCGGTGTTCCAGCGACGTCCGGGAAGGGACAACCCCACTTTTGCGGTGACATCCTCGAAAGTGCCGTTGCCTCGATTCCGATAAAGGACGTTCTGACCCCAGTAGGTGACAAACAAATCATCGAAGCCGTCATTGTCGTAATCACCGACGCAACATCCTTGACCCCAACCCGTTTGAGTCAGTCCCGCCTTTGCGGTCACATCCGTGAATGTTCCGTCCCGATTGTTGTGGAAGAGGTAGCTGGTTGCTGTTCCCTCTTTGGACGGAGTGAAGGAAGAACCATTGACGAAGAAAATATCCGGCCACCCATCGTGGTCGTAGTCATAGAAAGCAACCCCGCAGCCTGTCGCTTCCAGCAGATGTTTTTTCTCATGCGGCGTTCCGCAGAGATTCACCCGGTTCAGACCCGCCTGGACAGCCACGTCCACGAAGTACGGGCCGGAAGATGAAGGAGTTTTTGCGAGCGCCGCCGCCACGGCAGGTGTCACCCGAGTAGCGAGGGATTCGATGGCGATCGTGAATGATGTGGCCTTCAGTGAACGCAGAAACGATCTCCGGGAAGATGTCATTGCGGTTCGGCTTTCGGTTTCTTCATCGCCCCCGTCGTTTCCCAATCCTTCAGCTCTTCGAATCGTTCCCGAGCCTTACTGGCCAGGACCGGATCGTTCATTCTCTGATAGGCGACCGATAGGGCATAGAAAAATTCCGGGTTGTTCGGATCGATCGCGATTGCCGCTTGAAGCTCCCTGATACAGTCCTTCCAATTGCCTAGTCCGCGGTATGCCTTGGAGAGCTGAAAGTGCGCGACATCGGAACTCGCGGTGATCGCCAGTGCGCGCTGGGCGGCCTGCCGGGCGTTGTCGTAGTCCCCGCGGCGGTTATAGAAAGACGCAAGATTGATTTCCGGCCATTCCGACGGCTTGGGGCTTGAACGATTCAAATGGACGGCTCGATCCAAATGCTCCTTGGCGCGGGAGATATCATTCAGCGCTTCATAAGCAAGGCCTAAGCTCTGGTGAGCCCGGAAAGACGGCGGGTCCAAATCGACCGCAAGCTTCAGTTCCGTCGCCGCGCGGTCATATGCGCCTTTCTCGTAGAACAGCTTTCCGAGCGCATAGTGACTTTCCGAGGAGCGAGGATTCAGGCGCACTGCTTCTTGAAACTCGTGCTCGGCAAGATCCTGCTTCTGGACGATCGTCAGACAGTAGCCCAACACACGGTGTGCGTCCGCATTCTTAGAATCCTGAGCCAATGACGCTGACAATGCTCGGACCGCGGCGGGAATTTGATGAAGGCGATAGTAGGCGTATCCAAGTTGGTAGAGCGCCATCGGAGACTTGGGATTCTCCTGCGTAAAGCGCTGGAGTTCGGTCGAGACTTGCTGGAACGCCCCCTCGGTGATCAGTCGATCGAATCGCTTCAGGTCGTCCGCAATCTGGCTTTGAGCCAGAATGGTCATCGCGAAAATAAGACTGTTGACCATCATGGCATCTGATGGTATGATAACCCCACTTCGGGGCTCCCTATGCAACTAAGCCCTTTAAAGTCAAGGAAAGCGAATACCATGACGTATAGGCCGATTGGGTTGTTGCTCCTCGTTTTGTCGTTCGTGTGCGTAGAGGCAGTGTGGGCCCAAGCGGATCGTGGCGTAATCACTGGGATCGTGACGGACCAGCAGGGTTCGCCAATTCCTGATGCTCCCATCCAGATTCGCAGTGCAGACACGGGTGTCGTAACCTCCACCGTTACATCGAGCACCGGAAACTATACAACACCTCCGCTGATCATCGGGACGTATAGCGTCAGCCTCCAGGTGACGGGGTTCAAAGCTTTCACGGCGAGCGGCATTCGTTTGGATTCGGGACAAACCTTCCGGCAGGATGTCCGGCTGGAGGTAGGCGACGTTGCGCAGCGGTTGGAAGTCTCTGCCAGCGGTGAAACGATCAACGTGACCAATGCCGAGGTATCCGCTTCCGTCGACCAAAAGTACTACCAGGATTTGCCGGCGGTGGTCTCCACCGAGATGCGCCTGCCCGAGAACATGCTCTACACGATACCGGGCTTTGTCTCTCTGAAGCCGACCAATTCGTTTCCGGCGGGCACTCAGTTTCATTCGCGGTTGAACGGCGGCCAGCGCACGGCCTTTGAGAACTACTTGGACGGCGCGTCGTATGGAGAAGTTAGCGGCCACAACCAGACCCAGGAACGATCTGCTCCCTTCGAATCGATCCAGGAAATGCGCGTCATTGAGAATACCTTCAGCGCGCAATATGGCCATACCAGCGGCGGATTTGTCGAGTACACGACGAAATCCGGCACGTCCCAACTGCATGGGACTCTCTACGAATATCTGCAAAACAACTATTTCAACGCTCGTGGAGAAGTAGCGGTTGCGCCGCCGATCCTGAAGCAGAATTCCTACGGCTTCGCCGTGGGTGGACCGGTTTATATTCCGAAGATCTATGACGGCCGAAAGAAGACGTTCTTCTTCTTCAATTTTGATCAGATGAAAATGCGGCAGTCCGCTTTCAACAGCTTCCTGACGATCCCGACCAACGAGTTTCGCCAAGGCAATTTTTCGCAGCTCTTGGGGGCGGCGGCGGGAACGGATGCCTGCGGCCGGCCGGTTCTGACAGGCCAGATTTTCGATCCGCTTTCGACTCGCGATGCCTCTACCTGCGGAGGACCTTCCGGCGTCTCGGTTCGCGATGCCTTCCCCGGAAATCAGGTTCCTTTACGCAGCACGGTTGGCAGAAACGTAAATGCTCTCTTTCCCAACACGGATCGTGCGGGTGTTCTTTCTAACTATCGGCAGGAGTCCCGCGACCGATTTCTGGAGCCGCGGACGATTCTCTTTCGCCTCGATCACAACTTCACCGACACATTCCGCATGGCGAGCACCTTCAACTACAACGATCGGCCTCGCCAGACCGATTGCGATTCCGTTGGAGGCTGCAGCGTAACGACTCCGCTTTCCCGATCGATGGTTCAGCGGATCAGCACCAAACTGGAACACTTGCAGTTCACATGGACACCGAAGCCGAACTTCTTCAATCACACCGTGCTGGCGTATGACCGCTGGAACATTCCCGCGACCGGTGATTTTCAGGATCAAGGGTGGGCCAGCAAAATCGGAATCACCGGTGTGCCGTACGCCGACTCGGGCGGCTTTCCCGGAATCAGTTTCGATCAACGGTATGCTAATCTCGGCAAGCCGACGGGGATCAGCAATCAGGCTACAGATCGCTACCAGGTGCTGAATGACAGCACCTATCTCATTGGCAAGCACACGCTGAAGTTTGGGTTCGAGTTTCGGCGGGAACGCTGGGCGATCCTGAACCAGGGGAGCGTCGCCGGCAACTGGAACTTCAGTTTCCGGCACACCGCGGCATTCAGCGCCACCGGTGCGCCGATTAACAACACGGGAGACCCTTACGCGTCCCTGTTGCTGGGCCAGGTGAACAGTGCGTCGTTTGACATCCTCGCGAACCCGGATTTCCGGCGCAATTACTGGGCTCCCTGGATCAACGACGACATCAAGATCAATCAGAAACTTACGCTCAGCCTGGGATTTCGGTGGGATCTCCAGAACGGAAGATCGGAAAAGCACAACCGGTACAGCACCTTCGATCCGACCCTGGCCAACCCCGGCGCGGGCAACCGGTTGGGTGCTTTGCGGTTTGCCGGTGACAATCAGCAGACTTTCGAAAATACGGACCTCAGCACGTTGGGACCACGGCTCAGCCTGGCCTATCGGCCGAAGGAATCGTGGGTCATTCGCACTGGATATGGAATCTACTATGCGCCGGTTGTGATGAGCCAGAATGGCACTCCGATCTTGGGTTTCTCTTCCTCGCCGCTGGTGAACGATCAAACAAACGGCCGGTTTCCGGCGTTCAATTGGGATAACGGCTTTCCGCAGAGTGCGGTGGTCTATCCTCCCAATGCCATCCCTCAGTTTGGAAACAACCAGAGCGTGATCTGGGTAAAGGAAGATACTCTCACTCTGCCGCGCTATCAGAACTGGAGTTTCTCGATCCAGAAACAGCTTCAAGACAACCTGCTTCTGGACGCGGCATATGTCGCCAACCGGGGAACCCGGCTGATCACCGGGCAATTCCTCAGCGGCGAGAATCAAAATGATCCCGCAATTCTGTCGCGATATCCCGTGAGTCTATTGTCTTCGGCGATCAATTCTCCACAGGCGATTGCGGCGGGAATTGCTTCACCATTTCCCGGCTTCACCGGCACGGTGGCCCAGGCACTCCGGCCCTATCCGCAGTATCAAACGATCACTGCACAGAATGGCCGCAATGGATCCAGCAGCTATCATTCGCTGCAGCTAAAGCTGGAGAAGCGGTTCTCACAGGGTCTTCAATTCCGGGCCGCGTACACATTCTCAAAGCTCATCAACAATGGCGCCGAGAGCGGACAGTCGGAATCCGACGCGCCTCCCCAATCGGTGTTCATACGCGACAAGGCCCTCAGCCTCGACAACGTCGCGCACGCCGTCATCCTGGCCTACACATATGAGCTTCCGTTTGGAGCAGGAAAGAAATTCCTGAATGTGAACGGCGTTGCGGATTATATTGTCGGCGGCTGGAATATCTCCGGAGTTCAGCGATACAACAGCGGAAGGCCGCTTTCGATCGGGATGAATAACCTTTACAGTGGCGTTCTGTTCAACACAGGAATGCGTCCGGACCGCGTAGCCGGAGTTGAGGGCTATCGCAATAACGACAATTCCAACTACGACATCGGAGTCGATCGATATCTTTCGGCCGCCGGCTGGGCCGCGCCTCCAGATGGCAGGTTGGGCAATGCAAGCCGAACCGATTCCATTATTCGAGGGTGGGCCAGCTATAGCGAGGACATTTCCGTGTTCAAGAACTTCAAGATTGGCGAGCCCGCCACCCTGCGGTCCGGCGCAAACTTCGCCAACATCCTCAACCGTCACCAATGGTGCGACCCCAACACCAACCTCAGCGATACCGCAAACTTCGGACTCGTCGCCGGTCAATGCGATGTCCCGCGACGGATTGAGCTCTATCTGAAACTAACCTTTTAAGTGAGAATTTCTACCGGACGTCATTTAATCTGATGGTATGATGGCACGAAATGTCCTCACAAATGGGTTCGATTTGCGAATTTGTCGCCAAGGGCTGGCGGGACCCTATCCCGGATGTCCTTCCGGTGGAAATTCGACCCTTGGTCTCCAAGGAATGTAAATCGAGAGGGTTAAGCACGAGCACAGCGCTCTTCCCCCCGAAACAGGAGCTGGGGTATCACACGCACGAAGTCGGGGAGGCGATCACGATCCTAAAAGGCGAGGCCGAGGTGGCATGCGCCGGGAGGATCTACCGGCTGGGACCTTTGGATTGTATTCACGTTCCGGCTGGCATACCCCATCGTGTGGTGAATCCGTCGCCGACGGAGCCGATGTTGGCTCATGCGGCATTCGGAAGCGACTCCCCGGGCCGGGTCTTCATGGAGGAAACCTTTCCGGAAGACCGCCGAGGCGCGCCGCAGCCTGGGGATCCGGAATCAGTCCGGCGTTTCGAGCCCTCGGACGCGTATGAACTGGCGGAGCGGACAAAGTTCTACGACCTGTTCGCCGGTAGATTCGGGTCCACCGGCATCTGTGGGGGCTACGGAGAATTTGAGCCGGGCGCTTCGTTGCCCTGCCACGTCCATCAATTCGACGAGTCCATCACGATCGTCACGGGCGAAGCGGTATGTCAGGTTGCCGGGCGCCAGTATAAACTGTCGGACTATGACACGGCGTTTGTACCCGAAGGCCGGCCCCATCGGTTTCTGAACCATTCCAATCAAGTGATGGCGATGATCTGGGTATACGGAGGCAGTGAACCGGAGCGAACTCTTGTCACGACAGGATTGTGCGACGGCAGTGTCTCTTGGGAGGGGAATATTCAAGCATGAGCGTGGCGGTGGATACGTACGGCCTTTTTCTGAACGGCCGGTGGGTGGAAGGTTCATCGAAGATGCCGGTACAGAATCCGGCAAACGAAGAGACCATTGCGGAAGTAGCGGTAGCGAGTGAAGCAGAGGTGAATCAGGCTCTCGAAACGGCTCGCGAGGCGCAGCGGGAGTGGGGCCGGAGAACCGGAGTCGAGCGGGGCAATTTTCTTCGACGGCTGGCAGATCTCGTCGAAAGAGACCGGGAACGGCTGGCGCGAGTCATCTCGAATGAAGAGGGAAAGCCGATCGGCGAAGCTCTGGGAGAGGTTGACTTTGGCAATAGCTGGTTCCGCTACTATGCGGAGTTCGATCGTAGGATCGAAGGAGATATTCTGCCGGCGGATAAACCGAACGAGCAGATCTGGATTACCCGGTCGCCCGTGGGCGTCGTTGTCGGAATCATTCCCTGGAATTATCCGCTGGCGGTCGCGATTCGAAAGATTGCGCCTGCGTTGATCTGCGGAAACTCAATCGTCCTGAAACCGCACGAGGATACGCCTCTCTCCGCGCTGGAGTTGGCGAAGCTTGCCCAGGAGGCAGGTCTCCCTCCGGGCGTTCTGAATGTTGTGACCGGCCCGGGAGAAACGGTCGGAGAGGCTTTGGTCAAGAATCCCATTCCGCGGCTGATCAGCTTTACCGGAAGCGTGGCGACCGGAAAGCGCATCATGCGGAACGCGGCCGATAACGTTGCGATGGTGTCCCTGGAGATGGGAGGAAAAGCTCCCTTTATCGTCATGGACGATAGCGATCTGGAATTAGCCGTGAAGACCGCGGTTGCATCGCGATTTGTGAACTGCGGGCAGGTTTGTATCTGCAATGAACGGACCTACGTTCATCGAAACCTGATGAAGCCGTTTGTCGAAGCGCTGGTCGAAGAAGTGAAGAAGATCAAAGTGGGCAACCCCCACAACGCAGACACCGTTGTCGGGCCGAAGGTGAACCGCGACGAACTGGAGAAGGTGGAGCGCTATGTACAGGAGGCTCGCGGGAACGGCGCCAACATCTTGACGGGCGGCAATCGCTTGAAGGGAACAAGCTACGACCGCGGACACTGGTTCGAGCCCACCGTCATTACCGGCGTTGCCCAGAACATGCGGATCATGCAGGACGAGGTGTTCGGTCCGGTGATTCCCGTCATGGAGTTCTCGGATTTCGACGAGGCTCTTTCTTTGGCCAACGATTCACGCTTTGGTTTGGCCGCGTATCTGTTTACGAAGGATATGGACCGTGTGATGCGAGCCGTTCGCGATCTGGAGTGCGGGGAGTTGTATATCAATCGAGGGCCGGGTGAATCGATCCACGGGTATCACACGGGCTGGAAGCAGAGCGGCATCGGCGGCGACGACGGAAAGCACGGCCTGGATCACTATCTGCAACGCAAGACGGTATACATTCGCTACAACGCCTGAGACATCGAATCATGCCAACTCTTTTCGCTCCTGAACTGAAGACGATCGCGCGCGACATCTTTCGCGGCGCGGGGGCCACGGATGAAGAAGCCCGCATCGTCGGCGGTGCCCTGGTGGAGGCAAATCTGGCCGGAATGGATTCGCACGGAGTGCTGCGAATTCCGGAGTACGTCCGCTGGATGGAGAACGGTCTGGTGAGCGCCGGAGCCAAGCTGACGGTGGTGCTGGAGACCGACTCATTCCTCCTGGTGGATGGAGGATGGGGCTTCGGACAAGTGATGGGCCGCCGCGCCATGGAACTAGGGATGGAGAAAGCAAAGAGATCCGGTGTGGCCACAGTTTCCGGGCGCAATTGCTGTCATCTCGGACGGATTGGCGACTATCCGGAAATGGCCGCCAAGGAAGGATTGGTGACCATCATGTTCATCAATACTCACGGCGGCGGCAAGCTGGTTGCACCCTTCGGCGGAACTGAGCGCCGGCTGTCGGCCAATCCGATCGCCATCGGGATTCCCCGCAAGTCCGGAGCGCCTATCGTTGTGGACATCTCCACCTGCGCGATTGCCGAAGGCAAAGTACGGAACATGATGCACGTGGGAAAGTCGTTGCCGGAAGGCTGCGTGATCGACGCGAATGGAAATCCCAGTACAAACCCGGCAGACCTTTACGGTCCACCGGTGGGAGCGCTCCTTCCATTCGGCGGCCACAAAGGATTCGCTTTGGGACTCGCGACCGACATTCTGGCCGGTGCGATTTCCGGCGCAGGCTGTAGCCGTCCGGACGCAGATCGAGTTGGCAATAGCTTCCTGGCCACGATCATTGACGTAGAGCGGGTTCGCGGAACGGAAGCCTTTGAACGGGACGTCGAGAATCTCGTGGAATACGTTAAGGGCAGCAAATTGGCTTCCGGTGTCGATCAAATCCTAGTGCCCGGCGAGCCAGAGCGCACGGAGCATGCCCGCCGCTTGAAAGAAGGAATCTCCGTCAGCGATCAGATATGGGCGCAGATCAGGGAGACGGGCGAACACTACGGTATAAACATTCCGGTTCCAACGAATCATTCCTCGTACCGTCCAAAAGCTCGAATGACATGAAAGAAAAACGCTGTGTTCCGCAAAAAGTGTGTCGGATGCTAAGCGGCCTCCTGTCGGTCCTTAAAACCAGATCGGTTCGAGGAATCAAGAGGTTGAAAATCGTAGCTCTCTTGCGCAGCCCATTAACATTGGGACAATGGCTTCCGTCATCGCTGCGATCCTCACCTACTTCTGTGCCTTTCTGCTGTCACGTCACAGACTCGCACTAGAAGCGGCCTGCTTACGACAACAGCTGGCTGTGTTCAAGCGGAAGCAACCGCGCCCCAAGCTCCGACGCCTCGATCGGTTCCTCTGGATATTGCTGCCGCGATTGTATTCACGTTGGGCAAATGCCTTGATACTCGTCGAACCGGCAACGGTCGTTTCCTGGCATCGGGCTGGATTCCGTCTGTTTTGGCGATGGCGCTCTCGGCCATCCGGTCGACCCATGGTGCCAAAGAAATTCGTGAACTGATTCGGCGTATGCAAGAACAGAATCCGACTTGGGGTGCCCCGCGCATCCACGGCTAGTTGCTCCAACTCGGATTCAAAGTTTCCGAACCAACCGTCTCCCGCTATCTCAAACAGCTCAAGCGCCGGCGGGACAAGGGCAAAGCCCAACGCTGGCTGACATTCCTGAACAACATCGCGAAGTAATCGCCGCCTTCGACTTCTTTACCGTTCCGACACTGACGTTTCAAACACTCTACTGCTTCTTTGTCATCGAACACGGGCGGCGACGTCTTCTTCATTTCAACTGCACGGCACACCCGACTTGCGAGTGGATTGTGCAGCAACTAAGGCAGGCATTGCCGCTTCCCTGCCCCTACCGTTACGTCCTGTTCGATCACGATGCCAAGTTCGGAAATGACGTCTTCAAGTTCCTACAGGCGAGCGGCATTGAACCGCTGCAAACCAGTGTGCGAAGTCCTTGGCAAAACGGCGTTGCAGAACGATGGGTCGGCAGTGCTCGCCGCGAAGTGCTCGATCAGGTCATTCCACTCAACGAGCGCCATCTCCGCCGGCTTGGCCTTGAGTATCTGGGCTATTATCACGAAGACCGTACGCACATCGGATTGGATAAGACCACGCCCATCAGGCGACCGATCGAGCTGCCTCCCACCGAATCGAGCCCAATTCAGTCTCTGCCTCGAATCGGCGGTCTTCATCACCGCTACTACTGGGCAGAAGCTGCCTGACCCGCACCAGAACACCCCAGTTCGTTCCCGTCATCTCAGCTCTAAGAACCAATCTGGCTGCGCAGCTGGGTTATGCATGCGTGACCCAAAAGTTGAAATCGGCTCAGTACGGCCCACTTGTCTTCCGCGCATAAGATCGCCAGTTGTGGACCCGTAGGCCTGACTTATTGGATTTTGATGACCTACACGCTCCGGTGCAGCGGCATTCGCGGGTCGGGTCGCCGAAAAAGGCACACGGGCATCCGTGCAGATAACAAATGCTACATTCGACGCCGCTACAGCCTGAAAAGAGCGGCTTAATAGTCCGACTGATACGCCAACAATGGGACACAATGGAACCTACATCACTTGACGACCGTTTCCGAGTGAGTGTAAACGCGCTGCCCGTTAGAATCTGTGTGAAAACCTCACTGCCACTGAGAGGAATGCAATTTTTCAATCGAAGACCCGGGGACATGATCTTGCGATGACCGGGTTGGTCAGTTCCGGCGGTAGAAGAGCAGGAACGAGAACCGGTGGCGCTTCAGCAGGAGGAATTGACGGAAGCTCGAGTTTAGGCCGTGAGTGGGTACAAACAGGTTCTCAGTCAGGTCGAAGAACACCTGTCCGGTCCGCCCTTGCCAGCGCGGGTGGAGACAAGGCACGAGCGGCGGGCATATGGGGATTCAACGCACGCTACTCTACGACAAGATGCTCGAATACCGAATCGAGTAGAGAGTGAAAATTACGTTGATCCAATCGACTGTCCTGGTGGCATCCGCAACATCTCGTGAGCGGGAGCGATGAAGGCGCGCACGGTTACAGCCTATTGGAGCACCCTGGTTTTCCGCTTCTTCGGCTGGCGATCATCTCCTTCGCGGAGTTGGAACTGGGGAGATGCCGTTGCACTGGTTACGGTAACCGTTCTCATCTACACGGGAGTGCGAATGGCATTCGAAGCGCCAGCAGTCATTCGCGGGCCGGAGATTTCGCTTTCGCCGCAATACCTGGCCCTCTATGCTCTGCTATCGCTCGCCAGAATGCTGGCCGCCTATGCGCTCTCCTTAATTTTCACGATTGCCTACGGGTATGTAGCGGCTTATAACCAACGCGCCGGACAGTTCATGGTCCCGTTGCTGGACGTGCTGCAGAGCGTCCCCATCTTGTCGTTTCTCCCGATTGTGCTGTTGGGGCTAGCAGCGATCCTGCCTCAAGCTGTTGCCGCGGAGCTTGCATCGGTGGTCCTGATCTTCACGAGTCAGGTCTGGAATCTCACTTTTTCCTGGTATCAATCGCTAAAAACAATCCCCAGTGAACTTCGGGAAGTCTCCGCAGTGTTTTCTTTTGATCGCTGGCTGCGGTTCAAGACGCTGGAACTTCCGTTTGCCGCCCTGGGCCTGATCTGGAACAGCATGATGAGCTGGGCCGGTGGCTGGTTTTTCCTGATGGCGGCCGAAATCTTCACCGTTGGACAGCGTGATTTCCGTCTACCCGGCATCGGAGCGTATCTCAGCGAGGCGGCGCACCAAGGAGATCTTGTCGCAATTGGTCAGGGATTGGTTGTCCTGATCGCGATGATCGCGCTCCTGGATCAACTGGTCTGGCGTCCGCTACTCGCCTGGTCCGACCGCTTCAAACTGGAAACCGTTGGCGGGGGCTCGGAGCCCTCCTCATGGTTTTTCGGAGCCTGGCGCAGCTCGCGGGTGATCGCGCCCGCTGTCCGGCGTGTCCTGGGCCGGGTATTGATCAGCCTGGATCATATGATCGGGCGGTTGATCGCAAGCACATCACGCGATGAGAGCGGATCATCGCGGCTTCGGTGGCCTTCGCTTACTATTGCCATAATCGGCGGCGGAACTCTGCTGTATGGTTCCTATCGTACTGTCGCCATGCTGCTGGAGTTACCCGGCTCTGAGTGGGGGGCGATTGCACTGGGGCTTCTCGCAACAGGCGCGAGAGTACTTGCCGCTGTTTGCATTGCCCTGGTATGGACGGTTCCCTTAGGCGTCGCGATCGGCACGAAGCCGCGGGTTTCGGCATGGCTGCAACCCGTGGTGCAAATCGCCGCGTCGGTACCGGCGACGGCATTATTTCCGGTCTTGTTGCTCGGCTTCCTCAGGCTACCCGGCGGCTTGAACATCGCCGCGATCGTGCTCATGTTGATGGGGACGCAGTGGTACCTGCTGTTCAACGTGATCGCCGGGGCTTCCGCGGTGCCGCAAGATCTGAAATATACCGCCGCACTTTTACGTCTCAGCCGTTGGCAAAGATGGCGCATCCTGATTCTGCCCGCGCTGTTTCCTTACATCATTACTGGCCTCATCACCGCAGCGGGCGGAGCATGGAATGCCAGTATCGTCGCCGAATACACCCAGTTCGGAGGCGCCGTGCGATCAGTGACAGGAATCGGCTCGACGATTTCGATCGCGACCGCGAAAGGAGATTATCCTCTGCTGCTCGCCGCGACATTGTCGATGGTGTTCCTGGTTGTCGCGATCAATCGCGTGGTGTGGCGACCTCTTTACCGCCTGGCAGAGGAACGATACCGCTTGGAGTAGATTCATGTCCGAACTTGTCAACCTTACAGGAGTAAGCCAATACTACGGCGCACGCCAACACCAGTTTCTCGCCGTGCAGGATGTGAACCTGAAGATCCAGGAGGGCGAGTTTGTCGCGCTGCTGGGTCCTTCGGGTTGCGGCAAGAGCACCCTGTTGCGCATCGTCGCAGGTCTCATGCAACCTTCAGAGGGACGCGTGCTTTATCGTGATCAGCCCTTGCGTGGCGTCAATCCGCAAGCCACCATCGTGTTCCAGTCCTTCGCTCTCTTCCCTTGGTTGACGGTGCTCGAAAATGTCGAGGTTGCGCTGCGCGCTCGCGGCATCCCCGACAAACTGGCCAAGCCGCGCGCCATCGATGTGCTCGACAAGGTAGGACTGGACGGCTTTGAGACAGCTTATCCCCGCGAACTCTCTGGCGGCATGCGGCAGAAAGTGGGATTCGCCCGCGCCATGGCCGTCAGCCCGGAATTACTGTGCCTGGATGAGCCGTTCTCCGCGCTCGACGTGCTTAGCGCCGAGGCGCTCCGCAGCCAACTCATCGATCTCTGGACGGGTGGCGGCTTACCCACCAAAGCCATCCTGATGGTGACGCATAACATCGAAGAAGCGGTATACGTCGCCGACCGCATTGTCATTATGGATAAGGAGCCCGGTCGCATCGTGGCCGAACTCAAGATCGAATTGCGTCGGCCGCGATTCCGGAAAGGAACGGCCTTCCTCGAAACTGTCGATCGCGTTTACGCCACCATGGCCGGCCAGACTCAGGCGGAGAATGTTGAACTCGGGCCTGCGCCGGGCCAGGAAGGCCGGTTGCGATTGCTCCCTGAAGTCAGCATCAACGATCTGGAGGGCTTATTGGAGCATCTTCTCAAGCTGCCGAGTCATCGTGAGGATATCTTCCGATTGGCGGATGAACTGAAACTCGATTCCGACCACTTGCTGAGAGTAACGGAAGCGGCGGCGTTGCTCGGATTTGCCAGCATCGCTCAGGGGGATATCACACTGACATCTCTTGGGGAGACGTTCACCGAGGCCGGTGTCACCGCGCGAAAGGAGATCTTTGCGCTGCGGGTCCGGCGCTTGCCGGTCATCCAATGGCTTGTTGACAAGCTTCGGGCAGCCGATCGCCAACAGGTGGCCTGGCACAAGATTCGAGCCGAATTGGAACACGCCGTACTAGCCGAGGAAGTCGAGAATCAAATGGACGTAGCTGTGGATTGGGGCCGCTATGCGGAGCTGCTAGCCTATGACGATACGAAGGAAATGCTGTATCTCGAACCAGCGGGAGCGACGGCGGCCTGAAGCACCGGCGGAGAGGGCGGTAACCTTCGATCAGTCAGGAAGGGCGCCTACGGATAATCTCGACGGAGCATTGAGCATACATCGCGATTGCTTCGGAGACGCTGCGGAATCAATCAAACCCACGCCATCCATGGGAGCCCAATTTGCAGAATTGTTGGGTGTGGGTCATCAAAACTTGATCGGCTAGACTGAAGCACTTAGCTTGCTTGCCTCGATCTCGGCACGGCACACTATTATCGGAGCGATGGGCTTGCTCGTTCCAATGATGGCGTACATTCGTGCATTCGTTCTGCCGCGCCACAGGCTTGCGTTGGAGTCCGTTGCCCTGCGCCAACAGCTCGCCGTGTTCAAACGCAAGCAGCCTCACCCCAGGCTTAATCCTCTCGACCAGCTCTTCTGGGTCGCACTCCGCCGCTGGTATTCGGGTTGGGCCGATGCTCTCATTCTGGTCAGACCAGAAACAGTGGTCTCCTGGCACCGTGCTGGTTTCCGTCTGTTCTGGCGTTGGAAGTCTCGGTCAGCACGGCGGGCCCAAGGTCAGTGCTGAGGTTCGCCTGCTCATTCGGCGGTTGAAGGCGAGAATTCCGGCTGGGGAGCACCACGTATTCACGGCGAGTTGCTCCAACCCGGATTCATGGTTTCCGAACCGACCGTCTCCCGCTATCTCAAACGGTTCAAGGGCCGACAGGACGGCGGCAAAGCCCAACGCTGGCTGGCGTTCCTGAACAACCATCGCGAAGTGATAGCCGCCTTTGACTTCTTCACGGTTCCGGCGCTGACGTTTCAAACACTCCACTGCTTCTTCGTCATCGAACATGGCAGGCGACGCCTTCTCCATTTCAACTGCACGGCACATCCGACTTCGAGTACAGCAACTCAGGGAGGCATTGCCGCTTCCCTGCCCCTGTCGTTACGTCCTGTTCGATCATGATGCCAAGTTCGGCCATGACGTCTTCGAGTTCCTACAGGCCAGCAGCATCGAACCCATGCGGACAAGCGTACGGAGTCCTTGGCAAACGGAGTTGCCAAAGATGGGTCGGTAGTGCTCGCCGCGAGATGCTCGACCATGTGATCCCGCTCAACCAGCGCCATGTCCTCCGGCTTGGTCGTGAATATCTGGCCTATTATCACGAAGACCGCACGCACGTCGGCTTGGATAAGACCACGCCTGCCAGGCGGCCAATCGAACTACGTCCAACCGAAACGAGCCGCATTCAGTCTCGACCTCGAATCGGCGGTCTTCATCACCGCTACTATTGGGCAAAAGCTGCCTGACTCGCAACAGAACACGCCAGTTCGTTCGTCATCTCAGCTCTAACTGAACAGCTGGAGAGGTATGCGCGCCCAACTAGTTCTCTGACCGCATGAAGAGGTTCTCCTGGTAGTGGAAGACATTGCGGGC
>CAZETQ010000080.1:0-23688 GCA_964515165.1 uncultured Solibacteraceae bacterium | reverse complement strand
CTCTTCAGGAAATTCCCCACGCCGGCCAGGCTCCGCCTGGAATAAACCCAAGCGGCTCGAAAAGCGGCTTGAACGTTGTGCCGGTTCGTCCGGGAGAACTGACAGACTGCCCTCGGAGCTCCTGGAAGATTTGACAGTTTCGTGGCTACTCTGATTTCGCTACCTTCAGGCTGGCGTCGAGTACCTGATGTATCAGCCGTTATGGGCGCAGTTCGACCGTGTAACCCGCGAGAATGTTCAATCGAGGAACTACGAGCGGCTCTTTGATCATGCGAGGTCACGAGTGCGGGCCTTGGAGCGAACTCAGGATTCTACACAGGCATTCCGGGAGAAGAAATGAAGAAGACACCAGAAGAAAAATCTCAGATGAAGCGTAAGGAGTACGAGAAAGAGCTTCGTAAACTTCAAGTCGAACTCTGCCGTCTTCAGGACTGGGTCAAACATAAAGGGCTGCGCGTGATCGTTATCCTGGAAGGCCGCGACGGTGCGGGGAAGGGCGGCACCATTAAGGCAATCACGGAACGGGTTAGCCCGCGTGTATTTCGCGTAGTCGCTCTACCGGCGCCATCCGACAGGGAGAAGAGCCAGATGTATATGCAGCGCTATCTTCCGCATTTCCCGGCCGCGGGAGAGGTGGTGATTTTCGATCGTAGTTGGTACAACCGCGCCGGCGTGGAACATGTCATGGGATTCTGTACAAAGGAGCAGCATAAGCGTTTCTTGGAGCTGTGCCCGACCTTCGAAAGCTATGTGACCGCAAGCGGGATCCAGCTGGTGAAGTTCTGGCTGGAGGTCAGCAACGAGGAACAGGAACGCCGATTCAAGGCTCGTATCGAGGACCCTTTGCGGCAGTGGAAACTCAGTCCCATGGACCTTCCCTCACGCGAACGATGGTTCGACTATTCTCGTGCGCGCGACTTGATGCTACAGGCTACCGATATCGAGGCATCGCCATGGTACATCGTGCCTGCGAATGACAAGAAGCGAGCACGATTGAACTGCATTGCGCACCTTCTTAGCATGGTCGACTACCGAAAAGCCCCACGGGAGACTGTCAAACTGCCAAAGCGGTCGACGAAGGGTGCCTACGACGATGTCGAGACGATGAAGGGACGCAGATTTATCCCAGAGAAATACTGAACTGTTGGACATGATGAGCCACGAAGACATTGCAACATCGCTCGCCCGATACGGGTGCGGTCCCATCAAGTTTGCAGGGAATAACGATGCGCTTTTTGATCGCCACTTACTATTCGACAACATTGTGGAAATGGAATCTGCCACTCCCCGGGATCGATTTGAGGCTGTGGCACACTCCATTCGCGACGTTCTTTCGCAGCGTTGGATTCTGACCGAGAAAACATATCAGCTCAGTAATCCCAAGCGTCTCTACTACATCTCGATGGAGTTTCTGATTGGCCGCACGCTCGCCAACAATGTAACCAACCTGCTGTTGGACTCCTTAACGGAGAACTTGGCCGTCCAGAAGAACGTCGATTGGGGCGCCCTCTTAGAAGAGGAACCGGATGCGGCGCTGGGCAACGGCGGATTAGGCCGGTTGGCGGCATGCTTTATGGAATCCGCAACCACTCTTCAGTTGCCGGCGATGGGATACGGGCTTCGCTACGAGCATGGCCTATTTAAGCAATCTATCCGCGACGGCTGGCAGGAAGAGCGGCCTGACAATTGGCTGCAGCGCCCGGATCCTTGGGAGGTGATGCGTCCGGAGGAGAAAGTTCAGGTTCACCTCAATTGCACCTTTGAGATAAGGGCGGGCAGTCTTCGGGCAAGCACAGGCCGGCCGTCGTCGCTGATTGGAATTCCCCATGATCGCCCGATTGTTGGATATGGCGGTAAGACGATCAACACACTACGGCTTTGGAGCGCAGCGTCCCCCAACGAGTTCGATTTTCGGGAGTTTAGCTCCGGCGACTTCCTCAGCGCGGTCGTGAATGCGGTCTCCGCGGAATCTTTGACCCGGGTCCTCTATCCAGATGACACCACCAGCATGGGACAGGGGTTGCGCTTCGTGCAGGAGTACTTTCTCGTCGCCTGCTCATTGGCGGACCTGATTCGCCGCTTTCGCAAGAACTCTTCCGATTGGAATGAGTTACCCCAAACGGCAGCAGTTCAGTTGAATGACACCCATCCGGCAATGGCAGTGCCCGAACTGATGCGCATCCTGCTGGACGAAGCGAAACTGAATTGGGACCAAGCGTGGCGCATTACTCAAGGCGTTTTTGGTTATACGAATCACACTCTGTTGCCGGAAGCTCTGGAAAAGTGGCCGGTGAAGTGGTTTGAACTGGTGTTACCGCGACACCTTGAAATCATCTACGAGATTAACCGTAGACTCGTGGACGATGTTCGACGGCGCTTTCCTGACGATGAAGGAAAGGTACAGCGCGTTAGCGTAATTGAAGAGTGCCCCGAACGCAAGGTGCGAATGGCCAACCTTGCAATCGTTGGTTCTCACAGTACAAACGGCGTAGCGGCGATCCATTCGGAGCTGCTACGGACGACAACGGTAAAAGACCTCGCGGAGCTCTTTCCGGAACGGTTCAACAATAAAACGAACGGCGTAACCCCCCGGCGCTGGTTGCGATTAGCTAACCCTGGCCTGGCCGTGGCGATTACGGACGCCATCGGCGATGGCTGGATCACGAATTTGGATCAGTTACGGCAACTGCGGCCTCTCGCCGTGGACGAGACTTTTCAAAATGCCATCCAGCAAGCGAAACGAACGGCAAAGTTGCGTTTCGTGGACTGGCTAAATAGAAGAACCGGCATCGTGGTCGACCCGGATACGATCTTCGATTGTCAGATCAAACGGCTCCACGAGTATAAGCGACAGATGCTGATGGCTCTCCGGATTGTTGTGCTTTATGAAAGGCTTCGGAAGAACCCCCAACAGCAAGTGCTGCCCCGAACGTTCTTCTTCAGCGGAAAAGCCGCTCCCGGCTATCGATTAGCCAAGCTGATGATCAAGTTCATCAATAACCTGGCCGGGACAATCGATGGCGATCCGGCCGTTCAGGGTCGATTGAAAGTTGCTTTTCTGCCGGACTATCGCGTGACGCTGGCCGAGTACTTGATTCCCGCGAGTGACGTCTCGAATCAGATTTCTACCGCAGGCTTCGAGGCAAGCGGCACCAGCAACATGAAATTCATGATGAATGGGGCGCTAACCGTCGGTACCCGCGACGGAGCCACTATTGAGATGGCACAAGAGGCGGGGGAAGAAAACTTCTTTCTGTTTGGACTAACTGCGCAGCAAGTGGTGGAAAATCGCGACTGGTATAACCCATGGTGGCACTATGAAAACGAGCCGGAGACAAAAGCAGCGCTTGACTTAATTGAATCCAATCATTTCAGTCAGAACGAACCCGGAATCTTCCAGCCAATTATGGACTCAATCCTGAAAGATGGCGATTTCTACATGCACTTGGCTGACCTGGCGGCTTACGTCAAAGCACATGAGGACGTTGAACGGCTCTATGCCGATCCAAATGGATGGGCGCGGAAAGTCATCCTTAATATCGCGAGTTCGGGAAAATTCTCCAGTGATCGGACAATCGCAGAGTATGCCTCCGATATCTGGAACGTAAACGCCTGCCCGATTCCCTGACCCTTACTGCCAGCCGCCTCCCAGCGCTTTATACAAAGTGACCAGGGAGAGTGCTTCCTCATATTGGCCACGGCTGTAATCGCGTTCGAAGTTCAGGCGTTGGCGTTCGGTGTCCAGAACTTCAAGATAGCTGGATACCCCTCCGCGATATCGCAAGTCGGCCATTCGGCTCTGATGCCGCAGAGTTCCTACCAACCGCTCCAGCTTTTCACGAGCTTCGATGGCTTTCTGCCGGCCGACCAAAGCGTCAGCAACTTCACGAAACGAGCTGTCAATTGCTTTGAGATAGCTTTGGAGAGCAGCCTCCCCTTCCGCCTTCGCACGATTGTAGTTACCGCTGCGACGGCCGAAATCGAAAATCGGAAGATCGATGGTCCCGCCGAAGCCGTATACCGGACCAGCGCGATCCACGAGATTGAGCAGAGAGACGGACTGATATCCGCCATTCGCCGTCAGCGTGATTGCCGGAAAGAAAGCTGCTTTGGCCACGCCAATTTGAGCATTTGCCGACACCAGCCGCTGCTCCGCCGAGCGGAGATCCGGCCGCCGTTCCAGCAAGCTGGATGGCAATCCGGCAGGGACTGCCGCCAACTGCACCTGGTCTACTAATGAGGAGCCTCGCTCGATGGGCCCTGGCTGACGCGCCAGCAGATAAGAGATTAAATTTTCCGTCTGTTCAATGCCCCGCTCAACATCGGAAATCGAGACATCAGCCTGATGCACCAGACTCGTCGCTTGATCCACATCGACGGAGGTTCCGACACCTCCCGTCATCCGCGCTGTCACCAGACGCACGGACGCCCGGCGGGCCTGTAGAGAATCACGAAGGATCGTAATCTCCTGATCGAGTTCCCGAAGCTGGAAGTAGGCGGACGCCACTTGAGTTACCAGGACCTGTTGAATGGACTCCCGGTCGGCCTCCAGCGAGAGGGCGTCGGCATTCGCGGCTTCGGCGGCACGGCGAATCCGGCCGAACAGATCAATCTCCCATACGACCCCGGCCGTGGCGCTGGCCAAGCTCAGCGCGGAACCTTCGCGGCGCTGCTGTCCGGCGCCCCCCCCCGCGCCGATCTGTGGAAACAAGGCGGATCGTGTGGATTGCAGTTGGCCCTGCGCCGCCACGACTCGTTGCGCGGCGATTTTCAAGTCGCGATTGCTAGAGAGCGCCTCTGCAACCAGGCGCTGCAACACAGGGTCTTGAAAGATGTCTATCCATTTGCGATCGCCTAGGGATGCGGGATCGTCCGTATTCTGTGCTCCTCGAAACGCTGGCGGAGCTGGAACGGCTGGACGCTTATAGTCCGGGCCAACAGCGCAGCCGTTCATTAGTAATAGCGAAGCCGTACAGAGGACCGCCGCTTTTTGTGTCGAAATCATGCTCAGTGAGTCCCCTCAACGACCATCGGCGGCGCGACAGGAGCGGGCTGTCCCGTCAATCGGTACGTTAGCCCCTGGACAACGACATAAAGAAGCGGGATGAAGAATAGGCCGACCGTCGATGCGAAAAGCATCCCTCCGAATACGGCAAGGCCGATACTTACGCGAGCTGCCGCTCCCGCCCCGCTCGCAATCACCAGCGGCACCACGCCAAGAATAAAGGCGAAAGCTGTCATCATGATCGGCCGAAAACGCAGCCGGGCACCTTCCAACGCGGCTGCTGTGAGCGCCATTCCTCTCTTCTCATGAGCTTCTTTCGCGAACTCCACAATGAGGATTGCGTTCTTTGCCGCCAGACCCATCAGCGCCACGATTCCGATTTGGACATAGACGTTGTTCTCCAAACCCATCAGGGAGACCGAAAGAAACGCGCCGAAAATGCAAACCGGAAGCCCCAGTAGAACGGAAAACGGGACCGCCCAGCTTTCATACTGCGCGGCGAGCACCAGGAACACGAAAATCATCGCCATTGCAAAAATAGGTCCCTGGCTTCCGCCTGCTTCTTTTTCTTGAAAGGCTATACCTGTCCATTCGTACCCGTAGCCTTGCGGCAGTTCCCTGGCGGCCAGCTCTTCCATTACAGCCAGCGCCTGGCCGGTGGAAATTCCAGGAGCGTTCGACCCGTTGACCTCCGCCGTTCGGAACATGTTGTAGCGCTGCAGAATGTCCGGGCCGGTCATCATGCTCATGCGGCTGATGGTCGACATGGGAACCATAGAACCGTCGCTCGACCGCAGGTAAATATCGTTGATGCTCTCCGGCGTTTTCCGGAAATCCTGTTCCGCCTGCAACATCACCTTGTATGTACGCCCGAACAGGTTGAAGTCGTTCACCTGTAGCCCACCCAGATAAATCTGCAGGCCCTGAAATACATCGCTAATGGGAATGTTCAGCGTCCGGGCTTTCTCCCGGTCGATGTCCAGCTTTATCTGCGGAATGCTGGTGCGATAGCCCGAATAGATTCCAGTCAGCTCCGGCCGTTGCGCCATTGCCTGCATGACCTTCTCTTTCACGGCATTCAACTCGTCCGGACTCCGCCCGCCTCTATCCTGCAACTCGAAAACGAAGCCGCCCGCGTTGCCGAGACCATTGATCGGAGGCGGAGGGAAAACCAGCGCTATGGCCTCAGGATAGACCGCAAACTTCCTGGTAACATTTCCGAGAATGGCTTTTAACTGCTCTTCTTTGCTTGTGCGATCCTCCCACGGCTTGAGCATCGCGATAATCGAGGCATTATTCGACGTATAGGCATTCGTCAGCAGGTTCAGGCCGCCCATCACCAACACTTCCTCAACACCGGCTACGGCTTTTAAATCCGCTTCGGCCCGGCGCATTAGCTCGTCGGTACGCTCCATCGAGGCCCCGTCCGGCAGATTGAAGACCGCAAAGAAGTAACCTTGATCCTCGAAAGGCACAAACCCGGTCGGAAGCTTCATCAGCAGACTTCCTGCCCCCATCCAGAGGCCGACCAGGCACGCCAGTCCAATCACGACGCGGCGCAAGAAAAAGCGAACGCCGCCGAGATATCCATTCGTCACCTTGTCGAATGCCTTATTGAAACCTCGCAGAAATGCGCCAACCGGCCCGCGGATTTCCTTGCGGGGACGAAGCAGCATCTGGCATAGAGCAGGTGTGAGAGTCAACGCGACGATGACGGACAAGATTACGGAAATTGAAATCGTAATCGCAAACTGCCGATACAACTGCCCGACGATGCCGCCCATAAAGGAAACTGGCACAAAAACCGCGCAAAGGACCAGGCCGATCGCCACGACGGGACCGCTGACCTCGTCCATCGCCTTTTCCGTGGCTTCCAGCGGCGACAATCCGTGCTCAATGTGATGCTCTACCGCTTCGACGACCACGATCGCGTCGTCCACGACGATACCGACCGCCAGTACGATGGCCAGCATTGTCAGCGTATTGATCGAAAATCCCAGCGCGGCAAACGCGGCAAAGGTTCCCACCAGCGAAACGGGAACCGCAAGCATGGGAATGAACGTCGCCCGAAAATTACCGAGAAATACAAAAACAACGATCAACACGAGGATAATGGCGTCTCGCAGGGCATGAAACACTTCGTCGATCGCAACTTCCACAAATTTCGTGGTATCCAGCGAAATCCGATATTCCAGTCCCGGCGGGAAAGTCTGGCTGGTTTCCTCCAGCAGATGTCGCAGTTTCTCAACAGTTTCGATCGCATTCGCGCCAGGCAATTGATAAACGATCAGAAGCGTGGACGGAATACCGTCCTTCCGGCCAAAACTCGTATAGCTCTTCCCGGATAGCTCAGCCCGGGCAACATCCTTCATTCGAAGAATGGATCCATCCGGCAAGGTCCGGACGATCATATTCTCGAATTCGGAAGGGTCGGTCAGCCGGCCTTTCACATTCACCGAGTACTGAAATTGCGTACCGGCTTTCGCGGGAGGTTGACCGACCTGCCCTGCCGCTGCCACCAGATTCTGTTCACTGACAACATTCGCCAGATCGGTCCCGGTCAGCCCCAGTTTCGCGAGTTTGTCCGGCCGGACCCAGAAGCGCATCGCATAGTCCCGCTGTCCGACGATCATCGTCGAACCGACTCCGGGCGTTCGCGCAATCGCGTCGACAAGGTTGATCGAGGTGTAGTTGGAAAGAAAAGTTTCGTCGAAAGTGCTATCCGGCGAAAAGATCGAAAGCACCAGCAGCATGTCCGGCGATTTCTTTTTCACGGAAATCCCCGCGGAAACAGCCTCCTTGGGAAGCTTGGCTTGCGCCTTATTGACACGGTTGTTGATGTCGACGTTGGCGAGATCCAGATTGGCACCCACCTTGAATGTGCAGGTCAACACATAGCGCCCATCGCTGGACGACTTCGAGGACATGTAGATCATGTTCTCGGCGCCGTTTACTTCGGCTTCGACGTTGGTCGCGATCGACTGTTCAACCGTCTCGGCGTTTGCGCCTGGGTAGTTAATCTCCACCTCGACCGTTGGCGGAGAGATCTGCGGATACTGTGCGATAGGAAGGGTACTGAGACTCAAGCCCCCCGCGATCAAAATGATCAACGAGATGACGATGGCGAATACGGGGCGATGAATGAAGAACTTCGCCATAGTTCAGTTGCCTTTTTTCCCTGATTCCGATGTCAGAGGCTTCTCTGTTGGCGCAACTATTAAACCCGGGCGAACTTTCGCGATCCCCTCGACAATGATCTTCTCGCCGGATTTCAAACCTTCTGTCACGATAAAGTCTTCCCCCACTCGATCACCCAGCACGATGCTGCGCAACTGCACCTTGTTCTCGGGCCCGACAACATAAACGATCTTGGCGCTCTGCATCTCCATTACAGCCTTTTGCGGAATCAGCAGCGCATTTTCAGCGATGGTTGAGGCAAATCTCACTCGCCCGAATTGCCCGGGACGCAGAAGTGCGTTCGGATTGGAAAACTCCGAAACCAGCGTCAGCGTTCCTGTTTTCAGGTCCACTGCGCGGTCGGCGATGATCACGTGCCCTCGATGGGGAAAAACACTACCGTCGGCGAGGAGAAGCTCCAAATCGGCGCCAGCCTGCGTCGACTTTTTCTGCGCCCTCAATCGAGAGTACGTCAGATATTCACGCTCGCTGATACTGACATAAACGCGCATCGGATTAACGTTGGAAACCGTTGTCAGAAGCGTCGCTTCTCCTTGACCCACCAGGTTGCCCGGTGCCACCTGCCGTGTTCCCGCAATACCGTCTATCGGCGACGTAACGTTACAGAACTCGATGTTCAGTTCCGCTTGCGCCACGCTGGCCCGAGCGGCCTCCAACTGTGCCTGCGCCTGCTGGAGAGAAGCTATCTGATTGACCTTGGATGTGTTGAGGGCCGCCTTGCGGCCTTCCACATCCGCGCGCGCGGCCTGTTGTGCCGCCAATGCATCGTCATAGTCCTGTTGAGGCACCGCTTGCTGCTCAGCCAGGGGCTTCAACCGCGCAACATCCTGGTCCGTCTTGTTCAATTGGGCAAAAGCAATATCCAGATTCGCCTGCGCCGTCTCCACCACCGTCCGCTCCTTGGCCTGCGTGAGGTCGGCTTCAGCTTTGGCAAGTTGCGCCTTGGCTTGCATCAGTTGCGCATCGTACTCGCGGCGATCCAGTGTGAAGAGAGTCTGTCCTTTTTGGACCATGGTGCCCTCCTGGTAGTTCTGCGTCTTCAGGAAGGCTTTCACACGAGCGCGGATATCAACCGAGTCATTCGCATCCGTTCGAGCAGTCAACTCGGAATACACCGGCACTGTCTTCTGCTGAACGGGAGCCACCACCACGGCCACCGCTGGAGAGTTGGCTGCTCCGTTACCGGTCGCCGGTTTCGATCCGCACCCGGACGTGATCCATAATAGTCCCAGGATTTGGAGACCGGCCCATACCTTGATTCGCGGGCGTAAGTCTAGGTTTTTTTGGCGCATAGCCCTCCCAGTTGAGCAGCATAGAAAAGTATTCATTGATTGGCAAGGTCACAGCCACTGTTAGTATTGGCAGCAAGTCCACCCGCTTTCTCCTGGGTTTACTGACAGTATCCCTATCGCAGGGACTCCCATAGGATGGGCACGCTGGAGGATCGATGCGGCTTGAACACGACCTTTTGGGCAACAAGAGTGTGCTCGCAGATGCCTATTATGGCATCCAGACTCTGAGAGGGATCGAAAATTTCAAGATCTCCGGCGTTCCTCTCTCCCATTATCCGGAATTGGTGGAGGCGTTGGCCATGGTCAAGATGGCAGCGGCGCGGGCGAATTGCGAATGTGGCCAGTTCAGCGCCGAAATCGCATCGGCCATCGAGGGCGCCTGCGGCGAGTTGATCCGGGGAAAGCTGCACGATCAATTCCAACTCGACATGTTTCAAGGTGGCGCCGGCACGTCCACCAACATGAACGCCAATGAGGTGATCGCCAATCGAGCCCTGGAACTGATGGGGAAGAATAAGGGCGACTACGAGCACTGCAGTCCCCACGATCACGTCAATTGCTCGCAATCGACCAATGACGCTTACCCGTCGTCGCTTCATATCGCGCTCGCGTTAGGCAATCGCAAACTGCTGATGGAACTCGAGAAATTGATCGAGTCATTCCGGAGCAAGGGCGAAGAGCTGAACCACATCGTGAAGATGGGGCGCACTCAGTTGCAGGATGCCGTGCCCATGACCTTGGGGCAGGAGTTCGCCGCCTTCGCCAGAAGCCTGTCGGACGAAGTGAATGCCCTGATCCGGGTCGAGAGCGCCCTCCACGAGGTCAACATGGGCGGGACGGCCATCGGTACCGGCCTGAATGCGCCGCCCGGCTTCTCGGAGCGCTGCACGGCTCATTTAGCAAAGATCACGGGGATGCCGATCCATCTGGCAGGGGATCTCGTCGAGGCAACGCAGGACACCCAGGCTTTTGTCCTTTATTCCTCCGTCCTGAAGAGTTTGAGCATCAAGCTGTCCAAGATCTGCAACGATCTGAGGCTGCTCGCCTCCGGGCCGCGGGCCGGACTGCACGAAATCAATCTTCCCGCCATGCAGCCGGGCTCGTCCATCATGCCCGGCAAAGTGAACCCGGTCATTCCCGAAGTCGTCAATCAGGTCTGCTTTCGGGTGATCGGCAGCGACCTGACAGTCACGCTCGCCGCGGAAGCCGGCCAGCTTCAACTCAATGTCATGGAGCCGGTGATTGCCGCCTGTCTGCTGGAAGGTCAGACGCTGCTTCGAAATGCGTCCCAGACGCTTCGCGAGAACTGCATTGATGGAATCACCGCCAATGAGGATGTGTGCAAGATGTTCCTGGAACGGAGCATTGGCACCGTCACTGCGCTGAATCCAGTGATCGGCTATGACAAAGCTACGGAGCTGGCCGCTGAGGCACTGCGAACGGGCAAAGGAATCGTAGAGCTGGTTCGGGAAAAGAGGATTCTTTCTGAAGAACAACTCGCCAAAGTGCTCGATCCCGCCTCGATGACCGGCCTCCGCAGATCGGATTAACCGGCATGGTCTGGTTTGATTTGACCGTGGTGCTCGCCTGCATTGTGGCAGGTGCCCGCCTGGGCGGAATCGGTCTCGGCACAATCGCGGCTCTCGGCCTGAGCTTCTTCATCTTCGGCCTCCGGCGCCACCCGGGACCCTTTCCCGGCGAAGTCATCCTGATCGTCCTCTGCGTGGTGACAGCCGCAGCCGCTCTGCAGGCGGCCGGAGGGCTGGACCTGATGGTGGTATCCGCCGAAAAAGTACTCCGCCGGCATCCGCGTCAGATTACCTTTCTCGCTCCTCTCATTTCCTACGTATTCACTTTCATTTCAGGTACCGGGCATGTTTCCTATTCGCTGTTGCCGATCATTGCCGAGGTATCGCGAAAGGTGAAGGAGCGTCCGGAGCGCCCGCTCTCGATCTCCGTCATCGCTTCACAGGCGGCGGTCACGGCCAGCCCCATGTCGGCCGCTACGGCCGGGATGGTGGCTCTGTTCTCCAAGGGCACCAATCTCGGCCTTACGGATGTTCTGATGATTTGCGTGCCTTCCACGCTGGTGGGTGTGCTCGCCGGAGCACTTTCCGTGCGGAGAATGGGGCTCGAACTGGAGGACGATCCGGTCTATCGGCAGCGGCTTTCCAATGACGAGGTTCGGGAAACGGAACAGGCCGGGCCGCATTCAGCGCCGGCGCGTGGCGCGAGATGGGCAGTCCTGTTATTTCTCTGCGCGGTGCTGGTGGTTACTCTCCTCGGCTTGATTCCGGCCCTCCGGCCCGAGTTCACGCTGGATGGAAAAACGGAAAGGCTGAGCATGGTGGATTCCATTTCCATCGTGACCCTGTCCGCCACGGCTTTGATGCTGCTGGCTTCCAAGGTGAAGCCGGACTTAGTCGTCACCAGTTCCGTAATGAAAGCCGGAGTAGTGGCCGTGATCTCCATCCTCGGAATCGCCTGGCTGGGATCGACATTCTTCGAAGCACATGAGCCTGAGATTCTGGCGGCGATCTCCAGTCAAGTAGCGCAGTACCCATGGCTATTCTCGGTGGCGCTGTTTGTGTTGTCGATCCTTCTTTACAGCCAGGCTGCCACCGTGGCCGCGTTGATGGGAGTAGGACTCCAGCTGGGTGTCGCACCTCCACTCCTCATCGCAATGTTCCCCGCGGTGAATGGTTACTTCTTCCTGCCGACCTACGCCACGATTGTGGCCGCAATCCAGTTCGATTCGACCGGAACGACCGGCGTAGGCAGATGGATCCTGAATCACAGTTTCATGCGGGCAGGTCTAGTAACGACAAGCGTTTCCGTGGTGGTGGGACTTCTGCTCGTCAAGTTATTTTACACATAGCGAAGGAATGGAAGCCGTATGCGCCGAAATACTCTGACAAGTCTGCTTGCTCTGGCCTGCTGCTCCGGGCTCTCAGCGCAGCAGGCAAAGAAGCTTTCCGCGGTTAAGATTCTTGCCACGGGAGGCACGATCGCCGGTGAGGCGGCAACTTCCGCGCAGGCCGGCTACACATCGGGCCAGGTTGGCGTCGACACCCTGATTAAGGCCGTCCCCACCCTAAGCAAGGTGGCTCGAGTCAGCGGCGAGCAGGTTTCGAACGTCGGCAGTCAGGACATGTCCGACGAGATTTGGCTCAAGCTCGCCAAGCGCGTCAATCAACTGGCGGCCTCACCGGACGTGGACGGCATTGCCATCACGCACGGCACCGACACCATGGAAGAAACCGCGTATTTTCTGCACCTGGTCGTCAAGTCCCGAAAGCCGGTGGTTCTCACCGGGTCGATGCGGCCTTCCACGGCTCTCAGCGCCGACGGGCCGTTGAACATATATAACGCCGTCGCCGTCGCGGGCGACAAGCAAGCCATCGGGCGCGGCGTGCTGGTTTCCATCAATGACCAGATCCATAGCGCCCACGACATCACCAAGACACATACTACGGCCACGGATACATTCATGTCGCCCTATCGCGGATTGATAGGCGCCACCGCGTACGGTGTCAGCCAGTACTACCGTGTCCCCTATCGGAAACACACCACAGAGACACCATTTCGAGTTGACTCCGCAACCGCCCTTCCTCGCGTCGACATTATCTATGTCTACGAAGACATGCCCGGTGACCTGATCGATGCGGCCGTGCGAGCTGGCGCAAAAGGCATTGTGACGGCAGGCGTTGGAAACGGCAACATGCCAAAGGCTGTCCAGGATGCGCTGGGCCGCGCGGTGAGCGCCGGTGTGGTGGTGGTGCGCGCCTCCAGAGTTCCGCTCGGTTTCGTGGGCCGCAATGTCGAAGTCGATGACGACAAGCTCGGCTTCGTTGCCTCCGAGGAGCTGAATCCTCCCAAGGCTCGTGTACTCCTGCGGCTGGCACTCATGCAAACCAAGAATCCGGACCAAATTCAGGCGATGTTCAATACGTACTGATGGGGACCTTGCCAAGACCTGTTAGTTCTCCCAGTTTTGCATCCGGGCCCGGCGATTTCATACTAAACGTTAAGAATTCTTAGCCGTTGCTTCTGCTGTCTGGCGATTCATGCGAGATATTAGCGAGTTAGTTGCAAAAGCCGTTCACGATCCACAGGCCTACGCGGTACTCTATGAGAGCTTCCTGGACTTTTCGAAGCGCTATGCCTATATGCACCTTCGAAACCATCAGGATGCCGAAGATGTCGTTCAGATAGCGTGGATTCGTGTCTTGAATGCCCTCCCGCAATTTCGCGGCGATGGCAAGTTCTCCAGCTGGCTGTCCACAATCATCTTGAACGAATGCAGAGAAATGTGGAAGCGAACGAGCCGCGACCGTACCACATCGTTCGAAGAGGAATTCGAGCGCGGAGAGCTGCCCAAGTCGTATGTGCGCTTCGACAGCATCGAGGTACAGCATCAACGCCGCGACATGCACCGCAGATTGCGCCATCAGATGCAGTTGCTGCCGAGAATCTACCGGACCGTCCTGACAATGTATTATGCCCAGCATTTCAGCGTGGCGGAAATTTCGCATAGATTGGGTATCAGCGAATCGGCGACAAAGTCGCGGCTGGGCAGGGCACGGTTGGAGTTGGCGGCCAAGCTCAGGTAAGATCGGAACGCTCCCATGCGCATCCTGGCCATTTCGCTGCTTCTGGCAGCCAGCGCCTCCGCGGAGGTGAAGGTCTTTCCTTCTAACAAGCACGACTTAAAGTCGTACCAGACGTATCAATGGAAGAATCCGCCCAGAATTATCAGCGGCCAGGCCGGCGATGCGAAGGATTCGCCGTACGAGAGCATCATCCGCGATGTGATCAATCATCACTTGACAGCGAAGGGCTATCAGGAAGTTTCCACCGGAGGAGACCTGCAGATTGTCTCGGGCGCCGTTGCGGCGAAAGCGAACCAGTTGGAGGGATATCTTGTGACCCTCGGCTTCGATGCCTACTGGGGATACTGGTTCGGCATGCCCTATCCGGTGAACAGCATCAATCGCGTCGGGGTGCTGTTTCTTGGTCTTGTCGACTCGAAAAGCAACGAAGGCGTTTGGGCAGGTTTCGATTCTGAGGCGATCGACCGGGCGGCGATGGATGTCGATGCCGGCAAGGAAAAAATCGAAAAAGCGGCAGCCAAGTTGTTCAAAAAACTTCCCCCGCGCAAGTGATTCGCGCCGGTTCCTAAAAGTTCCAGCTTCAAACTGAGCTGTGCCGGCGGATGCCCCGGCTGAACGGTCTGGAAGCGGGTCGACAGCTGCGAAAGGAAGTGGCCCACATTCCCGGAGCAACCATGCGAGCCGGCGCCTTCCGCAAGTACCAGGTGATGAGGAGCGCGGGTTGAAATCCACCGCCGGCCTGATGCAGTTTGCGATTCAACATCGCATTCTGATGCGGTAGTTCTTAAGGAATCGATACTCACTGAATAGGGCGCTGCTTCAGTCCTTCGGTTTCCGCCGGACGCGTCTTGAGGCTCCTACCGGTCGGTAAGGCCTCCAATCCATTCGTGATGCGCAACGTCACATCGGACGGAGAACCGATGCCGTCCGCTCGAACGATTCTCTCGTTGCCATACCACTTCTCTACCAGGCGGCCGATTTCGCGATATTCCGACAGGCGGCGATCGATATTGCCTGGATCGTCACCGGGGCGCTTGCGGCGGATCAACCGGTCGCGAGAAACCGCTTCGGGCACATCGAGAATCACCACAATCGGTCGTGGCAATTGGTTATCGGCAATCCACTGATCCAGCACCCTTGCCTGTCCTTCGCTGGACGGGTATCCATCGAGAATGAAGCCCTTGCCCACGTCGTGGCGCAGCAGCCGCGTCGTCATCAGATCATTTGCCGGGCCGTCGGCCAAGAGCTCGCCCGACTCTACTGACGCCGCCAATCCGACGCTCACCTCTGGATGCCGGGCAACTTCCTCCCGCAGCAACTGCGTCATTGAAATTGCCGGAATCTTGTACCTCTTCCGCAGAGCCTCCGCCTGGACGGTTTTTCCGCTTCCTGGCGGGCCCACCAAAATAATCGTGCGTGCCTTCTGAAGTTGAGCGTTCGCGGAAACGCCTATCCCCGCGACTAAGGCAAAAGCGAAGATACGGTTCCTGTTTGCCATAAGACGTTCACTTTGCGCTCTGTGTGTTTTTCTCCCTCATCAACTGATACGCCAAATAATACTTGTAAATATTGCTCACATATTGGACTGTTTCGCGCCCGATCTTTTGCGACGCGATAATTTCCACGTTGTCGAACCAGCGATTTGGATCGTAGCTTTGACTTGGCGCCTGCTCGCGCAGCTGCTGGATCCGATTCGGGCCTGCATTATAGGATGCTACCGCGAAGAGACCTTTATTGATCGCATCCATTGGTTCGTCATTGTAGTACTGATCCACCATGAACCGAAGATACTTCGCGCCGGCCTCGATGTTCTTGTCCAACTTGGATACGTCAGGAATTCCGATTTGTTTGGACGCGGCAGTTGATGGCTTGATCTGCATCACGCCTACCGCCCCTGTCGAGCTCTTGAGCTCATGATTCAATCGTGATTCTTGATATGCCTGAGCAATGAGGAGCATGCGTGGCAGATCGTACTTTGCGCTCCATTGTTCAAACATCGGCAGCATCTGCTTGTAGCGAGCGGCGTCTCCGGCTTCCGCGGGGTTTCTGATCCATTTTGTGTTCTTCAGGTAGCGCCGCAGGACCGTGCTGCCAAACGCGGTACCCACCTTGCGGTCCTTCACGAAGTCATTCCAGGCGGCCTTCAGTTTCGGCGCGTCCTTACGCACCGCCCAAGCAAGAGAGCCTCGCGCGACAACAACCTCCGGGTGAACTTTCAAGCCGTCGAAGACCTGAGACCATAACTGCGCAATCGAGCTTTCGGTAACCGTAGTTGGAACAAGTCCCGCGTTGACCATCTCCAATACATCGTCTACTTCCAACCCGTCGGCGGCCCACTTCACCTTGATTTCCGGCTTGCCGTTTGCCCGGAAGCGGTCGTTGATCTGGCTCGTCAATTCACTAGCCGCGGCAGAGGAAACCAGGTAGAGCTCTTTACCGGCGAGGTCATCCAAGCTATGCAGCGAGGGGCGGCCGGGTCTCGTTACAGGTACCGCGGAAGCGTTTTCATAAACCGGATCGGAAAAATCCACCAATTGCTGGCTTTTCGGGGTAACGGCAAGTCTAGCTGTAGCAACATCACCACGTCCGCCGGCGAGCGCTCGCAAAACTTCATCCCGGCGCACCGGGATGAAGATAAAGCTTAGAGGCCGTTTGCCGGTATTTAGGTTTCGATTGAGAACCGTCTCGAATTCCCGCATCGCTTCGTACGCGGTCCCGCGCATCTGGGCGCCGTCGAAGAAAAATGTCATCTTATCCGGAACAACGAGAACCCGGAGATAACGACGCTTCTGGATTTCGTCCGAGTCGCCCCGCACTACTTCTCTACGGATCCGGTCGACCGGTAGCGCCCTCTCTGCCGCACCACACGGTCCGGCAAGCAACAGGCATCCAAGGCAAGGGATAAAACGAGAAATCACTTTGGCCTTCACAGGTTGACGGTTGGCGCCCATGGAATTTGTGAGTCGATCGAAGTCAGTAGCCGTTCAAATGGCTGCCGGTTCGCTGTCCCGGCCCT
The DNA here is from genome assembly GCA_964515165.1 of uncultured Solibacteraceae bacterium. Classification (GTDB taxonomy): domain Bacteria; phylum Acidobacteriota; class Terriglobia; order Bryobacterales; family Bryobacteraceae; genus JAPKYZ01. Next base: position 6,564 of record CAZETQ010000080.1, on the reverse strand, counting down.
CATTGCCTGCTTCAAGTTTCCCGTAGCACTTCGAACCCCAAGTCTGGAGGCGAGCATGAATTTCTTATACTGCCAAAAAGTACAGTGGCTCCGCGCCCGTTCGAGGTCCGGTTCCTCCTAATCGCCCAGACTGACACCCAGCGCCCTGGCGGTTAGGACTACTTCTCCGTCCAGAGGAACTTGTTTCATCTTGGCAACGGCTTCCGCAATCGGAACGTACCTGATGTGCGGCGGGTGCAGAGCGACCATCACGCCATCCATTCCCTGGTGAAGTGCCGATACCGCCGCAGCGCCGAAGGTAAGGCCCAGAATCCGATCGAACGCAATGGGCGATCCTCCCCGAAGAAGATGGCCAAGAATGACGGCGCGCGATTCGCGTCCCGTTCGCTTCTCTAACTCTACCGCGACCAGTTCCGCGGCTCCTCCCAGACGCTGTTGGCGCCCGGCCTCATGGGATAGTATGGAAACGTCTCCGCCTTGCGGTTTGGCGCCCTCTGCAACGACGACAATCGAGTATCGGCGATTCTTTTGACGGATGGAATCGGCTACTTTTTCCAGATCGTAAGGAATCTCGGGAATCAGAATGGCGTCTGCCCTGCCCGCAATCCCCGCATTCAAAGCAATCCAACCCGCGTAGCGGCCCATTACTTCCACCGTGATCAACCGGCCATGAGCATCCGCGGTAGAGTGCAGCCGGTCAATGCACTCGGTGGCAAAGCTCACCGCTGTTTGATATCCGAAAGTGGAAACCGTGGACTGGAGATCATTGTCGATCGTCTTGGGAACGCCAACCACGCGAAGGCCGCATTGCTGCAGATGATTGGCGATGGTGAGGCTTCCGTCGCCCCCGATGGCAATCAGCGCATCCAACTTCCGCTCTCGAAACGCAGTGACTACATCGTCGGAGCGATCCCTTTCCACTGTCATTCCACCCGGCAGAGATTCGGTGACTTTAAACGGATTGCCCTTATTGACGGTCCCGAGTATGGTTCCGCCAAGATGGCTGATGTCCCTCACCCGCTCCGGAGTCAGTTGGAAAACTCCGCCGTCGGGATACTTGTCCGGCTCCAGCAGGCCGGAGTAACCTTCCCGGATTCCAAAAACCTCCCAGCCCAGCCGGTCTGCCGCAATCGTTGCCGCCTGAATTACGGCGTTCAATCCCGGGGCGTCTCCGCCACCCGTAGTGATAGCGATTCTTCGGATCATTCGAGGTACTTCGTATCGATTTTAGATGGGAATCGGCCTGCAAGCCGAGCCTTCCCATGAACCCTATTGGCTCGCTGGCAAGATATAAAGACTTTCCTCTAAGATCACCTGTCAGAAGATGCAGGCAAACTCTTCAACTCTTCCCCTTCTATCCAATCCTTCAACAGCGTGTAGGCCACTCCAAGCGTTACCGGCCCTATAAAAATACCCATAATTCCGAAGCCGATCATTCCACCGATCACGCCAGCCAGCATCAGAAGCAAAGGAAGGTCCGCGCCCCGCTTAATCAGTACCGGCCTCAGAAACCCGTCCATGGTTCCGCTGAGGATCGTGAAGAGGAGTAGAGTGGCTGCCCATGCTGTTTCGCCGGTGTAGAACTTCCAGATCGTCGCGGGCAGCATCACCGGAATTGGGCCTAGTTGAGCCAGGCATAGCACGAGAATCGCGGATGTCAGCAGCATCGCGCCCGGCACGGAACAAATAGCAAGGCCGATACCCGCCACCACCGATTGTGCCAGCGCCGTTACAACCACGCCAAGGGCAACCGCGCGAATTGCGCTCGAAGCAAGGAGTGCAGCATTCTCCCCCTTTTCCCCCGCCAATCGCCGCGTAAAGCGCCTGACCGCCAGCGCCGCGGTTTCGCCCTTCATGTAGAGGATTCCCGCGATGACGACCATCAGCAAGAACTGTAGGATCATTCCCGGCACTCCACCGACACTACCGGCCAGCCATTCCAGGCCTCTTCTGACGTAAGGCTGGAGTCTGGCTGCCAATCCGCCCGGACCCTCCACAGCTAATGCCTCCCAGGTTTCCGCAGCCTTCACCCCGACTAGCGGTATTCCTGACAGCCAATCGGGCGCCGGCGGAAGCGCGTACTGCTGCAGCGATTTCACACCGGCAGAAATGGCATCCCTGTTGTGCAACAGTGCTCCCACAGCCACATTCAAGGGGATGATCAATACCAGCAGAAGCGCCAAAGTCAGGGCCGCGGCGGCCAAGCTGCGTCTACCCCAAAGCCGGAGCTCCAAACTTTTCAGCGCCGGCCACGTCGCAATTACGATCGTCGCTGCCCACACGATTGCCGGTACGAATGGGCGCAGAATCCACAGCGTCCCTCCGATCAACATCAGCAGAATCAACACGCCAAGAGTCGTGCGCGCCAAATCGTACCGCGATGGATGGTTCACCTTGTACATTCCCCCTGGCAGTCATGCCGTTTAAAAACTAAGTGTGCTGGGCGAGTCGCTTTCCCTGCTACTGGTAAAACTACAGGGCGGCTTGACGGGCCGCCCGGATGTGGTCATCCCGGCGGGGTCGTCTTGTTCGAGCCCGGCTGAAAACCACTCACCAATCGGGCAACCAGAACCGCCAGATAAAGCTGCCCGAGAATCGCTTCGCTGGTGGCCATTCCTCGCGCGGTCGGTGTTAAAGGCGAGATGTCTCCATAGCCCAAAGTCGCCAACGTCACAAAGCTGAAATACATCGCGGTCTGGAGATCGAATTGGGTCGGTTCGGTTGGCGTCCCGATGATGGAAAATGACCCGGGCCTCCATTGTTCCAGCTGGAAATAGACCATCGCAAAACAATGACCGGCAAGAAGGTACGTACTCAAAGCCGCGCCCAATCTCTCCGCCTCAACCCGGCGCCCTCGAAGAGCGAAACGAAAGGCAGCAACGGCGGCAAAGACGGCCAATCCGACGCTCAGCAGCATTGCGGTCGTCGAAATCAGTTCAACGTGCAGCCATCGTCCTAAAACACGAAGCAACACCGTCAATACGACAATCGCAAGCAATCGCCGCCGCCCCTGGGTGGTGCGGTATCCTACTGCCGCGACGGCAAGGCTTACGATCAACAACAGTTCAATCGGCCACGTTCTGAAGTGATACTCCGCTGCAATGGGAGCCGCCACCAACGTAATCACGAGCGAAAAGAACAGGATGGTGTACGGCCGTCGAAAGTATCCTTCAGATACCCGTGCCCAGGCGCTAGTCCCTCGAGCTTGGATTTTCGCAGCGGCATTCATGATCTTGCACCACCACAAACCGTGGTCCCAAATAGCCTGCTTTTTAGTGGGACTAAATCGATAATCAGTGTTCTCTTGGCAGACCCTCGCTAGATTCTCCACGGGCTGGTGGCTCCAGAACAATCTGGCAGCAATGACAGTTGTCAGCGCGCGATGACGGCCTGAAAATCTCAGGATTCCACTGCCAATCGCCCAATATGCCGGCGTGATGGATCTGTCAATTTGTACAGTTCCACTCGATTGGCTTAAGTCCGCACCCTTGGGAGGTTCTCTATAGTTGGGTCAGAGGAGTCGTATGCCGATTGAAGGTATTATCGATGTCGCCGAGCAAAAACGGCTGAATGAAGCTCGTGAGTCGGGAGTTCCCTGGAAGAAGTGGGGACCCTATCTCAGCGAGCGGCAATGGGGGACTGTCCGGGAGGACTACAGCCGCGACGGCAACGCTTGGGACTATTTCTCACACGACCAATCTCGCTCTCGGGCTTATCGCTGGGGAGAGGACGGACTGGGAGGCATGTGCGACGACAAGCAGCAGGTCTGCTTCGCCATCGCCCTATGGAACGAGCGCGATCCGATCTTGAAGGAGCGTCTATTTGGCCTGACGAATAGCGAAGGAAATCACGGCGAAGACGTGAAAGAGTACTACTTTTACCTTGACTCCACTCCAACGCATTCATACATGAGGTATCTCTACAAATACCCGCAGCGGGAGTTCCCTTATCGAGATCTGGTTGAGACGAATCGCGCACGGTCGCGGGAGCAGTTTGAATACGAGTTGCTGGATACCGGCATTTTCGACGATGACCGATACTTCGACGTTTTCGTTGAATATGCCAAGAATGGACCGGAAGATATCCTAATCCGGATCACCGTCCATAATCGCGGTCCGGAGGCGGCCAAACTTCGAGTTCTGCCGGCATTGTGGTTCCGCAATACATGGTCCTGGGGTGAAGACAACCGAAAACCCACACTGCGCGAGGCCGCCCCTGGGGTGATTCAAAGCTCACATCATAGCCTGGGAGAATACAGGCTGTATTGCGACGGAAGCCCGGATCTGTTGTTCACCGAAAATGAGAGCAACGCGGAACGCTTGTGGGGACAGCCTAACTCCTCGCCGTTCGTGAAGGATGCGTTTCACCGATATCTGATTTCCGGCGATACGGGATCTGTAAATCCAGATCGCACCGGAACCAAAGCGTCGGCCCACTACGCAATGGAAGTTCCGGCTGGGGGAAGCCAGACCATTCGTTTGCGGCTGGCGGCTGCGGAACTGGACAACGTCTTCGAAGCCTTCGATACCGCCGTCGAGCAGCGGCTCGGGGAGGCGAACGAGTTTTATGATCGGATCACCCCCAAAGCGCTCAGTGAAGATGAACGGCGGGTGCACCGGCAGGCGCTCGCGGGAATGCTTTGGAGTAAGCAGTATTACTACTTCGACTTGGAACGCTGGTTAAGGGAGCATAACAGCCACCAGTTTCTGGGCTCACAGGCCGCGGGTGTCCGGAACACCGAATGGTTCCACATGCTCAACGCCGATGTAATCTCCATGCCAGATAAATGGGAGTACCCCTGGTACGCCGCTTGGGATTTGGCTTTTCACACAATTGCACTTTCGGTTGTCGATTTCGACTTTGCCAAGGACCAGCTTCTGCTGATGCTGCGCAGTCTCTATTTCCACCCGAATGGACAGATTCCCGCATACGAGTGGAATTTCAGTGATGTCAATCCGCCAGTGCACGCGTGGGCAACTTTGTACCTGTACAAAACCGAACGAGTTCTGGGACGCGCGGACCTTCGATTTCTGGAACGGTCGTTTCAGGGATTAATGCTGAACTTCAACTGGTGGGTGAACCGGAAGGATCCTTCCGGACGCAACGTGTTCGCTGGAGGATTCCTGGGACTGGACAATATCGGCGTCTTTGACCGAAGTTCGGAACTGCCAACCGGTGGGTCTCTGGAGCAGGCGGACGGAACAGCCTGGATGGCCTTCTACTGCCAGTGCATGTTGGAGATGGCGCTCATCCTCTGCGAATACGACTCAATGTATGAGGAGGTTGCCTTCAAGTTCGTCCAGCATTTCATGTGGATCGCTTACGCCATGGACCGTGTGGGCGAATGCGCTGACGAAATGTGGGATGAGGAAGATGGATTCTTCTACGATCTCCTGCGGCTGCCGGGCGGCCAGGCGCTACGACTGAAAGTTCGTTCCATGGTGGGGTTGCTGCCGCTTTGCGCGTCCACGGCATTTGAGGGGGACGCGGCCACGCGATACCCAAGGCTGATGGAGATGATCGCCCAATTTCGCCAGCGGCATCCAGAGTTAGTCAACCAGGTTGCGCCAATGGACAACAGCTTTGTGGGTTACAAGGATCGTAGGCTGTTGTCTATCCTCAACAAACGGAAACTCGAGAGCGTTCTACGGTATCTGCTGGATGAAAACGAATTTCTCGGGCCGTACGGAATTCGCTCCCTTTCCCGCTATCACCAGGATCACCCGTTCCGGTTTTGGGTTGGCAATCGTGAGTACTCCGTGGAATATTTGCCGGCGGAATCCAATACGGGAATGTTCGGTGGCAACTCGAACTGGCGAGGTCCGGTGTGGATGCCAGTCAACGCATTGATCGTCCGGGCCCTGGTGAACCTTTACACCTTTTACGGAGATGACTTCAAGGTCGAGTGTCCGACAGGGTCCGGCAATTACAAGACGTTGTTCGAGGTTGGCCAGGAAATCACTCGCCGATTGGCAGGCCTCTTCCTTCGCGGCCAGGATGGACTGAGACCGGTATACGGAGAGGCGGCGAAGTTCCAAAATGATGAGCATTGGCGAGACCTGATCCTGTTTTACGAATACTTCCATGGAGACAACGGAGCGGGACTGGGAGCCAGCCACCAAACGGGTTGGACCGGCCTGGTGGCTCCGTTAATGGATATCTTCTCCCGTGTGGACGCCAAGACTGCATTGGAAACGGAACGAGGGCGTGTAATGGCAAAGGTTGTCCGGGAACAGGTAGGTGGAGAAGCTGCAATCTTATCTCCGTCCGACGACAAGTAAATTAGACGGATAACTGGTAATTAACGCATTCCAAGCATTCATGCTTGTCCGCTGGCGCGCTGGAATCTGTTCCAGTGCGATCTGGGGCGTGGTGCGGCACACCACTTTTCGGGCACGCCCGCTTTTCGGGCGTGCCTCTCCCTTGCATCTGGTCCACTGGATGCCTGCAGCTTGCGCTAGGCCCTCAAGGTAGGCCGTAAGGCGCTTCTGTTGTGGCCTGGCGCCGATGTGGTAGCGCTCATAACATCACCGTATTTTCGTGTTTATAACACAGCAATATTAG
>CAZETQ010000079.1:0-23962 GCA_964515165.1 uncultured Solibacteraceae bacterium | reverse complement strand
CCGAGGCCCAAAGCTCAATTCTTCACAGCTTCTAAGCGTGGGGATCTGCCTTTGCGGTCTTCACATAGACGCGCGTCAGGGAGTGGTATCGAAATCACGGAAACGGTCTAGTAGCGCTTTTCGAAGTTCCGGTTCTTCCGAAGGAAATACCGTTCGAAGATCGATCACCAGCCGGTCGTCGTGAATCCGCGCGACAATCGGCGGATCGTTGGCGCGGAGCCGCCGCTCCCATTCCAGCGCATCGCCTTTAAGCGCAATCAGCCACGTGGGTAGCGCCTGTTCCGGCGTTGCGCCTCCGCCGATCACGCTTTCGCCGGGGATGACTTCCGCCGCAAGTCCTTCGGAAAGTTTCAGGGCGCGCGCCTTCAACTCTTCCGCGCTGAGCCGGATCATGCGGAGTGCCGGAATCTCGTTGTAGCGTTCCAATAGCAACGACCGAAGCGCTGTTTCCAGCGCGGCGACGATCAGCTTGTCGCAGCGGAAAGCCCGGTAGAGAGGATTTCGGCGAATCCGCGTCACCAGCTCATCGCGTCCCGCCACGATGCCGGTCTGGGGCCCGCCTAACAGCTTGTCGCAAGAGAAGCTGACGAGATCGATGCCGGAGGCGAGGCTCGTCTGGGCCAGAGGCTCCTCGATACCGTGCGGCTTCAGATTCACGACGCAGCCGCTGCCCAGATCTTCGAAGACGGGAATACCGCGCTCTTTTCCGAGAGCAGCCAGTTCGCCTAACGACGGCTTCGCGGTGAATCCCGTCACCCGGAAATTCGACGGATGAACCCGCAGGATCAGGCGTGTCTGGTCGGTTATCGCCGCCCGGTAATCGTCGATCGTTGTCTTGTTCGTGGTTCCGACTTCGTGGATGACTGCCCCCGACCGCGCCATGATGTCGGGAATCCGAAAGCCATCCCCGATCTCGATGAGCTCACCGCGAGAGACGATCACTTCAAACCCCGCGGCAAGCTCGTGCAGCACGAGGAATACGGCGGCCGCATTGTTGTTGACGGCGATACCGGGAAAACCGAGCAGACGATGAATCAACGCCGCATAGTGCGTGTCCCGCTTTCCGCGCCGGCCCGCCGCCAGATCATATTCGAGATTCGAATACCCTTCCAAGGGTCCAGTTGCCGCAAGAGGCGCACGGCCGAGATTGGTGTGCAGAATCACCCCGGTGGCGTTGATCACTCGCCGGAGGGAGGGCCGCTCCAGTTCGTCCAGAGAGCGCAGGACTTCGGCATCGAGATCGCCGGCCTTCAGCGCGCCGGCCCGGATCTTGTCGATACCGCCGCGGATTACGGCAATGACGAGATCTCGCGGATATCTCGCGCAGTCCGCTTCGATCCGCCGGTAAACGGCGTCAACGGAGGGTGGCCGCTCCGAGGTCACTTCTTCAGCATCGGAAACAGGCGGCGGATCTCCGCTTCGTCCGGCTGCTTTCCGTATTCGGCGATTTCGAACGACTCAAACTGCTGGAAGCGTCCGGCGCTGTCCTTGCCGTACCACTTCTCCGCCCCTTCGCGAACCGCCGGAGTCGTGGGACGCCGCCGCTTATCGCGCAGCCAGTTCTTTCGCGCCACCGGATCCTTCGGCACCTCGTCCAAAATTCCGTCGACCCAGGGCAGCCATTCGTACATCTGGCTGACATGAGCGTCGAGAGCGTCGACCTTCTTTTCGTAAGTCTCATCAATCGCCACGACAATGTCCGGCTTGAAGGGCTGCGGCTTCTGGAAGCGATCCTGGAAATACAAAAACACCGGGTTCTTCCTCAACGGCGGCGTGTCCGGAGCCACGTTAGGAACGACCACCATGTAGGCGGCATCCTGAACCAGCATTCCGGTATAGCGATGGTCCGGATGATAGTCATTGATGCGCGGACCGATGACGACGTCGGCGTTCCACTCCCGAATCTTGCGAATGATCTGCTTGCGAACCTCGTAGTTGGGAGAGAGTTCGCCGTCGTGATTGTCGAGCACGTCGTACTCGATCCCCAGCCGCCGCGCGACCTCCAAAGTCTCCGCCCTGCGGCGCTTCGCCAGGGCGCCGCCGCCCATCTCGTGATGACCCGCGTCTCCATTTGTCACCGAGAGGAACTTCACCTTGTGGCCCATTTGTGCAAACAGCGCCGCGGTCCCCCCCATGCCGATATCGCAGTCGTCGGGATGCGCTCCAATGGCGATAATGCGCAATGGCTGTTGCGCGAAGGCGGCCACAGACAACACCGCCAGGACCAATAAGCGAGCCATGGGTGAAATTTTACACCTTCGTCGTAGAAGCCTCATGTTCGGCGCGCTTCAATAGCTCTTTGATTTTGAATCCGGTGACAGAGATGGCGATGAAGCCTGCGATGAAAAGAGGGACGGTGACGATTCCCCAGAGGACCAGGGAAAAGCGTTTCGCTTGCGCCCCGGCAACGCCAAGGAGGGTGAGGGCAACCACCGTTGCCGCCTGATAAGTACCCAAATTGCCGGGGGCCGCGGGGATAACCGTCCCCAGGCGCACCAGGATATTGATGATCGCCGCATCCCAGATATCCAGCTCGTCCAGTCCGTAGGCTCGCATCGCGCCGTAGATCGGCAGAGTCATGGAGAGAAGGTGCGGCAGGCTGGCCAGCCAGGCGAAGTAGAACGAGCGGGAGCTTCCGATGGCGTGGAGGTCGTCCACGATCACTTCCAGCCGGCCCTTCCAGCGGCTTTGCGACGCGGCGGCCCGCGCATGCTGCTTATAGAACATCACCCACACCAGCAGGCCCGCAATGGCGGTGATGATCAGCAGCATCGCGTATCCGCCGTTGCGGACATGGCGGGGCACGTCCACAAACTGAACCACGACCGCCAGGTAGAGAACCAGCCAGATTCCGTCAAAGACGCGCTCAATTAGCGCGGAGGAAAGAGTGACGCCCAGCGGCAGCTTCCCCCAGCGGGCCTGGAGATAACAGCGGATCACCTCGCCGCTGCGAAAGGGAAGAACCTCGTTCGCGAACAGGCCAACATAGATCGCCCGGACGCTGCGCATGACGGGAACTTTTGCCACAGGCTCCAGCAGGATGCTCCATCGCCATCCCTGAAGGAAGTACACAAAGATGTCGGAGACGACCGCGAAGGCGACCCAGCCCCAGTGCATCGCCCGAATCTCCGCGCCCAGATTTTCCAGATTTGCGCCCCGGAGAACCCAGACGAGACACACGACCGACACCAGATTCGTCAGAATCAGGAGAAGCTTGGCCCGTGCGGAGGTCAAAGTTCATCTTATCGGAGAGGCCTCCTGATACCCTATTCAACGGACTGGGAATGAATACGTTTCGTCGTGTGGCCGTACTTGGCGCGGGAACCATGGGATCGCGCATTGCCGCGCATTTTGCAAACGCGGGAGTCCGTGTCGTGCTGCTGGATTTGCCAGGAGCTGCTCAGAAGGGCCTGGAAACTGCGGCGAAGGGAAAACCCGCAGCGTTCTTCACCGATGCGGGGAAACGCCTGGTGGAGACGGGAAGCTTCGAGGCGGACCTTTCCCGGCTGGGCGAGTCCGATTGGGTGATCGAAGCAGTCGTGGAGAATCTCGACGCCAAGCGCGAGCTTTGGGCGAAGGTGATCGAAGCCGCCCCGGCAACCGCGATTCTTTCCACCAACACCAGCGGAATTCCCCTGGCGAAGATCGCCGAAGGATGGCCGGGCGAGGTTCGACGGCGCTTCCTGGGCACTCATTTCTTCAATCCTCCGCGCTACCTGCACTTACTGGAAGTCATTCCGGGGCCAGAGACAGACCCCGCCATCCTCGATGCGGTCACGGAGTTCGGCGACCGCCGGTTGGGCAAGGGAGTTGTGCGATGCAAAGACACTCCCAATTTCATCGCCAATCGTATCGGAAGCTTCTTTGGCGGTACCGTCACCAAGATCATGATGGAAGACGGCTACACGATCGAGGAAGTCGATGCGATCACCGGCTCTCTGATCGGACTGCCCAACTCCGCCAGTTTCCGGCTGCTGGACCTTGTGGGGATCGATATCTGGGCGTTCGTCGGGGAGAATCTGTACCACGCCGTTCCGCATGATTCCTGGCGTGACCGTTTTCTGCCGCCCGATTTTCTGAAACAGATGCTGGAGCGCGGCTGGAAAGGCGACAAGACCGGGCAAGGGTTCTACCAGAAAGTCGGGCCGAATAAAGAGATTCACGCGATCGACTGGCGCACGCTGGAATACCATCCGGCGGCCAAGCCGAAGTTCCCGGAAATCGAGACGGCGAAACAGATCGACGATCTGGGGGAGCGTCTGCGGATGCTGGTGGCCAGCGACGGCCGCGTCGGCACTTTTCTCTGGAAGCTCTTTTCCGACGTCTTTCTGTACTGCGCCGAGCGCATTCCGGAAATTGCCGGCCATCCGATCGATATCGATCGCGCCATGCGCTGGGGCTACGCGCACAAGTTCGGGCCATTCGAGCTGTGGAACCTGCTGGGATTCGACGACGTCTGCGAGAGGCTGGCTCGTGACGGCCGGGTTCTGCCGGACAAGGTTGCCACTCTGCTGGAAGCCGACGAGCACGGCTGGTATCACAAAGACGATCCGGTGCTGAAGCTGCCGGGCTGCATTTCGCTGGCCTCGGTGAAGCGCGAGCGCGGCGTCGTCCAGTCCAATGCCGGAGCGTCCTTGATCGATCTCGGCGACGGTGTTCTCTGCCTGGAGTTCCATTCCAAGATGAACTCGCTGGGAACGGATACCGTTCAGATGATTCATGCGGGGATTGAGGAGACGCAGCGAAACTTCGCCGCGATGGTCATCGCCAATCAGGGCGATAACTTCTCGGTCGGCGCGAACCTGATGCTGGTGCTGCTGGCGGCGCAGGAAGAGGAATGGGACGAGTTGAATTCCGCGATTCACCAGTTCCAGCAAGCGATGATGGCCATCAAGTATGCGCCGAAGCCCGTCGTATCCGCGCCATTTTCCCGAGCGTTGGGCGGGGGCTGCGAAGTGGTCCTGCATTCGCGCGGCGTCCAGGCTGCCGCCGAGCTGTACATGGGTTTAGTGGAAGTTGGAGCCGGCCTGATTCCCGCAGCGGGCGGCTGCAAGGAACTACTCAACCGGCTGAAGGATCCGCGGAAAGTCTTCGAGCTGATCGGCTATGCGAAAGTCTCAACATCGGCGGAAGACGCGAAAGTTTTGGGACTGCTGGACAAGAGCGCTCCAATTTCGATGAATCCGGACCGGCTGATTGCCGATGCGAAGGCGTTGGCGCTGGCCCTGGCTCCCAGCTATATCCCCGGGGGTTCGCGAACGGATATCAAGGTTACGGGCGAACCGGGCATGGCGCTGCTGAAGATCGGGGCATGGATGGCTCGGCAGGGAAACTTCATTTCCGATCATGACGTCGTGATCGCCGGGAAGCTGGCGACGGTGCTATGCGGCGGGCGGCTGACGGGAGAGACTCTGGTGAGTGAGCAGTATCTTCTGGACTTGGAGCGTGAAGCATTCCTGAGCTTGTGCGGGCATCCGAAAACGCAGGAGCGGATTGCTCACATGCTGCAAACCGGAAAGCCGCTGAGGAATTAGGAGACAGACGATGGCAGAAGCTGTAGTAGTGGATTGCCTGCGGACTGCCGTGGGCAAGTCTGGACGAGGATCATTACGAACCGTACGGCCGGATGATATGGCCGCATCGGTCATCCGGGCATTGATCGCCAAGTATCCCCAGGTTCCGGTGGAAGAAATCGACGACGTCATCCTGGGATGCGCCATGCCCGAAGCGGAGTCGGGAACCAACATGGCTCGCATCGCGGCCATTCGCGCCGGATTACCCGACATCGTTCCGGGAGTGACCATCAACCGTTTCTGTTCCTCCGGTTTGCAGGCGATTGCCATGGCGGCGGAACGAATTCGCGCCGGAGGGGCCGAAATCATTCTGGCGGGCGGAAGTGAATCGATGTCGATGCTGCCGATGGCTGGTTCTCGCTTTGTTCCCAACCCGTGGCTGGTGGATCATCGGCCGGAGATCTACATCAACATGGGCCTGACCGCCGAGAATGTGCAGCGAAAGTACGGTGTCTCGCGGGAGGACTCGGACGCATACTCTCTCCGCAGCCATCAGCGAGCCTTGGCTGCCCAGTCCGAGGGAAAATTCGACGACGAGATTGTTCCGCTGGAGATCTCGCAAACCACGCTGGAGAACGGGAAGCCGGAAACCAGGACATTCACCTTCCAGAAGGACGAGGGTCCGCGCGCGGATACTTCTCTGAAAGCCTTGGCAAAGCTCAAGCCGGTGTTCCATGCTGCGGGCACAGTAACAGCCGGAAACGCTTCGCAAACCTCCGATGGAGCGGCGCTCGCGCTGGTGATGTCGGATGCCAAGGCGGCGGAGCTTGGCTTGAAACCGAAAGCTCGATTTGTGAGCTTTGCCGTGGGGGGAGTGCCGCCGGAAATCATGGGTATCGGACCCGTCGTAGCGATTCCGAAAGCTCTGGCGCTGGCGGATCTGAAAATCGATGACATTGGTGTGATCGAGCTGAACGAAGCGTTCGCCTGTCAGGCTCTTGCGGTCATGCGGAAGACTGGCCTGGATCCGGAGCGGACGAACGTGAATGGCGGCGCGGTGGCTTTGGGTCATCCGCTGGGATGCACCGGCGCGAAGTTGACGGCGACGATTCTCCGCGAGATGGAGCGCTCGAATCACCGCTACGGCATGGTGACGATGTGTATCGGTGGCGGCCAGGGCGCGGCGGGGATTTTCGAAAATCTCAACTGAACCCGCATCTTAGACCCGGGGCGTAGAATCGAGGGAGAATCATGGCCACGCTAGCCCCTTCCCTGCCCCAGACCAAAGGCGGCGCGTTTCTTCTGGAAACTCGCGCGCCGGAGGAGATCTACACACCGGAAGACTTCACGGAAGAGCATCGCGCGATCTCGAAAGCGACTGATGATTTCTTCCAGAAGGAAGTCGCTCCGAACGTGGAAGCGATTCAGCAGGGCGATAAGGCGCTGGCGATCTCCGTGCTGCGGAAGTCGGCGGAGTTGGGGTTGACGGCAGTCACCGTACCGGAAAAGTTTGGCGGCATGGAGATGGACCTGGTCGCCTCGATGCTGGTGGCCGAGAGCTTGTCGAAAGACGCCAGCTATTCCGGCTGGCACGGGGCGCACGCGGGAATCGGCACTCTGCCGCTGCTGATGTTCGGGACAGAGGAGCAAAAACAGCGATATCTTCCGAGGCTCGCGAACGCGGAACTGGTGGGGGCGTACTGTTTATCGGAGCCTCAGGCAGGCTCGGACGCGCTGGCGGCGAAAACTCGGGCGGATCTTTCCGAGGACGGCAAGCACTACATCCTGAACGGCCAGAAGATGTGGATCACCAACGGCGGCGGCGCGGATCTGTATACCGTCTTCGCGAAGATCGGCGGAGAGAAGGAGAAGTTCACGGCGTTTCTGGTGGAGCGTGCGTGGCCCGGAGTACAGCCCGGAGCGGAAGAAAAGAAGATGGGCATCAAGGGCTCGTCGACGACGGCGGTTTACTTCGACAACGTCAAAGTGCCCGTCGAGAACCTGCTGGGCGAAATCGGACGCGGCCACATCATCGCCTTCAATGTTCTCAATCTCGGACGTCTGAAGCTCGGGCCGGGATCGGTAGGAGGCGCAAAAAACATCCTGGCGGTTTCGGTAAAGTACGCCAAGCAGCGTGAGGCGTTCGGCAAGCCGATCTGCGAATTCGGCATGATCCAGCACAAGCTGGCGGAAATGGCGATCCGGATCTTCGCGGCGGAGTCGATGACTTATCGGGTGGTGGGAATGATTGAATCGAACCTCCACGACTGGTCCTGGGAGTCACCGAACGCGGCGCAGACGTATCTAAAGGCGGTCGAGGAATTCGCGGCCGAATGCAGCTACATTAAGGTATTCGCCAGCGAGGTGCTGGACTACGTCACCGACGAAGGCGTTCAGATTCACGGTGGCTATGGCTATCACCAGGATTACGTTGTGGAGCGCGCGTATCGGGACTCGCGCATCAACCGGATCTTTGAAGGTACGAACGAGATTAACCGGCTGCTGGCGACCGGAACGCTCCTGAAGCGGGCGCAGCGCGGACAGCTTCCGCTGGTGGCCGCGGTGAAGCAACTGCAGGCGGAGTTGATGCAGCCGCCTTCGTTGAGCGCGGGACCCGGCACTCCGGCTGAAGAAGAAAAGAAAATGGTGGCGAATGCGAAGAAGCTGGCGCTTCTCTGCCTGGGCGCGGCGTATCAACGGTTCCTCGACAAGATCGATCAGGAGCAGGAAGTGATCGCGGGGATTACAGACATGGCCATGAACGCATTCGCGATGGAATCGGCCAGTCTGCGGGCACAGAAGCTGGCAGCGGCAGGCAAAGGCGATATCGCAGCCGCGATGTCGGCGGTGTTCTGCCGCGAAGCGATGGATCTCTGTGAGCAGACCGCTCGAAATGTTCTTGCGGGGTGCGCCGAGGGCGACAATCTGCGGGTGATGCTGGCGGCGGTGAAACGGCTTTCGAAATACGAATCCGCGAACGTGATTGGGCTGCGGAGAAAGATCGCCGCCCGGGTGATCGCCGCCGAAAAGTACGCCGTCTAGCCGTCAGGCTTCTCCCAGAGGACGATCGGTTGCGCCGGCCCAGATAAACTCTCCGGGCGCCAGCCGGTACCAATTCGGGTTGCCACTCACCGTCTGACCCGCCACTACCTCCTGCGGAGCGAGATTCGTGGCCGCGCGAATCACTCGCAGCACCGGACCCCCGGTAGATGCAGAGTTTCGAACGTTGACCGCCACTTGAGTTCTCACCGTCAAAGGCCGTCTCGCCGGCTGCGGCACCGCGCCAGGCTGCGCCCCGCGGAGCTGGTTGGCCCGCTCGATAATGATGTCGATATTGATCCGGTTACCCGGACACGACTTGGCTGCGAAGATCTCACGATGCATCCAGACGTGGGCGCGAGTGAGCGGCGACGGAAGGTTATGGCGTCGCGCGATCTCGGCCACCAGCACAGCGCTGTTTTCCCGCATCGCGTCCGGCCATTCGTCGTTCGCGCGTCCTTCATGCTCGATCCCAACCGTATAGAGATTCGGATTCCAGAAGCTGCCGTCCGCCTTCCGTTTCAGGGGAACCGTTGGCTGCTGAATTCGCCCCGCGTGGAAAGCGGTGTCCGCTTCCTCAACATACTGGTGAACTGCGCCAGTTTTAGAAATCGAGTAGTGCGCGGAAACCTTGGCCGCGGGGCTCGCAAAGTGAGCATCACAGCCCGCCTGGCTGCCATCGATCAGATGGATGACGATCACCTCCACCTTGTGGCCGTTGCGGCCGCGGCTGAAGTTCACCGATGCGCATGGTTTTCGAATGATGATCATCGCTGCGTCCCTATCCCACCGCGACAACATCATCCATGTTGCCGCGCTCATCGTCGTCTACGACAGGAACCGCTGCGATGGAAATCGTACCGGCTGCGATGGACGCCGCAGCCCCAGCGGCGCGGCCGCTCTCTGTACCCTCTGCCACCTGACGATCCTTGCGATCCTGTTCTTCTTTCTGGGCCACCAGCGATCGGAATCGCAGCGCATTCTTTAACGCGTCGTACCAGAACGGCGCGCCCAGGCTGAGCAGAATCCAGGAGAGCAGGAAGCCGGGATACCGTTCGCGGCTGCGATCCTGGGGCAGATTCAGGCTCATCAACTCATCGACTTGTGCTTGCACTTCCTTCTCCGTAGTCTTTGCTTTGTCCTTCTCCGCGCCCTCTGGAGCGTCTTTCACCCGCTGCTGCGCCCGGCTTACCAACTCGTCCCGGAACTTCTGATCCACCGACAATTTCCGAAGCAGCGAGAGGCCATCCAGCGGGAGAGCCATCACGACAATGAACGAAATCAGGCTGTTGATCAGGCGCGCTTGCAGAGCAAACCGCTGCGAAGTCCGGGCGCTCATCGCGTCGAACCAGCTATTCACTTTCCCCACAAACTCAGACGGACAGACGTCGGTTAAGGCGTCCGTATTCCAGCGGTGCGCCGGCTTGTCCGGGTAGGCGCGTTCCTGTGCCAGCACCTGGTAACGAACTTGATGCAGCGTTTCCCGGGGCGAGGCAATTCCGTTGTCGGCCAACACAGCGCGAACCTTGGAAGTGACAGCTTCCAGTTCCGGACGGCTTCCCAGGCTCCCTTCGCCGGACGCCCATTCCAGCAGAATGCGAAGAAATTCGTGGCGCTGAACCGTGTCGGCGGGTGCTCCAGTGGGCAGCCACTTGGCTTTGCCCTTCGCTACCCAACTGTCGTGAATTCGCGACGTGATCATCCCCAGCGACGTGGATGCGCGAGCCACCATCGGATGCCGCACCACCAACTGGGCGACGTACTTTCGATCGGCCGCGCTCCACTCCGGGTCCAGCTCGCTCAGCAGGTTCGCCAAGCCCTGGCGCAGATATTGAGCTCGAAGGTACAGCGAGGAGGTTGCCAACTGCGTCAACGCGGTCACGATGCTGCACCCGATCAGCATCACCAGCGCCAGCCCGATGAATACATCTACGTAACGAAGAATGGGAACGTCCACACAAGATCTCCAGTACGGTTTCAGCAACTACCGTTTCGGCATCATAGCGAAAGGCCTTGGATACATCAAGAAATCCAAAGTTCGTATACTGATCCTCGCAACGATGGCTAAGGCGAATGTGACGTTGTCCCTGGCGACGGTGGCCGGCTCGACAATCGACGACCGGATAGAGCTTCGGTTTACTCCGCTTCCCAATTCCAGCGGCGGTTTGCGAATGAAGGTACCGGAGTTTCGCTTCATGGGAGTGCCTTCCCTCCGGGTGACCGGCATCCAGTGCAGCGGCATCGGAACTCTCTACGCGGTTGAGATTCGCAGCCGGCGGCACCAGGTGGACGCATTTCACATCCGCGTCCTCCCCGGTGAGATGGAGCCAATTAGCCGGACCTTGATGGTCGATCCGACGAAAGTGCTGGCGATCGATGTTCCTCCCTACGAAAGTTTGGATCCGCAGCTTCAGGCGATTCTCGAAGCCAGCGACCTGCAGGAATTTCGAGATCCCGCCGATCCCACCACGCCGTTGCAGGGCCGGCAGCTCTATCAGGCGCTTCCCCACCTGAAGCTGGCGTGCCTGCTGAATCTGGCGGCCAAGGCGAGCCATGCAAGCTCCGCCGCCGTCTGGAGCATGGTGAAGGGCCTCCGGCGGCTGGAACAGGATCGGGTGTTTGCCCTCGTCGACGATCGCTGCTTTCCCTTCGTTTCCGGCCATCGCGAGCTATACGAAGAAGCCCCGGGTCTGCTGCACGAGCCGCTGGCAGAGTTCGACCGCCGGCAGAGCTTCAAGACCCGCAAGGATCGAGCGGCCGGACTGCAGCTTTCCTTCATGCAGCACAAGACCAGCGGCCATTGGGCGGCAGACATCGATATCGATGAAGCGGCCGGGTTCCGGCATACGTTTGAGGTCATCCGGAATGCTTTTCGCGGCTTGACCAACCCTTACCAGGTGCGGGAGCTTCTGCTTCTCAACGCTCGCGAGCTGGATCCCGGCTACACCCTTATCTTCGATGTCTAGGCCAAAGATTGTTCTTCTCGTGGGGCTGCCGGGCTCCGGAAAATCCACCTGGATCGCGCAGCGCTGCCTCCGGGCCATCTCTTCCGACGAAGTCCGGGAGATCCTGACCGGCGACGCCACCAATCAATCGGTGAACGCTCGCGTCTTCGAAACCGTCCGCCACCTCTTGTCTCAGCGCCTGTCGATCGGAATGCTGGAAAACTATGTCGATGCGACCAGCCTGACGAAGGACGAACGGCTGCCGTACATCGACATGGCCCGGCAGTTCGACGCCGAAATCGAGGCGATTTTCTTCGATGTTCCGGTGGAGATTTGCCGGCAGCGGAATCTGGCCCGCGCTCGAGTCGTTCCCGCGGAAGCAATGGACAAGCTTGCCGCCAAGCTCCAGCCTCCCAGCGAAGCGGAAGGCTTCGCCAAAGTCACCGTCGTCGCAGACCAAATGTCAGCCACAGCCCCAGCGGCAGCAATGCCGCCAGACCTGTAAGGGTGGCAACGGTCATGACGCTCATTCCCCCGTCGATCAAAGCTCCGGCGGTCCAGCTGGTCACAGAGAGCATCAAGGTCATCAGCATGTAGTCGGCGGAGAACACCCGGCCGCGAAACTTGTCTTCGCTGAGGAAGTGCAGCATCGACGAAGAGAACACCCAGATCATGGAGCCTCCGGCGTGCGCCAGAGCCACGGCCGGAATGGCACCCAGCAGCGATCCGGCCTGCCCCACCGAACAGTAACCCGTCAGGATCAACAGAAATCCGATGGCCACGCCGGCTCGCATGCGCTGCATATTCTTTCCGGCCCACGCTCCTCCGGTAAGCGGCCCGATCAGCGCGCCGAGTCCTCGCGCTCCGAGCAGCGCACTCATCCCCAACATCCCGGCTCTCTTCGCGTCCATGCCGCCGATTTCCAGAGGAAACACCTTTTCGCCCAGCACCGGCAGGATCACCCAGTTGGAGCCCATCAGGCCGACTCCCGCTTTTAGAAACAGCACCGGCCGGATCTGCGCATGTCCGTGAACATAACGAAGACCTTCGACGACGGGCTTGAAATTGAAGATGTCGCGAAGTCGAAACGGCTCTTTTCCTTCCATGTGCGGCTCGTCGAACCGCATTCGCCAAACCAGCCAGGCCGACAGAAGAAAGGAAAACGAGTTGACGACGAAAACCATCTCGCGGCCCAGCAGAGCGGCCGCCGCTCCGCCCACCGCGGCTCCAAAGAAGAAGTTGAACGCCCAGGTGGTGGAGCCCAATCCGTTGGCCGTTACGGTTTCCGCTTCGCTGCGGGTGACATTCGGAATGACGGCGCTGCGCCCCGGTTCAAACAGCGCCCAGCACAGAGTCTCAAGCAGCAGCAGCGTATACAGCAGCCAGATCATCTCCTTCGTGCGCACCAGCAACATCAGGATGACAATCGCCGCCCGAGCCACATCGGCAAAGATCATCACCTTCTTCCGGCTGGCGTGATCGTTGATCGCCCCCGCCATCGGACCAAAGAAGAATTGCGGTAACACTTGGAAGACCAGCGCGAGAGCGACGCTTTTCGCACTGCCAATCAGGTCGAACAGCAGCGAGTAGACAGCGACGACGTAGAACCAGTCGCCCACTTCGCTGATGATCTGCGCAAACCAGAGTCTCCGGAAGTTGCGGTTGTCGCGAAGCAGCCGGTAGTACGCGGGAAGCGATACGGGAGCTGCTTCCATGACGCTACTTCGTGTAAAGCCCCATCCGGCCCTTCACCATTTCGACCGTTTGCTTGGCGATCGGCGAGATTCGCTCGAAGCTCTGCTTCAGCACGCCATCCAGGTACCCCGGATCGGAGGTGATCTCGCGAAATTTAGCCTGGATCGGCTCCATCTTCGCGATCACCATTTCGGCGACCTTCTTCTTCAGATCGCCGTAGCGCAGACCTTCGAATTCCTGGCGCGCGGTTGATTCGTCCACTTCGCCGAATGCCCGGTAGATCGCGATGAGATTCGCCACGCCCGGTCCCATCGATTCCCAAAAGACAGCAGGATGGGAGTCGGTCGTCGCCCGCATGATCTTCTTGCGAGCCACGTCGATCGGATCCAGCAGGCCCACGGCATGGTTCGCTCCCGTCGCCGACTTCGACATTTTCTTGTCGGGCTCGTCGAGTCCCATGATCCGAGCGCCGACAGTAGGCAGCTTCGTCTCCGGCACGACGAATGTCTCCCCGTACAGAGAATTGAACCGCTGCGCGATGTCGCGAGCCAGCTCCAGATGCTGGGACTGGTCGTCGCCCACGGGAACGATTCCCGCCTGATAGAGCAGAATATCGGCGGCCATCAGCACCGGATATTGCAGCAAGCCATCGCCGATCGTTTCCTGAGCGGCGGACTTTGCCT
Source organism: uncultured Solibacteraceae bacterium (assembly GCA_964515165.1). Taxonomy (GTDB): domain Bacteria; phylum Acidobacteriota; class Terriglobia; order Bryobacterales; family Bryobacteraceae; genus JAPKYZ01. Next base: position 10,087 of record CAZETQ010000079.1, on the reverse strand, counting down.
TGAATTGCGTCATCCGTTCCAGCCAGCCGATGGGAGTGACACAAGTCAGCATCCAGGCCAACTCGGCGTGCTCCGGCACCTGCGACTGGACGATCACGCTGGAATGCTCGGGGTCGATCCCGCAAGCCAGAAACAACGCCGCAGTTTCCCGGATTTTCTGCTTCAGTTCGGCGGGATTTTGGTAGACAGTGATGGCATGCAGGTCGACAATGCAGAAAATGCTTTCATAATTCCGCTGAATGGCGGCCCAATTCTTGAGAGCGCCTAAGTAATTACCGATGTGTAGGTTACCGGACGGCTGTACGCCGGAAAAAACGCGAACTCGCATGTTAGGGAAACTTTCATGTTAGCTTAGGCGCTTGGTGAAGATTGAAAAACTCGTCTATGGCGGGGGCGGCCTGGCGAGAGTCGAAGGCAAGGTCGAATTTATCCCGTACTCGCTTGCGGGAGAGGAGTGGCTGGACGGGAAACTGATTCACCCCTCACCGGACCGCATTGAGCCGCGCTGTTCTTATTTCACGGATTGCGGCGGATGCCATTACCAGCAGATGTCGTACTCCGCGCAGTTGATCGCCAAGAAGGCGATCCTGGAGGAGTCCTTAACTCGCCTGGGGCGAATCCAACCGCCCGCCATTGAAACGATCACCGGATCCGAATGGCACTACCGGAATCGCTCGCAGCTTCACATTTCGGGACGGCGTATCGGCTTTCATGCGGCCGGCTCCAATCGATTGGTGGATGTCGACGAGTGTGTCATCTCATCGCCGGCCGTACAGTCGGCGATTACCGCCCTGCGCGACATGTCCGGAGACCGGCGCTTTCCCCGCTTTCTCAAGTCCGTGGAGCTGTTCTCGAACGGATCGGAAACGCTGGTGAACGTCCTCGATGCCGCGCAGCCCTTGCAGCGCCGTTTCTTCGAGTGGTGCGCGGAGCGCATTCCCGGCGCAACGCAATCCTCTTTGGAATACAAGGTGGGAGCCTTCACCTATCGCGTCAGCCACAAAGCTTTCTTTCAGGTCAATCGCTTTCTGATCGAGCCGCTGATTGACCTGGCATTGCGGGACGCCTCGGGTAACGCCGCCCTGGACCTCTATGCGGGAGTGGGGCTTTTCTCTCTCCCTTTGACAACGCGGTTCGATCAAGTCACGGCCGTCGAAGTTGTCGGGAGCTCCGCGCACGATCTGGAGTTCAACGCAAATCGGGCCCAGCTGCGGTTAAACGCGATCCGCGCAAAGACCGAGGATTTTCTCGCCGCCGCGACGGAGATCCCCGATTTCGTTCTCGCCGATCCGCCGCGGGTCGGCCTGGGAAAGCGCGTCGTGGAGCAGTTGGCTCGATTGAAGCCTCGCGTGCTGACGATCGTGTCATGCGATCCCACGACGCTGGCTCGCGATCTGGCGGCATTGACTTCCGCGGGGTACGCTATCGACAAGATGACTTTGATCGATCTGTTCCCGCAGACCTTCCACATTGAGAGCGTCACCCGTCTGGTTCGGGATTAAGGACCATCCATGCTCCGCCTTTTCCTTCTTTCGCTCGTTGTGTTGACACCGCTCGTTGCGGCGGACTGGCGCGTCGGAGTCGCCAAACTGAAGATCACGCCGCAGGGACCCATCTGGATGTCCGGCTACGGCAGCCGGAATAAGCCGTCGCAAGGCGTCGTTCATGACCTTTGGGCCAAGGCGCTGGCTATCGAGGACAAAAAGGGCCATCGCGCGGTGATTGTCACGACGGACCTGATCGGTCTGCCTCGCGCGGTTTCCGAACAGATTGCGGCGGAATGCCTGAAGCGTTACAACCTGCCGCGCGAGGCGCTGATGTTGAATTCCTCGCACACGCATACCGGTCCGATGGTGCGCGAAAACCTGATGACGATGTTCGATCTCGACGCCGAAGAGCGCGAGCGCATCCGCCAGTACTCCCAGACGCTGACGAACACAATCGTCGAAGCCATCGGCGGAGCGCTGGGAAACCTGGAGCCGGCCAACCTCAGCTTCGGCAAGGGCCAGGCGGACTTCGCCATCAACCGGCGCCAGACGACTCCCAAGGGCGTCGTCATCGGACTGAATCCGCAAGGGGCCACGGATCACGAAGTTCCCGTGCTGGCAGTTCGAAAGCCCGACGGAACATTGAAAGCCGCGCTCTTCGGATATGCGTGCCACAACACGACGCTCACCGGTGAGTTTTACCGGCTCAGCGGCGACTATGCCGGCTTTGCGCAGATCGCATTCGAGAAGGCGCATCCCGAAGCGGTCGGCATGTTCATGATCCTCACCGGCGGCGACCAGAATCCCAACCCGCGCAGCAAGGAAGAATTGGCCATCCAGCACGGCGGCGAATTGGCGACGGCCGTGGACGCAGTGTTAAAGACCAGGATGTCTCCAGTGAAGGGCTCAGTGCGTTCTTCCTACCAGGTGACAGACCTGGCGTTCCAGCCGCACTCTCGCGAAGATTTCGAAAAGGAGCTGCAGTCTCCGCTTCCGGCGAAGGTCCGCCGGGCGAAGGAAATGCTGAAGGCTTACGACGAGCGGCATCCGGTGACGAAGGTGCAGTATCCGGTGCAGGCGATCCGGATGGGCAAGAACGTAACGTACGTCGCGCTGGGGGGTGAAGTCGTTGTCGGCTACGGCCTTCGTACGAAGCGAGAGTTTCCTGCCGAGAATACGGTGGTCGCCGGCTATTCCAACGACGTGATGTGCTACATCCCCACCGCGCAGATCATCAAAGAAGGCGGCTATGAGGCGGTGGACAGCATGATCTACTACGGCCAGCCCGGACCGTTTGCATTGGATGTGGAAGACCGGATCATGGCGAAAATTCACGACGTGATGAAGCGCGTCGGCCGCTCCAAATGACGCGCCGGAACATCGCAAGCGGCGGCAAGTGGGAGCCTCAGGTCGGCTATTCCCGGGCGGTGCGAATTGGCGATCGCATCCTGATTTCCGGGACGACCGCGGCGTCGAACGATGGAACGGTTCTGCACCCGGGAGATGCGTACCTGCAGGCATCGGCAGCTTTGAATCTGATTGAGCGAACCCTCGCCGATGCCGGGGCAAGCCTCGGCGATGTCGTCCGCACTCGCATGTACGTCACCAATATCGACCGCGACAGCGAAGCCGTCGGACACGCCCACGGAGAGCGATTCTCGCGCATCCGTCCCGCGGCAACGATGGTCGAAGTAAGCCGCCTGATTCACCCGGACATGCTGGTGGAAATCGAAGCGGAGGCCGTGATCGGGGGAGAATCCTCTTCGCAATGAGAGCCGGTGGAATCGAAGCGGGCGGCACAAAGTTCATTTGCGCCGTGGGGAGCGGTCCGTCCGACGTCGAAGTTTCCCGGCCGATTCCGACTCGCGATCCGGAATCAACGCTACGCGACGTCATCGACTTCTTCGCGGGAAGAAAGCTCAAGCGGATCGGGATCGGCTCCTTCGGGCCTGTGGATCTGGTAAACGGTAGCATCAGCAAAACCACTCCCAAGCTCGACTGGCGGGGCGTGCCGATCCGGAAGATCGTCGAGAGCAGGCTGGGGGTGAAATGCGCCGTCGACACCGACGTGAATACCGCCGCCCTGGCGGAACATCGATGGGGGGCGGCGCGCGGCGTGGACGATTTCGTCTACCTCACCGTGGGGACAGGGATCGGCGGCGGAGCGATGGCCGGCGGAAAGCTGGTGCACGGATTGCTGCATCCGGAGATGGGCCACCTTCGCATGCCGCCTTCGGTGAGAGGGGTTTGCCCTTCGCATGAACATTGCCTGGAAGGCTACGCCAGCGGGCCCGCCATCGCAAAGTTAGGGCCGGAAAGGACCGCCTACTATTTGGCCCTGGGCATCATCAACATTTCCGCCGTACTCTCGCCCCGGCTGGTGATTCTGGGCGGAGGAGTCATGAAGACGCCGGGCCTGTTGGCGGCTGTTCGCGCCGAACTGAAGAAAGAAAGCTACGTGCCGATGCCCAAACTGGTTCGGCCCGAGCTGGGCGATCGAGCGGGAGTGCTGGGTGCCATCGCGCTCGCGACAGGCTAGTCTTTGTGAAACCCCGCTAAGCTGGACCGAAAGGTGACCCGCTTGCTCCGCGCGCGGCTTCCTGCCGGTGAGCATCTTGTGAAAGTCTCGATTGTCTGCAGCCGCGCACGAAGCGTTGTTTGCGGAGTAAGCGGGCAGTTCCCGGATCGTTCGGTCACGATATGACCGGGATATCTTCCTAGCTACGACAAGTGAACTTCAGAGCCGATCTCGCGGGCGACGACGCGGCTCTCGGAGTTCCCCGCCGCTGCCAGCAGCCGTTCCAGCGGTTCGCCATAAGGCTCGCTGCTCAGCTTGAACGTCTTGTGGTGAATCCCCATGACGTGCTCCGCCCCGTACTCATTGGCCATTCGCCAAGCCTGTTCCGGATTGCAATGAGCGAAGATCCAGGGGTTGTAGGCGCCAATCGGCATGAAGGCCAAATCGGCTCCTCCGTTGCGCTGGGCGCGGAACGCATCAGTGTCCGCTGTATCGCCGCCGAACAGGATCTTCCACCGGCCCACTTCCAGGCTGTACCCGTTATAGCCGCGGTAGGTGTCAGTGCGCATCCTTGCGCCCCAATGTTTCACTTCCAGCGCTCGCAGGACGGCAGGCCCCACCTTCAGCTTCTCCGTCCATCCCAGCTCCGTCATCCGCTTATAGCGATTCGGCCGGATCAGGTCGCTGGTCGCCTTCGCCATCACAACTTCCGTAGTCTTATGCTCCAGCTCCCGCATCGTGGCGAGGTCTAGATGGTCCATGTGGGCATGGGAGGACAGGATCAAATCCACTTTGGGCAGTTTGCCGACTTTCAACGCCGGCGCTACCAGCCGCTTGATTCCCACCGTCGCTACCCAGGCGTCGATTCCCACTCGATCGTGCAAAACGGGATCGGTGAGGATGGTAAAGCCGTCAACCTTCATCAGCACCGTCGAATGTCCCAGCCAGGCGGCGTGAAGGCCAGTATCGGGCCAATGGCCGGGATCCGGAACTTTCACCGCCGGTAGAACTCCGCGCTTCATGTCGTCAGCCAACTCCTGCCAGAAGAACTTGGGAAACATACGATATAGGCCGAGCCCCGCCGCTCCCGCTACCACTCCGCCGCCAAGCAACATCCGACGTGTAACTGTTCCAGCCAAAGCGTTCTTCCTTCCACGGATCTCCATTCCTGCGATAACCGTTCCCGCTCCGAATCCGGCGCGATGTTCGTACTCTTCTATGATGCTGCGAAAATGGGCGCCGATGCTACGCCCCTAAAAACTCCCTGAGAGCATCGGAGGAATACCGCACTCATTCCTTAGGACAATCTCGAATGCGGATATGCATCTTCCTGTTCGGCGCGCTGCTGTTTGCCGGTGAACCAGGCACAAAGGTGGAGTATGTCGGGGGAACATTAGGCGAAGTTCGACCCGGAAATGAACTGCGGATTCTCGCCGCTGGTGCCAGCGAGTTGAAAATTTCCATGAAAGCTCGCAGCTTGCGGGTTCCTTACTCTCAAATCAACCAGATCGAGTATGGGCAGAAGGTAGGGCGGCAGGTCCTGGCGGCCATCACCGTTTCCCCGCTGTTTCTCCTGACGAAAACCCGGAAACACTTCCTCACCCTGGGCTTTATGGATACCGACGGCAGCCAGCAGGCCATCGTGGTCCGGGTAGATAAGGGAGATATCCGGGCGGTCCTGGCCAGTCTCGAGGCTCGAACCGGGCTGCGAGTCACCTATCTCGACGATGAAGCGAGGAAGATGTGAGAACGCTCTTTTTGTTGGCGCTTTCCGTTCCTCTGTTGGCCGACGAACCCGAGGATCTGCAGCGCCAGTTGGGAACCATCAAGCGTATCTATGTCGACAAGCTGACCGGCGGTGAGGGGGCGGCCCAAATTCGCGACATGCTGATGTCCAGCCTGCAATCCACGAAACTTTGGGTGATCACGGAAAATGCCGACAAAGCGGACGCGTTTCTTCGCGGTTCCGCCGACGATCTCATCTTCACGGAAATGCACGAATCGCGGGACGGGATCGGAGCGCGCGGATCGTTTGCGACTCGCGAGAGCGACTACACGTCCAACTCAGCGCGTGGAAATCGGTCGGACCGAGCCTCCAGCGTGGGAGTCGAGCAGAACGAGAGCTCCCGATTTCAGGAGCGCCGCCACGAAGCGATGGCGGCTATTCGGCTGGTGAATCGCGACGGGGATCTGATCTGGTCCACCACGAAGGAGTCGCTGGGAGCCAAGTTCCGCGGCTCCGCCGCCGATGTGGCCGATAAAGTTGTGAAACAGCTGATCGCGGATATGGAAGCGATTCGCAACCCGCAGTCACAGTCGAATTCGAACCGTCTTCCGCGTTGACGCTGCTCCCGCCGCGATGGTGACATTCGCGACGGGAACGCCGTATTGACGCGCCAGGACGATTCGAAGCTCGTCATTGGCTTTGCCCTTTTCAGGTACCGCGGCGACGCGCACCTTTAACGACCCGTCGTCCATCATCCCGACGACCTCGCTTTTCGACGCTCGCGGCACGACTTTGACCGTCAGCGTTACCTGAGTCACTTGAGTGGCAGTTCGATCGGGCGGCCCGGATCGTAGCCCGGTGTCAGAAAAAAGGCGCGGATCCGCTCAGCGGAACAGACCGGTTTCACTTCGGGCGGCTGTTTGTCATTTTCCGGAAGGCACTCGAAATTGAATTCACGAATCTGCCGCGGACTGGTGTGCGCCGGCATCTCCAGCGCCAGCCGCACCCAGCCGGAACGCTCGATCGCCAGCTTCCAATCTCCCCGATCGGACCGCCGCCATTCGGTGTCGATGGCGCTTTTCGCTTTGAAGGCAATTCGCGAGTTCTGGTTCTTCACCAGCGCCTCGATGTACAGGTAGTTCCGGGGATCGCCCACCTCGGGTAGCCGGCCCTCCCGGCGAAGCTCCTTTGAAGAGACGGCATACGTCCAGGGATTGCGATCCATCACGATTTCGCGCGAGTGATCTTTCAAGTCCACTTCGATGGGCGCCAGCCGGAAGCACATTTCCCCGCGGCCCGGCTCCACCATGTTGTTGAGAGTGACGGGGATCAGCAGTGGATGCCGCCCCTCCCGGGAGCCGGAGTACGGGACGTCCTTGTGATCGCGAGTCTGGATGAACCCCGTCGTCCCGTCCAGCCGGTAAACATACTCGATGTCGGTGGTTCTTCCCCAGCGCGCCAGTAGTCCCCGAGTGGAATGTCCGCCGTCTTCGTTCGAAAAGATCACCGTATATTGCAGGCCGGCCGGTAGCCGCTCCACGTACACCAGCAGCGGGACATCGGAAAACTTCCCCACCGAGTCGGCGCGCGCGAACAAGACCGGCGCATGCGCATACAACTCATTCGCTTCGTCCCGAAAGCGAACCGCGCCTTCTTCGAGCGTCGATTGCGCCGCCGACAGCCGCTCATCCCGATTCACGGTCAGCAGGTGCTCGCCGGGCGTGAGCGGTCCCAGAAAAACCTCATAGGCCCCGCGCCGCTCGCCGAATACCAGCACATGCTGGTTGAACTGCCCGTCGACCATCAGCCGGGCAACGGCAGCTTCTTTTCCGCGTTCGCCCCAATCCGATCCCGGAGACGACAACTCCAGCTCCGCGATGGTTTCCCCGCCCTTGGCGTCAAAGCGATACTCCTTCGCGGCGGCAGGCAGCAGGAGAATCAGCAGGCAGGCAACCAGCCGGGCGATCGTCTCTAACAGCTCCCGCGTCGGTTGGGACTTTTCAATGACTTCAGCCACCATTGTTTCCTCTGGCAGACCGCGCAGCGCAGCGATCCATCCGGTCAGGACGGCGATGCGGGTTTTGGGGGAACGCGTGTTGATCTCGCGCACCAATGCCAGGCCCTCCTCCGGAGTCGGCAGGCTCAAGTCCATCAAGGCCAGTTCTGGCGATGGCGAGATCTGCGACAGCGCCTCATCGGCGGTTCTGGCCTCGGAAACCTCGTAGCCTTGATGCTCCAGCAGCATCTTCCGGACGGCGAGCTGATTCTCGTCATCCTCCACCAGCAGTACGCGGGGCATCAATCGAATTGTATGTTGGCGATGACCAGGGAAGGCAGGGCCTGATTCCAGCTCTCCGGAAGTTCGTCGAATGGCATCCGAAATGACTTGGTTTCTCCAGGCTTCAATCCGCCGTCGCGGGAGCGAACAATCGGCGTGCGCTGGCGCAGAACGATCTGGCCGTAGGTGTCATAGAAAACACATGTCACTTCGACCACTCCGATGGACCGGTCGCCTTTATTGGTGATCTTCCCAAGGATCTCGACCACCTGCTGGCCGGCGAAGGCTTCCGCCGCCTTCATCTCCACCTCGCTGAGTGCGAGATTGTTCGTGTAGGCCTTGGCGTCCGCGGTCAGGACGGCCTGTTGAACCGGATTCTCCTGCCGCCATCTGTGGAACCAGAAGCCGGCGCTTCCCAGAAAGACGACCAGCAGGATCGCGATCTTAGCTGCCACTGATCGTCATCTCCCGGATCAGGAGGGACGGCGATGCCGTCGAACCGCGAAACTCCAGGTCGCTGCCGATTGTCTCGATGTCCATCAGCATCTGCTTCAAATTTCCGGCGATTGTAATCTCGGACACAGGATGGGCGATCTCCCCATTCTCGATCCACAACCCCGCCGCTCCCCGCGAATAGTCGCCATTGACGACGTTGACGCCTTGTCCCATCAGCTCCGTCACCAGGAGGCCTTTCTTCATGCCCCTGATGATCTCCGAGGGCGATTTGTTCCCGGCTTCGATATAGAAATTTCCCTGGTCCACCCAGGGATTGCCCGCCAGCGAGCGGCCTGCGTTTCCGGTAGTCTTTTCGCCCAGCTTCCGAGCCGTGTAGGTGTTGTGGAGATAGGTTTTCAGGACTCCCCGCTCGATCACCGCTTTGCGGCGCGCCGGCACGCCTTCGTCATCGAACGGCCAGGACCCGAACAGTCCGGGAATGGTAGGATCATCGACCACCGTCAACTGTTCGGTGGCGATCCGCTCCCCCAGCTTGCCGACCAGAAACGAAGCCTTTCGGTAAATGGAATCACCGGAGACAGCTTCGAAGATCGACCCCAGCAGCGAGCGCGCAATCCGCGGTTCGAACAGGATGGGAGCCTTCTGCGTCGGGATCTTCCGGGAACCCAGCCGCCGTAGCGCCCGCCGCGCCGCTTCCTGCCCGACAAATTCCGCCGATTCCAGCTTGGCGGCGTTTCTCGCGACGGAATACCAATAGTCGCGCTCCATCCGGTCGCCGTCCTTTGCCACCGGAACCACCGACAGGGAGCACGAAGATCGCCGGTAACCGCCCGCAAATCCGCGCGAGTTCGCAAAGTAACGGGACGACAAATAGGAATCGAACGAGCCGCCCTCCGAATTCGCGATCCGCGGATCCATGGCAAGAGCCGCCTGCTCGGCAGCCTTCGCCTGGCCGATCTTCCACGTCGCATCCAGCTTCTCGACGGCTTCGTCGTATAGCAGCAAGTCGGTACTCAGCGACCCCAGTTCATCCGCCTCGGGCAATCCGGCCATGGGATCGTCGGATGTCACCGACGCGTTCGCCAGGGCCGCTCCGACCATTCGGTCGATTCCTTCAAGGCTGAGATCAGACGTAGTAGCAGAACCTGTGCGCTTACCGGCAAAGACTCGAATCCCGGCTCCGCGAGAACCCGCCTCTTTGAGTTGTTCGATCTCGCGCATGCGAACGTTCACGCCGAATTCGCGGCCTTCCGAGACGGTGCACTCTGCGTCGGTTGCTCCGCGATCCAGTGCCTGCTTGACGACGTCCTGCGCCAGTTGCTGCAAGTCCGCGCTCATGCGGTGCCTCCGACGGTCATGCGATCCACTTTGACCGTCGGCATACCCACGCCGACCGGAACCGACTGCCCTTCCTTGCCGCAGACGCCGATCCCCTCATCAAGTTGAAGGTCACTTCCCACCGCGGAGACATACTTCAGCGCCTCCGGACCGTTGCCGATCAGCGTAGCTCCGCGCACCGGGCTGGTGACCCGCCCGCCCTCGATCAGATAACACTCGCTGGCGGAGAACACAAAATTCCCGGACGTGATGTCGACCGAGCCTCCGGCGAAATTCACGCAATA
>CAZETQ010000078.1:16279-24317 GCA_964515165.1 uncultured Solibacteraceae bacterium | reverse complement strand
TTGGCTCTCCTCATATCGACACCGGCAGTCTCTCGAAATGCGTATTTCTTGCGCACTTCGTCGGTCAGCTCCACGCCAAGGCCCGGAGCCTTTGATGGGTAGAGATAGCCGTCTCGAATATCGAGCGGCTCTGAGAATAGCTCATCCCGCAGCGGATAACCCCAGGTGGGGTATTCCACAATCGACGTGTTCGGCGTGTTGAAAGCAAGATGGTAGTTCGGAGCAATCACCACCGACGATGCCCAGGAATGGAAGGCGATTTCCACGCCATAACTCTGCGCCAGCGCGGCGATCTTGCGGCACTCCTGGATGCCGCCGGAATGCGCGGTGTCCGGCTGTGCGATATCGAGGGCACCGGCTTCGAAGAAACTGCGAAACTCGAAAATCGACGTACTGCTCTCTCCGCCGGAGATGGGAATTGCGACGGCTCGCCGAACGTTGGCATAGCCCGTATAATCGGTAGCCGCGCACGGTTCCTCGAACCATCGCAGGTTGAAGCGTTCCATGGCCTTGCCCATCCGGATGGCTTCGGCGGCAGTCCACGGTTCCGGGTTATGGCCTTGGACCGCATCCACCATCAACTGAATGTCGTCGCCTAGCGTTTCCCGGACAATTTCCAACTTTCGAATGTCGCGCTCAAATCCCATTCCCACGCGGACTTTGACGGCGCGAAGACCTTGCTCCCGATAGCGCTTCATTTCGGCCACGGTTTCTTCGATCGGCTTCTCCAGTCCGCCGCTGGCATAGAGGGGAAGCCGCTCGTGCACATTGCCGCCCAAAAGACGCCAGACCGGCTCGCCTTTCACTTTGCCCAGAATGTCCCACAGAGCAGTCTCGATGGCTCCGATGGTGCTCAAACCGGCGCCTACACGTGCCCAGAATAGGGTCTTGCTGTACATCTTCTGGTAAAGCCGCGCGACATCCGTCGGATCCTCGCCGAGCAGCAGCGGCTCGAGGGATTCCACGATTCCCCGAACCGCCTTGGGAGCGAAAATCCCGGTATAGGTTTCGCCCAACCCGGTGATGTTTTCGTCGGTGTGGACGACGATGAGAGATGCCTGGACCGTGTTGAGTTCGCCGCCGGACCAGCGAATCGGCTCCGACGGCTCGGCGGTCAATAAAACGGTTTCCAGACCCGTTATCTTCATATAGAATAGGATCTCAACTAATAGAGCCTCTCGCCAATCTGAATTGCGGCGTGGTGTTCACCCTATTGATAAATACTGGTAGCGATGTCACCCAACGCCACTCGGACGGCAAGGTCTGCCGCAAAATCGAAGGCTCAACCCAAGACTCAATCCAAGACTCGCAAGGGCTACCAGGTACCCGCGGTCAAGCGGGCCTTTGCGATCCTGGACAGCTTGAACGAAAGCAGCTTTGGACTCACGGTGCAGGAAGTGAGCAAGGCTCACCGAATTCCTTATTCGACGGCTTTCTATCTTCTGGAAACGATGGCTGACGCAGGTTATGTACAGCGTCATGAGGAGAATAAGAAGTACATTCTGGGCTACAAGTTATTCGCGTTTCGGGATAGCAACGCTTCGAAAAATTCGTTGAGTCTGCGAGCCCTGGCTTTTCCCAGCCTGGAGGAATTGACAGAGATTACCCGGCTGACCGGACATTTGGCAATCCTGGACCGCAATGAAGCGGTCTACATCGAACGCTCCGAGCCGAAGGGGTTCATCCGCCTGAATACCTGGGTGGGTGAGCGGAAGTTCCTGCACTGTACAGGTGTGGGAAAGGCGCTTCTGATGCATCTACCCGCTAGCGATGTACGGCGGTTGGTAGGCCCGAGTCCACTAATCCGGCGTACCGACCGAACCATCACCGACGTGGACAGCCTGATTGCGAATCTCGCCGAGTACGCAGCTCGCGGATATGCCGTGGACGATGGTGAAGATGAGGCGGAAGGACGCGGCGCCGCCGCGGCGATCTGGGGCAGTGACGGTAGGGTTGTCGCTTCGCTTGGCCTCGCCGGCACTCTCCAACAGACCGATCCCGGCCGTATGGATGGGATTGGCCGCTTGATTCGGAACTACGCCTTGCAGGTATCCCAAAAGCTGGGCTATCAGCCTGGCTCCGATTCGCCGCAGACATGATCGCCCCCGCGACGTCGTCTCGCATCGATGGCCGGCGGTGGGCGGTTGTCGCCCTTCTGTTTCTTGCCGTCCTTGTGAACTACGTCGATCGCGGCAACCTGAGCGTTGTCGCTGTGCCGCTGATGAAGGATTTCGGCATCGGCGCGGATTCGATGGGAATTCTGCTTTCGGCTTTCTTCTTCACATACACCGCGCTGCAGATTCCCGTTGGGTATATCGTCGACCGGTTCGGCCTGAAATGGACCTATGCCGCCGCCTTTCTGGTTTGGTCTCTCGCATCGGCAGCGGTCGGCATGGCTTCCTCGTTCGGGCAGGTGCTGGCATTTCGCTTATTGCTTGGAGTGGGAGAAGCAGTGGCTCAGCCCGCGAGCCTCGCCTACATCCGGCAGAATTTTGACGAAGATCAGCAGGGCTTGCCGAGCGGAATTTATCTGGCCGGCATGATGATTGGCCCCGCCGCGGGAGCTTACTTCGGCGCTCTGCTTCTGGACCAGATGACTTGGCGGCAGCTCTTCATTTATACGGGCCTGGGCGGACTGATCTGGCTGATCCCCTGGATCTGGCTAGTGCCGTCGCAGAAAGCGCAGCCCGCTGAAACCAAGCACGAGACGACGCTCCGGGTCGACTGGCACAGCTTAGTAAGAAACCCGGTCTGTTGGGGCGTCACCTTCGGAGCTTTCTTCTATTCCTACTACTGGTATTTCTGCCTTACCTGGCTGCCCTCCTATCTCGTGATGGAGCACGGCCTCTCGTTCCTGAAGATGGGAACTTATACTGCCCTTCCGCTGCTGGGGATGGCGATTGTATCGACCATTGCGGGCCGTGTCGGAGATCGCCTGATCGCCAAAGGGCGCAGCGCGCTGAATGTCCGGCGAGCCTTTGTCGTTGCGGGATTCGCAGCCGGCAGCTCGATGCTGCTCTTGCTGGTGTTTCATTCCGTGAATACCGTTTTTGTCATCCTCGCTTGCGCGTTGTTAGGGTTAGGGCTCGCCAGTGCGAACTATTGGGCCCTTTCGCAAGTGATTTCCCCGCGCGGGGTCATTGGCCGGGTGATCGGCTATCAGAACACTGTGTCGAATCTCGCGGGGATTTGCGCTCCGATCATCACCGGACATCTTGTGGGTGAAACCAAGAACTTCCAACTGGCGATCGCCTTCGCCTGCACGGCGCTGCTTCTGGCATGCGCCTGTTTTGCGCTTCTGGTGACGCCGAAAGGCGTGGCGAAATTCCGGCTAGCGATCGGACACGGCTAAACTGCGCAGCAGCTCGGACGCCTGATCGACCACCATCTGCCCGCATTGCGGTTGGAGCGCCATGGGCAGCTGGTAGCTTTGGAAAAGCATGTCTGGAATTGCGTACGTCTCCCACGGCGACCAGCCTTCGGATGGATAGGCGTCGGCGGGCGACAAGTAGCCGATGCATCCATTGGTATAGCCCAGGAACAGCGTTTTGCCGAACGGAGAGGCTTTCTTGACCGCCAAGCCCAACTCCACCAGCGGCTCGCACGGAACCGCCACAATGGCGATATCGCCGATTCGGAGCGCGTTGATCTCGAAGGGAATCGTTGGCGTTCCGCCGGCTTCGACCGTTCGCTGCAGCTTCTCGCCCCAGTTGGCGAAGTGCCGCAGGACGGTGAGAAATCCTTCCGGTTTACCGTCCCTCTTTGCTTGCTCATAGGTGTCGGCGCGAGCTTGCCGGATTCGCCGTGCTTCTTCGAGAGAAGGCAACGGCAGCATAGGCAGATTGAGTTGGACGCAAGCATGGCGAACGGTTGGAGGCTGGTCCTCTACCGGAAGATACGGGAACAGCGTCACGCGCGCCAGCGACGACAGCGAAGCGCGCGGCCCTCGATATTGATGAGTGCGAACTCCCGCGGCTGCCTGGACTACCGCGCCGCCAAGAATCTGACCCAGACGCGTCATGTTCTCCGAATCGTCTTCCTGAGAACCGATGCCCGTCGCGGGATTGATATTTCCGGCGGCTCCTTGCAGAAACAGGGACAGAGCGCCGGTCGACTTTTCAATCACATCGCGAGCAGGCCCGACGAAATCCGGCGACAATTGCAGGCATTTCGGCCCCATGGTGACGGTGTGGCACGGATGATTGAACAGCATGGCCAACGGCCGGCCGTCGACTTCGTCGACTCGCACGACGATCGCCTCATGGTCTTGCAGGCCTGTGGGATTCTCGCCAATGTAGAACTTCCCGTCGTCGCCTTTTTCCCTACGATTGATCCCAATCGGAGCCGGTGCCGAACCTGCCCCGATTCTCGCGGGGCGCATCTGCGATGCCGCTTCGACAGTCACTGCGACCAACCGGTCGGTGAGCGTCGCCAGGTAAGCTCGCTGCAGACGGTCTTGGTCCTCGTCCTGCCACAGAAAACCCGGCAATGTCGGTCCGCAGTGAGTATGGCTATAGTTCATCCACACCAGATCCACCGACGTCCCGATCGCTTTGGCGATCTGCCCGCGAATCTCCCGGGCGGCGGGATCCTGGATGAAGGCGATATCACAGGCGAGAATTGCGAATCGCAGACCTCCGGTGTCCAGCACGAGAGAGGTGGCAGTTAAGGGCCGCTGTACCGCTTGGGAGACGCCCTCGCGAATGTAGTAGCCGACCATGCCGATGCCGACTGGCGGAGTGATGTCGACTCGCGCGGCGCCAGCGCGAATTCCGGTATCCATGATGTTTTGCGCGGCGATCCTCAGGCGAGAAGCTTCTGGACGACCTCTCCTTCGACATCGGTCAGGCGGAAATTCCGGCCCTGGTGAAGATATGTCAGCTGCTTATGATCGAAGCCCAGGCAATGAAGGAGTGTCGCCTGCAGGTCGTGGACATGGACCTTGTCCCGCACAATATTGAAGCCGATGTCGTCGGTCTCTCCGACGACCTGACCGCCCTTGATGCCTCCACCAGCCATCCACATGCTGTAGGCCAGCGGATGATGATCGCGGCCTTCGTTGCCCTCTTCCCCGGGCCGCCGCACCTCGACCATCGGCGTGCGTCCAAATTCACCACCCCAGATCACCAGAGTCGAATCGAGCAGGCCTCGCTGCTTCAAATCCTTGATCAAGGCGGCGGTGGGCTGATCGGTCGCCCCGCAATTTTTCTTCAATCCCTTGTTGAGCTGGGAGTGATGATCCCAACTGGCGTGCATGATCTGGACAAACCGCACTCCTCGCTCCACCATTCGCCGGGCCAGCAGGCAATTGGTGGCGTATGCGTTAGTCGCTTCCTGGCCTACGCCGTACATGTCGAGAGTGGCTTTCGATTCTTTGGAGAAGTCGAGTAGCTCCGGTGCGGCCGCCTGCATCCGGAACGCCAGTTCGTAGCTCGCAATCCGGGACTCGATTTCCGGGTCGGCGATCTTCTCCTGGTGTGTCTGATTGAGATCTCGAATCAGGTCGAGGCTTTCCCGCTGCATTCTGGTATCGAGCCCCGTTGGGTTCGATAAGTAGGGTACGGGATCGCCCTGGCTGCGAAAGACAACGCCTTGGTACGTCGAAGGGAGAAACCCATTTCCCCAGTTGGACGCTCCCCCGCTGGTGCCGCTGCCGGAACTGAGCACGACAAAGCCCGGCAGGTTGCGGGATTCGCTGCCCAATCCGTAAGTGACCCATGCGCCGGCGGACGGCCGGCCGAACTGGATGCTGCCGGTCATCAGCAGCAGCTGTCCGGGATGGTGATTGAAGGCGTCGGTGTACATCGACCGGACCAGGCAGATGTCGTCCGCGCAGGTGGCGAGATTCGGAAGAAAGTCGGACAGCTCCATCCCGCATTGCCCGGCGGGTTGGAAGACGCGAGGGCTGGCCATCACCTTCGCCGTCGGCTTGATGAAAGCCAGGCGCAGGTTCTTGGTCATCGATTCCGGCAGCGCCGATCCGTGCCACTTTTGCAGTCCTGGTTTCGGGTCGAAAAGATCCACCTGGCTGGGCGCGCCCTCCATGAACATGAAGATCACGTTCTTCGCTTTTGCCGGAAGGGGTGGCTTCTTCGGGAGCAGCGGATCCACCGGTTGGGTGCCCGCCATGCCGTCGATACCCATCAGATGAGCGAGCGCGGCAGTACCAATTCCGTAGCGGGCCAGGAAGTCGCGACGCGAATGACGGTCTCTCATGGTTCTACTCCCGTGTGAGGAATTCGTCCAGGTTCAGAATGGAGCGGCTCAAGGCAACCCAAGCTCCCAATTCCGTTCGGGAGACGCCCTCCACGTTGCCGGCATACAGGGACTCGACCAGCTTGGGTTCTTTTTCCAGGCGCAGCTTCTGTTGCTGAAGATAAGAAAGCATCCGGTCTCGTTCTGCCGGCGCCGGTGTCCGGCCCAATGCCAGACGGAAAACCGCATCGAGCCGTTCGCCTTCCGTCTTCCCGCTTTCTCGCCACAGGCGCACCGCCAGTCCCTGAGCCGCTTCGAAGAAGACCGGATCGTTCAGCAGATTCAGAGCCTGCAATGGCGTGGTGGAACGTTCGCGCTTCGGACAGGACACGTTGGAATCCGGAGCGTCGAACATCATCAGCTGCGGATAGGGAACTGTGCGCTGGAAAAAGATATAGAGACCCCGGCGGTAACGCTCCGGCCCTTTGCTTTCGGGCCACTTCACAAAACTGCCGTATCCGAGATTCGTCAAGCCGGCAGGCTGCGGCGGGCGAATGCTGGGGCCGCCGATGGTCTCGTCGAGCAGTCCGCTGACGGCCAGAGCCGAGTCGCGAAGCAACTCCGCTTCCAGCCGCATTCGGGATTGCCGTGCCAGCAGCCTATTGTCGGGATCGCGCTCCTGAATATCTTTCCGGATCTGCGACGACTGCCGGTAGGTGTGCGACAGCACGATCAGGTGGTGCATGTGTTTCACGCTCCATCCCTGGTCCTGAAACTCCGATGCCAACCAATCGAGCAATTGCGGATGCGAAGGCTTCTCTCCCTGCGTCCCGAAGTCCGACGGAGTGGAGGAGAGGCCGCGGCCAAAGAAAGTCTGCCACATGCGGTTGACGGCGACGCGCGCTGTCAGGGGATTGTCCTTCGAGACGATCCACTTTGCCAGATTCAGGCGGTTGGGCTTGTCGGCGCTGAGAGGATTCAAAACGGCCAGGACATTGGGTTGTACTGCAATTCCCGGATTCTGAAAATCTCCGCGAATCAGCACATGTGCCGCGGGAGGATTCGGCATGTCGGCGATTCCGTAGGCTTCCGTCAACGGAGGATAGGTTTCCCGCAGCTTGGCCAGCTTCTCCCGCAGCTCCTTGAACTTCAGCTCGTCGTACCGCTCCTTGCTGACCACCGCGCTGTACCACTCGAGGAAATGATCGGTCAGCTTGCCGGCATCTTTTTGAGTGCGGTCTTCCGGCTTCGTCAGGAGAATCTTGCGCTCGTCGTTCCAGAGCACCGTCCAGGCAAGGTCCCAATCTCCGCCGTATTTTCCCGGATTGCGGCTGGCGTCAATGACTTTGGGCTCCCATGCAGTCTGCAGCGGGGCGACTCCATACTGTTCCAGCAGTTCGCGGCGCGCCTTCTGGTACTCGGCCAGGGTTTGTAGGTACGGACCCATCTCGCCCGGAAGAGGAGCCTCGAGATCGCTGTCGTCGGCCGGATTGAAGAATGCGTAGAGCTGGTAATACTCTTTCTGGCTGATCCGATCGTATTTGTGATCGTGGCATTGCGCGCAGCCCACCGTCAGTCCCAGCCACACGCTGCCGACGGTATTAGTGCGATCGATTGCCTGCTCCACGCGCAATTGTTCGCGATCGATGCCGCCTTCGCGATTCACCAGGGAGTTTCGATGGAAGCCTGTTGCAACGCGCTGTTCCACGCTCGCGTTGGGAATCAGGTCGCCGGCGATCTGGTCGATCGTGAACTGATCGAACGGCTGGTCGCGATTCAGGGCATCGATGACCCACCGCCGCCATCGCCAGGCGTAAGGGCGGGGAAGATCCTTTTCATAGCC
>CAZETQ010000078.1:0-16179 GCA_964515165.1 uncultured Solibacteraceae bacterium | reverse complement strand
TAGGCCCAGTGGCTGCTGCGCACCGCTGCTACTTTCAACGGTTCTGTTGCGGGCCACGGTGCTCCCTGGTCGATCCACCGCCGGAGAATCGCAATCTGTTCTTCTTTCAGCCCCGGACCTGCCGGTGGCATGCGCACCTTTCCGGTTCCGGTGACCATCTGAATGAGCTTGCTGCCCGCGCTGTCGCCAGGCTTGATCACCGGCCCGGAGTAGGCTCCTGCCATGGCCGCCTGGGGATGGTCGAGCCTCAGGCCGCTCAACTGCTGCCGTTCTCCATGGCAACCCCGGCAGTTGGAACGCAGAATCGGTTCGACATCTCGAGTGAAGTCCACTTGTTGCGCGCGAGCAACGGAGCAGCACACCGCCAGTCCCAAAAGGAGAATAGACTTGCCAAATCGGGACATATCGATTACCTGAGAATATATCATTCTATTGATAAACAAGAAGCCCGTCTTTTTCACCACTTCCTCTCCCAGAATCGCACTAAAATCCGCTTGGCGCGGCCAATGCTTGGGTTGCTCAAGAGCTTGAGCCGGCGTTCAAGGTTCCGCTTGGGCCCGGACGATCCAAGGTTCATAGTTTCTCCCGAGCCGCAGCCAGACGCGGTAATTAGCATTGGTTGAATTTTGAGGGATCTCGGCTCGGAACTGTTTCGGTACAAAGATCTTCTCTACCTCAATGTTGACGGATGCAGGCTCAGCCGGTGGTTGGCGGTTTCTGGTGTAGGAAGGACGGAGCACTCCGCGAACGATTAAGTAACGACCGCGATTCGGGTACCGTTGTTCGAGTTCGCCTTGATGGAGAGAGAAATCCACCGATACCAGTCGCGAGAATCGAAAAGAGTGCCCACTGCGGTGACGTTGCTCTTCCAGTCGATGGAATTCGGGGCCTTCCAGTTCGAGCGCTACAAATCCCCGACGAGGTAACTGATGAGCGTCTTCCTCCGAGCGGATTGGCGAGAATCCGAGTGCGACCAGCTTTGCCTCAGTCAGCCAAGGCCGATCCGATGTGGATGTGGCGAGCCGTAAGAAGACCGAAGAGCGCTGGCGGGATTCTTGCTCAATGAAGAACTCGCGTTCTGACAGTACGATCTCCTGGACCGGCTCTGTTCGATTTCTCCATGCCGTTAGCAGAGTCAAACCGTTTGCGACGAGCACCAGAGCAACTACGGAGAATGTCCGCTTCATGCCGCCGCTTCCCGGATACGTTCCCGAAGCCGGCGGAACGCGAACAGCATGCCCAGACTGATAGCTCCGATCAGGGCGAAGAAGAGGAACGCAGGAATCTCTTGCCACAACCAGTCATACATTTTGACGACCAGGAGCCCGGCAAAACAAGTTGCCGAAAGCATCACCACCTCGCCCCAATTGCGGCGAATTCCGACGGCAATCGCGGTGCCAGAAACGAAAAAACAGAGTGCTGTGTATACCGTCTCAACAGCTTTTCGAGGAAGGGGCATGAAGCTGCCATACCCCCATTTCGAAAATAGCAGCAAGCACGTAAGAATCACCCCAATGGCCACGCCGCGCATAGGAGAGGCGAACAGACCCTGCTGATGAAGGGCACGCCAGCCCAGTACCCCGGCAGAGGCAATGAGGATCTCCGGCCGTTCAAAGGGATTTTCCCAATTGTATCCACCGGCGTACAGGATCAGCATCGGTATCAGGGCGATCATCAGGACCATTCCGATCACCAGTTGCAGGCGCAGTTGATACCGATAAGCAAACCATAAAGCGAGCGCTCCCCAACAGCCGATCGCTACCGGTGCCGGCGTTATGGAGAAGATTACCCCGAGCGTATTCAAATCGACGAAGAATGCGGCCAAGGCGACCAAGGAGAGAAGGGAAGTGAAGTAGTAGGTACGTTCGTGCCGGGCAGCGAACTCTGCAAGGAGGATGGCGGCAACCGGTGCGCCCACGAGCAGGAACACCTGCAGCCAGGTATCGAGGATTCCCCAATAGCGCTGTACCAGCGTTCCAAGCGCGAGGCAGAACGCCAATCCGCCCAATGCGGAGACAATCTTCATCGCCAGAGAAAGCTTTACGTCACCGACAGAGACATCGATGTCGAATTGCTGGCGGAACTGCGCCCGGATCCGGTCATGATGATCCTGGACGGCTTGCCGAAGCTCCTTACTGAGAGGAGCAACTCCTTCTGCCTCAAGCCTTTTGACCTCAGCCCAAAACGCCTGAATCTGATCTGAGCGATCCTGCGCTGCTTGCCGCTCCATCGTTGTCACATTATCGCCTCTGCCGGCTGCGTCCGTTCCGAGTTCGGGATCTAAAAAAAAATCTTCTCTTTATTTTCAATTAGTTCGCAACACGTGTTTGCCGAACTAGCAAAGCGAGATTGCTAGTCTCGGGTCGCGAGGAAAACCACGGCCAAATGGAAAGCCAAAGTGAGAAAACGAACGAAGAAAATAAGGCTGCCATGGCAGAGGAACTTCGCCAACTGCTGGAGAGAGTGCGGACGAGTCTTATGAGCGACGCCAACGAAAAGAAAGTGAGCGTCGCGGACTTCGTCCGCCTCAACCAGATGTATCGCGAGTTGGAAGATTTGACACCGGGGGAGATTCGGGTTCTATGGGTAAGGAACGACGACGCATCCTTCGAGACTTAAGGTATGAGACGTTGCCCTCGCAGCAACGTTTTCATGAATCCAATGCGAGATTCAAGGGATTTTCGGGGCCTGTGGGTTCCGGTAAGAGCGCGGCACTGTGTCATGAGGCGCTCTTCCTGGCGTATCTGAACGCCGGCCGAACGGGCCTGCTGGGAGCGCCAACGTTTCCGATGCTGAAGGACGCCACGCAGGCGGGCTTTCTGCAAGTGTTGCAGGGCCTGGGTATTCCGTATGAGCTGAACAAAGCCGAACAGGTGCTGACGCTGACGGAGCCCCGCTCCAAGATTCTTTTCCGTGCCGTTGAGGAGTTCGATCGGCTCCGCGGCACGAACCTCGCGTGGTTTGGCGTAGACGAGCTGACCTACGCCCCCGAGGAAGCGTGGCTGCGTTTGGAGGCGCGGCTACGGGACCCGAAAGCGGCCCGACTCTGCGGCTTTGCCGTATGGACACCGAAGGGCCGCGATTGGGTCTGGCGGAAGTTTATTGAGAACAAGCCGGCCGGATATGAAGTTATCCGGGCGCGGGCATATGAAAACAAGTTCCTTCTGGAAAAGACTCCCGACTTCTATGAGCGACTGAAAGCCAGCTATGACGAGCAGTTTTTCGCGCAGGAAGTTTTAGGGGACTACGTCCACCAGACGGACGGGCTGGTCTATTTTGCGTTCGATCGAACTCTGCACGTGCAGGAAGTGAAGTTTGATCCGCACCGGCCTTTGCTTTGGGCGCTGGACTTTAACGTCAATCCCATGTCGAGCGTGATCGCTCAGAGGTACGGAGATACGATCGCGGTACTGGACGAGATCGTGCTTAGGCAGGCGACCACCGACCAAGCGGCGGAAGAGTTCCTGCATCGCTATCCGTCGCACGGACCGGGGGTTGTGATCTACGGCGATTCGGCGGGTAACAACCAGCACACGACCGGCGGTACCGATTACGACATCGTCAAGCGCCGGCTGAGTGGCGCAGGAGTTTCCGCGCAGTACCGCGTTCCAAAAGGAAATCCTCTGATTCATGCGCGGACGAACCTGGTGAATTCGATGTTCCGGAACGCGGAAAAACAGAACCGGCTAACGATCAGCCCGAAATGCCGGGAGTTGATCCGGGATTTCGAGGAAGTGCTGTATAAGCCCGGCAGCGCCGTGATTGACAAGGAGCGGGATTCGAAGCGGACTCACCTCTCCGACGCCTTAGGCTACCTGCTTTGGAAAGAGTTTCAACCCCGCGCGACCGCGGGAGAGCGAAGCGAGCCTTTCAATTTTTGATCGAACAAGCGAGGACTATCGTGGCCAACGCCAACGCAATTATCGAAGAACATCCCGAATACCAGGCGCGCCTGTCGACCCTGGAGATGTATCGCGACCTCTATACCGGGGGTGCGGAATTCAAGAACAACGCATGGCTCTACCTCGTGCGCCGTCAGAAGGAGCCGCAAGAGGTTTACCGCGAGCGTTTGGACCGGGTGTTTTATGAAAACTACGCCGGCTCAATTGTGGACTGGTACTCGGCTACTTTGTTCCGCCGCGAACCCCGGATCGTCGCCGAGGGCACGTCGACTGTGGGGCGAGCGTTTTTCAGCATGTTCCTTGACGACTGTGACCGCCGGGGTACGAACCTTTCCCAGTTCTTCCGGGAACAGTTGACGAACGCGCTGGTCTACGGGTCCAGCTATACCTTGGTGGATTTCCCCCGTATGGTGGCTACAGCTCAGAACCGGGCGGAGGAGGACGCTTTAGGAGTGTCCCGCGCCTATCTGAAGGCGATTACTCCGCTGGAAGTGACCAATTGGAGCCATGACGAGGATGGCAACCTGAACTGGGCGGTTGTGCGAACGGCGCGGTTGACCAAGGAATCAATCGGCGATCCCTGGACCGAAGAGACGCGCTGGACCTACTACGATAAGTCCAACTTCCGCGTCTACCGGCAGTGCAAAGCCAGCGAGGCGCAAGGCGAAGTGGAATTGATCGACGAGGGACTGCATGCTCTGGCTTCGCTGAACCGGGTCCCGCTGTTCGAGTTGAAGCTTACCGAGAGCATGTGGTTAATGCGAAAAGCCGCATCCGTTCAGCTGGAGCATTTCAATAAGTCGAATGCTCTGTCGTGGGCATTGACGATGGGGCTGTTTGCGATGCCGGTGGTGTACTCCGACCGGGAATTCCGGCAGATGATGGGCGAGAGCTATTACATTCAACTTGGTCCGGAAGATAAGTTTGGGTGGACAGAACCGGAAGGACATGTCTATGAACTGGCAGCGGCCAATTTAAACAGGCTGCAACGTGAGATTTATCGGGTGTGTTACCTGCTAAGTCAAGCGGGAGGAGTTCTGGCCGACGGCAGCCAGAGCCAGTCGGGGCTGAGTAAGCAGCGTGATTTTGCTATCACCTACGAAGTACTACGGGCGCTGGGCGACTCCGTAATCGATGTGATGCGAAATGTTCTGCGTTCGATCGAGACGGTGCGCCAAGATGGCCTGACGATTGACGTTGCGGGACTGGACGAATTCGACATTGGAGAGTTTTCAAGCGAGCTGGAAGACGCAGAGCGTCTGCTTTCGCTGGGCATCGAATCCAAGACCTTCGAAGAACAGCTACAGAAGAAACTCGCGCTGAAGTTCCTATCCGATGTACGCGCCGAGGTAAAGGACCGCATTGCCCAGGAGATCGAAACGAGCTTCCACGAAAGAAAGTTACTGCAAAAGTAAGTTCCGCGGAGACTGAATATGGATGAACCAATCGAAACAACACCGGAGATTCCGATTTCGGTTGTCGCGGATGAATCACCGGCGGCCGACCCTTCGAACAACGAACCGCCGAAGGAAGATTCACTTCGGGTGGAGTTAGACGAAGAACGCCGAAAGCGTGAGGCACTCGAGAATAGATTGAACGAGCTTGTCGAAGAGAATCGCCGCTCCCGCGCGAAGGCGGAAGAGGCGGATCGCATGGCAGCGATCCGCACGGAGCTGCAGCGGCTGGGTGTGGCGAAGGTTGAGCTGGCGTTCCGGGCGGTGAAAGAAGATATTCTTCGCTCGGATGACGGTCGCCTTATTGCGAAGACAGCGTCGGGTGAGGAGCCGATGGGGAACTATCTGAAACGGTTCCTTGAGGACAATCCTGAGCTGCTGCCGGCGAGAATTACGGGAGGTTCTGGGGCCAGTCCGGCCCACCGGAATCCCGCGCCGCGTTCGCATGTCGATCTCGACAGAATTAAGCCCGGGATGAGTTCCGAGGAACTCGATCAAGTGAGGCAGGAAATTATCCGGGTGGCCAACCAGACCTTCCGGGGTTACTAGATCCGGCCGACGGCCAACTAGCAGGCAACAAGCATTTCATTCTCGAGGAATTCGTGAGTGGGGTGATGCACACGACCTAAGTAGTCGTGCTGCGTCCGGATTCGATTTAGAAGGCAAAACAAAAAGGAGAAACATCAAATGCCGAGTATTACTTCTTCGAACGTGGCTCAGGCGATTGTGAAGCTCGTGGCAGCCGAAGCGCTGCCCTCGCTGATGGGGAACCTCGTGATGGGCAACCTTGTCAATCGCGATTTTGAACCAGTTCTGGCCAATGCGGGCGACACCGTCAACGTGCCGATTCCGCCGGCTCTAACGGCGAATGTGATCAGCGAAACGGGTTCGGTTACCACCCAGAACCCCAATATGACCAACGCCGCCATCACGCTCAATACGCACATCGAAGCATCCTTCCAGGTGCCGGATGTGACCAAGTGTCTGGCCTATCCCGACCTTTTGAAGGTCTACTTGCAACCCGCGATCGTCGCGTTGGCGGAGAAGGTTGAAACCGATCTGCTGGCGCTGGCACCGAGCTTCACGGCGAATACGGCTGTGGGCACCGCGGGCGCTGCGTTGACGGAAGCGGCTATCGACAACGCCGAGACCGCGCTCTTCAACGCCAAGGTTCCGGTTTCCGAATCGAAGTTCCTGGTTGTGGACGGAACGGGCTACGGCCAGCTTCGTCAGATTGCCCGCTTCAGCGAGTACCAAACGGTTGGCGACGCCGGGCTGCGCACCATGATCGACGGCGAAGTGGGGCGGCTGAAGAGCTTCTATGTGTTCCGCTCGCAGTTCATCAACAAGACCGGCACCGCGCCGGTGACCACCTGGAACACAGCGTTTGCGAAGAACGCTCTGGGCTTGGTGATTCGCCGGCTGCCGCAGCCGCTGCCCGGCACGGGCGCGATTGCGGAGTACGCCGAATTGGGCAACTTCGGCATGCGCGTCGTGATGAGCTACCAGCCGAATACGCTGGCCCAGCAGTTCACGGTCGACATGCTGTACGGTGCGGGAGTTCTGCGCAACAACCACGGCATCGTGGTGAAGGGCTAACAGCTCAATCTCTTCTTGACCTGTGAAACAGCCTGCGGACAGAGATCCGGCAAACGGGCCGCAGCACAGGCAAGCAGAGATTCGTTCCTTTCGAGGGGACGGCATTCGGGGGCGGATGCGGTCCCCTCATTTTCTTCAAGGGAGTGCAAGAACATGGACGTAAAGGCCTATTACCAGAAGATTCGCGAAGTCGAAAATCAACTGCCGGCGGGCGACGTTGTGATCGTCAGCCTGGACACGCCCGACGGCGGACGCGCAGGGCGCGCGATGGAAGCAGGCCGCAGGCTGGCGGCCAAGATGATCGTCGATGGGCGGGCCCGAGTGGCGGCGCCTGAAGAAATCGAGGTGTTTCGCGCCAGTGAAGGCGCAGAGCAGGCTGAACTGCTGGCACGAACCGCACCACCACACATCAGCTTTTCGCTGGCGAGGAGGGAGGACCATGATGGCAATGTTTAACGACGGCGCGATTTGCACGATTGAGGACCTGCGAGTCTATGAGGGCTCGATTCTCGATGCGGCGAGTGAAGAAGGCATCGATGTGACGGTGAAACTTGCGCTATCACAGCGCGAGATTGGAAGCGAGATCAATCGCTTTTTAGTCGCACAGACGGCAGTTCACAATGAAATCCCAACTATCGATCTGACGCAAGTCGTTGTTAGCGAGGAACTGCGACAGTGGCATGCGCTGCGTACCCTGGCGCTGATATTCCGCGACGCACATCATAACCAGCTGAACGACCGGTACAAAGCGAAGTGGGCAGAGTACGAAAAGCAGGCGTCGCTGGCCGCTACCCGTTACTTTGAGATCGGCGTGGGAGTTGTGTGTAACCCCACGGTGCGGGCACTGGCCCCGATTCTGACCTCGATCTCCGGTGTTGCACCCCCTGGAATCTTTGAGGTTCGGGTTGCCTGGCTGAATGCTTTGGGGCAAGAGGGCAGCTTAAGCGATGGGACGGTGTTCAATACCCAAGACGGTTCAGTAGCAGTTGTGGACGGACGCATGCAGCCGGGCGATGGCGCAGCGTTCAATGTCTATGCCGGGCCGTTAGGCGGCACCGTAAGCAAACAGAACTCCACTGCGGTGATTCGGACGCAAACCTGGAGTAGTCCGGCCACGGGTTTCATTGCAGGGCTGCGTCCGATGGGAGGACAACAGCCGGATTTTTATCTGCGGAAGTCACGGACTTCCCTGCGAGGATAGCCATGGCGCAAGTGGGAAGCATGGTCGTACGTGCCTTAGGAACGATGCTGAAGGCGGAAACGGGCCTGTCGTTTGCAGTCGGTGCAATCGCCGCTCGCGACTCGTTGGCCCCTGAGCGCCTGCCGATGGCGACGATCCACGAACAGAACATCGATGTCGGCACTCTGGAGAAGCGGGCCGGCACCAAGTATCCCAGCGTCAATGTGTATTGCGAACGGCTGGAAAACAAGATGCGCGAAAAGTTCCGGACCTTTTCCGGAAAGGCGCACATGGTAATGGAAGTGCGGGTGTCGCATGACCACATTTCGCAGGTAGAGCAGGACCTGGCGCTGTACGTTGATGCCGTGACTCAGGTTCTGGATTTGAATCGCGGACCCTGGAGCGGCGCGATGTTCTACGGCGGCGGCTACGAGGTGAAATTCGATGCTGTCAAGCACGGCGGAAGGAATTACCTGCAGACCGCGAAGATCACGTTCTCACTGGACGTGAGTATCGATTAAGGAGCGCCAGATGGCTTGTTACATTTCTTCCAACAACGAGCGTGTTTACAGCGCCGTTGAGAGCAGTTTTGGGAACCCGGCGGCTGTGACAGCCGCACAGCGCATACCGGCGGTGAAGTTTTCTGCCCGTCAGCGGATCGAGCGCGCAGAACGGCGCGATAAGACAGGAAGCCGAACGTTTGCCGGCGATCCTGCCGGGTTGCGGCGTCAGACAGATTTCCTGGTTAGAACCTATCTCACCTCGTGGCAGAATCCTGGAGCTACCCCGGCCTATGGGCCGTTGTTTCAGGGGGCCATGGGAGGCCGTCCAGAGTTTTTCGGAGGCGGAGTGACGGCGAGTGGAACTACCGCATCGCAGATCAAGTTTGCCGCACCGCACGGTCTGGAGATCGGGCGGGCCATCACATTTGCAGGGGAAATTCGATTTGTGACCGGCGTGATCGACAACGAGACCGTCGTTCTGAATCGCGGCTTCAGTTCGGTCCCGTCCGCCGGCTCGCCAATTGGACCGGCGGTTACATATCGCCCGGCGACAGAGCTTCCCAGTGTGAGTGTGTACGACTACTGGGAACCGTCGACCGCGCTGCAGCGGATTATCACGGGCGGTGTCGTCAATCAGATGCAGCTGACAATCAACGGCGACTTTCATGAGTTCGAGTTCTCCGGCCCGGCCAAGGATTTGATCGACAACACCACCTTCGAGGGTGGATTTGCGGGTTACACCTCATTTCCGCAGGAGCCGGCGGTAGGAAGCTTCGACTATTCGATCGTGCCAGGACACTTGGGGCAGGCATTTCTCGGGGCAGTGCCGACGCAGTTCCTTACAATTACTACTGCCGCGCTCAAGATTGACAACAATGTCGATCTTCGCGATCGCGAGTTCGGCGCCGGTCCCGGGGCCTTATGCTCCGTCGCGGGTGAACGACGCGTTTCGCTGGAGTTCTCGCTTTACGAGCGGGACGACGCTGCAACACAAGCTCTCTATCAGGCGGCACGACAGCGCTCTCCCATTAGCGTGATGTTCCAGCTTGGGCAGCAGTCCGGTCAACTGTTCGGCGTGATGATGACTGGTGTAATTCCGGAAGTGCCTGAGTTTGATGACAGCGACACGCGGTTGAAGTGGAACTTCGGTGACTCCAGAGCGCAGGGAACCGCCGACGATGAGATCTTCATCGCTTTCGGGTGAGACCGTATGAACTACGAAAGCAGTGTTGAACTTTCTTCGAAAACGACCGAAGGAGTTACGTTCCGGGTGAAGCGGATCACCTTCGGTCGCCGGTTGGATTTGACTCGCCGAGTTCGCGAGATTGCCCGCCGCATCGAGTTTGCCGACGCCGGCGCGAGTTTTACCGACAAGGTTGAGGCATCGCTTTTGTCGATGGAAGTGGACCGACTATATCTCGAATGGGCTTTGGAGAGCATTACCGGCTTGATACTGGATGGCGTTCCCGCCAGTGTTGGCGATGCCATCGAGCGCGGACCCGAAGATCTGTGCCGGGAGATGGTCGAAGCGATCCGTCGCGAATGCGGCCTGACTGAAGAAGAACGAAAAAACTAACTGTCGCCTTCCAATTCCAGATGTCCGATCCGGCCGCCTGGAAGTGCGACGTGTGCCGCAAGAGCGGTCTGGAGAAGAAACGCCGCTGTGGATTCCTTCCGGAAGCAGAGCGAGGCGTAGAACGCGTGGTGTGGGTGCGAGGAAATACTGCGGTGACGGAGTGTCCGACTTCCTACATCACGCCGCACAGTTGGGAAACGCTGGAGCGTTTCTCCGCTTGGAAAACCTTGGGCGGCGTCGAACCAGAGACGCTGCCCGCAAAACTCGCCGAAGCGCTGATGGTATTGGAGGCGCAGTGGCAACGGGAGAAAGACAATGGCCAGTAAGCCCAACAACTTGTTAGCCGGCATTCCCGGCGCATCAAATGAAGAACTGCAACGGCTGCGCTCCCAGATGGAGCAGTTGACTAGCGCATCACTCCAGCAGGTTCTGCAGCTCAAAGAAAATACTGGCGCGCTTGTACAGAGCACAACGGCGAAGTCGGTGACAGAAACAGCGACAAGTGCGGCGAAGAACGCAGCATCTTCGTTGGGATTCGGGACCATGCTAAGCCCTCTCGTCACCGGTCTGATGAAGCTGTTTGGTGGCGGGAAGAAAGCGGATCCTCTGCCGGAGTTGACGCCGATTCAGCGGCCCACGTCCGTGTATCTCGATGCGGCCACCGGGACGCGTGCGAGTTCATCGCCGGTGGCAGTGGATTACGGCGAAGATGGCGGACCTCGACGAGCGGTAATTCCACAGCAAAACGTAACGATACAGATTCAAGCGCTGGATAGCCAGTCGTTGATGGATCGCAGCGGTGACCTGGCGCAGGCTGTTCGCCAGGCGATGCTCGAGTCGAGCCGGCTGAACGACGTTATTTCGGAGCTATAGCGATGGCTCTATTTCCAACATTGAAAACAACGGCAGTCACGCAGTTTCCCAGCGGGCGGAGCCTATCGTACGCCACAGAAGTCTTGCGCTTCCTCGATGGGACTGAACAGCGCTTTCGACGCGCGGGTACACCGGTGTCACGGTGGGAGATCTCGCTGTCAAGACTGGACGCGCGAGAGCTAACGGCAGTCCGGGAGTTCTTCCTCAACCAACAGGGGCGATACGGCTCCTTCGAGTTCATGGACCCGTGGGACGGAATTGAGTACCAGGATTGTAGTTTCGAAGAAGATGAGTTGGAACTCACACTTGATGGCGAGCGGACCAGCAGCACGAAGTTGACGATTCGAAAGGGTGTTGCATGAACTTCTTTCCACAACTAGCAAGCGGCGCAATTACGCAATATCCTTCCAGTTCGACGTTGTTTCGCCGCACTGTTGTCAACGAAGCAGCTGACGGCCGGCAAATTCGCTGGCCAGATCTGATAGGAACAGAAGTCCATTGGGAATGCGCGTTGACGGAGATCAGCGACGGGGAATGGAGCGCGATCCGCGACTTATTCAAGCTTGTCGAAGGCCGGTTGAAGACGTTTACGTTCTTCAGTCCTTACGAGAACCTGTTGGTCTGGAGTGAGGAGTTTACCCGCAGCATCTGGGTAAAGGAAGCTCTGCTCACGCTCACCGAGGCAGTGGACGACCCGTTCGGCAGGACATCTGCGTATCGTGCGGTCAATACGGCTGCCGTCGGCCGGAGAATCTCGCAGACGGTCCAGGTGCCGGCAACATACCAGACCTGCTTCAGCGTTTGGATTCGCGGCGGATCCATTGTCCTGACACGCAGTGCGGGATCCGTTACGGAATCACGCGGCTTTACTGCAACGGGAAATTGGAAGCGCGTGAGTTTTGAGGGTGTACATTCCGCCGCGGCGGAGTCGACGACGTTCGGGATTCAGATTGCGGCCGGCGGAAGCTGTGACATTTTCGGAGCGCAGTTGGATCTGCAGCCGGCTGCATCCGACTATGTACGCTCCGCGGGACGGAGTGGCGTTTACGTGAATGCCCGGTTTGATGATGACCGTTTGAACAGCGTGGCGCTCGGTCCGGGACGAAAACAAATAAAAATTCGAGTGACTGCGAGAGTGGAGGACTAAGTGGCTTCGATCCACACCATCAAAGAACAGACTACGCCGGACACGCCGCTGCTGCTGTTCGAATGCGTGATGCCAGACGGCAGCATAGAGCGGTGGTGTACGCACCAGGTGCGGGTGGACGGCCAGACTTACTCGGCTCGGGTATTGTCTCATAACGTGTTTGAGCTGCGCGGTGGATCCGAAGACGGAGTCGACGGAGTGTCGCGGGTGTCCTTAACGCTGGCCAACGCGGACTCCCATTTCTCTCAGCTTGAGCGTAACGCTGGCATAAAGGGCGCGAAACTGACAGTCCGGTTCGCGTTTTATGACCTGAAAACGAATGCCGCGACTACCGCAGCTACGGTGTTATTTCGGGGAACGGGAAATGCTCCGGAGGACGTGACAGAGTCGTCCATGCGGTTGAGCTTCACCAGCCGGTTGAATCTGTCACGGGTACTGTTGCCGAACGTCAGAGTTCAGCGCCGGTGCCCCTGGATGTTTCCGAAAACAGCGGCTCAGCGCACGGAGGCCATTGAAGACGGAAAGTACTCGCCATATTATCGCTGCGGTTACTCGCCTGACCGGGCGAAT
Organism: uncultured Solibacteraceae bacterium; assembly: GCA_964515165.1. Lineage (GTDB taxonomy): Bacteria > Acidobacteriota > Terriglobia > Bryobacterales > Bryobacteraceae > JAPKYZ01. The sequence goes on along the minus strand of CAZETQ010000078.1, from coordinate 3,375 downwards.
GGATTCGGTAGTTTGAATGGAGATGTCCCTTATACGGACTGCAACTATACTCGAGCGAACTGCGAACAGCGGGGAATGTTCTCCGTAGATAGCTCGGGACGGCCTACGCGACGCTTTGGCGGAATCGAATTCGTGCCGGCAAGCACTCTGGTTCGAAGTTTCGGAGAGAGTGGCCGGCATGTGTCTGCTCCCACTGAGAACACTGCTCGCTATAACGATTTCGTTCCAATGGTCTACGGAACCGCGTGGTACCAACCTCCCGTCGTGTTTGCACAGAATGACGGCAATCTGACACGCATGGAAGTCTTGCTCGGAATGGGTGAGATCCAGAGCGTGACGAAGATCGTCGTTAACAACATCGAGATTCCGTTGGGTCAGGCTGGGCAGAACATGACGGCCACCGGGTGGTACAACATCGTCACTTTGGGAAACAGGACGGGAGACTTCAATCTTGATTTTCCGAACGGTGACCCCTATGGCAGCATGGCGGTACTTTCGGTGGTGGTTCCTAGCCGTATCAGCGACGGACGGTCACTTCCCAAAGTCGAAGCGCTGATTCAGGGGTTGAAGGTATATACATTCGGCGACAACGGAGAGTTCCTGGCGGATGCGTTCTCGAACAATCCAGCGTGGGTATTAATGGATGTGTTACGCCGCTGCGGGTGGGCTTTGGACGAACTGGACATTCCGAGTTTCGTGGCCGCTTCTGCATACTGCAGTCAATCTATTTCAGCCAAGGATCTTAACGGAAATTCCGTTTCCATCCCGAGATACCAGTGCAACGTTATTTTACGGCGGCGCCTGAGTGCGGCCGAGGTAGTCCGTGGAATTCGAAACGCCGCGGCTCTCTACCTAGTCTACAACGACGATGGCAAGTTGGCGCTTCGTATTGAAGGTAAGATCGCGACACAGCAACCGGTGAAACCAGCAGGAAGCAACAGTGTCGCAACGCTGAATGGAGGTTGGCCGACGTACGAGTTTGGTGAATCCGGCATTTTGCGATCCGACAATGGATCGCCGGCGATTCACTTATTCTCACGGCCGACAGCAGATACTCCGAACCGTGTCAGCCTGGAGTTTCAAGATGCGTTTAATGAATATCAACAGGACAGTGTTTCTCTGGTAGATCCTGATGATGTGTTGTTGGCGGGCCAGGAAGTTGCGGCTACCGTCCATGCGATTGGGATGCCGAATATTGACCAAGCCCTGCGGATCGCCCAACTTCAGCTGAACAAGTCCATCTACGGCAACACCTATGTGGAATTCGAGACAAGCATGAGAAGTCTCGGGGTTCGACCCGGTGACGTCATCACGCTGACCTATTTGAAAGAAGGTTACGAACGCCAAGCCTTTCGGGTAACGAAGATCGCCCCGAAAACCAATTTCCGCACTGCCACTATTACAGCGCAGATTCATGACGAGGCATGGTATGACCTAAACGCGGGTCCGAGCGGAGCGCAGCGTCGCCGTCGTGGTGCCGGAGTGGGCGCGCCGTTGCCGATTACTGGAAGCATCATCGACGAAAACGGTGAGCCTCAATTCGGAGTTACTGAAGGTGAAGTGACAACGACGGACGGCGGCGCCACCGTCGAGTTGACGGTGGAGTTCACTCCACCAGCACGATCAGGGCAAAGTCGTGCTGCAATTCCAGTCTTGAATCTTGCGCCTACTGTGCTGACAACCGGGGGCTCTCTGGATGGAGGGCGCAGTTTGTATTATGCCGTGAGCGGCGTGGATTCAGATGGTGTAGAAGGCGATCCATCCTTCAGCGTGCGCGCGTCAATTCCGACGGGTTCTGCCACGAACCGAGTCCGCCTGACTCAGTTGAGTTTTGGTCCAACTACTGCCGGATTTCACGTATACCGCGGTTTGAATCCGCAACAGCTGCAGCGAATTGCCACCAATGTTGCTGTAGCGACGGAATTTACGGACAGCGGATTTCCGGTTCAATTGGCCTTGCCGCCGGATCCGAATTACGACCATACGAACTTTTACTATCGACTGGAAGTTCTGCCAGCGATTGAGGCGACCGAGTATTCCCCCAACACTATCGGTAGCGAAGTGTTGACCCAACTGCCCAATGAATTTCGGGGAATGACCGCGCGAATTACCTCTGGAAAGGGCATTGGGCAGGAGCGCACGATTATCTCCAACACAGTAACCACGTTGACGGTCAATCCCGCCTGGGACGTTGTTCCGGATTCAACCAGCGAATTTGTGGTGGCCGAAGGCAGCTGGCGCTTTGGCGCGATGACCCCAACGAATTGCGCAGTGTTCTCAGTTCCAAATCGGCGAGACGCCACAGTTCAGATCAGCGGGAGAGCTGCTAACGTTCGCGATGAGGAATGTGCGCTGGAGATCTCACCGCTGACCCGTTGGAGAATCGGGGGCGCTGTCGGTGGGGCGCTGGATCGGGATGTTCCACCTCCGCCCGTTTTCGCCCTGAACACGCTAGGCAATGGAGAGTTGGAGCTGTTGGGAGTTAGTTTCGAGGAGTTCGAGAACATCCGTGGGATCGCAGCGGGCACGCTGACAGTTCATTTCTGGGACGAATTGCAGAGTCCAACTTCCACCGTGCTTGCTTCCGCGTTGTCCACGGGCAGCGAAATCGTCGTTCTGAATGTCGCCGGAGGGGCGACTAAGGATGCTCTGATCCAAGTGGAATCGGAATTGATGCGAGTCGTGGAAGTGCCGGCGGGCAACGGTAAGAGTTATCGGGTGGAGCGAGGGGTCTATGACACTCCGGTCGGCGCCTACGCAGCTTCGACGCCGGTCTATCACCTGTCTCAACGCATTGCGATCGTGCCGTTCGCTCGGGACTTTTTCGGAAGCGGGGCGAGCGGCAGTTTTGCCTATACTGTCGGGTTGCCGAATGCCAGAGTGGCAGCAGCAGATTTTGCGATGACAAACGCTCGTGGCACCGGGCTAAGCGCGGGTGTAGCTGTGACGGTGAATGTGGATCGTGGGTTGCGGACAATGCGAGGCGGGCAGATGACGATGCAGCGAGACGGATATTTGGCAATCCAATCGGATGCCGCTCCGCCGTTGATTGTAAGTGAGACGCGCGCCATTCGTGATGTCTTCGCGACGTTGATCAATCCTCCCGAAGCCGGGCCGGCCGTGGTGCGGGTTCTGGCGGATGGGGAACCGTATTGCGACCTCACTGTTCCTGTTGGAGTGAAATCCTCGAACATTGTGGATTGTTTCGGGCGGGCTCCTCTAGCTGAGAAAAGTGTGCTTACGATGGACATCCTCTCGGTGGGGCCATCAGATACAGATTCGGGAAGTCCTGGAGTCGGTTTGTCGGTTACTCTACGTTTCTAATATTGCTGTGTTATAAACACGAAAATACGGTGATGTTATGAGCGCTACCAC
>CAZETQ010000077.1:0-25835 GCA_964515165.1 uncultured Solibacteraceae bacterium | reverse complement strand
ACCGGGACCTGCCGGTTTACGGCGACGGAATGCAGATTCGCGACTGGCTATTTGTGGACGATCACTGCCGCGCGCTGATGGCCGTGCTGGCCCAGGGGCGGCCGGGACAGATCTACAACATCGGCGGCAGCCTGTCGCTGCCCAACGTCGAAGTGATCCGGCGCATTCTGAAAATCATGGACAAGCCGGAGAGCCTGATGCGGCGGGTTGCCGACCGGCCTGGGCACGACCGCCGTTACGCGCTGAACAGCGAGAAATTGACGGCGGCCACAGGCTGGCGGCCTCAGGTGGATTTCGAGGAGGGCCTGCGGCTGACTGTCGAATGGTACGGAACTCATATCGAATGGCTGCAGAACGTTCGCAGCGGAGAGTATCGCAACTACTACGACTTGAACTACGCAGAGAGGTTGAAAGCTTAAACCGGTGACTTCCAAGTATTGCAAACGGACGGCCCGATTTCTGACGATCGCCGCAGCCCTGGGATGGATTGCGCCGGTCTATGGGCAAACCGCCGACGGAGATCGCTACCGGCTGGAGGCCGGCGACGATATCGAGATCAAGTTCCACTACAACCCGGAGTTGAACGAGCGGGTCATCATCCGCCCCGACGGCCGCATCGCCATGCCGTTGATCGGCGATCTGCAGGCGGCTGGAATGACGCCGGAGGATCTGTCGCAAACCCTCGAAAAGAAGTTTGCCGACGAGGTCCGCACGCCGAAGGTGGTTGTCCAGATCCGTTCCTACGCCAACCGGCGCATCTTCGTCGGAGGGGAAGTTCTTCATCCCGGCACCTTCGCGCTGGTTGGGCAACAGACCGTTCTGAGCGCTTTGCTGGAGGCGGGGGGATTGATCCGCACGTCCGACCGAGCGCAGGTCACTCTGATCCGCCGGACAGCCGACGGCCCCCAGGCACGGATCGTCAAGCTGAAGGCCGCTTCCGGGATGAGTCCGGAAGCTGCCAGCGTAGCCATGCAGCCCTACGACGTCATCGTCGTCAACCGGTCGGGTATTGCCAAGGCCAACCAGGCCGTGGACCAGTACATCCGCTCCATGTCGCCGGCTTTGATGACCGCCGGATTTAACTATCTCTACAACTCAGGGCTTGGAATGGTCCCGATTGTGCCATGAACAACTCTGGAATCGATCTCGTAAGAACAGTTTCCCAGCCGGCTCAGATTGAGCTGGACTGGGACGTCACGCGGCGTTTTCTCCGCAATTACTGGCGTCTCATGCTGGCGATTTTCGCCGCCACGGTGGTCAGCGGTTACGCCGCGCTGTCGCTTTACACCGAACAGTACGATGTCACGACGGAGTTGCTGGTGAAGATCGGGCGAGAAAATCTCGATCCGCCGGCGGTGTCGCGCAATATGCCGCTCAGCACCGGCCTGCGCCGCGAAGAGCTCTACAGCGAAGTGGAAATCCTGCGCTCCCCCTGGCTGATGGAAGAGCTTGTTGAGAAGATCGGCGTGGAAACGTTCCGGATTCAACGAGTGCCGCCTCCGGGCTTTTTCCCGCGCATCAAGTTCGAGGTCAAGCGGGCAGTCCGGACGGTGAAAGACGGCTACCAGGAAGTATTGATGGGCCTCGATCTGAAGAAGCGCCTTCCGGAGAATCAGCGGGTGATGCAGGATCTGATGGAGCGGCTGGCGATTGAGCCGCGGAAGGATTCCGACGTTATCGGCCTGACGCTTCGCTACCCCGATCCGCAGCTGGGTTCGCGAGTCCTGCAGGAATTGACCAATCTGTACTTTCAGCGGCGAATGGAGGTGCGCAGAAACGAGGGTGTTCGCGAGTATCTCGACGCCCGCACGGCGCGTCTCCGCAACGACCTGGAAGCCGCGGACCAGGAAATGACTCAGTGGAAACGAAAGCAGGCGCTGGTCGCCTCGCCGGCGGAGGAAAAAGCGGTCCTTCTGAAGCAGATCGAGAAGATCTCGCTCGATATGGGGGCCGACAACCAGGAAATCGAGAACCTCACCCGCCAGGTGTCCGCAGCCCGGGAGTTGACCGCGGCGATGCCGGCCTACGAGCGCACCAGCGAGCAGACCACGCCGAATCCACTGGTGCAATCGCTGCGGGAGCGTATTGCGCTGCTTGAGGCCGACAGAGTCCAGGCGCTCGCCAAATATCAGGAAAATTCGGTCACCGTGCGTAGTATCGACGAGCAGTTGTCGCTGCTCAAAAAACTGCTGGCCGCCGAAAAGACCACCCAACCGGGAGCGGTGACCTCCAACGTCAACGCGGCCCGGCAACTGCTGGAGCAGAAGCTGCAGCAGGACTCCGTGCGCCTGGCCGGACTGAAAGCCACCCGGGAGATTCAGAGACAGCAGTTGAGCACTTTGAACACTCGCATGGCTCAGCTCGATGCCGCCGAAAGCGTGGCCATGGTGCTGGACCGGAAGCGCCGCATTGCCGAAGAGGATTTCACCACCGTTTTGCGGCGGCGTAGCGAGGCGGAGGTTAGCGAACAGTTGAGCCAGAGCCGTATCTCGAACATCAGCGTGTTGTCTCCGCCCGCCGCAACTCTCACGCCGGTTTATCCGCCGAAGCTGATTGCGATGGCGTTGATCCTGGCGGTGGGCGTTCTGCTGGCGGCGGGCATCACGCTGTTGATGAATTACTTCGATCCTCGCGTCCGGTCGGGACGGGTGGTCGAGCAAACTTTGGGGATCCCGTTCCTGGGAGAACTGGGCCCCGCGGAACTGCGAGAGTAGCATGCGGCCGCGCGCGTGGATGCTGGGGCTTGTCGGCGGACCCGTCACCGCGGCGCTTTCCACTGTCTTTTCCCCCGCCATCGTTCTGGGCCTGATGGTCAGCCTTTTCGCCGGCGTGCTTCTGTTGATGGAGCCACTGGCGGGTTTCTTCTTAACCGTGCTGGTGGTGCCGCTGGAGCGTATCGGCCGATTCACCAACGACTCCAGCATGGTGACCTTCTCCCTGATGCGCGTGGTCGGACTGGCGACTCTTGGGGCCTGGGGCCTGCGCCGGCTGCTGCAGCGGCGTCCGTTCTATTGGAACTGGCCGCTTACGCTTTATGCCGCCTTTCTGTTTTGTGGAATTCTGACGCTCACCTACACCACCGACCGTACCGTGGGCATTCGCACCGCCGGAGCGATGGCGGGCAATCTGATGTTCCTGTTCCTGGTGGTGAACATGGTCCGCAATACGGCCACCGTGCGGAATGCGGTCATTGTCTGGCTGGCGATTTCCGCGCTCATTGCCGGCTATACGGCGTACCAATGGCACCGGAACAAGGGCCGGGTGCAGGAGGATCGTTTCGCTTCGACCGGCGAGCGCTCCACCGACGACCGCTTCTCCACGATCCTGGAAGAAGCCAGCGAGTATGAGATGTCTACGCGCATGCCGCGCGCGATGGGACCGACATCGCATCCGGCCGTCTATGCGATCAACAACATTCTCACGCTGCCGTTTTTCGCCTGGTGGGTGACCCGAAAGATCTCCTGGAAGCTGCGCGCCGCGGGAGTGATCGGGCTTGCCCTGGTGGCCTACAACATTCTTTTAACCAACACCCGCGCGGCGTTGATCTCGCTGGTGGTCACCGCGCTGATGCTGCTGGTGGTCAAGCTGGTGCCCCTCAATCTGCGCCTGGTGCTGATTGTCCTGGCGATGGCGGCGGCGGCGATTCCGGCCATTCCCAAGGAGTTGCGGGAGCGCATTTTCGATCCCGCCAACTACACGGCGCAGCGCTCGGCTACGCTGCGGGCACGGCTCATTTACTGGGAAGCGGGGCTGAAGATCATCTCTGAGAACCCGCTGACGGGCATCGGGCTGGGCAACCAGCGCGAGATTCCGAAGCGGATCAGCCATCTGATTTCGATGCCGGAAAACTCGACGGTCCACAACGAATACATTCAATCGACGATGGAGGTGGGCCTGGTCGTCGTCGGCCTGCTGTTTGGATTCCTGGGCATGGTGATGTACCGGATCCGTGTAGCGGCCCGGCGCTACCGGGCTGCAAACGACGAAGACACCGCGCGCCTGTTATCGGCCATGCAAGTCTGCATGGTCGCCACGCTCGCCTATGGGCTTCAGGTCGACGTGCTGCATTTTCCCTTGAAGGGTTGGTGGCTCGCCGTAGGCCTGGCAATGTGTCTTTACGATTTCAGCCGGAAAGGAATTTTTCAAGGGGAGAAGCCATGAGCTTTCAGGTTGACGTTTCGCTGATCATCATCAGTTTGAATTCGCGTCATTTTCTAGTGGATTGTCTCCGCTCCATCGCGAGCGCGGAATGGCGGGACATCACCTACGAGGTGATCGTCGTCGACAACGGTTCGGCTGACGGCACGGTGCAGATGCTGACGCAGGATTTTCCGGAGGTGCGGTTGATCGCCAATCCGCGGAACTTCGGCTACTGCAAGGCGGGTAATCAGGGGGCCGCGATTGCGCGCGGACGCTACTTCATGCACCTCAACGACGACATTCTCATCGTCGACGACGCGTTTCCGAAGCTGGTGGAATGGATGGACCGGAATCCGCGGGCGGGCATGATCGGCAGCCGCCTGTTGAACGCCGACGGCACCGATCAGTTTTCCTCCGGCCGTGCTTTCACCACGCCGATGGCCGCGCTGTTCGGACGAAAATCCGTGTTGACGCGCCTGTTTCCGAACGCTCCCTGGGCGCGCAGCTACCTGCTTTCGGACCGGATCAACGACCCTCAGCCGTATGAAGTGGACTGGCTCTCGGCGGCGGCGATGATGTCGCGCCGCGAGGCTTACTTCGAAGTGGGCGGATTGGCGGAGGACTTTTACTACTTCCACGAGCAGGTGATCGCCAAGCGCATGATCGAAAAGAACTGGAAGAGCTATCTGCATCCCCAATCGAAGATCATCCATTATGAGGGTGTCGGCAGCGGAGTCCGCACCAAGCGCGTCCGGCGCCGGCACATCGAGGCGTTTCATCGCGCGGCGCACCGGTGGTTCGCTTTTCATCACAACTTGGGTCGTCTCCATCCGCTGCAGGTTCTCTCCGGAATCCTGCTGGCGGGGCGGGCGGGATTCTTAATGGCGGCAGAGACGCTGAAGCCCGATCCTCTTCCCAAAGAGTCCGATCGGGGACGTCCGGAAGGCGGGGTGGCAATTTGATGCCGAGCTTAGAACAAACCGTAGTTGGAAGTCAGAAGCTGCTTCCGGTGTGCCCGCAGTGTCACGGATTGCTCGACTGGAATCCCGCGGAAATCATCTGCACCAGCTGCCGGGCAACATATGGTTACCAGGCGGGATTTCCGGATCTCATCGTCGGCGGACGCTTTGACGATGAAGACAATGCCGAGCGCACCGCCTATGAAACAGAAACCAACGAGGATTTGACCAAAAACTATTTCCTGCCGGTATTTCAGCAACTGCTGCAGAAAGGCGCCGGAGCGCGTCTGTTGTCGCTGGGTTGCGGCGTGGGAATGGATATCGACCTTCTGTCGGCCGCGGGCTTCGACGTTTACGGCATCGACTGCGGAAATCGCTCGAATGCCTGGCCGAAGCGCGAGCAGCGCGACCGCTTATACCTGGCCAACGGGAAGCATCTCCCGTTTGAAAATCAATCTTTCGACCTGGTGTACTGCGGCTGCGTATTCCCCCATGTTGGAGTCGAAGGAGATTCCAACATCGTGCGCCCCGATGGATGGCAGGAACGAAGTCGAATTGCCCACGAGATGACTCGCGTCCTCAAACCAGGTGGAAAAGTGCTGGTCTCCAGTCCGAACCGCTGGTTTCCGTTGGATCTTTTTCACGGCCGCGACCGCTCCAATCCCTACCCTCGCTGGAATCCGCCTACCAGCCGGTTTCTCCTCTCCGCCAGCGATTACCGCCGCCTGTTCGGGAGCGCCGGATGTAACAGTTTCCACCCCATGCCGGTTCAAGGATATTGGGGATTCCTGAGAATGAAAAAATCGGTTAAGGGACGGTTGATGGCATGGCCAGTGGAAACGATTTTCCGAGTTGTGAGCACCAAGGCGGGAAGTATTCTGCGAACAAGTCCGATCAATCCCTGGCTGGTGATGCTTTGTCAGAAGGACGCACGTTGAGGAAATCCGGAACCCGGCTGCTTTCTCTTTTTCTGCTTCTGGCGGCGGCTCATTCGGCGAATGCCCAGGAATATTGGCCTTTGCAAACCGGTTCCCGATGGGAGCTTCAGTCGGGCGGCGCCACCATGGCATATGAAGTCATTGGGCGCAGCGGCGAAACCTTCCAGGTGAAATGGGATAACCCCTGGGTGAAGGCGACGTTCGGATTTCGCGTCTCGGGCGCGAAGATTCTGCTGGATTCGCTGGACATGGGGCAGGGCGTCATGACGATGCCGCCAGACACGGCATACTTCGATTTCTCGAAGAACCCGGGCGAAAGCTGGTCGAATGTGTTGGGGACGATGACGGTGCTGCGCAAATCCACCGTGAATGCTCCGGCGGGGAAGTACGAAAACGCCGTGACGATCCGGGCGCGCGACACGAAGAAAACCGACACGTTCTGGACGTTTGCCCCCGGCGTCGGGCCGGTGCAGTTCGGGCAGGGCCGCGATGCGTTTCTGCTGAAAAGTTTTCGTCCGGGAGGCGGCGGCTCGGGCGCGAATGCCGAGGTCTCCCGCCGCCGGGAACCTGCGCCGCCCGATAACACGCGATACGGCCGCGGCGGCTCCATTCCGGTCGCGCAACGAAAAGGCGGAGTCTATATCGGCATCGATGCCAACCCTGCGCCGCCGGAGGGTTATGCCGACGATGCCAAGCTGAAACGCGCGGGTATTGCCCGGCAGGCGGGCGCTTCGTTCTTGTATTACGCGCCGAAGTGGAACGAGCTGGAACCGAAGGAAGGGAAGTTCAACTTCGCCGAGCTGGACCATAAGGCGACGGTGTCGAAAACCAACAACTGGCCCATTTCCCTTAACCTTCGCGTCGTCGATACCAACAACCGCTCCATGCCGTCTTTCGCGCAGAAGCGCAAGTTCGACGACGAACGGAACGTGAAGCAGTTTCGCAGTCTGCTGGCGGAGATTGCTCCCCGGTTCGACGGCCGCGTCCGCTGGCTGCAAATCGGCAATGAGGTCAACGAGTACTTCAAGAATCACCGGGGAGAACTGGAAGCCTACCGGCGTTTTCTGGAGCAGGTTCTTCCCGATGCCAAACGTCTCTTTCCCGAAGCCGCCTTTTCGGTAAATTTCACGTTCTTCGCCGCTCCGGCTCTAAACGAATACCAGGACCTTCTTTCGCTCTGCGATTTCGTCAGCTTTACTTACTATCCGCTGGCAGCCGATCTGACATTCCGGCCGCCGTCGGAGGCGGCCGGCGATTTCAACCTGATGTTGCGCGCGGCTGGATCTAAGCCCGTTTTCTTGCAGGAAGTCGGCTATTCTTCCGCCGAACGGCTCCATAGCTCCGAGGATCAACAGGCGCAGTTCATCCGCACCGTCTTCCACCTGCTGCGCCAGCATCGAGATCGAATCTTCGCCGCCCATTTCGTATGGATGAGCGATCTGCCGAACTCCGTCGTCGAGAGCTTTACCAAGTACTACAAAATGGGGAACAGCGAGAATTTCAAGGCGTACTTGGCGAGCTTGGGCTATTTCGACAAACAGGGCAAACCCAAGAAGGCTTGGCAGGTCTTTGCCGAAGAAGCTCCCAAGCTCGGCCAAAGTTCAAATTAACGGCAGGTAGTGCGCTGGTCCGGTTCGCGATCAATTCCCGGACAGACGGAGCAACTCCGGAATTCGAGCGGCGAGACTCGAAATTCAGTACTTTGTTTGGCTATGCCGCGACTTGGGCAAGAAGTACTCGCCGGTTTATGGGAGATTTACTTCGCCCCTATGGGCTGTGATGACTTCCTATGTGATGTGAGGTTATGACAGCTGCCGGTTCCGAACCCGAAGTCCGTTCTAAGCGGAGGGCCGCGCGCCGCGTCAGCTCAAACGCCGCCAGCAGCACAGTAACATCCGTCACCAAATGAAAGATCAGAAGATGCCGGTGAGTCTCCAACGCTCCCAATAAAGCGGCCATGCAAAACTCCATCGCCGCAATCGCAAGGAGAAGAACTCCCAGCGGCTTGCGATATAGGAACGCAAAAACGAAAAACCAAACAACGACGTGATAGGGCCAGAGCTGATAGAGCCAGATCCGGAAGGCGCTCCAGGAGTTGAAAGAATCGGCATTCTTCGCCGGAGGATCGCCGCTGGACTTTGTGTAGTTGCCAAGATTCAGTTGGCGAATCTGGAACGCTTCGCGTGTCAAGGCGTGATGGAACGATGTGAGAATCAGGCCGGGCCGGCGCAGGTAGTACCGGATCAAAGTGGAATGAGTGCAGCGGCTGTAGAATCGCTCCAGCCAAGCCTCATCGGGAGTCGGCGACTCCGGCTGGTAGGCGGTGAAGCCGCGGTACTTCGCGTAGCTGGAGTCGAGATTCAGCTCCGCTAACGTGGCGTCGGCGTTGTCCGTATGCGTCAGAAGATGAAAGAAGACGACATCGAACATGGCGGTCGCTTTCCAATAACGGGGAACCATGCCGCCATAGATTCCCGCGCAGAGAAGCAAGCCAGTGGGCAGTGCGAACGCCAGCCAGCGATGGCTCCTCCAGAGTGCATAGATCAGATATACGGCTAACGCTAACGCCACCGGAGTATGCGGCGACTTCGCGGTGACGAACAGACAAGCGGCGACCGTTGCCGCCACCCATGCCAGCGGCGTCCTTGCTTTGGCCAGCAGCGCAAGCAGAATCAGCAGGAACACGATCGCGCTCGCGTCCATATAGAACGAGTTCAGGTACGACACATAAGCGATGTCGGTGAAGATCCACACCGCCAGCAAGCCCGTCACCCATTGGACCAGCGGCCGCTCCTCTCGCAACCGGTGGAAGAGCACGGCGAAAGCGATCAGCAGCAGGACGGCGTGGATCGCTCCCATAATCCGGATATCGAATACCGGCCGGTCCGACCACTGAAATAGCTCGACCGCCAGAGCCAGCGGGATGCGCTCCGAAGAAACGTGCAAACTCTCCCAGAAGTATTTGGGATTGATTTCGTAGTGCTGGATGACATAGGCGAAAGTGCCGGTGTCTTCGGATTCCACCGGGCCCAGCGAGTGCCTGCCAAGCAGCTTAGGAAAGTCTCCATTGTTGGCAAGCCCGAGGATGGGTTGAAATCCAAACTGTGCAAAGATCAGCACCGCGGCGAGAGGCAGCAAAACCCATGCCGGGCGACCCCAAAACCCCTTCATCACAGGCATTATCGCGAAACGGCCTTATTCGATGCGAAACTTCTGCTCGGACTGAGCTTGCTGGCCGGAGACGGCGTCCTCCGCGGTCAGAATCACGGCATATTCCCCTGGCGGCACTTTATTGTCTGGCGTAAAGCTCAGCAGGGCAGGCAGATACGCCGGAGAATAGAAGTAGGACCTGCGTTCTTCCAGAGCTTGCCGCTGGGAAAAGACAACTTTTCCGGCCGGGTTCTTCAGCTCATAGCCATATCGAACATGAATCTCTTTCGCCGGATTAGTTTGGAAGCCGCTCATCTGGAAGCGGATCCAGATGGCGTCTCCGCGACGAAAGGCAACCGGCGAAATCGCCTCGCTTGACGATTCGTCCCGGAAGAAGTGAACTTCCGAGATGGCGAAATCGAGTGAGGATGGAAGGGAAGGTCCCGCGACGGGAAAGGAAAATTCCGATTTCGAGGAGACGTCCGCCACCGCATCCCGGACGGAAACGGTCAGGTGAAACGATCCTCCAGGCAGGAAATCGGGAAGCTTGATGGTCCCGGAAACTTTTGGAATCCATTCTTTGTCTTCCGGTAGGATTTCCGTCTCCTGCTTTCCGGAAGCGGGCTCCGCCAAGGCGACGCCCTTTGGGTCCAGCGCCTTGGCGGTCCATTCATACCGGATCTTCTTTTCTTCGTTATCGGTCTCGAAAGTTTTCAGGCCGCCGATGGCGAAGCTGAAAACGAGATTGTCTCCGGATCGGGCCGTTTGTCCCATAACCCAGGCCGGGCCGCCTTCAAACTGGCGGAAGACAAAGTCGCGAATCGCCGGTTGAGCCGCCGCCCGAACCGCGAACAGAGCTCCCAAAAAAGCGAATAGAATCGGTTTACGGCGCGGCCTTGGGAAGCACATCGTTCATGTTATCGACGCTCAGCGGAATGTGGATCAACAGGGACTGCTCGTCACCGCTGGACGTCTCGCCGGAGACTCGAAGGTTGTACGAACCCGGAGCGACATCGAATACAAGCCAGCCATTTTCCGTTTGAGCCGGCTGAATAGTCCGGAGAAATCCCATCCATTCGTCCACGCCTTCTCCGGATTGTTCCTCCGGATAGCTCTGACCCTTGGTATCTTCCAGCGAAAGAAAGGGCACCGAGGCTTCCTTTCCGCCGGAGTTTGTGATCGAAACGCGAATCAGCAGAAATCGTTGTTTCGGTACACGCTGACGCAACAGGTCCCCCAGTTGCGAAACCCACTTGGTCTCTAAGACGTTATAAATAAGAGAGCCGACTTGCATTTGCTCGCCCATGCGAAAGGCGGCCCGGCTTTGGGCGGTATTTCTTCCACAGGAGGAAAGTAAAATAGTCGCGGCCAGGACGTTCCAATAGAACGACGGGCGCAGGAAGAAGTTCCGAGGCATCTATGTTCCTGAGGTTAATTCATCGCCGCTTATTGCTGCAATTCGCAGCCACGTTGCTGGTAGGTACTACCGCCTGGGCGCAGGCCGAACATCCCAAGAGCGGACGGAAGATCGCTTCGGTTATGGGATGGGGCGGGGCAGACTGGTTGGAGCGCTCCGAGCGCGAGCTTGAGGAACTGCCGGATGCGGCCATCGATGCCATTGGGGTGAAGCCGGGAATGACGGTGGCCGATGTGGGCGCCGGATCGGGCTATTTCACCGTTCGCCTGGCACGCCGCGTCGGCTCCGACGGGAAGGTTCTGGCGGAGGACATTCAGCCCGAAATGCTTCGGATTCTGAAGAAGCGACTGGAAAGCGCGAATTTTACGAATATTGAAACGGTGTTAGGCACCGAGACCGACCCCAAGTTGCCGCCCGGCGAACTGGATCTGATTTTGATGGTGGATGTCTATCATGAGTTCTCCCAGCCGCAGCGGATGCTCCGGAAGGTTCGGGAATCGCTGAAGGATGATGGAAGGCTGGTGCTTCTGGAATATCGCAAGGAAGATCCCTGGGTGCCGATCCGGCCGGAGCACAAAATGAGCGTCGCCGAAGCCAAGCTGGAAGTAGAAGATGAGGGGTTCAGCCTGGAAGCGGTGAAGCCGGACTTGCCCCGACAGCACATCCTGATCTTCAAGAAGGCGCCCCCGGCGACCGCCCGGAAATAGCTCCTTCCAGGCTGATAACATAGGGAATACCAGCGGTTCCACTTCACCATTCGAGGCTTATTTGCCCCCCGCTCTTCCTACTCTCCTGCTGTTACTTACTCCGCAAGCGGCCGACCTGAGTTCGGCCACGATGGACGACTGGAAGCAATACATTGTTTCCGTGGAGCCGAAAATCGCCGCGAGAAACCAGAATGCTTCGAAATTTCTGTGGGTCGACGAACAGCCCAAGCGGGCGGAAGAAGTCTTGGCGGGGGATATCGTCGTCGAGCAGACAAAGGCGCCCGAAATCAAAGACGGCATGATTCAGCACTGGACGGGGGCGGTTTTCATCCCGAACGTCAAGCTGGACAAGGTCATCGCGGTGGACCAGGACTATCCGCGGCACAAGGTCCTGTACAGTCCGGACGTCGTCGATTCCCGCATTCTTTCCCGCAAGGGCGACAATTTCCACATCTTCCTGCGGCTGCGAAAACACAAGGTCGTCACCGCGATCCTCGACACCGAGCATGATGTCGAGTACCGCCGGCTGGCTCCGAACCGGGAATATAGCCGCTCCGTCTCCACCGGCATTCGGGAAGTTCGCGATGCCGGAGAAGCCGGCGAGAAGGTTCTGCCGGTGGGCGAAGGCTTCGGATTTATGTGGGCCCTGAACTCCTACTGGCGTCTGGAAGAGCGAAACGGCGGCGTCCTCGCCGAATGCGATGCCATTTCTCTCAGCCGCGATGTTCCGTTCGGGACGGGAGCGATGCTGGGACCGATCATCCGCTCGCTGGGCGAAGAATCTCTAAAAACCACTCTCGAATCGAAACGGCGAGCCGTGGCAAGCAGCAAGTGAGTTCGAAGCCGGAATTTAAGACTGCGCAGCGGGTTCAGGAAAGCTTGCTGGCTCCGCTGGAGCGTCCAACACTGCAGTGGCTGGCTCGGAATATGCCTTCATGGGTTGGCTCAGATACGCTGACGTTGCTGGCGCTGATCTCCATGGCCGCCGCGGGCGGCTTCTTCTGGCTGGCCAAGGACGACCTTCGCTGGATCTACGGAGTTCCGGTGGCGCTTGCGCTCAACTGGTTCGGGGACTCCCTGGATGGCACGGTGGCGCGTTACCGGAACCGCCAGAGGCCTCGCTATGGCTTCTATGTGGACCACATCTGCGATTGTCTTTCGGTCATCTTCATTACCGGAGGAATGGCGCTGAGCGGCCTGATGAGCGAAATGATTGCCATGGGCGTGATCATCGCCTTCCTGATGCTGTCGGTGGAGGCATATCTCACGACGTACACAATTGGGACATTCCATATCTCGATCGGCCTGTTTTCGCCGACGGAACTGCGCATCCTGCTGGCTGTGGGAGTGCTGGCCCTGATCCGCTGGCCGTACGCGCGCATCGCGGGCGAAAGATATCTATCGCTGGACGCCGGTGGAGTCTGCGCCATCGCGGGAATGGGCCTGATGTTCGTCTGGATGACCGTCCGCCACATTCATCAGCTTTACAATGCCGAGCGTCTGGACTAGCGATTCCTTCGCCCGCTGGCTCCGCTTCAACTTTGTTGGGCTGATGGGCGTGGGCGTCCAGCTTGCGATGCTCGCGCTACTGATGCGCGGCTTTCGCTGGAACTACCTGCTGGCGACGGTGGTGGCAGTGGAGTGCGCGGTTATCCATAACTTTCTCTGGCATGAGCGCTTCACCTGGGGCGATCGCCGGCAGCTCCACATAAAGCGCCGCCTTCTTCGCTTCTTGCGCTTCAATATCGCTAACGGCTTGGTCTCGATCGCTGGAAACATGGCGTTCATGTATGTCCTCGTGGGCAAACTGCGAGTTCCATTCCTTGCCGCGAATCTGATCGCCATCACGGCATGCGCACTCATCAACTTCTTCCTGAGTGACAGGGTCGTATTTACGATTTCCGAAAAGCCCGGGGACAGCGTTAGGCGGTGAGCTTTTCCGGAACGTGCTGGGGCGCTTCGTTGAAGCTGTAGCCGAACCCGCGCACCGAACGAATGAAGGTGGGGTTTGCGGGGTCGGCCTCGATCTTTTGCCGGAGCCGGAGGATATACACGTCCACAGTCCGATCGGTGACGGCCCGATCGTGTCCCCAAACCGAATCGAGCAGTTGCTCGCGGCTGAAGACCATGCCTGGACGGCTCATGAGAAATTCCAGAAGTCGAAACTCGGTGGCGGTCAGCGCCAGCTCCCCGCTGCCCAGGCGGACGCGGCAACTGGTGCGATCCAGCTCCAGCGGTCCGGATTTGACAACGCGATTGGCCGAGCTCTGGCCGCGAAATTGAATCTTGATCCGGGCAATCAGCTCACGGACGAAGAACGGTTTGACGATGTAGTCGTTCGCCCCCAGTTCAAGTCCGACGATCCGGTCGGTTTCCGAAGCCCGCGCCGTGAGAAAGATCACCGGAATGTGAGCCAGCTCCGGGTGCTGGCGAATCCCTTTGCAAATGTCCAGACCGTCCGAGTCCGGCAGCATGATATCGAGCAGAATGAGGTCCGGACGCTCGCGGCGGCAAAGATCGATGGCGCCGCGGCCAGTCTGGGAGCCCGCCATCGCGAAGCCCTCTTTCTCCAGGTTGTACTTGAGAAGGGCGAACAGGTCGGCGTCGTCCTCAATTAATACAATCTTTTTCATTCACCCCGACGATACCTAGTTGTCATTACAATTCTATGACGAAACGGTTAATTCACTCTGAATCAGGCCGCGTTCTTCCAGGCCAATGTCATGGCTGGGCAGCGTGAAAAAGAATGTAGAACCCTGATTCAGAATGCTTTCGACACGAACTTCGCCGCCTTGCGCCCGTGTCAAATGTTTCACGATCGCCAGGCCCAGGCCCGTGCCTCCCAGCTCCCGGCTGCGGGCTTTATCCACCCGGTAAAAGCGCTCGAACAGCCTGGTCTGGTCTTCTTCGGGAATGCCGATCCCGGAATCCTGCACCGAGATTTCGACCATTTCCTCAAGAGTCACCTTCGCCGGAAGATCGCGGGCGGAGATGGTCACGCTGCCTCCCGCCGGAGTGTACTTGATGGCGTTATCGATGAGATTGCTCAGGATCTGGTGCACGGCTTCGGAATCGCAGAAAACCTCGGAATGATCCGGGGCGGTAATCAACCGCAGCGTGACCTTCTTCTTATCCGCCAGCGGCTGGAGCGTGTCCAGGCTGTTTTTCAGCAGCGTGTTGATGTAGTAGGACGCGAACTGAAACTTCGTGGTGCCCAGCTCGATTCGGGAGAGGGTCAACAGATCGGCGGTCAGCCGCGCCAGGCGCTCCGCATTCTGGCGGATGATCGAGAGAAAGCGGACGTTGTTCGCGGGATCCGCCAATGCCCCGTCCAGCAGGGTTTCGGTGTAGCCCTGGATCGAAGCAAGAGGCGTCCGCAGCTCATGAGAGACGTTGATCACGAAGTCCTTCCGGATTCGTTCCAACCGCTCCAGTTCCACCTGCTCCTGCTGCAGTTGCTCGAACATCGCGCTGAGCTTTTCGCCGGTTTCGTTCAGCTTCGATGTCAGAATGCCCAACTCATCGGGACCGCCGCCTTTCAGCTTCGCCCGGAAGTTGCCCTGAGCCAGCTCGCCGGCGAAATTGATGATCGCTCCAAGTTTTGTGGAAGCATACCGGGCGAACAGACCGGCAATCAGGATCGCGGGTAAAAACGCAAGAGCCGTGGCCGTCAGCATCCGGCGGCGAATTGCGTCCACTTGCACCGCGATCTTGGACATTGGCATGGCCAGGCGCACAGCTCCGGTTGCCACCGGAGTGGCGACGTAGAGAAAGGAGACGCCCATCGTGGGACTCTGACGCCGGATCGAGCCCACGCGGCCGTCCAGCGCCGCCCGAATCTCCGGACGGCCGGCATGGTTCTCCATGTGCGAAGGGTCGTTTTCCGAATCCGCGATGACTACGCCGGAGCGATCGATGATCGTCAGCCGGCCCCCGGCGGCGTTCGCAATCTCCTTGATGCGCCGGGGCTGCGGCCGGGTGAGGTCTTCGATTGCCAACATCCGGCACTTATCTTCCAGCTCGCGAGTCAGCGTCGCTTCGTAGGTGGTCTCGGCGATCCGGGATACCAGCAAATCGACGGTGACCAGCGAGACGGCCAGGATAGCCATCACCGCCGCGATCAGCTTCAGGAAGATTTTTGCGGTCACCGCGCTATTTCCTGGTCAGATCCACCACGGCGTAGGTGGTGATCTTGGGAACGCCGAACTCCACTCCGCCGTCGACGATTGCTTCCTCGTCGGCCTGGAGAGCACCATCCTGGAAGGAGCGGATGCCGGCAACCTTCCAATTGCCGAGCACGCGCACCCGGAAGCTTTCAATCGGATCGGTGCCGTAGTTCAACAGATGGAGGCGCGCTTTTCCACCTTCGGCAGTCAAATAGCCGATGATGATCTCGCTGCCGAAGATGCGCAGCGAGCGTTTGTCATCGCCCAGCTTCTTTCGAACCAGATAGGCGAACTGCGAAGGATTGACGGTATCGGCCTGCGGAAATTCCGGAGTGCCCACCTTCACCACCAGCTTGTATTTGCCTTCCGGCTGGGCGCCCGTCTCGAACGCAAGGTTCCGGCGGGATAGCAAATTCAGCACTTCGCCCAACGCCGGCGAGCCGTCGTCATAGACAAAGATGTCCGCCACCGGCTTCAGCGGCTTTCCATCGATCCCTTTCAGAAACTGCATCATCGGGTCCAGCGCAGCGCGGCCTTCGGCATCGGTGCGAATCACGGCCGGACCGCCATACACGAAAGCTTCCGCCGCGGCGAGTGGCAGCCACTTCGCCGGAACTCCGTCGTAAAGAAACTGCGGATGCGCATGGCGGCGGTACCGCCATCCATTGGCATCCACCCACGGAGCTCGCGAGGACGAGGCATCCTGCACCTGTCCGGAGCGCGTGCCCGGCCGAAGAAGTTTCACCGCGCCGGCCGGTGCTTCATTCACAATCGAGGGCAGGGAAGCCGCGATCAGAAATAACGAAACGATCAAACAGAAATCTCCTCGAGCGAAATCTTGCTCTTGTCGTAGACGCCCAGCCCGAGGCTGGCGGCGAATTCGATGTGTCCGGGCTCGCGGATAAACTGACCGCCTGCGCCCTTCTGGTTTTTCGTGCGCGCATCGTCCGAACGATCCCACACCGACGGGAAGCCCATTTCCTTCCGCTTGTTTTCGATGATGTCCATCATGAGGCGGTCCAGCGAAATCGGATCGGTTCCCACCAGCACCCGATGCAGCGGGAATCCGTTGGCGTCGTCCCGAAGGAACGGCCCGCCCTGATAGACCGCCTTCAGCCCGTCCATGATGTGGAGAACCGTTTTCGATCGAAGCGGCTCGGTGTTGTACAGGGTGCCGATAAAGCTTAGCGTGTTGGTCTTGCGATCGGACTCGCGATGGCTTCGCGCGACATTCGAAAAACTTCCATACGCCATATTCTTCAGGCACCCGGTGACGCCCGACGCTCCGTGATCTTTCAGATTCGGAACGTCAATAATCTTGGTGACCTTCTCGGTGACCAGGCGCGACAGGAAGCTTCGCGTCTGTTCTTCGCCGAAAAAATCGACATCGACGAACACGCGAGGGTCGTAATTGCGAAGCTCCGCGCGCCGGCGATCGCCGCCCTCCATGGTGAAGATTTGGGTACCTGGAGGTAGCACAGCCTGGTAGTTGACGGTCCGGACCTGGTTCTCGAACCTCTCGTAGAGATAAATGCTTTCCGGCTTGATCCCCAACTCCACGAGATTCTTCGCGATCTCGCCGACAACCAGAGGATGCGACATGATCTTCGGAGCGCCGGAGCAATTGATCTTGATGCCCACGACATCCTGCGGCGTGAAGAATGCGCGCCAAGCCTCGCGAGCGTCCTTCGTGCCGGTGAGCTTCTTCATCGAAGCCGCGATGCTGGCCGCGACGCTCTCTGCTGTGGGTTGCATGGGAGCGGACACAACACGGCCAGGGAATCGATTCGGTTTTCCCGCCGCCTTGTACGGCGAGACGACGTGATAGTTCGGAATGTCCCCGGTTGTGGCGGCGCCGGCTGCCATCGCCACGGCGGGGAACTGAATGAAGCTCCGACGGTGCATAGAATTACATTATGAAAAACCGACGGGCCGTTTTAAAGGCTGCTGTGGGAGCGACCGCGCTTGGAGCGGCAGCCCAGGCTCAAACTCCGACAAAGAAAGTCCACTACAAGGGCGAAAAGCCGAAGGATCCGCTGTTTTCCGGCGCGGTCAGCTACGGTAATCTGCTCTTCATCGCGGGCAAAGGCTATCACAAGGAAGGCGACATCAAGGTCCATACCAAGGCGGTCCTCGATGAAGTGGAGCGGGAGCTGGTCAACGCAGGTTCTTCCATGCAGAAGGTCCTGAAATGCAATGTCTATTTGAATGACTTGAAGGACTACAAGGAAATGAACGAAGTTTTCAGAGGCCGATTCGGTCCCGAGCCTCCGGTTCGGACGACGATCGCGGCTGCCGGCGGAATCCCTGGAGATTCGCTGGTGGAAATCGACGTGATCGCCTATATCTAACAATCCTTCCTTTACCCCCACGGGCCGGTCCCCAAGCCGGCCCATTTATCTGCAGAGAAAATGCCCGTTAATTCCACTCATTAAAGATGGAAATCTCTGACTGTTCGCACCTATCCGTGTTAAACTCGCCCCAGGATCATAGCGTTTCGCGGTGGGGGAAGGGGCACAGCCAGGGGGTGCCCATGCGAGTTTTCTCGCTGTTTATCGCTTTATTTCTATTTGTATATTCTTCGCCTGCGTCCGGGCAGGCGGCCGACGGAATCCTGATAGGGTCCGTTTCCGATCCGGGAGGCGCCGCCGTTCCCGAGGCCACGATTGAGCTGGTCAATACCGAAACCAACGTTAAGTACACAACGAAGACCGACGAAAGCGGCCAATACCGCTTCAACAACATTCCGGTCGGACGCTATCGCGTAACGGCATCGGCCACCGGATTCCAGCAGCAGGCCGTCCAGAATCTCGCGATCGAGCTCAATCGCGTCGCCACGGTCAATATCGGTCTGCAGATTGGCCAGGTTGCGACGACTGTCGAGGTGGTGGAAGCCACGGCCACGATCGACACCACCACCGCGAATATCACCAATAACTTTGGATCGCGGCAGGCGATCGAGATTCCGCTCACCGGATCCGGTGCTCTCGGAGTAATCAATCTCAGCCTGCTGAACGCGGGCGTCACCTCGTCCGGCGGCGTCGGCTACGGCACCGGCCCTTCTGTCGGCGGCCAGCGGCCCACCAACAACAACTTCATGGTGGAAGGCATCGACAACAACAACCGCTCCGTCACCGGTCCAATCATCAATGTCCCCAACGAGGCTGTGTCGGAATTCAGCCTGCAGCAGAACCAGTTTTCGCCGGAGTTCGGACATTCTACCGGCGGTCAATTCAACACCGTCGTCAAGAGCGGAACCAACGAATTCCATGGCGCGGCCTACGAGTATTTTCAGAACAAGATGCTGAATGCGGTCGACGAATCGTTTGCCCGCGCCGGCATTCGCAACAGTCCCCGCTTCGATCAGAACCGATTCGGCGGTAATCTCGGCGGTCCCGTTCTGCGGGACAAATGGTTCGTTTTCGGCAATCTGCAGTACACGCCCAACGGCCTGGCCTCCACCGCCTCCGGAGCGATCTTCGTTCCGACGGCGCAGGGAATCTCGACGCTCGAGAACATGCCGGGCGTGAACAAGACCAACCTGGATGTCTTCAAGCAGTTCGTTTCGCCGGCCGCGGCACAGTCCGGAAACCGGACGGCCACGGTGATGGGAACGCAGATTCCGTTGGGGACCTTCAGTGCGGTTGCTCCCAGCTACTCCAACACCTGGGATTACCTGATCTCCAGCGACTACAACATCTCGGAAAAGGATCAGATCCGGGCACGCTACTTCTATAACCGGCAAAGCGGTTTGGATACCGCCGCGAATGTTCCCACCTTTTTCACGCCGGTGAAGATCACCGGCCACCTGGCGAATCTGACCTGGTTCCATACTCTTTCGCCCACCCTGACCAACGAACTGCGGCTGGGATATAACCGCCGCGTGGAGGATCGGCCCATCGGTGACTGGAGCTTTCCCGGTCTCGACGCGTTTCCGAACCTGACGTTCCTGGATCTGGGCCTGGGGATCGGGCCGAATCAGAACTATCCTCAGGGAACTCGCGCAAACGCCTATCAGCTGAGCAACAACGTGAACTGGATCAAAGGCCGCCATGTGATGAAATTTGGCTACGACGGCCGAAAGCTCAACAGCTCGAACTTCTTCGTGCAACGCCAGCGCGGCGACTACCGCTACAACACGCTGGAGCGGTATCTCACCGATCTGACTCCTGAGTTTGCGGAGCGCTCGGTTGGTGGATTCCCCTTCGTCGGGAACCTGTTCTCGCACTACTTCTTTGCCAACGACGAAATCAAGCTTCGGTCGAATCTGACATTGAGCCTCGGCCTTCGCTACGAGTGGATCGGCGTGCCGACGGGCGCAAAGCAGCAGAGTCTCAATGCGCTTTCCAGCGTTCCCGGATTGATCACGTTTGGAGAACCGCAGTCCACCAAGACCGATTTTGCTCCGCGTGTCGGAATCGCCTACTCGCCGGGGAAAGATGGAAAGACGTCCATCCGCGCCGGTTTTGGTATGGCCTACGACCAGATCTATCAGAATCTCGGAACCAATTCGCTGCCTCCGCAATTCTTCACCACCGTCGATGCGCACATCGACCGGCCGGGACAGCCGAACTTTCTGACGGGTGGAGGCATTCCGGGTACAGCCCTTCCGATTACCGACGCCGCGACGGCTCGCCGGCTGACGACCGCCTTCATTCCGGACCAGACGCGGCCGTACTCGCTGCAATGGAATTTTGGAGTACAGCGCGTGCTGTTTAACGACTATACGGTCGACGTTCGATACCTGGGCAGCCGGGGTGTTCATCTTCCGCTGCAGATCCAGTTGAACCGGCCCTCCGCGATCGCCACAACCGGGTTGAACG
This sequence comes from uncultured Solibacteraceae bacterium, assembly GCA_964515165.1. Classification (GTDB taxonomy): domain Bacteria; phylum Acidobacteriota; class Terriglobia; order Bryobacterales; family Bryobacteraceae; genus JAPKYZ01. The sequence continues at coordinate 5,535 of CAZETQ010000077.1, read as the reverse complement.
TGCCGGTTTTCACGTCACGGCCGAGCCAGGCGGAAATCGACGCGCTTCCGTTGACCGTTCGCCAGATCCAGACGACCGCGCCGGTCGATCCGATGGTGGCCGCGGGCTTCGTCAATCCTGTAACGGCCTTCCTGCCACAGGGCAATTCCACCTATCACGGGCTGGCGGTCCAGGTAAATAAGCGCTTCAGCCGGGGTTTCCAGATGGTGGGCGCTTATACGTGGTCTCACAACATCGACGATGGAACGGCGACGCTGAACTCCACGTTGATTGCTCCTCGACGGCCGGAGGACTTCAATAATCTGACACGGGAACGGGCCTCGTCGGCATTGGACCGGCGCCATCGATTCTCCGTGTCGGGGATTTACGAAACACAGTGGTTGAAGGCCAGCCCGAACTGGCTGGTGAAGAACATCGTCGGCAACTGGACGCTGTCCGGAACGTATATTGCCGAAACGGGAATGTGGGGGACGGTGCAGTCTGGCGTCGATTCGAACCTGAACGGCGATCCCGTCTCTGACCGCACCCTGATCAATCCCGATGGCGATCCTACACGATCCAGCGGCGTGACCCCGCTTTGCCGGGGCACCGGCGCCTGCGGAACCGCCAATACAGACCGCATCGTCGGGTGGCTGGTGAACGATCCTTCGGCTCGCTATATCGCGGCCGGTCAAGGGGTGATGCCCAATGGCGGCAGAAATACCGTCCGTCTGCCCGGGATCAACAACTTCGATCTGGCGGCATCCAAGACCATCCGGTTTACCGAATCGCGCTACCTGGAGCTGCGGGGCGAGTTCTACAATGCCTTCAATCATCCGCAGTACGTAGCCGGGTTCCCCAGCATCGCCAATTCGCGGGCGCGGACCACGACTTCCACACTCAACATGCTGCTGGCAGGAAATCCCAACTTCCTGCGGCCCGATCTGGCGTTTCAGTCCAACGCCCGGTTCGGCCAGCTCGTCGCACGGTTCGTGTTTTAAATCACTCAGATCCTTCTTCTTCGTTGGGGCGGCGGGTTTTTCCCGATCCGCCCCTTTCTTTTTCAGAAACTCCTGACAGAATGGGAGCGGGTCATGCTCCGCGCCGCGCTGCTTTACCTCTCCCGGCAACGCACGCTGCGGCGATGGATGGAGACGTCGAAAGTCGTCGAGCCGCTGACTCGCCGGTTTGTCGCCGGCCAAACACTCGAAGAGGTGCTGACGGTTTGCCAGCGCATCAATGCCGAAGGCATCGCTGTCACGCTGGATCACCTGGGCGAAAACGTTTCCACGGCATCGGAAGCAGCGGCAAGCCGGGACGGCGCGCTGCGATCTCTCCAGGGCATCGCCGACCGCAAGCTCGACTCAACGATCTCGATCAAGCTGACTCAGTTCGGGTTGGATTTGGGTGTGCCTATTTGCCTGGCAAATGTTCGCCCGCTGGTGGAATTTGCCCGCGAAATCGGGAGCGGCATTGAGATCGACATGGAATCCAGCGAATATGTCGATCGGACGTTACAAATCGTTCGCGAATTGCACCAGGAATGTGGATGCGTTCGAGCCGTGATTCAGGCATATCTGTACCGCAGCGAACGGGACATCGAGCGGTTAAGCCGGGAACGGATTCCCGTCCGGCTGGTGAAGGGCGCATACCGGGAGCCGGAAAACGTGGCGATCGAGAGCAAAAGCTCGGTGGACCGGAATTTCGCGATGCTGGCGCGTAAGTTATTGCAGGAGGGTGTGAATCCGGCAATTGCGACGCATGACGATCGAATGATCGCCGTCGCCCGGGGGACTCCGGCGGAAACGTTCGAGTTTCAGATGCTCTATGGAATTCGACGCGAATTGCAGCGTCATCTGGTGGCGAAAGGCTATCGGCTTCGTCTGTATGTACCATACGGGGACGCTTGGTACCCGTATTTCATGCGCCGGCTGGCGGAACGGCCCGCAAACCTGTTCTTTTTGGTGAAAAGTCTGCTACGAAAGTAATAGCGGCAACCTTGGCAGCGGAAATGGAGTCTAATCAGTCAAATGCGCTACTGGGCCTTCTTCGCATCGAAACTGGCCGCAATCTGGGTGCTGGGGAGTCTTCTGAAAGCGGCGCTCAAGGCTGTGATCACGGTGTCGACGCCGGCCGTTGTCCGTTTCGGACACCAGCCGTTCGGTCATGACCTTCCCTATACCCTTGCCATGTTGCTTTACACGCTGTTCTGTGTAGGGTTGGTCTATCTGGCGATTCTCGACCAGAAATACCGCTGCCGGAGCTGCCTGCGGCGGCTACGGATGCCGGTCAATACCGGTTCCTGGGCGGAAGCCACGATCTTTGCCCCACCCAAGACCGAATATATCTGCCCCTATGGTCACGGCACGATGAAGGAAAACGAGGTTCAGCTGAGCGGCCGTGACAACCCGGACTGGATCGAACACAAGGACATCTGGGAAGAGTTGGAATCCGCCGACAAGAAGTAGGCCGTCACGGGGTTTCCCAGCGTCCCGACGCGCCGGAGCGCAGCAAGGCATCCAGAACCCGCATGTTGGCCAGGGAATCTTCCAAAGTAACCGCGATGGGTTTTTCTCCCAGAACCGCGGCTGCAAATTCGTCGGCCTGAACGGTGTATTGATCGACCGTTGGAAATTCGACGGTGCGAATGCCGGAACGGTCCAGCGCCCCGCCGATATCCACGAAGATTCGCTGCGGCCGGTCGGGTAGGGCATTGACCGGAATTTCCATTTCGATTCGTCCTTTGGTCCCGACGATCTGCGTCCTTTGGAAGGGTACCGACTGCGTGGAAACCGTAAAGATCGCCTGCGCGCCGGGATAGTCAAGGATGGCCGACGCCAGCCGATCGGTTTTGAAGGTGGGATCGCGATCGATGAGACAAGTGACGCGGGACGGTTCCTGCTCCAGGATGAACCGCGAGGTAGTCACGCAGTAGCAGCCAATGTCATAGATGGCTCCGCCGCCGGCATCGGCGACGTTACGAATGTTGGCCGGGTCGATATTGAAATAGCTGAATCCGGCGAGAAAGGCCCGCACTTCGCCGATCTCTCCCGAGCGTACGATCTCCCGGGCCGCCAGCCATTGGGGATGGGTGCGGACCATAAACGCTTCCATGATCTGCACTCCAAATTTGTCCCGGGCGGTGATCATTTGCTTCACTTCCGCGGCGTTCATTCCGAGCGGCTTTTCGCACAGCACATGTTTGCCGGCAACGGCGGCCTTAACCGTCCATTCCAGGTGCAGGTGGTTGGGCAGGGGATTGTAAACGACATCGATTTCCGGATCCGAGAGCAGTTCTTCGTAACTGCCGTACGCTTTCGAGGCGCCCAACTGATGGGTTGCCTGCCGAGCGCGATCCAGACCGCGGGAAGCAATCGCATGGATGGAGTTCCGCTCGCTTTTCCGGACAGCGGGCAGCAGCTTGGCCATCGCGAACTTGGAGACGCTGAGAACTCCCCATCGCAGTTTTCGCGGCTCCGCGGCCGCTGGTGAGGAAGACATGCTCAAAAGTGTCTCACGCGAGATATACTGAAGGTTCGCCATCCCTCTTCGGGCGCGTAGCTCAGCTGGTTAGAGCGCCTGCTTCACACGCAGGAGGTCCGGGGTTCGAGTCCCTGCGCGCCCACCATCCCACGCATTAAAAATCCCACGCATTAAAAATCAACGATTTGCTTCTTTGGTTCATCTTCCTATCCCGCCCTCAAGGACCAAGATGTATCAGAACTGTATCAACCCTCCCGGAGCCGCCTTCCGTATCAAAACCGGTTCTGTCTCGGCTTCGTTCGCTTTGTGATTGAGTCTGGCCAACGCTTCGCGTTTCATCTGAAGCTTCATTTGCGAATACCTCTTGAACACCTTTGCGTCGGTCTGCCTAAGCATCTGTGTCACCCACTCGTCGGCTACGCCGCCGGCACTCAGTTGGGTAGTGTGGAGCGGAGGTTCCCGCCTTTTCCAAGGTCCGCTCCCAAGTCTTCTTAAAGTTCATTTGGTACCCGGTCGGGCTTTTCGAACTTGGGAACAACCACAGTCCTGGGCCGACCACTGCAGAGCACGGCTCAATCGAGGATCAGTCCATCCTTCCCAGAAAGTGCTGCAGAAGAACTCCGGTGAAGATCTGGAACTTCTGCAAGATTTTCACCTTCTGAATGGCTCCCAACTCACACCTGCTCCAGCTCGGATTCGCAACCTTCCGTTTATCTGGCGGGCTGGGTTTTGTGGCAGCTCCTACGTGAGTGCCCAAATCAAGACGGCAACGCTAGCTGCGACGGAGATGCATGCCATGTTGCGCCAGAAATAGACAGCGTTGCTGTGGCGTACATTCTCCCAGTACAGCGTGTCGAGATAGCTCACCACTTCGAGACGAACGTCTCTGTCAGTAAAAATTGCCTTCTCAAGTAAGAATTGGTGCTCGTACTGGTTGGCCGTCACGGTGTCTCCTTCTGTTCAACGTGTCCTGCGAAGCACGGCCAAATCGCATGCAATCGTGCGACCACACGGGAGGCAGTTATGGACTTGCTATAGCTCTTTAAGTTCTTTAAGCACTGCTGAGAGGTAATCAATGCGGCGATTGCATGTGGTGCGGCGATCCCCAAATGCCCGGCCTCCTGAGCAAGGATTACTCAGAAACGCCATTATCCGGATGAAGTGGTACGGTCGAGCGAACATGTTTGGCGGTGAGAGCCATAGGGTACGCACGAGTCTCGACAGACAAGCAGGCGGATCAGGGTGTTAGTAGGCAACATCGCCTTCGGCTATCGATTGGCGCACGACGGCAAGCACCTGGAACCGAATCCCGAGGAGCAATGAGCACTATCGGAGATCCGACGCCTCCGGCACGCCGGACATTCGATGCGGCGTGTAGCGGCGGAACTCAACCGGCGAGCCTTACGCACCCGTCGAGGCGCAGATTGGCGTTTGGAGCATATAGCTAGAATCTTGAAGATCGCCCGGTAGCCAATAGGACAATGAAAAGTATTTCAGCGCGCAGTCGACTAGACGGACAAGTCCTTAACTCACGCAGCGCGCCTCTTGGAGTGGCGACTTCTCGACCGTGAACCATTCGAGGCCAATTTCGTCTCCGCGACTACAGGAAACTGCTGTGCAAGCCTTTTTTCCACAGATTCCCTCTTTGTAGCAGGTACGACTCTATGCCAAGCGGTTGTGCCGGTTACCGGATTGTACTCTGCCATGAAAAAGCCGTCCTGGTTTAACACCGCTACCGGACTGTCTGGTTTCTCACGATGCAAGCGGTAAACGTCGTGATTTTCGTGTTGCATAGTCGCCATCACCTATTTGATGCACTTTGCACTCATCAAGTTTCTAGACACATAGTCGATCCCTTTTCCGGGTGCCGTCCCGATCCGTCTCGGGACTCGGGGGCACGAGCGACACGCCTACATTTGCCATACAGGTTGCCGGGAAACGGCCAAATCGCACCTTTGCTGGTGCCCCGTGAAGGCTAGGGTCAGCAATGGCGACACACCACCATATGGTTGGCAAACGCTGCGCCGTAAGGGAGGAGCCATCGAAACAACGTCCCGAGATTCCGCAAACTAG
>CAZETQ010000076.1:14071-26778 GCA_964515165.1 uncultured Solibacteraceae bacterium | reverse complement strand
TGGCGGAGAGAGAGGGATTCGAACCCTCGATACAGTTTCCCGTATACACGCTTTCCAAGCGTGCGCCTTCAACCACTCGGCCATCTCTCCGATCGAGTGTTCTTCTCTATCTTAGCAACCAGTCGCGAAAATTGAGATACCAATCGCCTTTCGGAGTAACAGAATCCCGGCACCATTGGGCGATTGGCTTTCCCAGGGCTCTTTCGAAAACGAGTCTCACCTCGGCTTCCGGCTTGCGCCGGGCAAGGAGCAGATCCTGCGGAAACGGCAATACCGCGCCTTTCCCGCAGAAATGCTGCTGCCAACTTTGTTTCGGAGGAGTTCCCGGAGGCACTGTGGCCTCCACGATACGGACCTCCATCGGATAGGTCAGCCAGCGGTCCGACGCCCACATCTCCGGTTCGACCTTGATCCGCCGCACGGGAGCATCCCGGTTCACCCAGAGCTTCATCAAAAAAGCGACGGAAGAAGCGCCCGGAGGAACCACGCTGGAATAGGGAGTCTCGACACGATGGCCGTCTCGAAACAGCTCGACTTCGACAGCATCCTCCGGGTTTTGTCCGATCCAAAGCTTGAACTGCGTTAAAGCCGGACCTTCCACGACGACGTGAAACGCCGACCAGCCGTTTCTAGGAATGGCGGGCGAGAGAATCTCCCGTCCCGACCGGTCCGTCACAAATTCCGAAGTCACCCGCACATCCACCGGCACCGCGGCCAGTAAATTTGCGGCAACCAGAATCAGCTTCACGACAGATCGAACTTCTCGTGATGAATCACCGGGTCGGCAATTACGGCAACCGGCCGTTTGAGGATCTCTTCCAGCTCTTCCACATAGGTATTACTGGTGGACTTCAGGACCTTTGCCACCTCGGGATTCGCCCGCAGCAGGCATTCCTTGCCTTCGACGGCTGAGGCGATCTTGCGAGCTTCCGCAAGAATCTCGCTGATCACCGTCTGCACGCTCTTCACGTAGCCTGCGCCTTCACAATCGGGGCAGGGTTGACACAGTGTCCGCTCCAGGGACTGCTTGACGCGCTTACGAGTGATCGCCACCAGGCCGAAATCGTTGAACTGCAGAATCTTGTACGGAGCGCGGTCCGTCCGCATCGCCTCTTCGAGCGCCTGCATCACCTTTTGACGATTCTTGCGCTCGTCCATGTCGATGAAGTCGATCACGATGATCCCGCCCAAGTCCCGCAGCCGGATCTGGCGAACGATCTCCTTCACCGCTTCGGTGTTGGTCTTGACGATCGTATCTTCCAGACGGCCGGTCTTACCGACAAACTTGCCCGTGTTGATGTCGATCGCAACCAGAGCCTCGGTCTGATTGATGACAATGTAGCCGCCCGATTTCAGCCACACCTTCGGACGTAGAGCCTTTTCCAGTTCGGAGCTGATGCTGAATGCGTCAAAGATCGGCACATTCCGGGTGAACATCTTAACGCGGGAGACCAGTGCCGGCATCATCCGCTGGACAAAGCGCAGAACACTTTCATACACCGATTCGGAATCGCACCAGATGGACTTGAACTCGTCGGAGAGCTGATCGCGCAACAGCCGCTCCACGATATCCAGGTCGTGGTAGATCACCGCCGGAGCCTTTTTCTTTTCCGCTTTCTGACGGATATCCAGCCACAGCGTGTAGAGGTACTGAATGTCCGCGGCGATCTCCGCTTCCGTTTTTCCTTCGCCGGCAGTTCGGATGATAAATCCGCCCGGAATCCCTTGGCGGTGCGTCAGCAGAATCCGCTTCAGACGCTGGCGTTCCTCGTCGCTGGCGATCTTGCGGGAGACGCCGGCATGCTCCACCGTGGGCATGTATACGCAAAAGCGGCCTGGCAGCGCGATATGCGATGTGATACGGGCACCCTTCTGGCCCAGCGGCTCTTTCGCAATCTGAACCAGAATTTCCTGGCCTTCCTTGAGAAGGTCGCTGATGGACGTCTGCGCGGTCCGTTCGACGCGAGGACCGTGGTCCTCGCGCTCCGGACGCTCCGGACGCTGCTCGGCTCCGGCATTCGCGGGCCGCTCGCCGGCCTGGCGTTGATCGGGACGGTTCTGCCGCCGGTCTCCGCCTCGGCCGCGGCGGCGGTTGCGGCGCCCTCCGGGCCTCTGCTCAAGAAATCGTCCGGCCGGTTCCCGAAGATGAGCGGTCTGCACCATCGGTTCCAGCGTCGTCTGTCCTTCTTCCGAACCTTCCCCGGTTTCATCGATTTCGTCGCTCGTCCCGGTCAGTTCGTCCACCGATTCGATGGACTCAAGGAGGTCAAGCGGCTCGGCTCCGGGAGTTTCCAACTCCGGATCGGACTCGCCCGGCTGAATATCCTCTGCGTCGTCCGGCTGCTCTACCGGCAGACCTTCGGTACGGTCTTCCAATTCGGTCGAGCGACTTTCGTCGCCGGGTTCGTCCTCGTCGACACTGTCGATCTCTTCCTCATCGGCAATTGCCTCCACGGACAGTTGCCCTTCCCGGTGGGTGGGATGATGGATGGGCGCATCCGGCTCAGGCACCGGCGCCAGCATGTCCCTGCTATCCAGCTCCACTAAATCCTGCGGGACTTCCCCGGCGGGAGAGGCGAAAGCATCGTCCTCCGGCTCCTGAATCTGCGGAAGCCCACTGCCCGCCCCTGCACGCTGATACTTTCGCAGCGATTCGCCGGGCAGCACAATTGGCTCTTCTTCCCCCAACGAAGGGCCGGCCTCTTCCGGCTCGGCTATGGATTGCTCGTTTTCTAGGGATTGCTCGTTTTCGGGACCTGCCGCGGGGGCGAATTTCGCATCCGGAAAACGGCCGGACGAACGGCCCCGGCCGCGACGGCGCCTCCGGCCCTTCCGCTCGTCATTCCGCTCGTCCAAGCGCCCGCCGGCTTGTGGCTGGCCGTTGGAATTGCCGCCATCTTCCGCCGCGCCCACGGCGTTCTCCGGCTGCGTTTCCACGGAAGCCTCTCTCGGCGCGTCCTCCGGGGCGGGGCTTCGGCGGGGAGGCCTGGCGCTGCGCCGGTCATCGGCCACCTGGTCGAAATCTTCGTTTTCTTCGAAAAAGTCGGAAACGTAAAGAAAGGTGTCTCGCTCCAGGCCCAGATCGACAAAGGCCGATTGCATGCCCGGCAGCACCCGGGTCACGCGCCCCTTATGGATGGAACCGGCGAGCGAGTATTCATTGGACCGCTGGAAGTAAATCTCCACCAGCTGGCCGTCTTCAAGAACAGCGACTTTCGTCTCGTGGCGGTCGCTGGAAACAACTAATTCCTTGCCCATGGGCAACTCCTAGGCGGGACACGCCGGCGGCTTCGAGGAGCACCGGGCCCAGGACTGATCAGGTCTGAATACCAGTGCGGGCTCTGGGCCACGGCGCCTGGCGAAAATCCTTTTCTATCTGGACCAGCCGGGCGGTGAAACACGCTTCCAGCCGGAACGTCCCAAATCTTAATTCACAAAACGCCGGAGCCGAACACTCTGCACCAGCCCCAGCATCAAAAACACCGTCAACAAGCTTGACCCGCCGGAACTCATGAGGGGCAGCGGAATCCCGGTAACCGGCATCCGGCCGACAACCATGCCGACGTTCACAAGCAGATGAAACAACAACAAAGAAACCACGCCCATGCAGATGTACAAACCCGAACGGTCCGAAGCCATCTGCGCGTTATGCACAATTCGCATTGACAGCAGAAAATACAAACCGAGAGCCGCTGCTACTCCCACAAAGCCATGCTCCTCGGCAAATGCAGCAAACAAAAAGTCCGTGTGCGGAACCGGTAGGAACCGCAGCTGGGTCTGGGAGCCTTGCGTGACACCTGTGCCCCAGACGCCCCCCTGGCCCACCGCAATCTTGGATTGGATCACCTGGTAGCCATCACCGCGGGGATCTTTCTCCGGGTCCAGAAATGTCACCAGCCTGGCCTTCTGGTAGTCCTTCAACAGAAACCACCCCACAGGAAGCACCAGGGCACCGATCAAGGCCAGGGCCGCAACGTGTTGCCAACGCAACCCGGCGAGGAACACGCAACCGGCGAGAATCGGAAGATAAGTCAGCGAGGTACCCAAATCCGGCTGCCTCATCACCAGTACCATCGGAAGACCCACTAATCCGGCCAATTTCAACAGGTCGTGCGTATCCAGCTTTTCTGTTGTGACTTCAGTGAGATAGCGAGCGACCAACAAGATGACAGCTATTTTAGCGAATTCCGAGACCTGGAATGTCATTCCAAAAATTGGAATCCACCGGCGCGACCCAAAAACTTTCGCTCCCAGCACAAAAGTCACCAGTAGCAACAGAATGGAGGCCAAGTACATCGCCGGTACCCGCGACAGCAGCGTATGGTAGTCGATTTGGGACACAATCATCATCAAAACCGTCCCAACGACAACAAAAATGATCTGCTTCCACCAGGCGTCCTTCCAGATTGTGTCTAGGGTTGCCGAATAGATCTGAAGAGCCCCAAACCCGCAGATAATCCAGGTAATTACCAACAAAGTCCAATCCAGATCGCGGAACGAGCGATATGACGCGGTAGCCATCAGGGAGTCTCCCGCCCTTCGGCGGGCACCAGAGTCTTTGGAATCAGCCGCGTCAAATTCGGTGCCGGCAGCGGGGTCTTTCCGCGGGCCTTCTTGTCGAAGTACGCCTTGATAACGTCCCGGGCTACCGGCGCGGCCAGGTTTCCGTGGGCGCCCGCCTCAAACAGAGCGACCACGACGATCTCCGGAGATTTCGGGGCAAATGCTACAAACCAGGCGTTATCCGTCATATGGCGCCCCGCCGAACTCTTCAGGAAATCGTTCGAAGCAAGCTGCGCCGTACCCGTTTTGCCGCACACATCCAAGCCCGTCAGCCGGGCCCGGACGCCGGTGCCGCCTTCATTCACCACCCCATACATTCCGTAGATGACCTGCTGCACGTTGTCCAGATTCAAATTCGCCTTATGTGCCTTATCCTCGGAAACTCCCCGGACGAGATGCGGTTTTTGCCAGACGCCGCCCATGGCGACGCCACCAATGGCCGTTGCCAACTGAAGCGGCGTGACGATTAGCGCTCCCTGGCCGATAGAAACCGAAATTGTCTCGCCGGCAAACCACTTCTGGCGATACGCTCGCATCTTCCAGGCGGTAGAAGGCACCAGCCCACTGGCTTCATGGGGCAGATCGACCCCGGTCTTCGTGCCTAAACCCGCCATCTCGGCATATTTCGCAATAGTGTCGATTCCCATTTTGTTACCGGCCGAATAGAAGTACACATCACACGACTGTGCGAGGGCCCGGTGAAGCTCCACACGTCCATGAACGGAATGACACCGAAAATATCGCCCGTACCAGTTGGCTCCGCCAGGACAAGTGACCGCGGTGGTGGGATCGATGGCGCCACTTTCCAAACCAGCTATAGCCATTAAGGGCTTGAACGTCGATCCCGGAGCAAGCTGAGCCTGAACCGCGCGGTTCAGCAGCGGCTTTCCCGGATCGTTCATAATCTCGTTCCACACCTTGGTGGGAATCCGCCCGGCAAACACGTTCGGATCGAACGACGGACGCGACACCATCGCCAGAATCTCTCCACTGCGCGGATCGAGGGCAACCACCGCTCCACGCTTGTTCTCCATGGCGAGTTCCGCAACAGCCTGCAGGTCCAGGTCAACTGTCAACTGCAGCGGCTTCCCCGGATCAGCCTCTTTCATGGCAAGCACTCCACGCTCTCGTCCCCGATTGTCGACGACCACCCGCCGCTCCCCGTCGACGCCCATCAAAGTGCTGTTGTACTGCTTCTCAATGCCGTCCTTGCCGATAATGTCGCCTTGTTTGAAGTCCGCGTACTCGGCAGTGTCGAGTTCGGCTTCGCTCACTTCCCCCACGTAGCCGATCAGGTGAGCCGCCACGCCGTCCTTCGGGTACAAGCGGCGCTGTGTCCGGATCATCTCCATTTCCGGAAACATGTCCTGGCCGCGGTGGGACTCGACAAAGGCCAAGTCCGCGGGCGTCAATTCTTCCTTGATGATGACCGGTTCGTATCGCGGGCGCTTGTCATAACGGTGGATCCGCTGCGATAACTCGTCATAGTCCAGGCTCAGTCCGTCGGCGATGTCCCGAAGATGTTCTTCCTTCAGATTTTCGCGGGACAGAAGCAGGGAGAAGGTCGAGTGGTTGTCAACGATAACCCGGCCGTCCCGATCCAGAATTTTGCCCCGGGGGGCGAGAATCGGCCGCGATTTGACTTTATTGCGTTCCGCCGCTTCCGCGTAAACGCCTTCCTTCAGAACCTGCAGGTCCCAGAATCCGGTGAGAAGAAACAGGAAGACGGCCAGCGCGACATATTGGAATGCCGTGATTTTGGCGGCAAGACTCTTCGTGTCGTCCGACATGATCGGACGATCCGTCAAATGATCCCGACGCCGCGAAGGAAATAGGTTCACAGGGCGCCCTTGCCGTCAAACATCCCCGTCAAACAATAGTGTAGCCGTATGTTTCGTTTTCCACACGGTTTATCCGAATTCCGGACCGCGAATCGCAAATTCTCTCTCCGGACGTCCGGGAGACGGGTTCACGCCTTTCGACATACGGAGCAGTTTTCTTCGGCCGGTAAAGCCCGGAGGAACCATGGCGGCCGCGCTATCGGGAACGTCGACAATCACCGGCCGGCCACCGAGCTGTAGCAACACTCTCTGCAGTAACGCCGCCGCCGCATGAATGCCGCCGGCGGCGACAGGCCCAATTTGGTCCGCAAAGAAACCTCGGCGGGCGAGGGCAAACCCCGTCTCTCCGGCGGCGTGTGGCGCCGTCGGATCGCTCCACAAAACAGCGGAGCGGTCGGCTCCGAAGACCTCCCGGTCGATTTGCGCGACGCGCTCCCGATCGAATTCGGCATCTGCCGCGACAGCCGGCCCGGCGGGAGTGCCTTCCCAGCGCGTGAGTTCGTACTCGTCCGCAAAACCGTACTTCACATAGATTCTTCGTCCTTCGGGTGTGGCATCCAAACGGATGCAGGGAATGTGATCGCCCAGTTCCAGAGCATGTTCAAATAGCGCGGTTCCCACACCGCGGCCCCGAGCGATGGGATCCACCAGCAGCATCGACAGCCAGGCGAAACCGCTGCCGTAGTCGAGAATCGAAACCGTCCCGGCGACGGCATCGTCAATTGTCGCCACCGAGGTCGTCCGCGGGGCCAGCGACAGAAAGACCCGCCAGTCGGCCTCGGTTTGGTTCCAGCCGGCAGCCCGGCACAGGGCCAGCCCGGCCGGAATGTCTGCCTCCGTCATTTGCCGGAATCGAATCATCCCAGCGGAGTGTCTTCCTGCCGGAGCTTGTCGAGCAGGAAGAAGAACGGAATTGCCACCGCCGCGTTCAAAATGCCGCGGACGATGGTCATCGGGGGATCGAAAACCAACTGCTGTCCCAACAATGCGCGGGCCAGTACCCAGTAGAAAAATTCGTGAAACTCAAAGAAGAAGAAACAGAGAATCAGCCGGATCGCCGGGTTGTCCACGTCGAAACGCTGGCTGACGGAAGCTGCAAAATAGCCGACCAAAGTCTTGACGATTCCAAACATCCCCACCGGCAAGTGGCTGAGAGAGTCTTGCGCCAGACCAATCGTTCCGCCGATCAAAATCCCCGCAATCGGCTGGCGCCGCATGAGCGAAAAATACACCGTGACCAGCAGCGGAAGCTCCAGGTAGCCGAAGTATTCCCAGAATCGGGGCAGATAGACCTGGAACAGGATGGCGGCAAGCGGCACCAGCAGCAGCGCGGTGGGCCGGAACTTCGAAGGCTTGCTGCGCCGCGGAGAATCGACCAGCACATGTTCGGAATACTCAGTCATGGTCAGGGCGAAACTGCCGGCGCTTTCGGTTGCGCTGCCGCTGGCGGATGGGCCGGCGGCGCGGTTTGCGGCGGCTTCGTGGCACCCGACGGAGCAGGTGTGGACGGAACCGCTTTGGGCGCCGCCGGCATAGGAGATTTGTTGAAATTCGGGGACGTCATGCCCTCCCCGTACTTGTGGCTTTGCCCCTCGCCGATCTCCCGATATTTCTCCTTCAGGCGATCCGCGTCCGTCAACAACGATTTTGCCGCGCTGGCGTTTTCCGCATTTTGAGCTGCACCCGGAGGAGGGGGAAGCATCCGAACCGGGCCGGAAACAGCGGCTGCCGGATCCTCGGGAATTCTTTGGTGGATGCCTTCCACAATGATCAGCACTTCATCCAGACCGCGCTGAAATCCGGCTGGATTCAGATAGATATCTTTAAAAGTCTTGCCCGAACGCACCACGCTTGCCTGGCCAACGGGAAGGCCCTTCGGGAAAATTCGATCGTCTCCCGAAGTGTAGAACCATTCGCCGACATCGACCTGCTGCTCAATTTGCACGTAGTCCACAATGCAATCCGACCGGCCTTGCCCCTTTAACGTCCCGATGACTCGATTCTTCTGAGACACCACACCCGCGGCAAACCCCGGATCGGTGATCAACTGCACCTGCGCCGCCGTCGGGTAACTGGCGATAACCTTTCCGACAATTCCATCAGGGGTCACAACCGCCATTCCCTTGAAGACACCGGAGGACGATCCGCGATCCAGAAAGACCACTTTTGAATTCGTTCCGGTAGAAGTTCCGATCACGCGAGCGGCGACCGTCTTCGACGGTGTGTGCTTTTGGAAGGCCGCGAGAGCCTGGGCACGATCGGCCGTGGAAAGCTCCGCTTTGAGGTACTGATTCTCCAGCTTCAGCTTGCCCAATTCTTCCTTCAGCCGCCGATTCTCCGCTTGGACTCCCGATAAAACAACGTAGTTCCCGACGAATTGAGTGGTGTTACCGCGAATCCCCTCCAGGACGCGGGCCAGGGGCGTCACCGCGGTGACCGCCCAGACGCGAATCAGGCGGGTGTCCTGGTTCGTCTTCACCTGGTACGCCAGCAAAACAAGCTGAGCGAGGATTGCGACCACCAGAACCGTCAGCGAACGGTAGCGGTGTAAAAGATCCACCTTGCCAGTCCTTCGAGCACGCGGCACTGCAACGCCGCGGAAATTCGCGCTACTCGATCGCGATGCGCCGCAACAACTTGAAGTCTGTTAGCATCTTACCCGTTCCGAGCACCACGCTGGCCAGCGGGTCGTCGGCAATCGAAACAGGCAGGCCGGTTTCTTCCCGGATTCTCTTGTCCAGGTTCTTGATCAGCGCTCCGCCGCCCGTCAGAACAATGCCGCGGTCTGAGATATCGGCGGACAATTCCGGCGGCGTCCGCTCCAGCGCGACGCGGATGGCGTTCATGATCGTCGCGATGCACTCCGAAAGTGCTTCCCGAATCTCCTTATCGTCCACCGTAATCGTGCGGGGCACGCCCTCGATCAACGACCGTCCCTTGATCTCCATCGTGGTCGGACGGTCCAGCGGATAGGCGGATCCGACGGTGATCTTGATTTGCTCCGCCGTTCGCTCGCCGATCAGCAGGTTATATTTCCGCTTCAAATACTGCATGATCGCGTCGTCCATCTCGTTACCCGCCACCCGGACGCTGCGCGAGTAGACGATTCCCGAAAGGGAGATGACCGCAATATCGGTGGTGCCGCCGCCAATGTCGACGACCATGTTTCCGCCCGGCTCGACAATCGGCAGTCCCGCGCCGATGGCCGCCACCATCGCCTGCTCCACCAGGTGAACCTCGCTCGCCTTGGCGCGATAGGCCGAGTCGATGACCGCCCGTTTTTCCACCTGCGTAATTTCGCTCGGCACACCGATGACGATGCGAGGGTGAACCAGCATCTTCCGTCCATGCGCCTTGTGGATGAAATAATTGAGCATCCGTTCAGTGACTTTAAAATCGGCGATGACTCCATCCTTCATCGGCCGGATGGCGACGATGTTGCCGGGTGTACGCCCAAGCATTTCTTTCGCCTCTTTTCCAACCGCCTCGACCTCGCCTGTAACCTTGTTGATGGCAACAATGGAAGGCTCGTTTACCACGATTCCCTTCCCTTTCGCGTAGACGAGCGTATTTGCTGTGCCCAGATCGATAGCCAGATCGGACGAAAATAAACTGAAAAGAGACCTATAGTTCATTGATGAAGGAATCGGCAGCGGCACTGCGGGCGGCAATGAGCTGCGAGCCGAACAAGAGGGCGAAACCCTTTCAAGACTAACATATGGATCGTCGTAATTTTATCGGAGCACTCGCAGTAGCGGCAGGCTGCCAGAGAAAAAAGGCCACTGGATACCGCGGCTTTGCCTTCGTCGCCAACTCGGCCGGCCAGGCCGTGGCGGCCGTGGATCTGCAGGCATTTGCGGTAGTTCGGCACATCCGCCTGTCGGGCAACCCGCGAGCCATCGTCGCCCATCCCACGCGGCCATTCGTCTATGCCCTGACACCGGAGAACGGCCTGTTGCACCAGATCGCGCTCGGGACTCTGAAAGCGGAGTCGTCGCGCTCGTTCACGCAAACCGCTACCGGAATCCGCGTCGCTCCCGACGGCTCCGCCTGGATCCTCTCATCGGCGGAGCGCAAGCTCATTCGCGTGGACTTAAATTCCCTCGTGCCCGAGTCCATCATCGGATTGCCGGAAGGCGTGGAGAACTTCGAGCTGTCGCCGGAAACTCCATTTGCGATCCTGCGGATGAAGGCCGGCCGCATCGCCCTGGTGGATCTCACGCAGCGCCGGGTCGCTTGGGAGCGGCGAGTCGGCGACGTGTCCGGCCCCGCCGTCTTTTTGAAGAATGGAAAGCTGGTGCTGGCCGCCAGTCCCGCCGATCAACTGCTTCGCGTGTTTAACGACCTGGGCGGGCAGGTGGTGGATCTTCCACTGGCCGTACGGCCGGAACATTTCTGTTTCAAACACGATGGCGGCCAGCTCTTCATCACCGGCTCGGGCATGGATGCCGTCGCCGTCGTTTATCCGTTCCAGACACAGGTCGCCGGAACGATCCTTGCCGGACATTCCCCGGGAGCCATGGCGACTTCCACATCCCCCGACTTTCTTTTCATCGCCAACACCGACGCCGGCGCCGTCACCGCCGTCGATATCCGGACGCAGAGGGTACGCGCCGCCGTCCCCGTCGGCCGGGGCCCCGAGTCGATCGTCGTGACTCCGGATAACAACTTCGCCCTGGTGCTCAGCCGCGAATCGGGAGATATGGCGGTCATCCGCGTCGATGCGATGGCCGGCCGCCGGACCAAGGCCGCGCCGCTGTTCACGATCATCCCCGTCGGGTCGGAGCCGGTCGCCGCCGTCGTTCTCGACGTCTGAACTATTTCGGCGGCAGCACGACTTTGTCGACAGGCCGCACGCCATAACCCTGCGGCAGCTTGCGCCAGTCTTCGGACGCCCGGGCGTTCCAATCCCATTTGATCCTGCCGTCTTTGAGCGTCATCTCGCAGATCAGGCGCTGCTTTGCTTTCATTCCGCCTCCGGCGAAGTCGGTCAGCCCGAACTCTCCCTGGGCCAGATTCCAAACCGCGATGTCCGCAACGGTCCCGGGCGTGAGGTGACCGATTTCCTCATGCCGGATTTCCTGCGCCGGATTCCAGGTGGATCCGCGAATCACTTCGACCAACGGTTCGCCCAGCGCCATCAGCTTGCTCATGGTGGTCGGCATGTCCATCATGGCCGCGTTCATCGAGCCGGTATGCAGATCCGTGGAGATCGAATCGGGATAGAATCCGGCGGCGATGGCGGGAGCGGCATTCCGGAAGACAAAGCTTCCGCCGCCGTGTCCGACGTCGAATTTTACCCCACGCTCGCGAGCCTTTCGGAGATAGTCGAGCAGCTTCCCGTCCGGGCCGACATACGGGACGGGCCCGCGAAACATGTGCGTGGAGATATCGCCCGGACGCAGCTTCTCGGTCACCAGCTTCCAGTAGGGCCGCTCGACGTGGAAATATCCGAAGTCGACCATGATCGGGATGTTCGCCAGCTTGCCGGCCTCCAGCGCCGCATCGATCGATTCCCAATCCGGCTTTTGGTAGTGCGCCGATTTTACGCCGACGACCACGTCGGAATGCTTCTTCGCCAGCTTCGCCACTTCCTCAGGATTGAAATCCTCCTGCTCCGTGACGTCGGTAATCATTCCCAGGCCGGCGATGTTGATGAAGGAAAAGATCCGAGTCTCGGCGCGGTCGATGACCGTCTGCCGGAACTGCAGAAAATTGCGCCAACCGGAGCTGCCGGCGTCGGCCATGGTGGTCACGCCGGTGCGGAAGCTGAAGTCGTCCGGGCGAATGCTTAGTTCGCCGGCCCACGCTCCCTGGATGCCGGTTGTGTGGAAGACGTGGGCGTGAATGTCAATCAGCCCCGGCGTGACAATCAGGCCTTTGACATCGATATTCTTCTTACCGGAAAGGTTCGCGCCAACGGAGGCGATTTTTCCGGCCTGAATCGCTACATCAGCAACTCGATCGACGTTGTTTTTGGGGTCGATCACCCGCCCGCCCTGTAAGACCAGATCGTACTGAGCCACCACCAACAAAACCAAAGAAAGCATGCACGCTTATTCTAGACTTCATGTGGGCTGGGATTCTCGCAATGCTGGTGCAAACGCCGGTGCTGTCCTTGCCGGCGAGGGTTCCGGTGGAACTTCACTTTCGGGAAACGCGGCTGGATATCCGGCTGGCTGGGGAGATTCAGGATCCGATCCGGGTGTGGGCGCCGCGGGCTCGGGAAGTGTGGGTGAACGGAGAAAAGATGACCTGCCGGCAGTATGGAAACTACCGGCTGGTGACGTTTCCGATTCTGCA